>CALUKX010000005.1 GCA_944321335.1 uncultured Phocaeicola sp. | reverse complement strand
AGATACTAGATTCTATTAATAATCAGTGATTTTCTTTTATTTTTTTTTGCTTTTTAATTATTTTTTTGCTTTTTAATTATTTTTTTGCTTTTTAATATAAATCGTATAAAAATAAGTGCCATTTGTGGCAAATTATCACAAATGGCACAATATCTTCACTTAGTGGGACTAATTCCACTTGCTTTTAGATAGTGTTCTACTTTTTCAAAGAATAAAGCGATGTGCGAACCGTCCACAAAGGCGTGGCTGACGCTTAAGGCTATCGGCATGACCAGCTTTCCTTCCCGTTTTACAGCTTTTCCGGCGTTCATCAGCGGATAATCCATGGAATGGCCTACACGGTATTGGGTATAGGTGATGGAAGTGAAATAGAGCTTCGGAATGGCGCTCAGCAGGATGACGTCGAAATCTCCTTCTTCGGCAATGCGCTTGTCGGTTTCATACGGGTCGCCGTCCTCGGGAATGGAGGTTACGATACGGCGGGCTTCGGCGTAGAAGGTGTCGAAATCCTTGTGGTAGGGGATGCGCACGGTATAGAAGGTCTTGCCGGGCACGGCTATCGGGGTGATGATATCCACCTGGTCGTGGAAGACGACGTTGCCGTTCTTGTCGTCGCGGTAGCGGAATTCATCGATTTCGTTTGCGGCACGCAGGATGGCATAGAGGTAATAAAGGAAGAATGAACGCCCGGTGGATTTTGCCGATGCGTAGGCTTCCGTACATTCCACTTCGCTGGTCATGGCTATCCAGGGGTTGGCGAATCCCTGAAAGAACTTGTAGTTGTCCTTGCGTACCCAGTTTTCTATGTCTACTATATGTTTCATTGGTCCTTGAATTTGGATGCTACTTTGTGATAGGTGGTGAGGTCGACGCCCAGTTTTTCTCCCAGATCGATCATGTCGAAGAGCATGCCCTGGATTTCCGATTGATGTCCGCGTGCCAGGTCTTTCTGCATAGAGGCGGTAGAGTGGGGATCGAGCTTGTCGATGACTTTCAGGTTGTATGCCACCGGGTCTTCGGGGAACTGGACGCCCAATTTGCGGCCGATTTCGGCACTTTCTTTTGACAGACCGATAAAGGTATCGCGCTCTTCGCCTTCGTGCTGTACTTCGCCCATCGGTACGTCGTGATAGGCTCCTGTGCAAGCCATGGCAGAGATGAACGCCCACTTGATGAAGGTGTCGCGGTTGATATCATCGGAAACATCGACCTTGATGCCACATTTGCGGAGCTCTCCGGCAATCTCTTCGATGCGTTCGCGTGCCACGCCTTGTTCGGGACGGGCACCGCATACCAGGCGGAAGATGGTTCCCATTTGGGTAATCTCGCCTTCGCCCGAAACGAAGCCGACAATGTAGATGCAACCGTCGATAACCGTTACAGAAGGTACCAGGCGGCCGATACGCGGACCGGTCCCGTAGACGTTCAGAATCGGGATGACCAGTGTGTCGGGGGTTGAGGCTCTTTCAAGTACATCCTTGATCGAGTCGATGGAATATCCTTTCACACAGACGAAAATTACATCGGCCTTGCCGTCGAATTCTTCAGCGGTAAAAGCCTTTACGGGCAGATAGTGTTCGCCTTTGAGGTCGGATTTCAGGTGAAGTCCGTCGCGGCGCATGGCTTCGAGGTGCTTTCCACGTGCAATGCAGGTAACATCCTTGCCTGCCAATGCCAAGAAACCGGCGATGCTACCTCCCACACCGCCGGTTCCTATGATCAGATATCTTTTCATTGAATGATGATTAGACGTTGAAACGGAAATGCATGATATCTCCGTCTTCTACTACGTATTCCTTGCCTTCCACATTCAGCTTTCCGGCTTCACGTACGGCAGCTTCCGAACCGTATTTGATGAAGTCGTCGTACTTGATGACTTCGGCACGGATGAATCCTTTTTCGAAGTCGGTGTGGATAACTCCGGCACACTGGGGAGCTTTCCATCCTTTGTGGAATGTCCATGCACGGACTTCCATCTTACCGGCAGTGAAGTAAGTTTCGAGGTTCAGCAACTTGTAGGCTGCACGGATGAGGCGGCTCACGCCCGATTCTTCCAGACCTACTTCCTGCAGGAACATCTGACGGTCTTCGTAAGTCTCGAGTTCGGCGATATCGGCTTCAGTCTTGGCTGCAACGATGAGGATTTCGGCTCCTTCTTCCTTGACAGCCTCGCGTACCTGTTCCACGTATTTGTTGCCGCTTACCGCACTGGCTTCATCGACGTTGCAGACATACATCACCGGTTTTGAAGTGAGCAGGAACAGTTCGTGAGCGATTTTCTGTTCGTCCTTGGTTTCGAACTGCACGGTACGTGCCGACTTGCCCTGTTCCAATGCTTCCTTGAACTTCACCAGCACTTCGTAAGTTTGCTTAGCTACCTTGTCGCCACCGGTCTGAGCCTGTTTCTGAACACGCTGGATGCGGCTTTCGATAGTTTCCAAGTCTTTCAGCTGCAATTCTGTATCGATGATTTCCTTGTCGCGTACCGGGTCTACACTACCGTCGACATGCGTCACGTTCTCGTCGTCGAAACAACGGAGTACGTGCAGGATTGCATCAGTTTCGCGGATGTTGGCGAGGAACTTGTTGCCCAAGCCTTCACCCTTGCTGGCGCCTTTCACCAATCCGGCGATATCCACGATTTCTACTGTAGTAGGAACGATACGGTCCGGGTTGACCAGTTCCGCCAGTTTGTTCAGACGGTCGTCCGGTACTGTAATCACACCCACATTCGGTTCGATCGTACAGAAAGGGAAGTTGGCTGCCTGAGCCTTTGCATTTGATAAGCAATTGAAAAGAGTCGATTTACCCACGTTCGGCAGACCGACTATACCACATTGTAAAGCCATAAATATATCTAGTTTCTAATTTATTCCGTTGATAATCATAGATTGTCGGTGCAAAGGTACGGATTTTTTTTGTTTCTCCGTGTACTCCGGGTAACAAATGAGTAACAGGAAACGGGATAATAGTGTGGGGCGTGTGTAGAAGATACAAAGGGAGTAAAATATAAAAGGAACAAGTGATTCGTCTCGAACAACTTGTTCCTTTCTATAAGAGAGTTTATGAAAATGTTATTTTGTTATGTTGTTTGTTTCCGTATTTTGTTCAATTCTGCATGGTAACTGTTCTATCAGGTAACAAAATGAAATCATTTTTCTTTTCATTCCATTCATAATAGTTGATGGTTACATCGCTGTTTGTATAGATATATCTGATACACATATGATTGTTCCAACATTTGTTATCGCCATCCCATATTTGCATCAAGTTTTCTGTAACTTGTTTATTATCATTGTATTTATAGCAGTATTTCTCGTAGTTGGTGAGAAGTCCGTTGTTCATTTTATAGACTGTTTCCGAAACCTTCACCCCATCTACTTCTTCTGCATTATAAATCAGTTTTCCATCCGGATTGCCTGCAAAAATTGTAACATTGGCAATAAAACACAATGTAAAAACCAATAAGGTTCTGATAAAATCGGTTGTCTTCATATCTTTAGAATTTTAAGGTTTAACTATCATTTTGTGTTTTAATTTACGGCGAAATTACAGATTGTATTTAAATAAACAATAGGTAATAACGATAAATTTGCAAATTATTAGCAAAATGTTACTTTCTAAAGATATATTAACACTTGGCTTCCACTAATGTGCTTCAAGCCAATTTTTACCCCAACCGCAATCTGCTTGCAATGGAGCTTTCATTTTATAAGCTGATTCCATTTCTGAAATCACAATTTGTTGTACCTTTTCTTTTTCTTCGGGCAAAACGCTGAAATTCAGTTCGTCGTGAACCTGCAATATCATTTTCGATTTGATACCTTCCTCTTTGAAACGTCGGTAGATATTGATCATGGCTACCTTGATGATATCGGCTGCACTTCCCTGTATCGGCGCATTGATGGCATTGCGTTCGGCATAGCCTCTCACGACCGCATTGCGCGAGTTGATATCGGGCAGATAACGTTTGCGTTTGAAGATGGTTTCGATGTATCCTTTTTCGCGGGCTACCTCAATGCTCTTGTCCATGTAGGCTTTCACGTTCGGATAGTTTTCGAAATAACCGTCAATCAGTTCTTTGGCTTCTTTCCTGTCTACATTCAGCCGTTCTGCCAGTCCGAATACAGAGATTCCATAGATGATGCCGAAGTTGGCTGTCTTCGCTTTGCTTCGTTGCTCGCGCGTTACATCCTCCAGTTTCTCCTTATATATTTTCGCAGCGGTGGCTGCATGGATGTCCTGTCCTTTCTGGAAGGCTTCTATCATGTGCGGGTCTTCGCTCAGGTGGGCCATGATGCGTAACTCGATCTGCGAATAGTCGGCTGAGAAGAATTCACATCCGTCGTCGGGGATGAATGCCTTACGGATTTCCTTTCCGTCTTCGTTGCGTACCGGGATGTTCTGCAGGTTCGGGTTGCTCGAACTGAGTCGTCCGGTAGCGGTGACAGTCTGGTTGAATGAGGTATGTATTCTTCCGGTTTTCGGATTGATGAGTTGGGGGAGTGCATCGATGTAAGTTCCCAACAGCTTCTTCAGTCCGCGGTGCTCCAGTATCTTACCGACGATTTCATGCTTTCCTCTAAGGCTCTCAAGGACTTCTTCGGAAGTTACATACTGTCCGGTTTTTGTCTTCTTTGCCTTGTCGGTAATCTTCAGTCTGTCGAACAGAACCTCTCCAACCTGTTTGGGAGATGCGATATTGAAATCTGTTCCGGCCAGCTGATGTACTTCTTCCTCTATCTGATTCATCCGTAATGTGAAATGCCGGGATGTTTCTTTCAATGCTTCCGTATCGATACGGACACCGTTCCTTTCCATGTAGGCAAGTACCGGGACAAGCGGCATTTCTATCTTGTGGAACAGGTCCTCCACTCCGTTTTCCTTCAATTCCTTTTCAAGAATGTTTTTCAGTTTCAATGTTACATCTGCATCTTCACAGGCATATTTATATACGTCGGAAGGAGAGAGGTCGCGCATATTCTTCTGATTTTTTCCTTTCGGACCTATCAGCTCTTCAATCTTGATGGTATCATATTTCAGATAAATCTCCGCGAGATAGTCCATGCCGTGGTGCAGTTCCGGTTGGAGAACGTAGTGTGCAATCATCGTATCGAACATCGGTCCACCGACTTCGACCCCATAGTTTCCAAGTACCAACATATCATACTTGATGTTCTGTCCCACTTTCAGCGTTTCGGGATTTTCGAGAATCGGCTTGAATTTATTAATAATTTTTTGCGCTTCCTCGCGATTAGCGGATACCGGTACATAAACAGCCTGATTTTCTTCGTAGCTGAAGCTCATTCCTACCAGTTCGGCCGTAATCGGATCGGTACCTGTTGTCTCCGTATCTAGACTGAAAATCTTCTTTGTAAGGATAATTTGTAAAAAATCATCGATTTTATCCTCTGTATCAAGAAGTTGATAGTTGTATTTCAGGTCCTCAAGCTTTGTGAGATTCGAATTTTTTGAATCTTCCGCCTCCTCGGTCGCAAATAAGCCAAAGAGATCGCCCTGGACGGGGCCGGTTGGAGCAACAGTTTTCTTATCGTTCTTCAACACACGGTCAAGGAGTGTACGAAATTCCAGTTCTTCGAAAATTTTGCGAAGCTCTTCTTCATTGGGCTCTTCCCTTTTCAGTTCATCCATCTTCAATACGATAGGTACATCAATTTTGATGGTTGCCAAAAATTTCGAAAACTTTATCTGTTCCTTGTTGTTTTCAACTTTTGTTTTGATAGCTCCCTTCAGCTTGTCGGTATTGACCAATAGGTTTTCGATGCTGCCGAATTCGGCAATCAATTTCTGTGCCGTCTTTTCGCCTACACCCGGGCATCCCGGAATGTTGTCGGCGGTATCTCCCATCAGTCCGAGCATATCGATAACTTGCGACGGAGATTCAATATTGAACTTCTCCTTCACCTCCTTGATACCCATGACTTCGAATTCTTTGTCGCCGTATTTCGGACGGTACATGAAAACATTGTCCGCGACCAGTTGCCCGTAATCCTTGTCGGGAGTCATCATATAAGTAGTGATACCTCGCTTACCAGCCTCAGTAGCCAAAGTGCCGATAACATCATCGGCTTCATACCCCATGACTTCGAGGATAGGAATGCGGTAAGCACGGATAATATCCTTGATTATAGGAACGGAGAGACGGATGGCTTCGGGTGTTTCCTCCCGTTGTGCCTTGTATTGCTCATACGCCTCATGACGGAAAGTCGGTCCGGCGGGATCGAAGGCAATGCCGATATGGGTAGGATTTTCTTTCTTCAACACATCCTCCAACGTATTGACAAATCCCATAATGGCCGAGGTATTGAATCCTTTTGAATTTATGCGTGGATTTTTGATGAAAGCATAATAAGCGCGATAGATCAATGCATATGCATCGAGTAGAAATAGTTTCTCCATTCGTGTAAAAATATTAAGTTTTCAATGTAAAAATACAAAAAAATACCGTATTCACCTTTTTATTATTACTTTTGTAGGCAAATAATATTTCATGGACAAGACAACATTATTCATAGAACCGATCAAAAAAGAACTGGACCAGTTTAAAACGCTTTTTGATGAATCGTTGCATAGCTCCACGCCTTTATTGAATGAAGTGCTGAGATTTATCCGGAAGCGTAGCGGGAAAATGATGCGTCCGATATTGGTCATGCTGATGGCTAAGCTGCATGGAGGAATAACCGAATCAGCTCTACATGCCGCTATATCACTTGAACTGTTGCATACTGCTAGTCTGGTGCACGATGATGTTGTTGATGAAAGCGATACTCGGAGAGGGCAGTCGTCTGTCAATGCCTTGTATAACAATAAGGTTTCTGTTTTGGTCGGGGATTATATGCTGGCAACCAGTTTGGTTCACGCTGCACTGACAAATGACATCTGTCAGGTGGCACTGGTTTCACGCTTGGGTCAGAACTTGTCGGAAGGCGAAATTATTCAATTGAACAACATATCGAACAAGGATTTTTCCGAAAGTATCTATTTTGATGTTATCCGTAAGAAGACGGCAGCTTTGTTTACGGCTAGTGCAGAAAGCGGTGCCTTATCGGCTGGAGCATCGGAAGAAGATGTCTTGAAGGCGGCTCAGTTTGGTGAAATGATTGGGTTGGCTTTTCAGATAAAGGACGATATCTTTGACTATTTCGATAATACGGAATTGGGTAAGCCGACCGGAAATGATATGCTGGAAGGCAAGCTTACCCTTCCTTCCCTCTATGTCTTGAACAATACAGCCGATGAACAGATGAAGGCACTTGCGTTGCGGATCCGCTCTTTGGATGCGACGAAAGAAGAGATAGCCGGCTTTGTCGAGTTTGTAAAGAAGGAAGGTGGCATTGAATATGCAGAGAAAGTCATGCACAGTTATCGCGACAAGGCACTCGAGCTATTGCCACAGACTACCGATGATACTATGAGAACAGCCCTTACGGCATATATTGATTTCGTTATCGAACGGACCAAATGATGATATATCAACGATAAACAAAATCCCCGCAAACCGTGTATTTCAACAGTCTGCGGGGATTTTTATTGTATCGGTCGGAATGAAGGTTTAGAAGAATTTCACTTCATTGCCTACAATGTCCGATAATAACAGGTTGGCCAGACGGCTTGTTCCCAGACGGAAGAGTTCATTGGTCAACCATTCCTTTCCTAAGACTTCCTTTACAATGGTATAGTATACCAATGCATCGTTTACGGTATTAATGCCACCAGCGGGCTTAAAACCTACTTTACGGCCGGTTTCAAGGTGATATTCCTTGATGGCCTGACACATAACGTAAGCAGCTTCGGGTGTAGCGGCCGGCTTTTCTTTTCCTGTAGATGTCTTGATGAAATCGGCTCCCGAATACATGGATAGGATAGAGGCTTTTTTGATGTTGCTTGCAGTTGCGAGCGCTCCGGTTTCCAGAATCACTTTCAGGTGCTTTTCTCCGCATACATCCTTCAATTCCTGTATCTCATCGCACATGCCTTCATAATCATTGGCCAGGAACTTTCCTACGTTGATGACAATATCGATTTCGTCGGCGCCTCCATGCAGGGCCATCGCTGTTTCTGCCACCTTCACTTCAGTGAATGTCTGTGATGATGGGAAACCGCCCGAAACACAGGCTATCTTTACGTTGTCAGCCTCCAATGTGTCGTTTACGATTTCGGCCATATTCGGATAGACACAGATTGCGGCAACGTTATCGAGATCAGGATATTTGTCGACGAAATCGTTGACATGTTGGGTAAACTTCATCACACTCAGCTCGCTGTCTGTACACTTGAGGGTTGTCAGGTCAATGCAGTGGAAGAGGAATTTCTTTACCTCCTGCGTATCGTTTTCCTTTACGTATTTTTCGATGATATGAGCTGTTTTTGCAGCCACTTCATCGTCTTTCAGCTCCGTGTTGTATTTACTTAGTGCAACATGGTATTTGTCGGGTTGGTGCAAGTTTTCCGGATCCAGGTTTTCGTCTTCGATACCGTATCCATTTTCAAGATCTTCATTCAACTTCATAATGCTTAAAGTTTAGGATTATTTTTATGTCTTTCTTTATCTCGGTTGGTCTTTTTCTCCAAGTTCTTGCGGAAGGCTTCTGTGAGGTCGACTCCCGTCTGGTTTGCCAGGCAGATCAACACCCAAAGAACATCGGCCATTTCATCTCCCAGATCCGATTTCTCGCCTGCTTTGAACGATTGGTCGCCATACTTCCGGGCCATGATTCGCGCCAGCTCACCCACTTCTTCGGTTAGTACTGCCATATTGGTCAGCTCGCTGAAGTAACGCACCCCGTATGTCTTTATCCACGTGTCTACCGTCTTCTGTGCTTCTTCTATTGTCATTTTATTCTTTGTTTTTAGTATCCATGCAGATGGTTACCGGTCCGTTGTTCAGCAGCTCCACTTTCATGTCAGCTCCGAATTCACCGGTTCCGACTTGTTTTCCTAATCCTATGCTCAGTTCGTTGCAGAGATATTCATAGAGCGGGATAGCCGTTTCGTGGCGGGCTGCACGGATATAGGAGGGACGGTTGCCCTTCTTGGTCGAAGCCATCAAGGTGAATTGGCTGATGACAAGAATTTCACCGTCGACATCCAATATGGATTTGTTCATCACTCCGTTTTCATCGTCGAATACTCTCAGACCGATTATCTTTTTGCTTAGCCAGTCGGCATCTTCCTGTGAATCGGCTTCTTCAATTCCGACCAGTACCATAAAGCCTTCCTTGATTGCCGATTTGCATACTCCGTTGATAGTAACTGAAGCATGACTCACGCGCTGTACAACTACTCTCATTTCTTTTTATCTTAACACAATTGTTACCTGATTTTACAAAGATAACAAATTAATCCATTTCTTGACCAGTCTTCATCTAAAAAGAACCGCTTTTATCCGAGGGCCTCCTTTACGCTTTTTGCGGCTGATTCACCGATCACTTCCGCTATTTCTTCGATGCTTGCCTTTCTGATTCTGGCTACACTTTTGAATGTTTTCAAAAGCGCCGCCTTACGCTTTTCTCCGATTCCTTTTATGGTGTCAAGTGCTGATGCTATCTGGCTCTTGCTTCGTTTGTCGCGATGAAAAGTGATGGCGAAGCGGTGTACTTCGTCCTGAATGTTTTCAAGAAGGTGGAAAAGCGGTGTTCCTTGCTTGATCCCGATGGTTACAGGTGGAAATCCGAACAGCACTTCAGAGGTCCTGTGGCGGTTGTCTTTAGCCAATCCGGCAATCGGAATGTTCAGTTTCAGTTCATCTTCGATGACTTCACGCACCACTTCCATCTGGCCTTTTCCACCATCGGTCAGAATAAGGTCGGGGAGTTCCCCCTGTTCGTTCAGGATACGTGTATAACGACGTCGTACCACCTCCTGCATTGAAGCGTAATCATCCGGTCCGACAACGGTCTTGATGTTGTATTTCCGGTATTCTTTCTTACATGGACGTGCTTTCTTGAAGACTACACAGGCCGCTACTGCATCAGAACCTTGGATGTTTGAATTGTCGAAACATTCAATGTGGATTGGCATCTTCTCCATGTGCAGCTGCTCTTGAATCTCTTTCATCAAACGGACGCTCCGCTGTTCGGGATTCAGCTTTTCGGCTTGCTTCAAGCGGTCTACCTTGTATTGTTTTACGTTCAGCGTTGACAGTTCGAGAAGATGCTTCTTGTCGCCACGTTGGGGGATGGTAAAGGTAACCCCGTTCATCTCCATGTCCAGCTCGAAAGGTACGATAATTTCTTTCGACTGGCTTTTGTATCTTTCCCTCATTTCGATTATACCTAACTGGAGTAGCTCCTCCTTAGTTTCATTCAATCGTATCTTATATTCGAAAGTGAAGGCCTGGTTGATGCATCCGTTGGTGATATGAAGATAGTTGATGAAAGCTGATTTATCGTCCGTTTCTATCGAGAATACATCGATGTTGTGAAGGACTGAGCTGACGACTTCACTCTTGGCACGGAAATTCTCTATCAGATCATACTTTTCTTTTACCTTCTGAGCTTCCTCAAACTTCAGTTCCTCTGCCAGTTTCATCATCTTTTCCAATAAAGCGTTGCTGATGATTTGAGTATTTCCCTTGAGAATTTCCTTGATTTCTGCAATGTTTTGCATGTATTCATCGTGTGTCTGAAGTCCGATACAAGGCCCTTTGCATTTCTTGATATGGTAATCCAGACACACGCTGAATTTCCCTTGCTTGATGTTTTCGGGCGTCAGTGCAAGATGACAGGTACGTAACGTATACAAGTGCTTGATAAGCTCCAACAAGGCTTGCAGGGTCGGGATGTGGCTATACGGTCCGAAGTAGGTAGAACCGTTTCTGATCACCTTATGGGTCTTGAACACGCGTGGAAAATATTCGTTACTGACACAGATGGAAGGGTAGCTTTTGTCGTCTTTCAACAAGACGTTGTACCGGGGCTTGTATTTCTTGATAAGGTTGTTTTCGAGGAGGAGCGCATCTTCTTCTGTATTTACGACAATGTAACGTATATCGGCTATTTTACTTACCAATATGCGTGTTTTTGCTGATTGGTGGTCTTTCGAAAAATATGAATAGACCCGGCGCTTCAGGTTCTTGGCCTTTCCTACATAAATGATAGTACCTTCTTTGTTCAAGTATTGATATATGCCTGGACCTGTCGGCAGGTTTAATACGATACCCCGTAGATATTCGTTTGTACTAAGCTCTTCCATTGTGTGACTATTGATCTTTTTCTGATAAAAAAGCGGATTGTGGCGGATGCTATCCCGCAACAATCCGCTGGTTCGTTTATGCGGTTAACCCTATTACAATTGCAAAAGGGTTGTTATGTCAACATCGCTGGTAAAGGCGTTCCTGCCGTT
Source organism: uncultured Phocaeicola sp. (assembly GCA_944321335.1). GTDB lineage: Bacteria > Bacteroidota > Bacteroidia > Bacteroidales > Bacteroidaceae > Phocaeicola. Next base: position 69,545 of record CALUKX010000005.1, on the reverse strand, counting down.
CAATCCCTTCAACTCGATAACAAAATTGACATAGGCCTTTTTTGCCCCGCATTTCTGTACAAGGCGATATACTGCGGCCATCGTTCCACCTGTCGCCAATAAATCATCGTGCAATAGAACTACGTCGTCTTCTGTAATTGAATCCTTGTGGATTTGGATTGTGTCGGTTCCATATTCTTTGGCATAAGTTTCTTCGATCACTTCTGCCGGAAGCTTTCCCGGTTTGCGCGCCATTACGAATCCTGCACCTAAACGCGCAGCCAAAGCTCCACCCAGAATGAATCCTCTTGATTCGATACCCACTACCTTCGTGATGCCTTTGTCCTTGTAGATTTCGTACAAGTCGTCAATCATGCCTTGCAGACATTCCGCATTTTTGAATAGGGTAGTTACGTCGTAGAACAAAATACCCGGAATGGGGAAGTCGGGTATTTCTCGAAGGTTTTTCTTTAATGTTTCCTTATTCATATCCAATGTTTTATGTTTGTTTCTTAAACCTGTTGTTTCACGTGAAACATATATGTCGCTTAACGTCCCATAAGCACCAAGAGTACGTTGATGTCGCTTGGAGATATTCCCGGAATGCGACTTGCTTGTGCCAGCGTTTCCGGATCGATTTTGATTAGCTTCTGACGGGCTTCTGTCGACAACGAATTCAGACTGGCATAATCGAATTTGCCTTTGATGCGGATACTTTCCAATCTGTGGATTTTGTCGGCAATCATCCGCTCGCGGTCAATATATCCCTGGTACTTGATGCGTATTTCGGCTGCTTCGATAATCTCTTCTTTCCGTTCTGTAATCTTATCCAATGCAGTTTGGAATGCCGGAATGTGAGGAGCGATATTCTCGATGGTTATCTGAGGGCGGCTCAACAGTTCAATCAACTTGCAACCGTGGGTGAGTCGGGCGGTACCCAAACTTTCCAAAGCGTCGTTTATCTTATCGGCCTTGATGGAATATGTCTTGGCGAATTCAATCAGCCGTTCGATTTCCTCCCGTTTCTTGCAGAGGGCATCGTACCTGTCTTGCTTGGCCAATCCCAACTTGTATGCTCGTTCTGTAAGGCGCATGTCGGCATCGTCTTGACGGAGTAGGATACGGTATTCGGCACGTGATGTAAACATACGGTAAGGTTCGTCCACGCCTTTTGTTACCAAATCGTCAATCAAAACTCCGATATAGGCTTCGTCGCGACCCAGGACAAACGGTTCTCCACCGTGGCAGTTGATATGTGCGTTGATTCCTGCGATGATGCCTTGACCGCCGGCTTCCTCGTATCCCGTTGTTCCGTTGACCTGTCCGGCAAGGAAGAGGTTCTTTATTACTTTCGATTCCAACGTATGCTTGAGTTGGGTAGGGTCGAAATAGTCGTATTCGATTGCATATCCCGGTCGGTAAACTACCAGATTCCGGAAGCACGGAATCTTTTTCAATGCTTCTATCTGAATCTCCATCGGAAGGGAGGATGAGAACCCGTTCAAATAGAGTTCCCGGGTTGTTTCTCCTTCCGGCTCCAGAAAGAGCTGATGTTGTGGCTTGTCGGGGAAAGTTACAATCTTGGTCTCGATGCTTGGACAGTAACGAGGACCGATACTTTGGATCTGCCCGTTGTATAAAGGCGAATCTTTCAGTCCGCCACGAAGTGTCGCATGGACTTCCTCGTTGGTAAAACAGGTCCAGCACTGGAGCTGTTTCAGTTTACGGGGTTCACTTATGAAAGAAAAGCGATGGAAATCGTTTTCGCCGTCTTGGGTGTCCATCAGACTGAAATCGACGCTGCGTGCGTCGATGCGTACCGGTGTCCCGGTCTTCATTCGTCCTGCAGTAATGCCGTGGCGTGTGATTGATTCGGTAAGGTGATAGGAGGCCGGTTCGGCGCAACGTCCGCCCGGAAGCATCTTATGGCCGATATGCATCAAGCCGTTCAAGAATGTTCCGGCTGTCAGGATAACACATTTTGCATGGAAGGTAACCCCCCAGCAAGTTATGACTCCGGTCACTTCTCCGTTTTCCACCAGAAGTTCCTCTACTGTATCTTGCCATATATGCAGGTTCGGTATATTCTCCAAAATTTCGCGCCATGCCCAGATAAATTTACCCCGGTCGCATTGTGCGCGAGGACTCCACATTGCCGGACCTTTCGACCGGTTCAGCATGCGGAACTGGATGGCGGTACGGTCGGTTACCAATCCCATGTATCCGCCCAATGCATCAATCTCTCTTACAATCTGGCCTTTGGCAATACCTCCGACGGCAGGGTTACAACTCATCTGTCCGATCTTGTTCATGTCCATTGTAATGAGGCAAGTCTTCGAACCTAAGTTGGCCGCTGCTGCCGCTGCTTCACAGCCTGCATGCCCGGCACCGATCACAATTACATCGTACTTGAATTCCATTCGTAATCTATTTATTCCAGCTGCAAAAATACGAAAAATTAGTGGGTTAGCTTGTCTTGGGCAGTAAAAAAGAACTTAAATCAGGGTTGTAGGATACTGAATTATGAACGCTTTCAATAAAGTTCAATATAAAAAGAAAAAATCCTGCTGTCTTGGCTTGCAAACAACAGGATTCCACTGGCAGTATTTTCTGAAAGGTAAATCATTATTGGAAATCTTTCAGCATGTCGAGAGCCTTATTTTCGGCAGCTTCCATAATCTCACGTTCTCCCGGGCCTTTGTCATTGATGCCGCAGAGGTGCAGGATTCCGTGGATAATCACACGGTGAAGTTCCGTTTCATATTCGGCTTTGAATTGTTCGGCATTGGTGCGCACTGTATCGAGGCTGATGAACAGGTCGCCTGCTATGCGGTTGCCTTCACAATAGTCGAAAGTAATGATGTCGGTATAATAATCGTGTTGCAGAAACTGTCGGTTTACCTCCAGAATCTTTTCGTCGGAACAGAAGATGTAAGCGATTTCGCCAACCTTTTTCCCGTATGTTTCGGCTACCGCCTTAATCCATGCGATCGTTTCGCGCTTCTTGATTGCGGGCATTTCTACCCCTTCGGTTTGATAAGTAATCATAACGTATATCAGTTAAAGAATAAATAACAGATGAAGACGGCTGCAATGATTCCTGCCAAGTCGGCCAGCAATCCGCAGGGTACGGCATGTCGGGTCTTGACTACACCGACGCTGCCGAAATACACAGCCAGGATATAGAAGGTAGTATCGGTTGAACCTTGGAAGATACAGGACAAGCGGCCCACGAAAGAGTCGGCTCCGTAAGTATTCATGGCATCGACCATCAGGCCACGTGCGCCGCTTCCGCTCAGAGGTTTCATCATTGCGGTAGGTAAGGCTCCTACAAAATCGGTATCGATGCCACACCAGCCGATAAAACCGGCGATTCCCTGAATGACATAATCCATACATCCGGATGCGCGGAATACACCGATGGCAACCAATATAGCTACCAGGTAAGGGATGATGCGCACGGCGGTAGTGAACCCTTCTTTAGCCCCTTCGATGAAAGCGTCGTAAACGTTGATCCTCTTCCGTACTCCGGCCACAATAAATCCGATAATGATCAGGAACAGGAACACATTGGCTATTGTTGTTGAATAGACATTGATTTCCTCTCTTCCCATCGTGCTGAAAAGATAGATGATTCCGGCAATGAACAAACTGGTGCCTCCAAGGAAAAGCAAGATGGTACGGTTCAATAGATTGATCCGTTGGTATAGGCTGACGGTGATGATACCGGCTATTGTCGAGAAGAAAGTAGCCAGCAGAATCGGTACAAAAACATCGGTAGGTTGGGCGGCTCCCATTTGGGCACGATACACCATGATACTGATAGGGATGATGGTCAGTCCCGATGTGTTCAATACCAGGAACATGATCATCGGATTGCTGGCACTGTCTTTCTTCGGGTTGATCGACTGCAATCCTTCCATTGCTTTCAGGCCGAGTGGAGTGGCTGCATTGTCTAACCCTAGCATATTTGCGGCAAGATTCATGAAAATACTCCCTGTGACGGGATGTCCTTTCGGTATTTCCGGAAATAATTTGGTGAACAGCGGACTCAGTATGCGGGAGAATACTGCGATAACTCCCCCTTGTTCTCCGATACGCATGATACCCATCCACAACGAAAGCACACCGGTCAGTCCCAATGAAATCTCGAATGCGGTCTTTGACGAGTCGAATGTTGAGTTAATGATGGCCGGAAAGACTTCCGTATTGCCGAAGAATATCAGTTGGATCAGGGCTGCAATGAAAGCCAGAACAAAAAAAGCGATCCAGATGTAATTGAGAACCATGCGATATCGTAATATTATGACATTAATGATAAACGCATCCTTGTTAAAGGATGATACATTTTATTTCCTTTCGCAAAAATAAGGATTTCTTGAGTAATGTCTGTATAAAACATGTAACTTTGTGTATATGAAAAAGTTTTCCTTCCAATACATGCGTTGGGGAATAGGGGCTTTTGCCTTGCTGCTGATTTTGGTCTGCCGCTATATTCCTGCTTGGGGGGAATGGTATGCCCGTACGGTTTATCCGCTGATTTCTTCTGTTTTGTCGGCTATGGTGTCATGGATACCGATATCGATGGAAGAGTTGGTGGTGGTAGTTGCCGTTGCTTTGCTTGTCGGATACCCCTTTTATGCACGGCGGAAAAATGTACGTTGGAAAACGATTTTCCGCAGGGAGCTGGAAGTGCTTTTAGGAATTTATTGCTGGTTCTATCTGGGATGGGGAATGAATTATTACCGTAGGGATTTCTTTTCCCGTTCCGATATCAAACAGGTAGAATATGATTCTGTCCGTTTCCATCGTTTCATCGATGAGTATATCGGACAATTGAACAAGGCTTTCACAACTGCATCCATGTCTGTACCTCCGAATCTTGAAGATGAGGTGAAACGGATTTATGCACAAGTACCCGGCCGATTCGGATTGACGAAACCAAAATCATGGCAACATCCGAAACTTGTTCTGTTCAATCAGCTTTATTCGTGGGTCGGAGTTTTGGGATACATGGGACCTTTCTTTGCCGAGTCGCAGTTGAATCGTGAACTGTTGCCGGTACAATATCCTTTTACTTATGCCCATGAGTATGCGCATCTGTTGGGAGTAAGTAGTGAAGCGGAAGCCAATTTTTGGGCTTATCAGGTTTGTATCCGTTCTAACCGAAAGGAGGTCTGTTATTCGGGATATTTTGGATTGTTGTCGTATGTTCTAGTTAATGCCCGTTCTGTCTTTGATGATGAAACCTATCAGGAATGCTTGGAAAAAATTCGCCCCGAGGTTTTGGAACAGTTGGAAAATAAACAAGACTATTGGTCGGAGCGTTATAGTCCGGTGGTAGGCAAAATTCAAGACATGATTTATTCCTTGTATCTGAAAGGGAACAAAATTCCATCGGGGCAAAAGAATTATGCCGAAGTAATAGGAATGCTCATGGCGTTACCGGAAAATTGGTGGAAGTAAAGGCCTTTCCTTTATAAAATCACGCATAAGGAGCCGATTCTTCCCATTTTTTTGATTCTCAATAGAACTGGTGTTGTCAATATGTAAGATAATTTGTCTTATTATGGTTGCAAATGCTTTATTTTATTTGTTAATGATATCCTTTTGTTTTATTTCCTAAATTTTAATGATATTCCTTCTTTCTTTTTGATTTCCGTATAAAGTGCTCAGTTATCTTTTGATTGTTATCAAATGTTAATGAGTGTTTCTTCGCATTAATTAAGATGGAAAACTGTTTTTCGTCGGATTATTTTTCTTGAAACATCCGAAGCTTTATCTTTGTCACAAACTAAAATTAGGAATTTACAATGATTGATACAATTTGCCTTTTAGGTGGACTCGCTTTGATTTTAGTAGGAGCGAACTGTTTGACCGATGGAGCCGCTTCGGTTGCCAAGCGCTTTAATATTTCCGATTTGGTAATCGGACTAACTATCGTTGCATTCGGAACTTCTGCACCTGAGCTTGTCATCAGTATTATTTCATCCGTTCAAGGTAGTGCTGAGATGGCTATCGGTAACGTTGTCGGAAGTAATATATTCAATGTGTTAATGATTATCGGATGTACGGCTATCGTAATGCCGATGAAGGTTGGTGAAGGAACGATGAGCAAGGAAATTCCTTTGGTGATTCTTGCTTCCTTGGCATTGGCCTTTTTCTCCAATGATAGATTGTTGGACGGGGAAGGAATCAATGTCATCAGCCGGATTGACGGATTGGTGCTGTTGTGTTTCTTTCTGATCTTCATGCGTTATACTTTTGCCATAGCCCATAATCAGAGTGAAGGCGCCGAAGAGGAACAGAAAGTGAAGGAACTTCCGATGTGGAAATCCGTGATATTTATTATAGGTGGCCTTGCCGGGCTGATTTTCGGAGGTCAGCTTTTTGTCAACGGAGCAAGTGGTATAGCCCGTTCGTTGGGAGTCAGCGAATCAATTATCGGTCTGACACTTGTTGCCGGAGGAACTTCCCTGCCGGAATTGGCAACTTCTGTAACAGCTGCCCTGAAGAAAAATCCGGGTATAGCCATCGGTAATGTTATCGGGAGCAACCTCTTCAATATCTTCTTTGTGTTGGGTACAAGTGCATCGATTTCTCCTCTTCCGATGGGTAATATTAATAACGTAGATATCTTGGTACTGATCTGTTCGGCCTTATTGTTCTGGTTGGTAGGATGGTTCTTCAAGAAACGTACTATAACTCGTGTAGAAGGGTTGTTGCTAGTAGTCTGCTATATAGCTTATACCACTTATCTGATTATGCAACAATAATCTAAAACCAGCTCATTTTTACGAATTTCGGGAAATTAATCGGCTGCTTCGGATAAAAAGTCGTATATTTACCGCTTGAAATTTCATAGAATAACGAACAGATGGCCATTACTATCAAGAAAGTCAGCTCAAGCAAGGAGCTGAAGACATTTATTCGCTTCAACTACGAGTTATACAAGAATAATCCTTATTCCGTACCTGATTTGTACGATGACATGTTAGGCACCTTCTGCCCGGAGAAAAATGCTGCATTCGAATTTTGTGAGGCTGAATATTTTCTGGCTTATAAAGAAGATAAAGTGGTGGGGCGTGTAGCCGCCATCATTAACAAACGTGCTAATGAAACGTGGAACAAGAAGGAGGTACGCTTCGGTTGGATTGACTTTATCGATGATTTGGAAGTATCCAAAGCTTTGCTTCAAACTGTAGAACAATGGGGTAAGGACAGAGGAATGAATTCGATTGTAGGTCCTTTGGGATTTACAGATATGGATGCGGAGGGTATGCTGGTGGAAGGTTTTGACCAACTTGGAACCATGGCAACCATCTATAATTATCCTTATTATCCGGTTCACATGGAAAAGCTCGGCTTTGAGAAGGAAGCTGATTGGGTAGAATATAAGTTGACTGTTCCTGAAAAGCTGCCGGAAAAATTTGTCCGTATTTCAGAGATTATTTTGCAGAAATATAAGCTGAGAATTAAGAAGCTGAAAAGAAATGAAATAAAAAAATATAATTACGGACAGAAGATTTTTGACCTGATCAATGAGGCATACGCTCCGCTTTTCGGATATTCGCAGATGACACAGAGACAGATTGACCAATATATTAAGATGTATTTGCCGCTGATTGACTTGCGTATGGTTTCTTTGGTAGAAACAGAAGAAGGAGAGCTGGTGGCTGTCGGTATTTCAATGCCTTCACTTTCTAAAGCTCTTCAGAAAGCAAAAGGCCGATTGTTGCCGTTCGGATGGTTTCATCTGCTGAAGGCTTTGTTTATCAGGAAGCCTGATACCCTTGACCTGTTGCTGGTAGGGGTTAAGCCTGAATATCAAAGCAAAGGTGTGAATGCATTGCTTTTCTATGATTTGGTTCCGGTCTATCAGAAGATGGGATTCAAATATGGAGAAAGCAATCCGGAATTGGAATTGAACAAGAAAGTACAGGCGCAGTGGAGTGCGTTCGAATCGGTTCAGCACAAACGCCGCCGCGCATTTAAGAAGATGTTATAAGCTGTACACATAGGAGGTTGTATGGAAGAAAATAATTTAGAACAATTGACAAGTCCCGTTTCTTATACCGAAGAGAATATCCGGCATTTGAGCGATATGGAGCATGTACGTACTCGTCCGGGTATGTATATCGGCCGCTTAGGTGACGGTTCACAGGCTGAAGACGGCATTTATGTCCTGCTCAAGGAGGTTATCGACAACTGTATCGATGAATTCAAGATGGGGGCAGGTAAGCGGATTGACATTCTGATGGAAGACAATCTGCGTGTATCTGTACGCGACTATGGACGTGGTATTCCATTGGGAAGTTTGGTCGATGCTGTTTCGATGTTGAATACGGGTGGTAAATACGATACAAAAGCATTTAAAAAGAGTGTCGGTCTGAACGGTGTAGGTGCCAAGGCTGTAAACGCTTTGAGTACACAGTTCGTAGTACGAAGCATTCGTGACGGACAGATGCGTGAAGCAAAATTCGAACGTGGAAATTTGGTCGGAGATGTAACTTGCCCTACCGATGAGGAGAACGGAACCTATATTTTCTTCGAACCGGATAATAGTTTGTTTGTGAATTACCATTTCCGGCCGGAATACATCGAAACGATGTTGCGTAACTATACGTACCTGAATACCGGACTGGCAATCTATTATAACAATCACCGTATTATCAGTCGTAATGGTTTGGAAGACTTGCTGAACGATAATATGACAGCTCAAGGGCTTTACCCGATAATCCATCTTTCGGGAGAGGATATTGAGATTGCCTTTACTCACAGTCCTCAGTACGGTGAAGAATATTATTCGTTTGTCAATGGTCAACATACTACCCAAGGCGGTACTCATCAAAGTGCATTCAAGGAACATATCGCCCGTACCATCAAGGAGTTTTATGGAAAGAATCTGGAATTTCAGGATATCCGAAACGGATTGGTGGCCGCCATTGCTATCAATGTAATCGAACCTACCTTCGAAAGTCAGACCAAGATTAAGTTGGGTTCATTGACGATGGCTCCTGAGAAAGATTCCGACGGTAATCCTTATCCGCTTTCGGGGGTCAGTGTAAATAAGTTTGTCGGCGATTTCATCAAGGAGAATGTCGATAATTACCTGCACAAGCATCCCGATGTAGCCGAAATCCTGCTTCAGAAGATTCAGGAGTCCGAAAAGGAACGTAAGGCCATTGCCGGAGTAACCAAGATAGCACGTGAACGTGCGAAAAAGGCCAACCTGCACAACCGTAAGTTGCGTGATTGCCGTATCCACCTGAACGATCTGAAAGGTCCGAAGAAAGAGGATAGCGATGAAAACGATCCGCGTCTGGAAAGTTCGATCTTCATTACCGAGGGTGATTCTGCGAGTGGTTCAATTACCAAGAGCCGCGATGTTAATACCCAGGCGGTGTTTAGTTTGCGAGGTAAGCCGCTGAACTCGTTCGGACTGACCAAGAAAGTAGTTTATGAAAACGAAGAATTCAATCTGCTCCAGGCTGCCTTGAATATTGAAGATGGGCTTGACGGATTGCGCTATAACAAGGTAATCGTTGCAACCGATGCTGATGTGGACGGTATGCATATCCGTTTGCTGATGATAACCTTCTTCCTTCAGTTTTTCCCCGATCTGATCAAGAAAGGTCATGTATATATACTTCAGACACCGTTGTTCCGTGTCCGAAACAGGAAGAAAGGTGTTTATGAAACCATCTATTGTTACACCGAAGAAGAACGTCTGGCGGCAATCGAGAAGCTGAGTCCGAATCCGGAAATTACCCGATTCAAAGGTTTGGGTGAAATTTCTCCGGATGAGTTCCGCAACTTTATCGGCAAGGATATGCGTCTTGAACCTGTTACCTTACGTAAGACGGATGCAGTGAAGGAATTGCTTGAGTTCTATATGGGTAAGAATACCATGGAACGTCAGAGCTTCATCATCAACAATCTGGTAGTTGAAGAAGATTTGATAAATAACGATGAATGTGTGTGAAAAAACGTAGCTTATGAAACGTGCAATATTTCCAGGTACCTTCGACCCCTTTACGGTCGGTCATTATTCGGTCGTTCAGCGTGCGTTGACATTTATGGATGAGATAGTTATCGGTATCGGTATCAATGAGGGAAAACGCAGCTGGTTCCCTACCGATAAACGTGTGGCGATGATAAAGAAACTGTATGCAGGCGAGCCACGTATCAAGGTTGCTTCCTACGACGGTCTGACAGTCGATTTCGCCAAGGCACAGGAGGCCGGATTTATTATCCGTGGAATCCGTACTGTGCGTGATTTCGAATACGAGGAAACGATTGCAGATATCAACCGGAAACTGGCAGGAGTGGAAACTATTTTGTTGTTTACAGAGCCGGAACTGACGTCTGTAAGTTCGACGATTGTGCGTGAATTGCTTCAGTTTGGTAAGGATGTGACTCCTTTCCTTCCGGAAGGGTTGGACATCAATCTGTAATTGCATACGAACTTTAAGAGATTCAGTTATGAGAAGAAAATTTTGGATATTCTTTTGTGTGTTTTGTCTGGTAACAGATGCCGTAGCGCAGAAGAAGTTGTTGGATACTCCTTCGCGAAAACTGCAGTTGGCGGAGTTTGCAATTGCTAATTTGTATGTAGATGAAGTGGATGAGGCCAAGATTGTGGAGGATGCCATTATCGGTATGTTGGAGAAACTCGACCCACATTCCACTTATTCTGATGCGGAAGAGGTGAAGAAGTTGAATGAACCGTTGCAGGGAAATTTCGATGGTATCGGTATCCAGTTCAATATGGCTACTGATACATTGTTCGTTATACAGCCTGTTTCTGGAGGGCCTTCCGAGAAAGTCGGTATATTGGCAGGTGACCGTATTATCGAGGTAAACGATACCTTGATAGCCGGCGTGAAGATGGGTACTGAGGAAGTGATGCGTCGTCTGCGTGGAAAAAAAGGTACTACCGTAAATGTGAAGGTTTTGCGCAAAGGCGTAAAGGATTTGTTGCCTTTTACTATCAAGCGTGATAAGATTCCGGTATATAGTCTGGATGCTTCGTACATGGTCAACAAGACTATCGGATATATCCGTATCAACCGTTTCGCGGCTACTACCGGTGATGAGTTTGTAGAAGCGCTGCATAAGCTTCAGGGACAGGGAATGAAAGATTTGATTCTTGATCTGCAGGGCAATGGAGGAGGTTATCTGCAATCGGCTATCGATTTGTGCGACCAGATATTGGGCCGTCGCGAGCTGATTGTGTATACCGAAGGCCGTCGCAGTCCCCGTTCCGAGTTCAAGGCCAAAGGTGACGGCGATTTTCAGGAAGGACGGTTGATCGTCCTGGTTGATGAATATTCCGCTTCTGCCAGTGAAATTGTTACAGGTGCCATCCAGGATTGGGATAGAGGCATCGTTGTAGGTCGTCGTACGTTCGGTAAGGGATTGGTACAGCGTCCGGTCGATTTGCCCGACGGATCCATGATCCGTCTTACCGTTTCGCGCTACTATACACCTTCGGGTCGTTGTATCCAGAAACCGTATGAAAGCATCGAACAATACAATAAGGATCTGATAGACCGTTACAATCGGGGGGAGATGATTAGTGCCGACAGTATCCATTTCCCGGATTCTTTGAAGACACAGACTTTGAAACTGAAACGTACGGTTTATGGCGGTGGCGGTATTATGCCTGATTATTTCGTGCCGATTGATACAACCATGTACACCAAGTATTACCTCGACTTGCGTGATAAAGGGGCTATTGTTCAGTATAACGTGAAGCTTGTCGACCGTCACCGTAAGGACTGGTTGCAGAAATACAGGAACTTCGAACGTTTCGACCGGAATTTCGAGATTACCGGCAAGATGCTGAAGGAACTTGTCGAGCTAGGTACTTCGCTTGGTGTCAAGTTCGATGAAGAACAATATAAAACAGCTTTGCCATTAATCAAGACCCAACTCAAGGCTTTGGTGGCCCGTGACCTTTGGGATATGAATGAATACTTTCAGGTAATCAATACATTGAGCGACAGTATGGCTAAAGCGGTGGAATTGCTTGAAAAGCCGGGAATGAATTTTCCGAAACGGAATTGAAATTGAATTTGTAGAAAAATAAGGGTGTAGTGATTTCGTGATTCATTACGCCCTTATTTTTGTGTCTACTAGGAATAATTTCCTTTGTAAACAAGGTTGTTTATCGATGGATGTTTGGTGTGTATCTTTATAATCTGTTACTTTGACAAAAATCAATTGATGTCTAATCAAAGAAATCTATTATGAGACTGAACAGAATCTTTGGCTTATGTGCCGTGTGTGCACTACTTCTCTCTTCATGTGGTAACGACAATATGTTTGGAGGTATTCCGAACATTTATCAGGATGCTTTTATAGCTGCGTCGAAAGATAATGAAGGTAGTTTTTCGAAGGTGATTGAAGAAGGAGTGAAAGTAGGTAAAGAGAAGGCCACTCCGATTGCCGAGAAGTTAATCGGCAAGTCAATCCCTTACAAGGTAATGGATGAAAATCTTCCGTATAAGATTATTTCGGATATCGTAATCAAGAATGTCGAGCTTCCAAGTGCACTCAATATAACAGATCGGGGGCGGACTGGTTTGCTTGTGGAATTTGATGTTGAAGTCGGTAAGATAGAAGGGGAAATCGGTCAGGTGAATTGTTTTTATCTGCTTCCCGGTAAGGATGGGTATGTAGGATTTGGTCAATGGGGCATTACTGATGACCAGATGCGCCGCCCGAAGCAAGTAACTTATTATGGTTTGCGCCAGACCATTTATGTGCTGGAGGAAGGTGATAAGCTTCATGTCAAGGGTTGGCTGTATGCACCGGCGGTTCCTGCAGAGTATCTCGACGGTTGCAATGAACTTCACTTGGTTTCTAATGATACTTTTAACGACCATTTAGAAAAAATCAAAGATAAGCAGAAAACATGGTATTATGATTTTGCTAAGATACAAGGTTGGTAAAAACATCCGTTCTCTATAAATTTATTAGTCAGCTGTTTCTCCTGATATCTTTTGGGGGGAACAGCTTTTTTTGTCGGTTATCTGTTTCGAATTGTAAACTCTGTCTTGCTAAATGCACAACCGGAATGAAATTTTAATTGCAAACCTTGTTTACAGCCTGCTAGATTAAAGAATTATTTCCGTAATTTTTTGTATTATCTAAGGAAAACACCTAATTTTGTGTCGGTATTACGTATTGTGTAGCGATGAAATTTTAGTTCTAACAATTAAATAATTTAAATTCAATCATTTATGTGGTTAAGTAATTCATCTATTGGAAGGAAAGTGGTGATGAGTGTAACAGGTATCGCCCTTGTCCTGTTTCTGACATTTCACATGGCGATGAACCTTGTTGCGCTGTTCTCGGCGGAAGGTTACAACATGGTTTGTGAATTCTTGGGCGCTAACTGGTATGCATTGGTTGCTACTGTAGGTCTGGCAGCTTTGTTTGTAATTCACATCATCTATGCTTTCTGGTTGACTATGCAGAACCGTGCAGCTCGTGGTAGCGAACGCTATGCTGTTAATGCAAGACCGAAAAATGTAGAATGGGCATCTCAGAACATGTTGGTTTTGGGTATCATTGTCATTTTGGGTCTGGCTCTTCACTTCTTTAACTTCTGGTACAAAATGCAGTTCGCTGAAATCATCGGCAATCCGATGCTGGGTGGTCTTCATGCTGCTGACGGTTACGGTTACATTATGCAGACTTTCTCTAATCCGGTATTCTTCGTACTTTACCTGATTTGGTTGGTTGCTTTGTGGTTCCACCTGACTCACGGTTTCTGGAGCGCTATGCAGACTTTGGGTTGGAACAACACTATCTGGATCAACCGTTGGAAATGCATCTCTAACATTTATTCAACTATCATCGTTCTGGGCTTCATGATTGTAGCTGTTGTATTCTTTATCAAGAACATGATGTGTTGCGGTGCTTGATAATTTAAGTGTAACTGATTAAATTGAAAAACATTATGACTAAGATAATTGATTCTAAAATTCCTGAAGGCCCGATAGCTGAGAAATGGACCAACTATAAAGCTCACCAGAAATTGGTGAACCCGGCTAACAAACGTCGTCTGGATATCATCGTTGTAGGTACCGGTTTGGCTGGTGCTTCTGCTGCCGCTTCATTGGGTGAAATGGGATTCCGTGTGTTCAACTTCTGTATCCAGGATTCTCCTCGTCGTGCTCACTCTATCGCTGCACAGGGTGGTATCAACGCTGCTAAGAATTATCAGAATGATGGTGACTCTGTTTACCGTCTGTTTTACGATACTGTAAAGGGTGGTGACTACCGTGCTCGTGAAGCTAACGTTTATCGTCTGGCTGAAGTTTCAAACAATATTATCGACCAGTGCGTTGCCCAGGGTGTTCCTTTCGCTCGTGAATATGGTGGTCTGTTGGCTAACCGTTCTTTCGGTGGTGCGCAGGTTTCCCGTACTTTCTATGCTAAAGGTCAGACAGGTCAGCAGTTGTTGCTGGGCGCTTACTCTGCATTGAGCCGTCAGGTAGGTGCAGGGACAGTAAAACTGTATACCCGTTACGAAATGCAGGATATCGTTATCGTCGACGGACGTGCTCGCGGTATCATCGCCAAGAATTTGGTTACAGGTAAATTGGAACGTTTCGCTGCTCACGCAGTAGTTATCGCTACCGGTGGTTACGGTAACGCTTACTTCTTGTCTACCAACGCAATGGCATGTAACTGTACTGCTGCTATGTCTTGCTACCGTAAGGGTGCTTGGTTCGCTAACCCTGCTTACGTTCAGATTCACCCGACTTGTATCCCGGTACACGGCGACAAGCAGTCTAAGTTGACTTTGATGTCTGAATCTCTGCGTAACGACGGTCGTATCTGGGTGCCGAAGAAACTGGAAGATGCAAAAGCTTTGCAGGAAGGTAAGATCAAGGGTAGCGATATCCCTGAAGAAGACCGTGACTATTATCTGGAACGTCGTTATCCGGCATTTGGTAACTTGGTTCCGCGTGACGTTGCATCTCGTGCCGCTAAGGAACGTTGCGACAAGGGCTTCGGTGTAAACAACACTGGTTTGGCTGTATTCTTGGACTTCTCTGAAAGTATCGAACGTCTGGGCTTGGATGTAGTTCGCCAGCGTTACGGTAACTTGTTCGATATGTACGAAGAAATCACTGACGTTAATCCTGGCGAATTGGCCAAGGAAATCAACGGCGTGAAATATTATAACCCGATGATGATCTATCCGGCTATCCACTACACAATGGGTGGTATCTGGGTTGATTACGAACTCCAGACTTCTATCAAGGGTCTGTTCGCTATCGGTGAATGTAACTTCTCTGACCACGGTGCTAACCGTCTGGGTGCTTCTGCATTGATGCAGGGTCTGGCTGACGGTTACTTCGTATTGCCTTACACTATCCAGAACTATCTGGCTGACCAGATCACTGTTCCTCGTTTCTCTACCGATCTGCCGGAATTTGCTGAAGCAGAGAAAGCTGTTCAGGACAAGATCGACCACCTGATGAACATCAAGGGTAAGAAGTCTGTAGACTCTATCCACAAGGAATTGGGTCGTGTAATGTGGGAATACGTTGGTATGGGACGTACTGAAGAAGGTCTGAAGACCGGTTTGACTCGTCTGAAAGAAATCCGTAAGGAATTCGAAACCGAACTGTTCATCCCGGGTTCAAAAGAAGGTATGAACGTAGAGCTTGACAAAGCTATCCGTCTGAACGACTTCATCACTATGGGTGAGCTGATCGCTTACGATGCATTGAACCGTAACGAATCTTGCGGTGGTCACTTCCGTGAAGAATACCAGACTGAGGAAGGTGAAGCTAAACGTGATGATGAAAATTACTTCTATGTTGCTTGCTGGGAATACCAGGGTGGCGACGACAAGGCTCCGGTACTGTACAAGGAACCGTTGGTATACGAAGCAATCAAGGTACAGACTCGTAACTATAAGAGCTAATCAGTGAAGTTAAACATTTAAAGAATCAAATTCAAATGGATAAAAATATATCATTTACGCTGAAAGTTTGGCGTCAGAATGGACCGAAAGATAAAGGTCATTTCGATACTTTCCAGATGAAAGACATCCCGGGGGATACTTCATTCCTGGAAATGCTGGATATCTTGAACGAACAGTTGATTGAAGAAGGTAAAGAACCTATCGTATTCGACCACGACTGTCGTGAAGGTATCTGCGGTATGTGTTCTTTGTACATCAACGGACATCCACATGGACCTGCTACAGGAGCTACTACTTGCCAGATCTATATGCGTCGTTTCAAGGACGGCGATGTAATTACTGTTGAACCTTGGCGTTCTGCCGGTTTCCCGGTAATCAGGGACTTGATGGTAGACCGTACTGCATATGATAAGATTATGCAGGCCGGTGGTTTCATCAGCGTCCGTACAGGTGCTCCTCAGGATGCTAACGCTATCCTGATCCCGAAACCGATTGCAGACGAAGCTATGGATGCTGCATCTTGTATCGGTTGCGGTGCTTGTGTAGCTGCTTGTAAGAACGGTTCTGCCATGTTGTTCGTTTCTGCGAAGGTAAGTCAGCTGAACCTGTTGCCTCAGGGTAAGCCGGAAGCTTTGCGTCGTGCAAAGGCTATGATCTCTAAGATGGACGAACTGGGCTTCGGTAACTGTACCAATACCCGTGCTTGTGAAGCAGAATGTCCGAAATGCGTTTCAATCAGCAATATCGCTCGCTTGAACCGCGATTTCATCAAAGCTAAACTGAAAGACTGATTAGCCTGAAGCTTTTACTTGATAAGTCAAATTCCTGTCGGGAAACCGACAGGAATTTTTTTTGTTAATAAAAGAATATTCCCCCTTTTTGTCAAAATTCTTAAATGAACAAAACTGCAATTCTTTTCAAATGTTTGATAATGTAAAAGTTACACTTTGTCAAATGCTCAAATAAGGGATAAAGTATTTTGAATGAATGGCGTGTGCGGAAACGTTCAAATGCAAAAGAGTTTTAAACTATTTGTAATAGTGTTGCAGATACTTGCAAGTATGATTCAAAATGCCTACATTTGCAATGTGATTTTTTTCATAGTATTAGATTTAAGGTTAACAAGGTTGGGAGAAAGCGTTCTCCCATTTTTTTGCCCTTATGTTTCGTATGCTTCATCTCGCTTCCGGTTCTGCTGTATCCTTTCACCCTGTTGTGTCTTTGCTGTTCCAAGCGATTCTGATGCATTTTTCATGAAAAATCACGGCTGCTTTCAATCTGTTTTAGGTGAATATGAAGGATGTGAAGGATAAAAAACACAAGGTTTGTGTATAGGTAAGTATGGATTGACGTTTTCAGTATATTTCAGTATGTTTGTATGCAATATCTCCGACGGGAAGATGGTTGGCAGTGATGTCGGAAATTTAGTTAGCTTTCAATTTATCAGTTTGTAGAGATTTGTAGTGGAAATAAAAGGAGATTTTGTCCAAGATTTCGGTATATTTGTTCCGATATGACCTTATGTATCGGTCAGTTTCTCTTTATATTTCGGAAAGAATGTCCTTATATCTTTTGTAGAAATTCATGAATTCCGGAATCAAGATTCATGAATTTCTACAGAACATGTCTATATGAGTTTATACATTCCTCCTGCCATGCTTCTGATGATTCCTTTCATTTCCAGATTAAACATGATTCCTGTCAGATGATTGATGGCGATATTACTTTCTACAACCAGAGTGTTTACCTGTATTCCATCGGGATGTTTCTGCAGAATCGATACGATGAACTTTTCCTTTTCATCGAGTTCAGGGAACAGTTGGCGTTGTATGCTGTGAACGGGAGCAGGTCGATTGTCCCAATTCATGGCGGCAACCAGATCTTCGGCATTTTGCAGCAATGCGGCCCGATTGGAGCGTATCAGGTTATTGCACCCTGCGGAATAAGGGTCGTAGATGCGTCCTGGAAAGGCAAAACAATCTCGATGATAGCTTTGCGCTATATCGGCGGTAATAAGCGAGCCGCCTTTTTCGGCCGATTCGATTACAAGAGTGGCATCGGCCATTCCGGCAACAATCCGATTGCGTTTGATGAAGTTCTGACGGTCGGGATTGGTCCCGCTCATGAATTCCGTGAGCAATCCGCCCTGATTTACCATTTCCGTTGCTGTCTTACGGTGAACGGCGGGATAAATGCGGTCGAGCCCGTGTGCAAGCACTCCCACGGTTTCCAGACCGTTCTGAAGGGCAGCTCTGTGTGCGTTGATATCGACTCCGTATGCCAGTCCGCTTACTATCAGTACATCGGGAAGCAATTCTTTCAGATCGTGTATGAAACGGGTGCAGATATCTTTTCCGTATTCGCTCACATTACGCGTCCCTACCATGCTGATGACGTGGGTCTTGTTCAGATCGGCATTGCCCTTGTAGAACACTACCAGAGGAGCGTCCTCACATTCACGAAGTCGCGACGGATATTTTTCGTTCCTTTCATCGAGACAGTCTATCCGGTTCTTTTCCGCAAAGCGGAGTTCCGCCTCACACAACCGAAGGGTATCAGAGCAGTCCAACAGTTTCTTGAAGGCGGATGTGGCTTCGGGAACAATATCGGTCAGTTCATTCTGATGCTCGAAAAGGGTAGTAGCATTCCCTGCCAGCCTGATGAGGTTGCGGGCACTGATAGGGCCGATTCCAGGCAGTTGCGGAAGAGCCAGCCGGTAGAGAAGTTCCTTATCCATTATTCCGAAATGTAGGGTGCAAAGGTTTTGTCGAAGAGTTCACTGTTGCCCAGACGCCCGTTGATGAGGCACACGGCCTCTACTGTCGATTTGATCACGACTTTCATGTCGGGCAGGCGGAAGATATCCTGATAGAATACATACTTGATACCTTCTTTTTTCAGGTAGAGTTTCGATACGAACTCATCGCCGCTCTTCAAGGGTGTCTTGAAGGCCATATTCAGCCGTGCTACCACCGGGTCGACTCCTTCTTCGTGCAACCGTGCGAAGCTCAGTCCTGTGGAGCTGAGGAACTCGTGGCGGGTATGTTCGATATAATGCTGGTAATTGGCATTGTTGACGATGCCTTGCAGGTCGCATTCATAGTCGCGTACCTTCATTTTCAATTCGTAGATGTACTTTTCCATGTCGTTAAGTGATGTTGTATTCTACAAAGATAACGAAATAATAGCTATTTTTGTAAGACAAACCCTCAAGAATATGTTACAGATCGATGCCGCTCCTTTGCAGGGATTTACCGAAAGTGCCTGGCGGAACGCCCATGAACAGGTGTTCGGCGGGGTGGATGCGTATTATACTCCCTTTGTCCGTCTGGAGAAAGGGGAGATACGCAATAAAGACCGTCGTGAGGTTTCTCCGGAACGGAACAAGGTGCGCCATCTGATTCCGCAGATTGTTGCTGGTGAGCCTGATGAGTTCTGCCGCTTGACCGACTATCTTTACTCGTTGGGATATCGTGAGATTGACCTGAACATGGGATGCCCGTTTCCGCTCATAGCCAATCGGGGGAAGGGGTCGGGCATTCTGCCTTATCCCGAAAGAGTGGATGCTTTGCTTAAAACGATGGAACATTATCCCGATATCCGTTTTTCCGTAAAGATGCGTTTGGGTTGGAAGGATTCCGATGAGTGGAAGCTTCTTCTTCCATTGTTGAACCGTTCGTGTGTGAAACAGCTTACCTTGCACCCCCGTATAGGCAAGCAACAATACAAGGGCGATGTGGATATGGAAGCTTTTTCGGACTTCTATAATGCCTGTGAATTGCCTTTGCTCTATAACGGAAACCTAATCTCCGTTTCCGATATCCGACAGTTGACGGATGCATTTCCCAAGCTCCAAGGGGTGATGTTAGGCAGGGGACTTCTGGCGGATCCTTCCCTAGCTTCCGCTTTTCGGGAAGGTGTTGTGCTTTCCAAAGCTGCACTTTATGGAAAAGTATATGAAATGCATCGGTTGATGACAGACGAATACGTGAAAACCATCGAAGGAGGTGATGCACAGCTCCTTCAGAAACTGAAGACCATGTGGGAATATCTGTTGCCCGATATGGATAAGAAAGTCCGTAAGTCCATCTTGAAAAGCAATCGGCTGGATGTATATCTCCGTTCGGTCGAAACGGCCTTACATGGTTAATCTTCATTCCTTTTTCTTGAAATACTCGTATCCGATACGGCAGAATAGGCATTTCTTTGTATCACAATAACTCTTCTTCAGTTGGATGAGTGCCTGACTGTCGCCTGCATGTGTGGCTTCGAGTCCGCACTCCTTCCACATCCGTACTATATGGTTGTTTTCGGGCTTCAGCTCTTCCAGAAATTTCTCTGCCCGGTTGCAGAGCGCTTCCGAGAGTTTGTGCTTGCCGTATGCATAAAGGAATGGCACGATTGTATTGATGATAATCAGGTCGATGCTCGGGTTGCTGAGGCTCTTGGTACATTCGGGTGATAGCTCTCCGAAGCGGAAGTGGGTAAGCCAGTACCCCGAAGTTCCTCCTTTCAGCTCTTCCCTTACTTCTTTCAAGGTTTCTTTTTCCATAAGTCGGGAAAGCAATCCCTGAGAACGGTGATACAGGCAGGCAAGTTGGGCGATGCGGATATGTGGAAAGTTACTTGGCCGCAATCTCAGAAACCTCCATCTGCATTCGTCCTGCGGATGCAGACCGAATTTATGGCTGAGGTAGGCATATTCTTTCATCAGTTTTTCGGTATAGGCATCCAAAGGAAGTTCTTCCAGCAGACCGGCCTGCCCGAAGAAGATGGCTTCCACCTGAAAGAGATTGTCCCGATGCTTGTTTACGGCCGACAATGGGATATGCTTGGCCCATAATTCAAAGGTGTCGCTGTTGACTCCGAATCCGAAATTCCGAGCTAGTGTAACGAAGAAAGCCTGTTCCCAATCGCCGTTGCTGTCGTTCAGCCTCTTTTTTATCTGTTTGTCCTTGCTTTCGAACCGTTCCACCTGAAGGGCTGAAAGCCAGCTATGCAACAGGATTTTAGGAAGTTTCGGTATCAGCTGATAACAAGCCGGATAGTGGTCGGTATGAAGCAACTCATCGTAATTCTTCTGCAGATAGGGCGGAAAATGGAGCTCCATCTGTGGAATAGGTTCACCGTTGCTCCGTACCGGTAGGGCATCGACCTCCGATGCTACATGAAGGATAACCGAGTCGTAGGCCTTATCCTTGTCGTGTCCGTGCCGGAACCAATCGGATGCCTGCAGATGTATTTCGATATTGCCTACCCAAAGCACTCCGCCTATCTTTATCTTGGCATTGAAGAAATCGGGACCGGCGTTACGGTTAGGCAGTCCCGGGTCGATGATTTCCAACGGCTGGTCGTCGATTGTATGCAACGGTTTCAATGTAAAAAGCTTGTGTTTCCACACATAATGTAAGAGTTGTTCCATGTTAACGAGGTGTAAATGTTTACTAATTGCAGTGATTTATAACTAAAAACGTTATCTTTGTCCCTAAAAACGCAGATATATATGAAAATTGCATTGATAGGATATGGAAAAATGGGCAAGGAGATTGAAAAAATCGCTCTTTCCCGTGGACATGAGATTGTAAGTATTATCGATATCGACAACCGTGACGATTTCAGTTCGGAAGCTTTCCGTTCGGCTGATGTGGCGATTGAGTTTACCGCTCCTTCTGTTGCCTACGGTAATTGTCTTGAGGCTTTCCGTAATGGTGTGAAGGTGGTTTCGGGTAGTACAGGCTGGATGGGAGAGCATGGCGACGAGATGCGCCGTCTGTGCAAGGAGGAAGGAAAAACCCTCTTCTGGTCGTCCAATTTCAGTTTGGGGGTAGCCATCTTCTCGGCTGTCAACAAGTATCTGGCCCGTATCATGAATAATTTCCCCAATTACGATGTTTCGATGGTGGAAACCCACCATATCCACAAGCTGGATGCTCCGAGCGGTACAGCCATCACATTGGCAGAAGGTATCTTGGAAAACCTCAACCGCAAGGATAAATGGGTGATGGGCACATTGACAGCTCCCGATGGAACCGTAACCGGAACAACCGAATGTGCTCCGAATGAAATGCCTGTCAGCGCTATCCGTGAAGGCGAAGTACCGGGAATCCATACCATCCGTTACGAATCGGAAGCCGATTCGATTTTGATTACACACGACGCCAAGAACCGTAAAGGCTTTGCCCTGGGTGCGGTACTTTCCGCAGAATATACTGCCAAGCATGAAGGTTTCTTGGGAATGAACGATTTATTTCAATTTTAAGCGATGATACAAGCGACACGTAAACAATGGATTAAGTTCGGGATTGTGATTGTCCTGTACCTGCTTTTCCTGCTTTGGCTGAAGAGCTGGTTGGGACTGATTGTGGTTCCGTTCATTTTCGATGCATATATCACCAAGAAGATTCCTTGGTATTGGTGGAAGAAATCGAAGAACAAGACGGTAGTTACGGTGATGGGATGGGTGGATGCTATCGTTTTCGCCTTGGTTGCCGTATATTTCGTTAACCTGTATTTCTTCCAGAATTATGTGATTCCTTCGTCTTCGCTCGAGAAGTCGTTGCTGGTCGGCGATTATCTCTTTGTTAGCAAGATGAGTTATGGGGCACGTATTCCGCAGACTCCGCTGCACATGCCGCTTACCCAGCATACCTTGCCGATATTCAATTGCAAGTCGTATCTGGAATGGCCTAAATGGGACTATAAGCGTGTAGGAGGTCTGGGTGAAGTGAAACTGAATGATATTGTGGTGTTCAATTTCCCGGCAGGTGATAGTGTGGCAAGCGCTGTCCAGGCGGAAGATTTGTACCGTTTGGCTTATCAGGCAGGAAAGGATCTGTCGCAGCCGATAGATATGAACAGTCTGACTCCCGAACAGGAACGTCAGGTTTACGATTATTATTATGCTGTAGGGCGCAAGTATATCGATGAGAATCCGCAGATGTACGGAAAAGTCATCACTCGTCCGGTCGACCGTCGTGAGAATTATGTAAAACGGTGCGTGGGATTGCCGGGACAGACCTTGCAGATAAAGGATCGTATTATCTACCTCGACGGAAAGCCTAACAAGGAACCCGATGAAGTGCAGTACCGTTACATCGTACGAACCAAGGGAATGCTTCCCGAAGACCTGTGTCACGAATTGGGTATCAGTCTGGAAGATCAGATGGCTTATTATACCCAAGAATCGGTTTACAATATGCCGCTTACTGCCAAGGCGAAGGCTGCACTATTGGCCCGTAAGGATTTGGTGATATCGATTGACAATGTTCCCGATGACGATGCGGGTGGTCTGTATCCGATAAATAAGAATACCGGATGGACTGTCGATAACTACGGTCCGGTCTGGATTCCGAAAAAGGGAGAAACCATCGATCTGACCCTCGATAACCTTCCGATCTATGAACGTCCGATCAAAGTATACGAAGGCAATCAGTTGGAAGTTAAGGATGGAAAAATCTATATCAACGGTCAGCAGACCGACCAATATACGTTCAAGATGGACTATTACTGGATGATGGGCGACAACCGCCATAATTCCGCTGATTCACGCTTCTGGGGATTTGTTCCGGAAGACCATATCGTAGGTAAGCCTATCTTTGTATGGCTGTCGCTCGATCAGGACCGTGGCTGGTTCAATGGTAAGATCCGTTGGAACCGTCTGTTCAAGATGGTCGAGTCCATCAAGTAATCTGTAAAATCGAAAACGTTTGAATGAGGGCTGAGCGTAAGGATTGGAAACGTGGGCTGACATGGGCAGCAATCGTGGTTGTAGCCGTGTTGCTTGTCCGGGCTTTTCTTGTCACTTCCTGTTTCATTCCTTCATCGGGAATGGAAAATGCTTTGTATGAAGGCGAAGGTGTGTTGGTGAACAAGTGGAGCTATGGTCTGCGTATGCCTTTCCCGTCGTGGTTCGGCTATCATCGTATCGCTTCCCGGCAGGTGAAGAAAGGTGATATTGTCTTGTTCAACGATCCGACGCCCGACAGCAAGAAAGGTAAGATGGAATGGCGAAACCTGTTCATCAGCCGGTGTATCGGTCTACCAGGCGATACTTTGATGCTGAACAACGAATTGTTGAATGTCGGTGGAGAAATTCTTAGTCCCGACAGTAAATCGTTCTACGCTTATCCCTCCTCACAGGAAGATTTGGTATTGGCATTTCTTGATGCGGTAGGTATCGAAGGTAATACATTGGCCGGATATACGAAAGAAGGTGGTTATATACGCAGTTTCAGCCATTATGAATATTACCTGATAACACAGAAGGCGGAAGGAAGGGTGCAATTTACTCCGTTGAACGTTCGTCTTTCTTCCGATGTGCATCCGTATGAAGTTCCGGCTAAGGGAAAGTCGGTCAAGGTATATCCCTGGAATATTGTTCTTTTGTGCAATACCATCCGTTTCCATGAAGGACTTCAGGCCGATATCAGAGACGGTAAGCTTTGGGTCAATGGAAACCTCGTTACCGCCTACACCTTTACAAAGGACTATTATTGGATGGCGGCAAACGATCCGATGAATCTGTCCGACTCACGTCTTTTCGGTTTTGTGCCCGAAGAATATATAGTGGGGAAAGCATGGCGAATCTGGTTTACAACCCGTAAGGGACGTTTCTTTCAATCTGTACAATGAGCATGGAAAAAGAAGTAATACTGAGCTCGGCCTATCTGGCTCCTGTAGAATACTATACCAAACTTTTTGCTTACGGTAGGGTATATGTGGAACAGAACGACCATTATATGAAGCAGACTTATCGCAACCGATGTGTGATTGCTTCGGCCGATGGTCCGTTGGCATTGACCATCCCGACTGAGAAAGGCGATGAGGCTAAATGCCTGATGAAGGATATCCGTATTTCCGATCATGGCAACTGGCGGCATGTGCATTGGAACGCATTCGTGGCAGGTTATAAGCAAAGCCCTTTTTTCGATTACTATGCCGATGAATTCCATCGCTTTTTCGAACACAAATATGAGTTCCTTTACGATTTCAATGCGGAACTTTGCCGATGGGTTTGTAAACAGATTGACATACAGCCGACAATCATCCCAACCGATGAGTATCTGACAGCAACGGACGGGGTTGATGATTACCGTGAGATTATCCATCCGAAGAGGGATTGGAAGGTAGCCGATGAGGCTTTTGCACCCAAGGCCTATTATCAGGTATTCGATGCCAGACAAGGATTTATTCCTAACCTGAGTGTCGTCGACCTTTTGTTCAATATGGGACCGGAAAGCCTGTTGGTCCTGCGTGATAGTATCAGAAAAGAAATTTAAGTTGAATTAAAAATATGAATAATTTACCAACAGTAACGAAAAATTTGTTGATTATTAATGTGCTGTGCTTCTTCGGAATGCTAGTGGCAGAGCGTTATGGGATTGACGTGAACAGGTTTCTGGCCCTGCATTTCTTTATGGCATCCGATTTTAATCCTGCACAGTTGGTTACCTATATGTTCATGCATGCCAATTTCCAACATATTTTCTTCAATATGTTTGCAGTATGGATGTTCGGACGGGTGTTGGAGAATGTTTGGGGACCTAAACGTTTTCTGTTCTATTACATCCTTTGTGGTATCGGTGCCGGATTGATTCAGGAAGGTGTTCAGTATATTGAATATGTAACGGTATGGTCACATTATCTGAACGTAGATTTGGGGAATGGGGTGACTATTCCGATGAGCGAATATCTGAATGTTATCAGTACGGTCGGTGCTTCGGGAGCAGTCTATGCCATTCTGTTGGCATTCGGTATGTTGTTCCCCAACAGCCAGATGTTCATTTTCCCGATTCCTTTCCCTATCAAGGCAAAATATTTCGTAATCGGATATGCGGTTCTTGAGCTGGTATTGGGAATCAGCGGAGGAGACGGAATTGCACATTTCGCTCACTTGGGCGGTATGCTCTTCGGTTTGATATTAATACTTTATTGGAGAAAGAAATATGGTGGCGGACAGCAGATTTATTAATAATCTGAAAGATGGATTCCGACGGGGGGATACGGTTATCCGCCTGTTGTATTGGAATGTCGGTATATTTATAGTTGTTTCATTGGTGACGGTCATTCTGACGTTGTTCAGGATACCTGTCGCTCCTTGGATCAATTACCTTGAACTGCCGGCATCGGTGGAACGTTTTATCTTTCAGCCGTGGACAATACTGACTTACATGTTCCTTCATGTAAGCTTGCTGCATATCCTTTTCAATATGCTTTGGCTATACTGGTTCGGGAAACTTTTCCTGCAGTTCTTCTCGTCGAAGCATTTGCGGGGATTGTATCTGTTGGGAGGAATAGTAGGAGGCGTGTTTTATATCCTTGCCTACAATGTCTTCCCTTACTTTGAAGAGGTGAAAGACTACTCCTATTTGCTAGGGGCATCTGCCTCCGTATTGGCTATTGTAGTTGCGGTAGCCGAACGTGAACCGAATTACCCTATCCAATTCCTGTTTATAGGTTCTGTACGCTTGAAGTATGTAGCCTTGTTCATGATTCTGTTGGATTTGCTTTTCATGACATCTGGAAATGCCGGAGGACACATCGCCCATTTGGGTGGTGCATTGGCCGGATGGCTTTTTGCAATCGGTTTACGGAAAGGACACGACCTGACCCGATGGATCAATGCCGTTTGTGATGTGGTTTGCGGCGATTGGAAGCCGAAACCTCGCAAACCTAAGATGAAAGTCCACTACAGCGACAAACAGAAGGACTATGATTTCAATGCACGTAAAAAGGAACGCTCGGATGAAATAGACCGTATCTTGGATAAACTGCGTAAATCAGGCTATTCAAGTCTGACAGATGAAGAAAAGAAGAGCTTGTTTGATGCAAGCAAGAAATAATCCCTCGACAAGCCACTTCCGTGGTGGATATGTGATAGATGAAGTAGAGACGACAAAGGCACTAAACTAAGATGAAGATTTTCGGAAAGCTGATAAAACTTATATTGATTGGAGTGAATATAGTGATTGCATTCGGCTACTTGCTGTGTGCGTATAGTCCCTATATCCGGCCGCAGAGCCATCCTATTTTGGCATGTGCCGGATTGGCTATACCAATTTTTATCTTCCTGAATCTGGCTTGCATCATAGGCTGGCTGTTTATCCGTCGTCGTTATTCGCTTTTTTCTCTTGTTGTACTTTTTATGGGTTTTGGTAGTCTCCGTGCCTATTGGCCGATCGGTTTCGCTGACCGGGGTGATGCTGCTTCGGATACAATCAAGTTTCTTACCTATAATACCCAAGGTATGCCTTGGGGAGATGTCGATAAAGATGGGATAAACCCTATCCTTGCATATCTGAAGGAAAGTGAGGCCGATATCATCTGCTTGCAGGAATTCATTCCGGGGATACATGTAAGTGAAAAGGTCATCAATGAAACGTTGTCTGATTATCCCTACCATGAAAAGGTTGCCTTTGGTGATGGCGGTAACGGTATGGCCTGTTATTCACGTTATCCGATTCTTTCGGCGGAAAGAATCAGGTATGAATCAGCGATGAACGGAAGTATGCTCTTCCGTCTGAAGGTAGGAGAAGATACGCTTGTTGTAATCAATAACCATCTTGAATCGAACAAATTGAACTCGCACGATAAGGAGATGTATACCGAAATGCTGAAGAAACCGGAGGAGGAGATGGTTAAAGAGAATAGTAAATTTTTATTGCGTAAGCTGGCCGATGCCGTAGCTATCCGTGCTCCGCAGGTCGACTCTGTTGCCCTTGCTATCCGACGGAATGAATCTCCATATATGATTGTTTGCGGAGATTTCAATGATTCTCCCGTATCCTATGCCCATCGGACTATCGGAAAAGGCCTGAACGATGCGTTTATCAATGCAGGCGGAGGGCCGGGTTTCAGTTATAACCAGAGTCTTCTTTACTTCCGCATCGACCATATATTTGCTAGCGATGCATTCAAGATTCTGCATTGCGAAGTCGACCGTTCCATCCGTGTTTCTGACCATTATCCGGTGTGGTGCTTGCTACAGAAAAAGAAATAATTTGATTTTCATGCGTTTGCTCAGAACAAGACTATTTCGGGTGTTATCAAGGATAATACCGGTGAACCCTTGATCGGAGTAAGCGTACAAGTGAAGGGTACTTCTGTGGGGTCAATTACTGACATGGATGGTAATTTTACCATACCAAACGTAAAGACTGGAAGTACATTGGTAGTTTCTTACGTCGGATATGCTACACAGGAACTTAAGGTGGGCAATCAGACAACTTACAACATTACATTAGAGGAAGATAACAAAGTTCTTGATGAAGTCGTTGTTATCGGTTACGGTACAGCAAGAAAGAAAGACTTGACAGGTGCCGTAAGTACAGTTAAAGGTGAACAGTTGGCAAAGGTGCCGGTAACTAATGTTGCTGAAGCCTTGACCGGTAAGTTGGCCGGTGTGCAGATTACTACTACCGACGGTTCTCCGGATGCTGAAATGATTATCAAAGTCCGTGGTGGTGGTTCTATTACCGGTGATAACTCTCCGTTATATATTGTGGATGGTTTCCCGATGTCAAGCATGAGCGATATCTCTCCTTCTGATATCGAAGACATCACCGTATTGAAGGATGCCGCTTCTACTGCAATCTATGGTTCTCAGGGTGCGAACGGTGTAATCTTGATTACTACAAAGAGTGCCAAAGGTGGTAAGACAGTCGTTAGCTATAACGGTTATATCCAGGGCAAGACAATCCGTAAGAAACTGGATGCCATGGATCCTTATCAGTTCGTAATGTACAACTATGAAAGACAGGCGTTGAGAGGTGCATCAGCTATCAGTAGCTTCGAACAGCGTTATGGTGCTTACGGTGACTTGGATCTTTACAAATATCAGGAAGGTCACGACTGGCAGGAAGAAATGTTCGGAAACAACGAACTTTCTCAGTCACACAACATCAGTATTACAGGTGGTAATGACAAGACCAAATTCACTTTGAGCGGTACTTATGCAAACGACAAGAGTTTGATGGAAGACAACGGTTACCGCCGTTACAACATGAACTTTAAGTTGAAACATGAATTGTATAAGAACTTGACTTTGGATTTCGGTGCACGCTTGGCTGATACTGAAACTCAGGGTGTGGGTACCGGTGGTGGTACTTACAAGATCCGTTCTTACGATGCCATCATGAAAGCTCCTGTATTCGGTTTGTATGATCAGATTGATATCGACCCGAGTACTTTGCCGGAAGATGAATACGAAGAATATGTAAATGCTACACGTAGCTTGAAAGATCAGGTTAACGACTACTGGAGAAGAAAGAACGAACGTCGTTACAACTTCAATGCTGCCATCAACTGGAAAATCTCTAAAGACTTCACTTACCGTGCAGAAGGTGGTTACGACTATACTTTCTATCAGTTGAAAGACTGGTATGGTCCGAGAAGTAACAAGGCCGTACAGGATGGTGGTGAACTTCCGTTGGGTGAATGGACTAAGAAAGATTCTTGGAAACTCCGTGCCGCTCATACTTTGACATGGAGACATAACTTCAACAAGACTCATGATGTAAATATCATGGTAGGTCAGGAATATGTTGCTTCAGGCAGCGAACAGAATATGATGGTTGGTAAATTCTTCCAGGAAGATATTACTCCGGAAAAGATGTTCGCTAGTATGGCAAACAACTCAAAGGGTACAGGTGCACAGACTATTTCTTCTACTTTGGCTCAGGAAGACCGTACAATCTCATTCTTCGGTCGTGCCAATTATACTTTGATGGACCGTTATTTGTTTACGTTCACAATGCGTGCCGATGGTTCTTCTAAGTTTGCTGAAGGTAACCGTTGGGGATACTTCCCTGCAGGTGCTGTTGCATGGCGTCTGTTGGAAGAACCGTTCATGGCTCCTGCCAAGAAGTTCATGTCTAACTTGAAGCTCCGTTTCTCTTACGGTACTGCAGGTAACAACCGTATCGGTAGTGCCATGTTCGAAACAACCTATAAGGCTTACTCAAGCAGTAAATATTATGGTGCAGGTAACGAACAGAATCCTCACTATACATTGAACAATGCTCAGTTGGCTAACCCGGATCTGAAATGGGAAACAACCATTACCCGTAACGTCGGTTTGGATTTCGGTTTCTTCAACGAAAGATTGTCTGGTAGCATCGATTACTATTGGAATAGTGTGAAGGATTTGTTGATCGAAATTCCTATCACAGCCATCGGTTATACTACAATGCAGAGAAATATCGGTGAAACATCCAATAAAGGTATCGAATTGACATTGAACGCTGCGATCCTCCAGAAGAAGGACTACTCGTTGAACTTCAACTTCAATATCGGTTTCAACAAGAACCGTGTTGAAAAATTGGCTGACGGTGTAGATGTTATGTCATTCAACTCTGGTGCATTCTCAACAGATATGCGTGGTCAGGACGACTACCGTGTTATCGTTGGTCAGCCTTTGGGTCTGGTTTGGGGATTCGTTTATGACGGTATCTACGGTGTAGACGATTTCGAAACTTATGTAGACGATGCAGGTAAGACTCAGTTTAAGTTCGATAAGTCTGGTAACTATATCCTGAAGGAAGGTGTGGTTGACAATACATTTACTACAGCAGGTTCTTACGGAGGTCTTCGCCCGGGTGCCATGAAGATCAAGGACTTGAACGGTGATGGCAAGATTGATGCTGACAATGACCGTACAATCATCGGTAAGACTCAGCCTAAGTTCAGCGGTGGTTTCGGTTTGAACGCTACTTACAAATGGTTCGACCTCTCAGCTAACTTCAACTTCGTATATGGTAACGATGTCTATAATATGGATAAGATGGTTGCTTCTCAGTCATATCGTAACCAGTATGCCAACTTGCGTCAGGAAATGGCTCCTGTAACATTGGGTGGTCAGGCTTGGACATACTTGGATCAGGCAACCGGTGAAATCATTACCGATTACGAAACTTTGAAGGCAATGAATGCTACAGCAACACGTTGGTCGGCTACTACATTCTCTGACAACAACCCGATGCCGACATCTTGGGCAGTTGAAGATGGTTCATTCCTCCGTCTGCAGAACTTGACTCTCGGATTTACTTTGCCGAAAGAATGGACAAAGAAATTTGCTTGCAACCAGTTCCGTCTGTATTGTACATTGAACAACGTATTCTGCCTGAGCGGATACGACGGTTATGACCCTGAAGTCAACTCTTCAATCCGTGGTAGCAAGACCAGTGGTTTGACTCCGGGTGCTGACTTCTCTGCATATCCTAAATCATTCTCTTGGACAGCAGGTGTTAATATTACCTTTTAATTGAAAAACTGAAAGTATGAAAAAGAAATTTTTATATATAGCTTCTTTAATCTGCGGACTTGCCTTCACCACCACCTCGTGTGATGATATGCTCGATACCGAAGCCTTGTCTACAGATAACGTGGAGTATTTGTGCTCCAACCCAACGGATGCTCGAAAGATGGTGGCTCATGTCTATGCGTATATGTGTGAGGATACCTATACATCACGTATGAGTACCAACTGGATGCAGAATACAGATATTGAGGTCGGTTATGTCAATAAGTCTCAGCGTGAAAGTACCGACCGTCGTGGTTTCTGGGCAATCAATGCAAAGCAGTATAACGATATCAAGAATTGCTGGGACAATACATTGAAGGCAATCGACTTCGCTAACCAGTGTATTGAAGGTATCGAAGCCAGCGCCATGTATAAGAATGGTGATGCTGATATGAAACAGCTTCTTGGTGAAGCATACTGTTTGCGTGCATATTGGTATTGGTTGATGTGTAACTTCTGGGGTGATGTACCGTTTGCAACTACTCCGACTACTGCAACCGATATGCATAACGACCCTCGTACAGACAAGAATATCATCTATACACATTGTATTCAGGATCTGATCAATGTGGAAGAACAGATGATGTGGAGTGATAAGATCACTGTAGAATACATGAACCGTGAATTCGCTTTAGGTTTTATTGCAAAATTGGCTATGTTCCGTGCCGGATATTCTATGCAGGCCGACGGTACAATGGCTCGTTGTAACGAAACAGGTGAAGAATATACTGTAACCTATAAAGACGAAAACGGTGTAGAACAGACAGCTTCAACAGCTGACGACTACTATAAGGTTGCTAAGGCTTATGCTTTGAAACTGATCAACTTGAAACCTCGTGCCTTGAATCCTAACTTCAAGGAAATCTTCGATAACGAAATCAATGGTTGCAATCCGTCGACTAGCGATGTATTGTACGAAGTTGCATTCGTTCCTAACTCTGGTGGTGATATCGGTTGGTGTCATGGCTTGAGCGTTGTTGATAGTTCAAGAGGTGCTGGTACTACTTATACTAACTTGACTGTTCCTTACGTTGCTTCATTCGATCAGGAAGACCAGCGCTTGAATGTAACTTGCGCCAACTACCGTTGGTTGTACGATAACAAACAGGCAGCTGTCGATGGTTGGGGTGTTCAGCCGGCTAAGTGGTGTCGTATGGACTTGAAGGTTACCGGTATCGCATCAAAGGGTACAGGTATCAACTGGCCGGTTTTGCGTTATGCAGATGTCTTGCTGTTGCTGGCTGAAGCTGAAAATGAAATCAACGGTCCTACAGCATTGGCCAAGGAACAGCTGACTGTTGTTCGTGAACGTGCATTCGTTAACTCTCCGAACAAGGCAGAAAAAGTAGATGCTTATGTAAATGCCTTGACTACTAAAGAAGCATTCAAGAAAGCCATTATGAATGAACGTGCTTGGGAATTCGGTGGTGAAAACATCCGTAAGTTCGACTTGATCCGCTGGAACTATTATAGCGATGCTATCGTAAATACCATCAATTGGATGCGTGATGTCGCTATCAACTATCAGCAGTTGGAAGAAGTTGGTGGAGAACTGGTTTACAACAAGGATAAGGAAATCCAAGACATGGGTATTGCAGCCCGTCTGTACTATAACTATGTAGACGGTGAAGTTCAGTTTGTAAATACTTATCATCAGTATTGCGACAAGACCGACAATTACTATAAGAATGCAGAATCCTTGAAAGATGATGATATCAAAGAACCGAATGCTACATACGACGGTTTGAAATATGTTGGTTTTGCTGATGCATTTATCAAAGTGGATAGCAAAGACCCTGAAACAAACCAGCCTTATGGACAGGATGCAAACGGTGACGATATCAAGAAGGGTACTGTTGATGAACGTATCATTTCTTCTTGGTTCGGTTTGACAGACGGAACTCTTGTAACCGGTACTGAAGATATCGAATCTTTGAGAAATAAGGTTACTCCTTATGTAATTCCTATTCCGACCGACCGTGTGATGTCATCTAACGGCGTGTTGAGTAATGATGGTTATGCTATTCGTAACAAATAAAGATTAAGATTATGAAACTAGGTAAATATATAGCAATGATGTTGCTTGCATGTGCAACAGGATATACATTTACATCATGTAGCGATGATGATTCGTTTGGTGAAGCTCCTCGTATGTTCCGTCCGGTTGCAAGCTTGCAGGTATCAAACAATAGCATTGTAGTCGACTGGGAAAATATCAAAGGCGCTACAAGTTATACGTTGGATCTGTATCGTGTAAATGGTACAGACCCTGTAACAGGCGAAAGCACATACGATGCAGAACCGTATGCTACAGGTACTTGTGAATCGGCTCCATATACATTCTCAGATTTGAACTGGGATGAAAAATATATGGTGAAGATCAAATGTTCCGATGGAACAAGAGAGTCGGCTCAATATGAAACTAAAGATGTTTCTGTCACTTACCTTACCAAACTGACCAATGTCAAGACCATTGACAATGCAGCGCGTATAAACTGGGATGAAGGTGGTGCTCAGATTAAGGCTATCAAGGTCGAACTTCAGCCTGAAGAAGAGGCGGTGGGAGGTGAAGATACTCCTGCAACTCAGGCAGAAGGTGATGCTACAGATGAAAACACTTTCGTAGTGGAAGTAAGTGAAGACGAATACAATGCAGGATATGTTGATATCATGAACCTGCTTTCTGAAAGAACTTACAGATTCTACGCATACAGTGATTCTGAAGTATTGGATAATTCAACTTATGCAGGCCGTTTGAGCGGTACTACAACAGCTCCTGAAGACTTTGACGCCAGCTATGGTGCAGGTAACTGGTTGGATATCCGTTCTTGGGATGAATCGGCTAAAGATACTTTGTCTACCGATGACTTCTGGGCTTTGGTTAACGATGGTATGACAGTTATCCTTCGCGGTGACTTCGAATACAATGTAGGTAGTGACGTTAAATTCTCTAAGAGCGTTACATTCAGAACCGGTGCTACACTGGGTGGTAATGCTCGCTTCCTCTCAGGTGGCGGTATGCAGTGTGAAAAAGGCGCTACTGTAGATAAGATTTCGTTCCAGAATATCGACTTCTATGCTAAAGGCTGGCAGCCGGGTGGCGACAATTCTGTAGCTACTTGCAAAAAGTGGGGCTTCAGCGGCAAGCAGGTATTCAATGAAAGCGGTACAGGTTCAACTCTTGGAACTATCGAATTCAAGAAATGTCATATCGAAGGCTATCGTGCTATTGTACGTACTCAGAAAGATAATGATAACATCGGTAACATTATCTTCGACGGATGTACTATCAATGGTATCGGTGACCAGGGTATCTGTACAACAAGCAATAAGAAGGCCGATTGGGGTACAATCACTATGAAGGATTGTACAGTAACCAATATCGTATTCTTCGGTGACTTCCGTGCTACTGCAAATCCTTTGACTATCAATGTTGAAAGCTGTACATTCTGTTATGCTCCGATGGAAACAACAGCCAACGGTAATACTCCGTTGTTCCGTTTCCAGAAGAATGCAGTTTCGTTGAATGTTACTAAGACATTGTTCGGTCCGTCTATGGCAACCGAAGGTAGCGCAGGTTCTAAGATTCTCCCGAACCAGGCTGGTACAGCAGGTTCAATCTTCTTGGATGCTTCGAATGCTACAATCAATGTTAATTCATTCAAGACAACTTGGGGCTGGACACCGATTGGTGACAACGCTAAGACTTATCCGTTGGATGGTTTGCAGGAGCTTAACTTGACAGAAACACAATTGTGGCAGGATCCTGCTAACGGCAACTTTACTATCATTGCAAACTTGCCGGAATCGGATCTGGGTGCTTCAACTTGGAGAAGTGAATAATTACACTGGATTCTATGGTCCTTCGGGACTATAAAATATGTGTTTAAAATAGTGGGAGAGGCGGTGCGTGATGCATCGCCTCTTTTTTGTGTGATAACGTAACCTTTTTTTATCATGCCAACGTATTGAAAACGGGATTAAACTCGTTTTTTATCCCTTAAAACTGAAATATTTGGAAACGTTTCCTTAATATAAATGAAAAAAAAACTATATTTGCAACCTTGAATAAACGCATATTAATAAAAAAGGTAAATAAATAAATTAAAGTAACATGCAAAACAAAGGATTCGTAAAGGTTTTTGCGTTATTACTGACCCTGGTTTGTGTGTTCTATCTTTCGTTCTCTTTCGTGACCCGCTACCATATGAACAAGGCGGCCGAAGACCCGAAAGGTGAAGCACATTACCTTGATTCAATACAGAACAAAAAGGTATGGTTGGGCAGTTATACGCTGAAACAATGTCGTGAGATGGAAATCGGCTTGGGGTTGGACCTGAAAGGCGGTATGAACGTTATTCTGGAAGTATCTGTTCCTGATGTAATCAAAGCATTGGCAGATAACAAACCGGATGAATCTTTCAACAAAGCCGTTGCTGAAGCTGCAAAACAGCAGGTAACCAGCCAGGAAGATTTCATTACATTGTTCGTTCGTGAATATAAGAAACTGGTACCGGACGGCAAGCTTGCCGAACTGTTCGCTACCCAGCAGTTGAAAGATAAGGTTACAACCCGAAGCACAGATTCAGAAGTTGAGGCTGTGTTGCGTGAAGAAGTTAAGGCTGCTGTCGACAATTCATTCAACGTATTGCGTACACGTATCGACCGTTTTGGTGTTGCTCAGCCGAATATTCAGACTTTGGAAGGCAAGATGGGCCGTATCATGGTGGAATTGCCGGGTATCAAGGAACCTGAACGTGTGAGAAAGTTGCTGCAGGGTTCGGCTAACCTCGAATTCTGGGAAACTTTCGAAGCGAAGGAAATTGTTCCGGTTCTGGTTTCAGCAAACAGCCGTGCACGTGATGTATTGGCAGGTGCCGCTTCTACAGATTCTGTAGCTGTCGATTCTACTGCCGTGGCTCAGGCTTCTGCCGTTTCTGCAAAGGATAGCCTGACTGCAGCTTTGAAGGGTGAAACTGCAGAAAAAGCTGCTTCTGCAAACGAAGAACAGTGGAAGAAGGAAAATCCGTTGCTTTCTGTCTTGTCTGTTAACCAGGGTGGTGTAGGTGCCATAGTAGGTTATGCAGATCATAGAGATACAGCTGCTGTCAATCAGGTGTTGAACATGAAGGAAGTGAAGGAAATCATGCCTCGCGACCTGAAGTTGATGTGGGGTGTAGCTCCTTCCGACCTCGACAAGAGCGGACGTATCTTCGAATTATATGCAATCAAGTCTTCTCAGCGTAACGGACGTGCTCCGCTGGAAGGAGATGTGGTAACTGATGCCCGTGACTCATACGACCAGTATCACAAGCCTTGTGTAAGCATGTCGATGAATACAGATGGTTCTCGCCGTTGGGCAGCTCTGACCAAGGCTAACATCGGTAAGGCTATCGCTATCGTATTGGATGGTTATGTTTATAGCGCTCCACGTGTGAACGGCGAGATTACCGGCGGTAATTCTGAAATCTCCGGTTCGTTTACTCCGGAACAGACAAAAGACTTGGCCAACGTATTGAAGTCGGGTAAGATGCCGGCTCCTGCACGTATCGTTCAGGAAGATATCGTAGGTCCGTCACTCGGTCAGGAATCAATCAACCAGGGTATCATTTCGTTCATTGTTGCGTTGATCGTATTGATGATCTACATGTGCGTAATGTACGGCTTCATCCCGGGTATGGTTGCCAACTGCGCATTGTTCGTCAACTTCTTCTTCACTTTGGGTATCCTGTCGTCCTTCCAGGCCGCACTGACCATGTCGGGTATCGCCGGTATGGTGCTTGCGTTGGGTATGGCTGTGGATGCTAACGTATTGATCTATGAACGTACCAAGGAAGAGCTGAAGGCCGGTAAGGGTATCAAACAGGCGTTGTCTGAAGGTTACTCAAACGCATTTTCGGCTATCTTCGACTCTAACTTGACTTCTATCATCACAGGTATCATCCTGTTCAACTTCGGTACAGGTCCGATCCGTGGTTTCGCCACTACCTTGATTATCGGTATCCTCTGTTCGTTCTTCAGTGCCGTATTCTTGACTCGTCTGGTTTACGAACACTACATGAACAAAGACAAGTGGTTGAACCTGACATTCACTACAGGCTTTTCCAAGAACCTGATGCAGAATGTACACTTCAACTTCATGGGTATCATCAAGCGCTCGTTCAGTGTATGGGGTATCATCATCGTAATCTGTATCATTTCGTTCTTTGTGCGTGGATTGGCACAGAGTATCGACTTTACCGGTGGCCGTAACTTCGTTGTTCAGTTCGAACAGGTTGTTCAGCCGGAAACTGTACGCAGCTTGCTGCAGGATAAGGTGGGTGATGCCAACGTTCAGGCTATCGCTCTGGGTACCGACGGAAAGACTATCCGTGTAACTACCAACTACCGTATTGAAGAAGATTCTCCGACTATCGATTCTGAAATCGAAGAATTCCTGTATCAGGCGTTGAAGGAAGGTAATCTGTTGGGCGAAGGTACTACATTGGATATCTTCATCGACCGCGATAACCGTACAGGTGGTTCAATCATCAGCTCTCAGAAGGTTGGTCCAAGTATCGCCGACGATATCAAGACTTCGGCTATTTGGTCGGTTGTTCTGGCCTTGATCGCTATCGGTCTGTATATCCTGATCCGTTTCCGTAACATCGCTTACTCTATCGGTGCGACTGTTGCGTTGGTTTGTGATACCGTGCTGATTATCGGTGCTTACTCATTATGTTATGGATGGATGCCGTTCTCACTCGAAATCGACCAGACGTTCATCGGTGCGATTCTGACAGCAATCGGTTACTCTATCAACGATAAGGTGGTAATCTTCGACCGTGTACGTGAGTTCTTCCACCTGTATCCGAAACGCGACCGTGCTAAGTTGTTCAACGATTCATTGAACACTACTTTGGCCCGTACCATCAATACTTCATTGAGTACGTTGATTGTGTTGCTGAGTATCTTCATCCTGGGTGGTGACAGTATCCGCAGCTTCGCGTTCGCAATGATTCTCGGTGTTGTTATCGGTACATTGTCATCATTGTTCGTTGCTGCTTCTGTAGCTTATCTGACAATGGGACACAAGGTTCAAGATGCAGAAAAAGCTGAAGCATAACAAAACTTATTAGCATAATGACCGGAAAGCCGGCTGATTCGATAAGAGTCAGTCGGCTTTCATTGTTAAACAATACCTTGAAAAAAGTTTTCCTTTTTTTTCTCTTTCGCACTTTCAACTTGCTGATATATTGTGTGATAGGGGTGAAAGCACATCTTTTTTACTTTCACCCTTCATCAGAGCCGCTCGCCGACGGAATAAAAGGTCGGTCCGAGATCAGATCCTTGCAGTGGTGAACGTCTATCCTTA
The DNA here is from genome assembly GCA_944321335.1 of uncultured Phocaeicola sp. GTDB lineage: Bacteria > Bacteroidota > Bacteroidia > Bacteroidales > Bacteroidaceae > Phocaeicola. Next base: position 30,959 of record CALUKX010000005.1, on the reverse strand, counting down.
CAAAGATGAACCTCGAAAGTGAACTAAAAATGTGTGGAACTAAAAAAGAAAAAAGTACCTCGGAGGGGAATCGAACCCCTATTTAACGTTTAGGAAACGCTTGTTCTATCCGTTGAACTACCAAGGCCTTTACTTTATGGAATCTGGAGAGCTAACAAAATGTCAGCACTTAACGGGTTGCAAATTTACTTAAATTCTGATATTTTGCAACACTTTTGTTCGAAAAACTCCCTTTTTGCCTTTCTAAGTGAAATAAATTCCTTTTTATTTTGATTTTTAATCGAAGTTAGCGAATTTTGTAACCATTGATTTTGTGAACTTTAAATACTACATTATGGCAGAAGAAATGATTGTCAAGGAGCTGGATGACGTAGTTGTCCGCTTTTCGGGTGACTCAGGTGATGGTATGCAGTTGGCCGGTAATATGTTTTCCAATATTTCGGCAACTGTCGGAAATGACATCAGTACATTCCCCGACTATCCGGCAGATATCCGTGCTCCGCAAGGTACTTTGACAGGTGTATCAGGTTTTCAGGTGCATGTAGGTTCCGGAAAGGTCTATACACCGGGTGATAAATGTGACGTGCTGATTGCAATGAATCCGGCCGCATTGAAGACACAATATAAGTTCTGTAAGCCTCAGACCGTTATTATTATCGATACAGATTCTTTCACCAAGCGCGATCTGGAAAAGGCTAAATTCCAGCTCGACAACCCGTTCTCCGAACTGGGTATCAAGAACGAAGTGATAGAAGCTGCCATCACTACGATGTGTAAGGAAAGTCTGAAGGATAGCGGACTGGACAACAAATCGATTATGCGTACAAAGAATATGTTCGCATTGGGGTTGGTTTGCTGGTTGTTCCATCGTGATATCGAAGTGGGTGCGAAACTCCTCCGTGAGAAATTTGCCAAGAAACCCGCTATTGCCGAAGCCAATGTCAAGGTTTTGTACGACGGCTATCATTTCGGTGAAAATACTCATGCATCGGTTTCCATCAGTTATAAGGTTCCTTGTAAGGAAGGTAAGGCTCCGGGACGTTACATGGATATCAACGGTAACAAGGCTACGGCTTACGGTTTGATGGCTGCTGCCGAAAAGGCCGGACTGCAGTTGTACTTGGGCTCGTATCCTATCACCCCGGCAACCGATATCCTGCATGAATTGGCTAAGCATAAATCATTGGGCGTGAAGACCGTCCAGTGCGAAGATGAAATTGCCGGATGTGCTTCGGCTGTAGGTGCTGCATTTGCAGGAGCGCTGGCCGTTACAACTACTTCCGGACCGGGTATCTGTCTGAAAAGTGAAGCGATGAACCTGGCTGTCATTGCCGAATTGCCGTTGGTGATTGTCGATGTACAGCGTGGTGGTCCGTCAACAGGTCTGCCGACCAAATCCGAACAGACCGATTTGCTTCAGGTATTGTATGGCCGTAACGGTGAAAGCCCGATGCCGGTCATTGCAGCCACTTCGCCGACCGACTGTTTCGATGCCGCATATATGGCTTGCAAGGTTGCCTTGGAACACATGACTCCGGTAGTTCTGCTGACCGATGCATACATTGCCAACGGATCGGCTGCATGGAAATTGCCGAATCTGAAAGAATATCCCGAAATCAAACCTCCATACGTGACACTCGATATGGCAGGCAAATGGACTCCGTTCAAACGTAATCCGGAAACAGGGGTACGTTATTGGGCTGTGCCGGGACAGAAAGACTTCATGCACCGCATCGGTGGTTTGGAAAAGAGCAATGAAACAGGTGCTATCTCCACTGATCCTGAAAACCATAACCTGATGACACGTCTGCGTGCCGAAAAGGTGGAAAAGATTGCTTATTCACTGCCGTTGCTGCAGGTAGAAGGCGATCCCGATGCCGATCTGCTGATTGTCGGCTTTGGCGGTACTTACGGTCATCTGCACTCTGCGATGGATATGATGAACGCTGCAGGCAAGAAAGTGGCTCTGACTCATTTCAAGTACATCAATCCGCTGCCTAAGAATACAGCCGATGTGCTCCGCAAATACAAGAAGATTGTAGTTGCCGAACAGAATATGGGACAGCTGGCAGGCTATCTCCGCATGAAGGTAGAAGGTCTTCATCTGCACCAGTTCAATCAGGCTAAGGGCCAGCCGTTCGTAGTACAGGAACTGGTCGATGCATTCATTAAAATCATGGAGGAATAAAACGATGAGCGAAATTAAATATACTGCTGCCGACTATAAGTCAGGACAGCCGCGTTGGTGTCCGGGATGTGGCGACCACGCATTCTTGAATTCATTCCATAAGGCTTTGGCCGAGATTGGCGTACCTCCTCACGAAATTGCCGTGATTTCGGGTATCGGCTGTTCTTCCCGTCTGCCTTATTACATGAATACTTACGGTATGCACACCATCCACGGCCGTGCTGCTGCCATTGCAACCGGTGCGAAGGTTGCCAATCCGAAGCTGACCATCTGGCAGATTTCGGGTGATGGTGATGGTTTGGCTATCGGTGGTAACCACTTTATCCATGCAATCCGTCGTAATGTCGATATCAATATCATTTTGCTGAACAACCGTATCTACGGTCTGACCAAGGGACAGTATTCTCCTACATCCGAACGTGGATTCGTCAGCAAGTCATCGCCTTACGGTACGGTTGAAGATCCGTTCCGTCCGGCAGAGCTCTGTTTCGGTGCCCGTGGACGTTTCTTCGCACGTTGTGCCGCTGTCGACGGAGGCCCTTCTGTAGAGGTGCTGAAAGCCGCTGCAAAGCATAAGGGAACTTCGGTAGTCGAAGTTTTGCAGAACTGTGTCATCTTCAATGACGGTACGCATAATTCCATTGCCAAGAAAGAAGACCGCGAAAAGAATGCCATCTATCTGGAACACGGCAAACCGATGCTCTTCGGTCCGAACAAGGAATTCGGTCTGATGCAGGAAGGCTTCGGTCTGAAAGTCGTGAAGTTGGGCGAAAACGGAGTAACCGAAAAGGATATTCTGGTGCACGATGCACATTGTCAGGATGCAACCCTGCAACTGAAACTGGCCTTGATGGAAGGTCCCGATTTCCCGATTGCTCTTGGTGTAATCCGTGATGTCGAAGCTCCTACCTATGATGAGTCGGTCGAAGCTCAGATTGAAGAAGTATCGGCTAAGAAGAACTATCATACTTTTGCCGAACTACTTGAGACGAATGATACTTGGGAAGTGAAATGATTCAGAGTCCCTGTCTCGCTATAACGAAAAAAGGATACACCCGAAAAGGCGTATCCTTTTTTTCGTTATAGCGGCAGAATAAATTATTCTTTTTCACCATAGCAGAGATCACCTGCATCGCCCAGCCCCGGAACGATATACGAATGTGCGTTCAGCTCCGGATCGATGGTTGCGCACCATACGCTTGTCTTGTCAGCAGGAAATACTTGCTGTACGTGAGCTACAGCCTGGTCGCTGGCGATTACCGATGCGATGTGGATATGTGCCGGTTCTCCTTTTGTAAGCAAAGCTTTGTAGGCAAGTTCCATCGAACCGCCTGTAGCCAACATCGGGTCGACCAGAATCAATGTCTTTCCCTCCAGACGGGGGGAAGCGATATATTCGATATGAATATCGAAGTTATCTTCATCGATATACTTGCGATAAGCCGATACGAAAGCATTTTCTGCATGATCGAAGAAATTCGTGAATCCCTGATGCAACGGAAGACCTGCGCGCAGAATAGTGGCGATAACCGGCTGCTCGGCCGGAACATTCTCGGTAGCAAGTGCCAAAGGTGTCTGTATCTGCAACGGGCGATAGGGAAGTTCACGGCTAATCTCGTATGCCATGATTTCACCGATCCGCTCGATGTTGCGGCGGAAACGGAGGCGGTCGCCTTGGATGTTCACGTCACGGATTTCGGCCAGATACTGGTTCAGAATCGTGTTCTGTTTGCTGAAGTCTACTATTTTCATAGAATATTGTTTGTTGATAGTATTGTTTGTTGCAAAGATACGGATAATCTGCTTAAATTACAGATATATGAATCGGTTTTCCTATGGGCGCCGGTCTTGTTTTTTGCTTCTGTCTGTCCCTCCTGTTTCTCCCTCTGAACCTTATAGTTGTAATGTCTGAATTGCAGATATGTTACACAAGTATAAAATTTTAATTATTACGGATTTTTTTCTCTAATAACGCATTATTTTAAAAATAAACTGCTAATTTTGTAGCGCTAAAAACAAGGCAAGTGTTGAAAAGCATAATTTTAACACACCGACAAAAACGAAATTAGAGTATAAACATTTGATATAATAACAAATTAATCATTTGAAACAATGGCAAATTTAGATCTTACTAAGTACGGTATCACTGGTACCACAGAGATTTTGCACAACCCGTCTTATGACGTTTTGTTCGCTGAAGAAACAAAAGCTGGTTTGGAAGGCTTCGAGAAAGGCCAGGTTACTGAATTGGGCGCTGTAAACGTAATGACTGGTATCTACACTGGTCGTTCTCCTAAAGATAAATTCTTGGTAAAGGACGCTACAAGTGAAAACACTGTATGGTGGACTTCAGAAGAATACAAGAACGATAACAAACCTGTAACTACAGAAACTTGGAACGTTCTGAAAGATTTGGCTTCTAAGGAATTGTCAAACAAGAAATTGTATGTTGTTGACGGTTACTGCGGTGCCAACAAGGCTACTTGCCTGAAAGTTCGTTTCATCATGGAAGTTGCTTGGCAGGCTCACTTCGTAACTAACATGTTCATCCGTCCTTCTAAGGCAGAATTGGAATCATTCGAACCTGATTTCGTTGTTTACAACGCTTCTAAGGCTAAAGTTGAAAACTACAAGGAACTGGGCTTGAACTCAGAAACTGCAGTTGTGTTCAACTTGACTACTAAGGAACAGGTTATCCTGAACACTTGGTACGGTGGTGAAATGAAGAAGGGTATGTTCTCTATGATGAACTACTTCAACCCGTTGCGTGGTATCGCTTCTATGCACTGCTCTGCTAACACTAACATGGAAGAAACTGATTCAGCTATCTTCTTCGGTTTGTCTGGTACAGGTAAGACTACTTTGTCTACTGACCCGAAACGTAAGTTGATCGGTGACGACGAACACGGATGGGATGACGAAGGTGTATTCAACTACGAAGGTGGTTGCTACGCTAAGGTTATCAACCTGGATAAGGAATCTGAACCGGATATCTACAACGCTATCAAACGTGACGCTTTGCTGGAAAACGTTACAGTTGCTGCTGACGGCAAGATCGACTTCGCTGATAAGAGCGTAACAGAAAACACTCGTGTTTCTTACCCGATCAACCACATCAACAACATCGTTAAGCCGGTTTCTAAAGGTCCTCACGCTCACCAGGTAATCTTCTTGTCTGCTGATGCATTCGGTGTATTGCCTCCAGTATCTATCCTGAACCCTGAACAGGCTCAGTACTACTTCTTGTCAGGATTTACTGCTAAGTTGGCTGGTACAGAACGTGGTATCACTGAACCGACTCCGACATTCTCAGCTTGCTTCGGTGCTGCTTTCTTGACTCTGCACCCGACTAAATATGCTGAAGAATTGGTTAAGAAGATGAACAAGGTAGGTGCTAAGGCTTACTTGGTTAACACTGGTTGGAACGGTACTGGCAAGCGTATCTCTATCCGCGATACTCGTGGTATCATCGACGCTATCCTGGACGGTTCTATCGACAAGGCTCCTACTAAGACTATTCCTTACTTCGATTTCGTTGTTCCGACTGAATTGCCGGGTGTTGATCCGAAGATCCTGGATCCTCGCGATACTTACGCTGACGCTGCTCAGTGGGACGAAAAAGCTAAAGACTTGGCTGGCCGCTTCATCAAGAACTTCGCTAAGTTTACTGGTAACGCAGCTGGTAAGGCTTTGGTTGCAGCTGGTCCGAAATTGTAATTCAAATTACATCATATTCAAGAAAGGCGGTTCATTGCGGACCGCCTTTTTTTCTGCCTTTACAGTTTCAGATATCAATTATTTGTTTATCTTGCGCAGGAAATATGTTAAACTTAAATTTGAAATCAATATGAAGTATTTGAAACAGGCCGTTGCAGCTCTGATGTTTGTTCCGTTGGCTGCATGCGGTGGAGGTAGTCAGACTGCTCCCCAAGCCGACCAACAGGCAGCAAGTGACAGCGTAAACCAAGTCGTTGAAACCATCATGTCGCGCCGTAGCGTGCGTAAGTACAAGCCTCAGGCTGTAGAGCGTGAAAAGATGCAAGTTATCGTCGATTGTGGTATCAATGCGCCGAATGCCATGAACAAGCAGCCGTGGGAAATCCGCGTAGTCGACAATCCGGAATATATCAACGGTGTGACCGAGCTGTTCAAGAAAAGCAATCCGAAGATGGCAGAAGATCCGTCGTTCAAGAATATGTTCCGCAATGCGCCGACCGTTGTATTCATCGGCAACGATACCAATTCTTCCTCTTCCGAGTTCGATTGCGGGTTGCTGGCCGAGAACATGATGCTTTCTGCATGGTCGATGGGTATCGGAAGCTGTTGCCTGGGTAGTCCTGCGCGCTTCATGCTTAGCCCCGAAGCTGCCGACTACCTGAAGAAGCTGGGATTCAGTGAAGGTTATAAGCTGCTCTACTGTATCGGATTCGGTTATCCCGATGAAGCACCTGCTGCAAAACCTCGTGATACAGAAAAGATCAAGTTTGTCGATTGATTCGTGAACATATATGATAAAAGTCCCGCCAAACCGTTTTTTCATGGGTTTGGCGGGACTTTCTTTTCTTATGCCTATACTTTATTGCCTTTCTCCCAGATCGTCGTGAGAACTCTGCAGAATCGCTTTCCCTAACTTGATTCGTCTTTCATTCGGCGACGGTTCGTCAATGACGGTTCTGTCCGAATTGTTGTCGACGATAGAAACGCCTGTACTGTCGATAAAGGCAAATCCGTTGTTGTATGTATAATAGGCGAACGGATAAGTATATTCTTTTCCCAATACGTTACGGCTGAAATTGAATTCGCTATGATCGATGCCCAATTGTGACAATAAGGTTGCGGCCAGATCGCTCTGGTTCATGATTTTGTCGATGACCATCGGCTGTTTGATGGCTCCACCCAACCACAACATCGGGATATGGTGGATTCGGGGGGAATGGTCGAACCCTTCACGCGGATAGTAGAATCCGTGGTCGGGCAGGCAGATGATCAGCATATCTTTCCATTGCGGAAGCTGTTTTAACTTGTCGATGAATTTCCCCAGACAATCGTCGGTGAAGGCGAATGCATTCGGTATCTGTTCCTTGAGACGGTTGTAGGGAACCTCAAACGGTTCGTGGCTGCTGAGTGTCAGGAAAGCGCTGTGCCAAGGGCCCGATTTGCGTTCCTTTATTTGGTTATAAAGATATTCGGAAGTGATGTCATCGTTTACTCCCCAGGCATTTTTCTGCTCGCTCAATGCGAAGTCGGTGTTGGCTGTCAGTTTCTCGTATCCGCTTTCCAGCAGATAGCTCTTCATGTTGGTGAAGTTGATGTCGCCTCCATAAAGGAAATCGGTTGTATATCCTTTCTTTCTCAATTCCTCTGCAATGGACGGAAGCGTACGGCTCTTGGCCGGAATCTTCATGACCGAAAGTTTCGGGAAACTCTGATAGCCGCTGAAGGTACAGATGGTTCCTCTATCGGTACGAAAACTGTTGGCATAGCAGTTGGTGAAGAATATGCCTTCTTTCGACAGGCGGGAGAGATTCGGACTGACATCGGTCAGACCTCCAAGTTCTTCCACGAATACGCCTCCGTAGCCTTCCATGAGGATGATCAGGATGTTCGGTTGTTGGGTGTTCAGCAGTTCGACGGTGTTTTCTCCTTTGGTCGGATAAAGGCCGTCAAACAGGGATTTACGTTCCTGTTCTTCGAAGAAGTCGTACATTTCTTCGTATTTTTGAGTCTTGCTGACAGAAGCAAGAAGGCTGAATGCCGGATTCACAGCCGAATGATTCAGAAACTCGTCGTTACAGAAATAGGCTTGTCCGATATTGGATGTCGATTCGGTCACGCCTCCTCGGATGGCGATAAACATCAATCCTCCCAGAAGTATGGTCACTACAGTACCCCATATACGGTGACGGGCGGCTTCAAGCTTCTTTGGTGTAAGGCGGTAGAGTCCCCAACTGACAAGTCCGGAAACAATAAGAATGGCGATGAGGCGGAACAGGATGAATCCGAACGAAACGCTTGCCATCGCATTCTTGGGCGAATCGAGGTAGTTGAAGATAGATGCGTCCAACTTGAATCCCCAGAACGGATACAGACTCATGTCGGCTATGGCAATCAGTATCACCAACAGGCTTATCAGTGCATAATAGCCGACCAATATCTTGCGCAACGGCACATTCTTGAACCAGATACTTATCAGGACGACGAGCCAGGGCAGGGCAGTAAGGTATCCTGCAGTAGCCATATCGAGCGTGAATCCGTGATACATGACACGGAAATAATCGCCGAAAGGAACTCCTTTGGCTATCGAATCGTTATAGAGCATGAAGCAAGGCTTCAGCAGGGTGAAAATCAGAGTGATGGTTACGAAAAGTAATACGATGAATGTTATTCTCTTTTTCATATCAGTTTATGTTGGTGAGGATACTCCTCCTTGTTGGTTCATTTACGGCCGAAATCGGCAGGTATTTCACCCCATTGTTCGGTTTCCCATTTCAACAGGGGAGTTGTGTATTTGTTTTCTTGCAGCCATTTCTCGGCTCTTTCGATAAGCTTGAAAAGTTCTTCCGTTTTCGGGGTGCGTTCCAGCTTGGTCTTGCATTTCTTTTGCTTTACCCAGCTCAAGGCGTTCCGGCTGTCGGAATAGATGGGTATACTGATGTTTTTTTGTTTCATCAGGGCCAGTCCGTGTACAATGGCCAGGAACTCTCCGATGTTGTTGGTACCGTATACCGGAGTGGAGTGGAAGATTTCCTGTCCGGTAAGCAGATAGACTCCCCGGTATTCCATTGGTCCGGGATTTCCGCTGCAGGCGGCATCCACGGCCAGACAGTTCAAGTCGAAGTTCTCGGGTATCTTCTTTTCGCTTGTCGCGGATGAAGTTTCTCCGTTCTGTCTGCTCAGGTAGATATGGGCCGGAGAGGAGAGGGCTTCTTCGGCTTCTTCACGGGTGTCGAACGACTTGTAGAGTGCTCCCTTGAAGTTCTTTATTTGCAGCTGGCAGTCGGTCCACGATGTGTAGACACCCGGATTGACGCCTTTCCATACGACATAAAATTTCTGTTTGGTCATGTGTGGATGATTGATGCGGCAAAATTACTATTTTTTTCTTGCTTGGGAAAAAGAAAAGAGTCCGACTTGTTGTGCTGCAAGTTGGACTCTCTGTGCCATTTATCATATAGATATGATTACATTCTTTCCGGAACTTCGATTCCCAGCAGGCCCATAGCGAGTTTCACCACCTTGCCCACATTTTGACTCAATGCCAGACGGAAGATCTTGAGGGCTTCATTTTCCTCACGCAGGATGCTGAAATCGTGATAGAACTGGTTGTATTCCTTCACCAGGTCGTAGGCATAGTTGGCGATGATGGAAGGGTTATAGTCGCCACCCGCCTGCTTCACTACATTCGTAAAGTCGGCCAACATCTGGATCAGTCCTTCTTCCTTCGTGCTCAGTTCGATACCGGTCGGGATAACTGCCGGGATAGTGATGCCCGCTTCGGCTGCCTTACGCAGAATCGACTGGATACGGGCGTATGTATATTGAATGAACGGACCTGTATTTCCGTTGAAATCGATGGATTCTTTCGGGTTGAAGGTCATGTTCTTGCGGGCGTCCACCTTCAGGATGAAATACTTCAAGGCACCCAGACCTACAATACGTGCAATGTCGTCGGCCTCTTCTAGGGTCAGTCCGTCGAGCTTGCCCAGTTCGCTGCTGGTTTCCTTGGCGGTTTCTATCATCGCTTCCATCAGGTCGTCGGCATCCACTACCGTACCTTCACGGCTCTTCATCTTTCCTTCGGGCAATTCCACCATACCGTAAGAGAAGTGTACCAGATCCTTACCCCATTCGAATCCCAGACGGTCGAGCAGGATTGACAACACCTGGAAGTGATAGTTCTGCTCGTTACCTACCACATAAATCATCTTGTTGATCGGATAATCCTGGAAACGCAGCTTGGCTGTACCGATATCCTGTGTCATATAGACAGATGTACCGTCGGCACGGAGCAACAGTTTGTGGTCGAGCCCTTCTTTTGTCAGGTCGGCCCATACCGAACCGTCTTCCTTGCGGTAGAACAAGCCTTTTTCCAAGCCTTCCAACACTTTTTCCTTACCTTCCAGATAGGTCTGCGATTCGTAATAAATCTTGTCAAAGCTTACGCCCATCATCTTGTAGGTTTCGTCGAAACCGGCGTAAACCCAATCGTTCATCTTCTTCCAGAGTGCGCGCACTTCCGGATCGTTGGCTTCCCACTTGCGCAACATCTCACGGGCTTCCTGCATCAGCGGCGATTCGGCTTCGGCCTTAGTCTTCGCTTCCTCTTCGTTCATGCCTTCCGCCTGATATTTGGCCATCAGTTCCTTCACTTCGGCCTTGTAGTGCTTGTCGAAAGCTACATAATAATCGCCGATCAGGTGGTCGCCCTTCTTTCCCGACGATTCCGGAGTTTCTCCGTTACCGTATTTCAACCATGCCAGCATCGACTTGCAGATGTGGATACCACGGTCGTTTACGATATTGGTCTTCACCACCTTGTTGCCGTTGGCAGCCATCACGTTGGCAAGCGCGTTACCCAACAGGTTGTTGCGTACGTGTCCCAGGTGCAGCGGCTTGTTTGTGTTCGGCGATGAATATTCGATCATCACCAGCGGAGCGTCGGCTTCAGCCTTCTGTATACCCCACTGGGCATCCGCATGAATACGGTTCAACAGCTCTACCCATACATCCGAAGCGATGGTCAGGTTCAGGAATCCTTTGATTACGTTATAGCTGGCAATGGCTGGTTCGTTCTGCTTCAGGTATTCACCTATCTCCTGCGCGGTCTGTTCGGGACCTTTCTTCGACATTTTCAGGAATGGGAAGACCACGAGGGTCAGATGACCTTCAAATTCTTTCTTCGTCTTTTGCAGCTGTACCATTTTTTCGGGTACTTCCTGTCCGTACAATTCCTTGATACCTTTCAGTACGGAAGCTGTCAGTTTATCTTCAATCTTCATGCGCGTATGTTGTTTTTATGTTTTCTGAAATTCAGCGTACAAAGATAGTGAAAATTATGCGTATTTCTGCCGCTTGTCATTCATTTTCACTTCCGTACACTATTGTTATTTGTAAATCAGTAAGGAAAGATAGTTTTCTGCAAACATTTCGTTGGAGATTTCGAGGAGCTGCCGGGCTGTCAGTGCTTCAATCCGGGCGAATACTTCTTTCTTCGATTCGTACTTCCTGTAATGCAGAAAGCATTTTGCCATGTCGAGGGCGTTGTTCTCGAAGTTGTCGCCGGCTACGCCTATCTGTCCGATGATCTGTTTCTTTGCGGCTGCCAGCTGAGAAGAAGTAAGTTCCTTGTCGCAAAGTTTCTTGAGTTCTTTATGGACTAGCTCGATGCAGCGGTCGGCATCTTCCTGGTCGCAGCCGAAGTAGATGCAGAAAGTGCCTGTGTCGGTATAGGCGGTCAGGTTGGACTCGACGTTGTATACCAGTCCGCGTTTTTCCCTCAGCGATACGTTGAGGCGGCTGTTCATACCCGGACCGCCCAAGATATTGTTGAGCAGATAGAGCCCGGTACGTTTCTCGTCGTAGGCGTTATAGCCACGTCCGCCGATCATCACGTGTGCCTGATGGGTATCCTTATGCAGAATCTTGTGTTGTGGAATATAGGGTAAAGGTTCTTTACGGCTGTAGTTCTCTACGGTTGCATACGGGATGGATGCGGTCGCTTTTTCTACGGTGCGGACAATACGTTTGAACTCGATGTCGCCTTGAACGAAGAATACCATGTTGGTGGGTTTGTAGTATCGTCCTACAAACTCGAGGGCGTTACGGCTTCGGAAGTTACGGAGCTGTTCGGGTTTGCCAAGGATGTTTCGTCCCAACGGATGGTCTGGGAAGATCAGTTCCTCGAAATCGTCGAAGATGAGTTCGGCGGGACTGTCTTGATAGCTTTGTATCTCGTCGATGATGACTTCCACTTCCTTGTCGATTTCCTGCTGCGGATAGGTGCTGTGGAACACGATGTCGGTGAGAAGTTCGGCGGCACGGGCGAAATGTTCCTTCAGAAAGGCACTGTAGATTACCGTTTCTTCCTTGTTGGTATAGGCGTTCAGGTCGCCGCCTACGTTTTCCATACGGTTGAGTATGTGCCATGCCTTCCGTTTCTGTGTCCCCTTGAAGATCAGGTGTTCTACAAAATGTGCCATCCCCTGTTCGTCGGTACGTTCGTCGCGTGTGCCGGCATCGACGGCATAGCCGCAGTAAGCCACTTGGGTGGGGCTGGGAGCATGAATAATCCGTAGTCCGTTCGGTAATGTATAAGTATTGTACGACATCTGTAATTTCTTCTGAATCAGTTTCGGATGCAAAAATACAACATTACTTGTTGTCTTTCCTCAAAAAAATGCGGATATTTGCAGATAGATGTATTAAACCGATTACGATGAATAAGATTGCTGTATTCTGTTCCGCATCCGACCATGTGGCTCCTGTGTTCCACGAGAAGGCGGCCGAGTTGGGTGCATGGCTGGGACAACATAACAAATGGCTGATCTACGGCGGTTCGAACACCGGACTGATGGACGATGTGGCACGTGCCGCCAAGGAAAACGGAGCCATGATAATGGGAGTGGTACCTACCAAGCTGGAAGAAAGAAGCATGGTGAGCGACTTGCTCGACGTCACTTTCCGTTCGGTAAACCTGAGCGACCGCAAGGATCTGATGCTTCAGGAGGCTGAAGTGATGGTGGCGCTGCCCGGAGGTGTAGGAACGCTCGACGAGATCTTTCATGTGATGGCTTCGGCTACCATCGGATACCATGACAAGAAGGTGATACTGTATAATGTCGACGGTTTCTGGAACGAGATTATCAGTTTCCTCGACAAGCTCGAAGCGATGAATTTCGCCCATCGTCCGTTGTGTAGTGTATATACTGTAGCCAATACATTCGAAGAGTTGACCCAATTATTGAAATGAAACTAAACTACTAATCTTACAGATATGATTTCAACCATTAAGGACATTCTGCAACGTGAAGCCCAGGCTGTATTGAATATCCCTGTAACGGATAATTTTGAAAAGGCGGTCGATCTGATCGTCGAACAGGTGTACCGGAAGAAAGGTAAGCTGGTGACAAGCGGTATGGGAAAGGCCGGACAGATAGCGATGAATATCGCTACGACCTTCTGCTCTACCGGAATCCCTTCGGTGTTCCTTCATCCGAGTGAAGCGCAGCACGGCGATCTGGGTATCCTGCAGGAGAATGATCTGATGCTGCTGATTTCCAATTCGGGAAAGACCCGTGAGATTGTGGAACTGACCGATCTGGCGGCACGTCTCAATCCCGGCTTGAAGAAGATTGTGATTACCGGAAATCCCGAAAGCCCTCTGGCCGAAGCTGCCGATATCTGTCTGGCGACAGGACATCCCGATGAGGTATGTCTGCTGGGTATGACACCTACCACATCGACCACCGTAATGACGGTCATCGGTGATATCCTGGTTGTCGAAACCATGCGGAAGACCGGTTTTACCATAGAAGAATATAGCAAGCGCCACCACGGAGGTTATCTGGGCGAACGTTCGCGCGAACTAAGTAAATAATATAATGATATGAGAAGAGTGATAGGCATAGGGGAGACAATCCTCGATATACTTTTCCGCAACGGACAACCGGAGGCGGCGGTGCCGGGCGGCTCGGTCTATAATGCAATGATTTCGTTGGGACGGATGGGAGTAAACGTGATTTTCATCAGCGAGACCGGAAATGATAAGGTGGGCGAGATGATTCTTGCCAATATGCGTGAGAACGGTGTTTGTACCGATAAGGTGAATGTTTTTCCCGAAGGTAAGTCGCCCGTTTCCCTGGCATTCCTGAATGAACATAATGATGCGGAATATGTTTTCTATAAGGACTATCCACGCCTTCGTCTGGATGTGACGATGCCGGAGGTCACTGCCGATGACATCATCATGATGGGGTCTTATTATGCGGTGACTCCCATTCTGCGCGACAAGATCAAGGAATTGCTCGACCGCGCACGGGAGGCCGGAGCCATTGTCTATTATGATGTGAATTTCCGCAGCACCCATGCCAACGAGGCAATCAAGCTGATGCCTACCATCCTCGAGAATTTCGAATATACGGATATCCTCCGTGGATCTACCGAAGATTTTACCAACATGTTCAAGGAAGGCGACCCCGATAAAGTGTACCGGAATCATGTAGGGTTCTATTGCAGGAACTTTATCTGTACCGACGCATCGCACGACGTATGCCTGCGTACCAAGGACCTGCAGAAGAACTATCCGGTAAAGCCGATTCAGGCGGTGAGTACAATCGGTGCCGGCGACAATTTCAATGCGGGGGTGGTGTATGGCCTGCTGAAATACCGTATCCGTAAGAGCGACCTGGCCGAACTGACCGAAGCCGATTGGGATGCCATTATCCAATGTGGTATGGATTTCAGTGCCGATGTGTGCCAAAGCGTAAATAATTCGGTTTCGAAAGAGTTTGCCGCTTCGTACAAGTGATTTTCCTATATACACGAATTTGCTTGTTTTTATCTTTCACATCCTTCACAGTTCATCGGTTTTGGTGAATGTGAAGGATGTCGGACAATGTCCTTTGACATTTTCTCACAGAATTACTTGACATTTCACCGTCAAATCGTTTCGCCTTCAGATTTCTGTGTTGCGGAACTTTTCTTCATTCTCGGCGGAGATTTTCCTGATGGCCTGTTGCGAGGCGATGAATCCGCCACCCAAGACCCGGTTGCCTTCGTAGAATACGGCCGACTGTCCCGGTGCGATGGCCGATGCTTCTGCACCGAACTTTACCAACATACGACCGTCGTCCAAACGGATTGCCTGGCAAGGAATGGGTTTGCTTCGGTAACGGATGCGTACCGACAAGTCCTTGCATGAAAGAAGTTCATCGAGGTCGATGATGTTGATATCCTCTACCAGCATGTATTCGGCCTTGAGCTGGTCGGCTGTTCCCAGCATGACTGTATTCTTCGCCGCATTGATCTTCAGGACATAGACCGGATAGCCCATTGAGATATCCAATCCTTTACGCTGGCCGATGGTATAGTATGCGAACCCTTTGTGGTGCCCCAACTTCAATCCCTTGCTGTCGACAAACCAGCCTTCGCCTATCCGTTGGTCGATGTCGGGGCAATGTTCACGTAGAAACTCCCGGTAGTCCTTGTCGATGAAGCATACTTCCATACTTTCACCTCCCCGGGCCTTTGCTTCGAAACCTTTCGATGCCAGATATTCGCGTACCTGCTGCTTTGTCATTCCGCCTAATGGAAATATCATCCGCCGGAGGATTTCCTGCGGGAGTTTCCAGAGGAAATACGACTGGTCCTTTGTCATGTCTTCACCCGCTACGATATACCGATGACCGTTTTTGTCTTCCAATCGGCAGTAATGTCCGGTAGCTATCCATGCGCAACCGGTCCTGTCGGCCCATTCGCAAAGGATGCGTTCCTTGAAAAGCGGGTTGCACATCACACACGGATTGGGGGTACGTCCGCTCATGTATTCGTCGATGAAATACTGTACGATGACCTCACGGAATTCCTTCCGTACATCGGCCACATGATGTTCGATTCCCAGACGTGCAGCCAAAGCCTTTGCTTCAAGCACTTCATTGGGCAGCTCCTGGTCGGGCGAAGCGAAATGGGAAGGTACATCCCAGGTGCGCATCGTTACACCCACCACTTCATAACCTTGTTCCTGCAGCATGATGCAGACGGCGGAACTGTCTATCCCTCCGCTCATTCCTACCAACACTCTTTTCTCCCGTTTCATCATCGCTTCAGCATTTACGTTGCCACGTCCTTCCTCTCCACTGATTGCATGTCCAACATTCACCGGAGAAAAATTCATCCCTTGTTGATTCGTTTCTTTTGTCATTTGATACTTCCTTTGAACATATCATTAATCCGTCTATTCAACCCTTCAAGATCATTTACTAATTCCTCAAATGGGACAGATTCACCATATATCATGTGTAAACGCATATTTTCATAGTCAGTTTTCCACTGTTCTTTAATCGAAACCGGAGGAACGATGTTGAGTGTTCCCGGATAAAGCGTATCGTAGTCAAATCCACGTAACCCAATAAATGTTCGACGATGCTCAACCACTTGACGGTAAAGCCTTTCATCATGGATTGCATTTTCTGCAATAGGCGTTTTTAGCATTTGGCCGATATCGTACATATGTCGGGACATCCGTTCCACACGAATCGATTCCTTAGGCTTTGAAAACTCCTCATGTAAAAGGAATATTTTTTCAAGGAATGTACGTTCAGGAAGGACAGCACGCACATTGAACTTTTGTTCAGTAAAAGGGGCTTTCGGATATACTTGGTCAATCATTGAATCAAGAAGCACTTCCCTCACAGGTTCATTCATCGATCTGCCGCTTACTTCCACTTTTACTTTGGGTAAAACATATATTTCACTTTCTCCATCAATTGAAAATGTTAGAACGGAGTTATAGTTGATGTTTATGGTTTCCGGGTCAGTGGTGGAAATAGGGGTAATATCCACATTCACTTGAAACTTGTCTGTGGGGATACCGTTTTTATGCAACTGCTCGGCTATGTCGTACTGCATTGTCTCTCTTACAAAAGAACAGGTAGCCCGACGCACTTTATCACTGATTTGTGTTCTTGACAATGTACCGCTGAAACCCAGATATTCCCTATCA
Source organism: uncultured Phocaeicola sp. (assembly GCA_944321335.1). Lineage (GTDB taxonomy): Bacteria > Bacteroidota > Bacteroidia > Bacteroidales > Bacteroidaceae > Phocaeicola. The sequence goes on along the minus strand of CALUKX010000005.1, from coordinate 14,052 downwards.
ATGGCAATATCTATATCTTCCGAAAAGCGGTCAATTAAATGCCAACACTTGCTTAATGATGTGCCACCTTTGAAAGACAGATGTTGGGCGTATGGCAGACAGAACATAGCTCGGAGGACTGCCGTCACCCACCAGTCCTTTTCTATCACTTCCCGTTGACGTATATTGAGTTCTGTAGATACACGGTCAAGTATATCTGTACGTTCTTCTTTTGTCAAATCAATAAATTTCATCGTTGCAATATCATCTTTACCCATGTCGGAGCAAGCACAATATCGTGATTGAAGTCTTGTACCGAAACATGTTCTGTTATCAGATTCTTTATTTTTACTATTTGCTCTTCTGTTATCAATTTTTCGCCTATCTCTCGCATGGCAAGTACAGCCAGCTGCATCAATTTGGATTGATAAGCGAAATTACCTAAATCGTTGCTATGACGAAATGTGATACTTTTCCCCTCGCCAAACTTGACCTGTCGGGCGGAACCGTCTGTAACGTAGATGATGTTGGCTGGAACTTGCGTCGATAGTCCCAGTTTATTGAGGGCGTATGCTCCGCTTGGTATAATGCGGGCATTATCTCTCTGAGCTATCTTTTGGGCGATGGCATCCAATGAAGGCTCACGTAGTGTCCCATCCCATTTATCATACATGGGCACATAATAAATGCCTTTGGCAAAACGGAATAATTTCCCATTGCGGCACAGACGGGTTAGTCCCGAACGAACTGCATCGGGAGTGCCATATGTTACGAAATCGTCAGGAATGAAAATTGTCCCGGCTTTAGCTCGTTCCACAATATCAGACATAATCTTGTAAGAACTGTTTGCACCCATAATTCTACTTTTGCCACAAAGTTACTTGTTTTTTGTGGTATTTTATTGGAATTTCCTCTTATATTTTTTGATTTTATAATGAAGCAGGAGGATTGTTATCCAGTTGTTATTTTATTGATGCAATTCAGAATCTTTCGGTATTCCTTCCATCATCCGTTCTTAAAGTGATTCCGGATAGTGTTTGTTTTAGCGAAATCTTTTGTAATTTTGCTTTTGCAAAGATTTTTGAACAAGAATGGAAGAACAATTCGATATACGAGATTATAAACCGACCGGCAAGGAACGCGACTTCGAGAATGCCTTGCGTCCGCTTCAGTTCGAGGATTTCAGCGGACAGGACAAGGTGGTCGACAACCTGCGTATCTTTGTGAAGGCGGCACGGTTGCGTGGGGAAGCGCTCGACCATGTGCTGTTGCACGGACCTCCCGGATTGGGTAAGACAACCCTGAGCAACATTATCGCCAACGAGCTGGGAGTGGGATTCAAGGTCACTTCCGGTCCGGTGCTCGACAAGCCGGGCGATCTGGCCGGCGTGCTTACCGGCCTCGAGCCGAACGATGTGCTTTTCATCGACGAAATCCACCGCCTCAGTCCTGTAGTGGAAGAATACCTCTATTCGGCGATGGAAGATTACCGCATCGATATCATGATTGACAAGGGGCCTTCGGCACGAAGCATCCAGCTCGACCTGAATCCGTTTACTCTGGTAGGTGCAACTACCCGAAGCGGTCTGCTTACCGCACCGCTGCGTGCCCGTTTCGGCATCAACCTCCATCTGGAGTATTACGACGATTCCATCCTGTCGCGCATCGTCTTGCGTTCGGCAGGTATTCTGGGTGTACCCTGCGATGTTGAGGCTGCCGGTGAAATCGCTTCCCGAAGCCGCGGAACCCCCCGTATCGCCAATGCCCTGCTGCGCCGTGTGCGAGATTTTGCACAGGTGAAAGGCTCGGGACGCATCGATCTGGAGATTGCCCGCTTCGCACTCGAATCGCTGAACATCGACCGCTACGGACTCGACGAAATCGACAACAAGATACTTTGTACCATCATCGACAAGTTCAAGGGAGGACCGGTGGGGCTTACTACCATTGCGACAGCCTTGGGTGAAGACCCGGGGACATTGGAAGAGGTTTACGAACCGTTCCTCATCAAGGAAGGCTTCATCAAGCGTACCCCTCGCGGACGTGAAGTGACCGAACTGGCTTATAAGCATCTGGGGAAAAGCCGTTTTCCGGAGATGAAGACATTGTTCGATGAATAAATGAAACTTTACAGGCGCAAGTCCATCCTGATCCGATGGCTTTGTGCCTTTTAAACTATATCATAAAAAGACATGGCAGGATTGAAATCACTGGCAAAAGATACAGCCATCTACGGGCTGAGCAGTATCGTAGGACGTTTTCTGAATTATCTGTTGGTGCCGCTCTATACGGCAGTTATCCCGGCCGCTTCGGGCGGTTACGGCGTGGTTTCCAACGTTTATGCATATACAGCCCTTATCCTGGTGCTGCTTACCTTCGGTATGGAGACCGGTTTCTTCCGCTTCGCCAACAAACAGGACGAGGAGCCCACCAAGGTGTATGCCAATTCACTGATCTTCGTGGGCGGACTGTCGCTTATCTTCGTGGTGCTGTGTATGGTCTTCCTGCATCCCATCGCCTCCTTGCTCGAATACCCCGACCATGCCGATTACGTGGCGATGATGATAGTGGTGGTGGCTTTGGATTCCTTCCAGTGCATCCCTTTCGCCTATCTGCGTTACAAGAAACGTCCCATCAAGTTTGCGGCCATCAAGCTGTTCAACATCATCGGATGCATCCTGCTCAATCTGTTCTTCCTGCTGCTTTGTCCGTGGCTCTATAAGGTGGCGCCGTCGTCGGTCGACTGGTTCTATGATCCCGACTATCTGGTAGGGTATATCTTCGTATCCAACCTCATCATGTCGGCGGTGCAGATGTTTTTCTTCATCCCCGAACTGCGCGGCTTCTCTTACCGCATGGACAAGGTGCTGATGAAGCGGATGGTAGCATATTCGTTCCCGATTCTGATATTCGGACTGGTGGGCATCCTGAACCAGACCGTCGACAAGATGATCTATCCGTTCCTCTTCGACGACCGCCACGAAGGATTGGTTCAGCTCGGTATCTATAGCGCCACAAGCAAGGTGGCCCTGATTATGGCGATGTTTACCCAAGCCTTCCGCTACGCCTACGAACCTTTCGTGTTCGGCAAGAACAAGGAAGGCGACAACCGCAAGATGTACGCTTCGGCCATGAAATATTTCTTCATCTTCTCGCTGCTCGCCTTTCTGGCTGTGATGTTCTACATGGACATCATCAAATATATGGTGGCCCGCGACTATTGGGAAGGCCTGAGTGTGGTAGCCATCGTGATGGGAGCCGAAATCTTCAAGGGAATCTATTTCAACCTCTCGTTCTGGTACAAGCTGACCGACGAAACCCAATGGGGAGCCTACTTCTCCATCATCGGTTGCGCCGTGATACTGGTGCTCAACATCTGGCTGGTGCCGACCTACGGATACGTCGCTTCGGCATGGGCATCCGTAGCCGGTTACGGAATCATCACACTGTTGTCGTATTTTATCGGACAGAAGAAGTACCCGGTTGCCTATCCGCTCAAATCGATGGCGGTCTATCTGCTGCTTGCTGCAATACTCTATGTTGTAGCAAAAGAGGTTGAAATCGGCAATTTCTGGTTACGTTTAGGTTTCCGAACAATTTTACTGGTACTTTTTGTTAGTTATATTGTGAAAAAAGATTTACCTTTAGGGAGTCTTCCGTTTGTGAACCGTTTTGTTAAAAAATGAACTTAAATAACTGATAATATGGAACTGAACACCGATAGAAACAGTAAGAAATATATGCTCAAGAGATTCTTCGACGAATACCTGGACCTTAAGCGCAGCAAGGAGAAGGAACAGGTTACCGTCGACTCCATCCGTAACGGGGTGGAATTCAAGGGAACCAACCTGTGGGTCCTCATCTTTGCCACATTCATCGCTTCTCTGGGACTGAATGTCAACTCGACGGCGGTGATTATCGGTGCCATGCTTATCTCTCCGCTCATGGGGCCTATCATGGGTATCGGTCTGGCTATCGGGCAGAACGATTTCGAGCTGATGAAACGCTCCTTGAAAAGCTACCTGGTGGCCACTCTGTTCAGCGTTACCACAGCCACCTTGTATTTCCTTTGTACTCCCCTCGATGAAGTCCAGTCGGAACTTCTGGCGCGTACTTCGCCTACCATCTACGACGTGTTTATCGCCCTCTTCGGTGGTCTGGCCGGTATCGTTGCCTTGGCTACCAAGGAAAAGGGAAATGTGATACCGGGTGTTGCTATCGCTACCGCTTTGATGCCGCCCTTGTGTACAGCCGGATTCGGTCTGGCCACAGGCAATCTGCTGTATTTCCTCGGAGCGTTCTACCTTTACTTCATCAACTCCGTATTCATCAGTCTGGCAACCTTCCTCGGTGTGCGCTTCATGCATTTCAAGCGCAAGGAATTTGCCGATAAGGACCGTGAACGCCTTGTAAAGCGTTACATCGTCCTGATTACCGTAGCTACCATGTGCCCGGCGGTGTATCTTACCTACAACATCGTACGCGAGACCTTCTATCAGACTTCGGCCAACAATTTCATCAACCATGAACTCAAGTTTCCCGAAACACAGGTCCTGAACCGTGAAATCTCCTATAAGGACAAGGAAATCAGGATTGTACTTATCGGAAGGGAGATTCCCGAAAGCCAGATCGTTGCGGCACAGGAAAAGCTGCCCGACTACAAGCTGGGAGGAACGAAGCTCGAAGTGTTCCAGGGGGTGAACAACGGGGCAGCCGATATCAGCAATATCAAATCGCTGGTGATGGAGGACTTCTATAAGAACAGCCAACAGAAGCTCGCTTCGCAGTCGGAACTCATCGACTCCCTGCAAAGCCAGCTCGCCCATTTCAGCGGTTCCAATCTGATAAATGTCAAGGTAGGCGAGGAGATGAAAGTACTTTTCCCTGCCGTGAAGACCATCTCTGTATCCAAATGCCTGCAGCTGGAAGTCGACAGCGCACGCATCGATACGGTGACTTTCGCTATTCTTGGATGCTCCAAACAGCTCGATACAGCCGAAAAGGATAAGATTCTCCAATGGCTGAAAGCTCGTACCGGCGCTTCCAAAATTCAGTTGATTATTGAGAAATAATCGTTTGTTGCTTAAATCAATCCAAATTGAAAAACTAAACTGAGAAATGATCAGGGGTAAAATGTGTGGCGTGAAGTGTGTGGTTGCCTTACTATGTGCTTTCCTCAATTTGTCTTTCGGCTTCAGTACAGACATGAAGTCGATGGAAAACTCGTTCCGTATTTTCGATAGGTATGAGGTCTGGGTAGACAGTATGATGAACCGGGCTTCGTTGGATGATGTGCTTCGCCAGATCGATTCTGTATGCGGAAAGGGGGAGGCGCCTTCTTATAAGGATGCCATGCTTCGTATGAAGGTCTATAGCATCGACGGACAGCGTTCGATGGCTTACCGATGGGCAAGGGAGGCATTGGAAGATCCGGAAATCTACAAGGATACCGTTTCGCTGCTCCGCACGGTGATAGAAGCCGCCGTCATCAGCGAGTCGCTCAACTATTACGATGAGTCCCTCGGATACCTGGATACCATGAAACGGATTATAGGTAACAGGAACGACAATTTCTATCAGGCCATCCATGCCTACGTTACGGGAGATATACTTTTCAATACCCGCCGCCATTCGGAGGGAATCAACAGCATGCTTTATGCAATCGATCTGTTGAAATCGCCGAAGAATAATCGTGAGTATCTGCTACGATATTATTGCTACGACCGGCTGATTCAAGACCGCCCGTATGACGAATGCCGAAGATATCACCGTGCGCTCGGGTACGAACATCGGTTTTGAGCCTACCACGGTGAGCATCACCAACAATTCGCTCTCAGGTAAATTGATCGCTCCCGAGGCATTCCGTATCGAGAACCCGCTGGTCATCCTCGAACGAGTGCGCGACGGTGCCCGTATCGGTGTCTTCACCTTGGGGACAATTGTTTCGAACCAGACGAATGAAGTTGATTATACCTTGTCGCTGCGTGGCGAGTACAACTTGAGTTCGACCGATAAGGTGACGGTTGTCGCTTCGCCTATCAACGAATCGTACAAGTATATCTACAGCACTACCTTGGGCGATTTGCTAAGGAACCACAACCGGATTGAACTCAGCAAAAAGGAAGATTGAAAACCTCATCATTCATCTTAATATTGTAAAGCCTCTGCTTGGTTTCGGCCTTGCAGGGGCTTTTTACTTCTATCCAAATTCCTTATCTTTGCAATAAACAGAAGAATCTATTCTGCCATGCGTCGTACCTGCCTTTACATAATCCTCCTCATGGGGTGCCTCTCGTTTGCCGCCTGCACTTCGGGCGGAAAGAAAGTGTCGGCCGATGAAAAGCCTTCATCGCCGGAGCCTGCCGCTGTCGTGTTTCCGCTTCCCGATGTTCCCGCCATGATGACCGATCCGCAAGAGCGTGGCGAGTTCCTTCTTGTGCATTATTGGGACAAGTTCGATTTTGCCGATACCGCCCTGGTGAACAACCGCGATATCAGCGAACAGGGTTTTGCCGACCAGCTGGCTCTCCTGGCAAAAGCTCCCGAAAATACCGCAAAGGAAAGTCTGGAAAAGCTCTGTACGGGTTTCGAAGTCCACGGTCATGCCCGGAAGGTCTTCATGCAGATGGTAGACGATTACCTTTACAATCCCAACTCGCCTTACTACAACGAGACCCTCTATGGCATCTATCTGCGCCGGATGCTCGCAAGCTCCGTTCTCGATGAGGCCTACCGCACCTCGCTGCAGTTCCGTCTCGACCTGATCTCGCGCAACCGTCGCGGAACGAAAGCGGAAGATTTCACCTATTACCTTCCCGACGGCAGCCGGAATACCCTTTATCATACTCCAATGAAAGGCAAGCATCTCCTTGTGGTCTTCTACGACCCCGAATGCCAAAGCTGCCACGAAACCCTCCGGCAGATGATAGCCGACAAACAGCTGGCGGAAGCCGTGAGCGACGGCCGTCTGACCGTGCTTGCCGTCTATACCGAAGGAAATTTCGAAATGTGGAAACAGACAGTGCCCGAAATGCCCCGTGCATGGATAATCTGTACCGACAGGGAACAGGTAAAGGAGCGTGCCCTCTACGACCTGAAAGCCATGCCCTCGCTCTACTTGCTCGACAGCGTCAAGCGTGTGCTGTTCAAGGATGCCTCGTTCGAAGAAGTAAAAGAAAAAATCGGAACATTTTAAGAAAACTCTAAAAATCAAGTACTAATAAGTTTGTTTTGTTGGAATATTTTATAAATTTGTGCGCGCAAACAAAAGGCATATTGATTTTATGGGTTAGAGGATATGCGGGGTTAGTCTTTTGTGCTATGAGAAATATAGTTTTAGATTTAATATATGAGAAAAATTTGGGGTCTAGGTAGTTTGATTCTACTGGGGTTAGCAAGCTGTCAGAATGAAGACATTTATTTAGGAGATGCTTTGGAAGCAAAGTATGCCCAGAATTGGGTGGAAACTTTCGGACCGGTCAAGGACGGTGATTCTTGGAATCTGGCGGATAAACGCGAACTTGAAGTCACTACAGGGAAAAATGAAAATGTTAAGGTTTTCATTAATTATGGTGGAAAACACTATCAGGTGGCTGATTATACTTTGGAGAAAGGCACTCATACCATTACTTTTGATGTACCGAGAGGAACAGAAAAGGTGGTAGCTGTCCGTTCAGGTGAAAACATTCTACCGGAAACACGTATTATCCAGTTGAAGAATGGCGTTAAAGCTAGTTTTGATGGAGAACAACTGTCCAGAGCTGAGAGTACCACTACTACTCTTGATTATACGAGCTCACTTCTTCCTGTGAAATATTCAGAGGGTACTAAGAAAGGTAAGGAGATAGATGGTTGTAAAGGTAATCTTTATTTGGTTTCCAGAACAGCTTCAAATCCGACCCAATGTGCGGATTATGCGTCGGAAATCCGTACATCATTGTTGAATACCGCAGGTTCCTGTTTGTATGAAGGTGGGGAGAATTTTACAGTATTGAATAGTATGGGCGCTATTAAAGATATTGTCTATACAATATCAGAAGATACTGAAGTTTCCTTGGATTATATCTATCGGGTTTCCAGTCAAAGGGCTGCATTAGGCTACATCGTTTACGATAGTGAAGATGACTTGAAGGATGCGACCAAGCTGAATCGTTACATTCTGATTCCTTATACATCTAACTACCAGACAGGAAGTCAGAGTGAATGGAATGCATGGTGTAGTGGTTCTGAGAAACAGGGAAATTTTACAAATAATAGTTGGGCAGGGACGGATGTCCTCAAAGGCACCCGGTTTAAACTTGTCTATTTTGATGAAGCAAGCCAGACTGCCAGTTATACATTCCCGAAAGGGAAAAAGATTATGTTCATACATCTGTGTCACACCGAGTTTGATTATGAAGGAAATCTAGTGTATGGCGGACAGCTTATTCCGGATACACAGAATCCCGGGAATTATACAGATGTGGGAATCAGTCAGGATAATGTCAGTTATGAAACTTTGAGAGACATAACCATCGCCTCAAAATCCGGATTTAATGAAGGTAAAATAGTCGGGAAGAAAGGCGTAGAACGTTTTGTGAGCTTGAATTATACGGTTGCCGGTACTTCCGAGGCAGCCGGTGCTACTTATACTTTAATGGGATTTGAGGATTTTGTAAATCAGCCCGTAAAGGAAGGAGACTTCAATGATGATTTGTTTGTTCTGCATGGCAGTATCAGTTCGAACTTACCTACTGTGGATGAATCAATGGCTATCCCGATGACCTGGACATTGGCTTTTGAAGATATGGGAACAGTGGGCGACTATGATTTCAATGATGTAGTGGTTCGGGTAGAATATGTAAGCGGTCAAGGTACTGCCAGAGTCAAACTTTGTGCAGCGGGTGGAACGATGTATAAAACTATTTTTAAGTTCCCGTTCTACTATGAAGGAACAAAAGGGAAAACCGATTTGTCATCGAAGGACGTACATGAATCGTTTGGAACTTCTTCACACAAGGAAATGATCAATACATATAATGGAATAGAATATCCTTTTTACGATTATACCTATAATGACAGCATAGATATTCCTGTAAAAACAGACTTCTCAATTGCTGAGGGGAATGGATTTCGTAATACAGGAATTTCCATTAAGGTGTATAAGAGCGAAACTGACGGCGGTAATGATTCCCGCTTGCCCAATGGTACTATCAATGGCTCTGCCAACAATTCTTCCATACCTCAGGGGATTGCGATTCCCGGTGAGTGGAAGTGGCCTGCAGAACAGATTCGTATAGACCGAGTTTATGAAAATTTCGGAACTTGGGGAGAAGGATTTTACAATCCTAGTTCGACAATTCTTCCTTGGCAGGAGGATATGAATGAAACAGATCCGGCAACGGGTGAAAGTTTGATCTGGACTGGTACCGGAACTACTCAACCGTAACAGAATATAATAATACCCATACTAAATGAAGGCAATCTCGGTTACTGTAACCAAGGTTGCCTTCATTTAGTATAATCAGAGCCTTCTTCTAGGGAATGCACTTCCAATCATCCACCGTTCCCGTTTCGGACGAGAAGCTTACCCCAATGCGGTAAAGCTTGCGCTTGTCGGCCTCATACGGTCGGGCATAACCTTTCTCCTCAATCTGTTGCAGGGCCTCTTCCGCTGTGCCATCCAGCTTGAACTCGAAAATATAGATGTAATCGGGTGTCTCGATAATGCAGTCCACCCGTCCTTCGCTCTGCTGTTTCTCGGTATACACCGTGTAGACACTTATCAATCTCAGAATCAGGTAGAACGTATAGTGGAAGTATCGCTCCTTCTCGCGCTCGTTCTCCTTGCGGCGCATGGAATAGGGGATATCGGCAAGGAAAGAAGTAAGCAGCTTGCGGAAAATTTCCGGATTCCCTCTCCTCAGGGAAGAAACCATTTCGATAATCCAATTGCTCACAGAATCTTTCGTTTGCAGGTAACTGGCGGCAATGAGGATGACGAATCCGTTCTTCACCTCGTTGTTCGGGAAATCAAGAAGGAAACGTCCGAACTCCGGATCGTAATCCTTGATGGTGAGATAGCCGCTCTGATAAATCATCGGCAGAGGTTTCTCCACATCCGCCTTGTAATCGACAAACTCTTCGGGGCGGTAATAACGCCCTGTCATTTCATCCAGATTCTCATGTGAATGGTTCAGGAGGCGTATCAGGTAGGTAGGTGTACCGGAAGCGAACCAGTAGTCGCGTAACCTCTCCTGGTCGAATGCATTCAACAGACTGAACGGATTATAGATATCCGTCATTTTATCGCTGAAATGATAACCGTCGTATTGGGCTTTCAGTTGGCGTAACATCCCCTCCCTGGTCTGGTTGAGCTCTTCTGCCAATGCCAGAATCGGCTCGGCGAAATAATGTTCCATTTCTTTCTGTGTGATGCCGCACAACGCCTCGTATCTCTTGTCCATGCTGATATCCTTCGGCTGGTTGAATCCGCTGAACACACTCACTTGCGAGAACTTGGTTACTCCTGTCAGAAGGACGAACTGCAAATCCTGATCGGCAGCCTTGAAGACCGAATAGAATCCTTTCAGTATCTCACGGTGATGGTCTTCGAGCAAACGTTCCTCTTCACCGCTCATCCTAGCCTTGTATCCTGTATCCAGCACATCCAGTATCGGCTTGTCGTATTCGTCGATCAATACCGCACAGCGGTGGCCGTATTTCTTGTGCGCCTGTTTCAGCACGTAGGCGAAACGGTCGCCGACAGTGGTCAACTCCTGGCTTTTCCCATATATCTTTTCCCACTGTGCAATATGTCCTTCTATCTTCTGTTCCAAAATACCGGACTGCGTAAAGTTATCTCCGTTGAAATCGATATGGAAAACAGGATATTCCGCCCACTCGGTTTCCAATTTCTCGATGGCAAGCCCTTTGAACAGTTCCTTTCTGCCCTCGAAATAGCATTTCAAGGTAGAGACCAGCAAACTCTTTCCGAAGCGGCGGGGACGGCTCAGGAAATAGATTTTACCACTTTTGACTAAATCATAAACCAGATCTGTCTTGTCGACATACACATAACCGTCTGTTATCAGCTGGTCGAAACTCTGGATACCGATAGGATATTTCATAATCGCTGCATTTTCTGGATGATAGGTTATTACAAAGAAACGAAATTCTACCGAAACGGACAAATCCTTTTTCCGCTTTTTGTGGTGGGGTGGAGTGGGGTAAATAGCTGTGAAAGAACACTCTACCACGCACCGAAAAAAGTTTTATGTTTTTTCTCTTTCATCCTTTCAACTCGTTGATTTATAGCGTGATAGAGGTGAAAGCAACCTGTTACGCTTTCACCTTTTCTTTCATGCCCTTCCACCGTCGGAGGGTAGTCGTGAAAAAAGAGGTTCATCACTGCAAGGATGGATGTCTATCATTGCAGTGATGAACCTGAAACGCAAGGACGTTCTGTAGAATCTGTAAGGGTGTTTGGCCTTCCCCCTCGGCACATCGCCCGTCTGCCGGATACGCTTCCCGGTTTCCGCCTGTTCCCCCCATCGGTGGAACGGTGAAAGCTGCCCCTCTTAGGGTGAAAGCAAAAAACCTTGCTTTCACCCTTAATGCACTGAGCTTCAGTGCGATGAAAGGGTGAAAGGTATTTTTTATAAAACTTTTTTTAATGGCTTTGTGATGTAAACTTCGACAGGCCTTATGAGTTTCCGTTGTCCGAAGCTGTTGCGGTTTGTTGTGTGGGCGGGTCGATGTGGACGGTCTTGCTCTTGTCTGTAATCTCGGAATACCATCCGATGGCGGAAGAAGCTGAGATATCGCCCTCTGTACCGTTTCCACCGTTTACCCAGCGACGGAACTTCGGATATACTTCCAGAATGTTGGTGGTTTCGGTAGGCCAGTCCCATTTGGTCGCTACACAGAAGCCTTGCGGTGCTTTCAGACGTGTATCGCCTTCATCCATGCTTGTGTTTTCACCTTTGCTTCTCGGCAGCTGGATTTCGGCAAAGGTCCCGTCCGACTTTTTCACGATGATGAAGAACTGCTTGACTTCCAGGGAGGCCGTGAAGTTGCCGGGTACTGTAGGCGAGTTCAACTGTCTCGGGTTGAAATGCTGTTTGGTGGTATTGTACATCGGATAGGTTGTCAGAAGCTGTCCTTTATATTGGTCGTTTGCCAACATGCTGTGCAGCTCATAAGCCGGATTATTGGTTACATCGGCTATCAGAGCTTCTTTGGAAGAATAACGTATGTCTTTATTATCACCTGTACCGATCAATACATATTTTTCGGATTCTGCCGCTGTTTCATTGATGTAGCCTAACCATACGGGCAATGTACCGCCGGTAGCCATCAGGTGCAGGGTTGCTGTCGTTTCTCCGGCAGCATGCGAAAGCTGGATTACCACATCGTTGAAGTCGAAGTCGCCGATACCGCCCAAGTCTTCGTAGGCCAGTGTCCAGGTCATACCTTTTTCATCACTGTCTACGTCTACCGGATACACGTCTGTAGCTTCAATGGCAAGTACGATATCGTTACAGTCGTCATCGCAAGTCTGCGGATTACCTCCATAGGTCGATGTATAGCTTTGCCCTATTGTATGGTCCTCCATTCCCACAATGTAGTATTGTTTGCCATTATACTCCAATGTCTGATTCAATACGGCTATATACGAGTGTCTTGACTTTGCTCCTTGCGAATCTGTCGTTTCATCATTCAGCGAAATGTTGGAGTAATGCCGTTTGTATCCGTCACCCAGTTTGGATGTTTCATAGTCGTACTGATAGTCGCCCGAGTTCTCATAACGGCTTCTTCGGGAATATCCGTCACCTTCTTCTGCATATACTCCGGCACGTCCAGCTGCACCTCCTGAGCCACCCCGTCCTTCACGGTAAACTTGCCCAACAGGTACGTATCATCCTTGTTTACACGCGGATTGTCGGTGTAGAACTTCACGGTATACTCCTTGCCCGTGCCGAAATTCACCTGAATGTTCGCTTTCAGCAAGGTCGCCATATTAAAATCCTGATTCGGGTCAATCTCCCCGAACATGTCTCTGAACGCCTGGTTGTACTTTACGGTGTTGATGTCTTCGGCCAGATAGATGTCTTCGTTCTGACACCCCGCCAATGCGGTAGTAAATATTACCCCTCCCCAAATTAGTCTGATTAATTTCATATATTTTGTTTTCTTTAATTATCAAGGTGTGATTTCATTCCCCTCCCCTGAATCGGGTGCGTGTTTTTCTCATTCACAAAAATATATCGAATTTGGGGAATAATATAGTATGATTCTATCCGATTGTAGTATATTTTTGACGTATTGTTTTGACTGTCCGTTTTTTTTGCCGCTCGCAGACATTCTTCTTTTTCGTCCGTTCGGTCATCGATGACGGGCGATGCCGAATAGCCTTTACATTATGCTGAAACCAATATAACCTGCAAGAAGTAAGGAAGTTTACCGAAATGGTAAGGAATACGATAAGTGAATGTTCCGATGTAATGCTTTTGTAATATACCTATGGATGTAATTGAAATGAAAAAGATAAAATAGTATTATTATAATATTTTATTGTTGTATAATTTTGCTGTCGAAAGAAATGACGGAATCCTGTTTTGAACTTTTATGAACCTTGAAATTGTTTGATTTGATGTGCAAAATGATATAATAGTATGATTGTTTAACACTGCTGTTGTATTATTTTGCTTCGTAAAATAAACCAACCGCCTTGTACCTGTATTGACGGTGAAAAGAATCACATCGTGTATTATGCTGAAAAGCTGACCGGATGGAGGTTTATGCGCCGGGCGACTCGTTCTTGTCGCCGTAGACAGTAAAACCTCCACAGCCAGTCAGCTTTATTTGTATGCTTTCTGATGTTTTCGGCCGGAAAGGATCGGGTGGTTGGGTGATGAACATGTAACAAATGTATAAATTGATTCGTATGTAGAAGCTTTGGACTCATTGCAGAAACTTATATTTCCGATGGAGTATATAAGGGTGGATTTTTGGATTCAATACTTCGGTAAATTTTTACCGATAAATTAAAATTAAACATAGAATCGGCATAATCCGGTTCAAAATTATATT
>CALUKX010000004.1 GCA_944321335.1 uncultured Phocaeicola sp. | reverse complement strand
AAGCCCGCCATTGATGTAAACTTTGTCAATGACGGACAACTGTCTATTTTCTAATTTTATATCGAACTCACGTTAAAATAAAAAGCTGTATCGGTCGGAATCAATCGTCCTTCCCGATACAGCTTTTTATTTTGTTATTGGAAACTTTTATTTGTTGGGTGTATCCCAAATCTTATCCTGATTACACTGGATATCGATGGTCTGGTCACCACACTTAATCTTGAAGTCGCCTTTTTCAAGTTTCCATTTGCCGTCGTAACCTACAAAGGCAAGGTCGCTGCCTTTGATTTTCATTGTTACAGTTTTTGTTTCACCCGGTTTCAGCGATACTTTTTCGAAGTTGCGCAGACGGATGTTATCTGGAGTGCTGCTAGCTACCAAATCTTTGGAGTAGAGCAGTACGCTTTCCTTTCCTTCCACCTTGCCGGTGTTGGTAACATCTACGGTAAATGTCAGTTCGTCGTCGGCATTGAAGCTGGTCTTGTCGGCTTTCAGGTTGCTGTATTTGTAAGTAGTATAGCTCATACCGAAACCGAACGGCCACTGGACATCCATGACTGAATCGTAGTTGTAGTTACCGCCCATCTGTCCCATGTTTTCACAAGGTTTATAGTCGTATGTAGCCAGAGCGTTGATAAGGCGAGGGTATGTGAACGGCATCTTGCCGCTGAAGTTTGCATCACCGGCAAGCAGATTGGCCAATGCATCAGCACCATAGTTGCCCGGAAGCATTATGTTTACTACAGCCTTAGCCAAAGGAACGATATCATTGATGATGCGGGGACGTCCCTGGTTCAGAATCAAAACGACCGGCTTTCCTGTAGCTGCCAACGCTTTTACAAGGTTGCGCTGGTTGACTGACATGGTAAGGTCGGTCATGTTACCCGGTGTTTCGCAGTATGAGTTTTCACCGATGCAAGCAATGATGATGTCTGCATTTTTAGCCGCCTTAACAGATTTCTCGATTTCTGGTGCATTTTCTTCCCACCAGTTGTCGTTCTTATAAGGTGCATAAGTTACGCCCGGTTCGTAGATAATGTTTTCTTTACCATACTTGTTGCACAATGCTTCATAAATAGTATTGTAAGCACCTGCAAACTCATCGGCACGATGTCCCTGCCAGCTGTATGACCAACCGCCGTTCAAGCAACGCATGGAATTTGCATTCGGGCCGGCCAACAGGATTTTCTTTCCTTTAGCGATAGGGAGCAGATTGTCTTCGTTCTTCAGCAGAATTTCAGATTCTTCGGCTGCCTGCAGAGCTGCATCGGCAAATTCCTTGCAACCGAACTTGTCGTATTTCTTGATATCCCAATATGGATTGTCGAACAAGCCTACACGATATTTCAGACGCAGAACACGTGCTACGGCATCATCGATACGGCTCATTGGAACTTCACCTTCTTCAACCAACTCCTTCAGATAGTCGCAGAAGCTTACTTCATAAGGAACCATCGACATATCGATACCGGCATTGATAGCGATCTTGATAGCTTCTTTCTTGGTCGCTGCAATATGGTCGCGTACACACAAGTTGTTGATGTCTGCCCAGTCGGTAACAATCATTCCGTCCCAATTCAGGTCTTCCTTCAACCATTCGGTCAGGAATTCTTTGTTGGCATGGAATGGCATGCCATTATCTACTCCCGAATTCACCATTACACTCAATGCGCCGTTGCGGACAGCAGCAAGGAACGGAGCGAAATGTTTCTCACGCATATCACTGCGTGAAATAGATGATGGAGTACGGTCCTTACCTGATACCGGAACGCCGTAACCCATATAGTGCTTCATACAGGCTGCAACATTGTATTCGCCGATGTGGTTAGGATCTTCACCTTGGAAACCTCTTACGGCAGCTTTACCCATTTCTGCATTTACGTAGCAGTCTTCACCATAGTTTTCCCACATACGTGGCCAACGTGGATCACGGCCCAGGTCGACAACCGGTGCGTATGTCCATGGAATACAACTGGCTTTGGTTTCATAAGCTGAGATTTCTGCACCTTTTTGAGTCAGTTCACGGTTGAATGCAGCACCCATGTTAATGCCTTGAGGGAAAAGGGTTCCGTCCAATGTATAGGTTGTACCATGAATCTGGTCAACGCCATAGATACAAGGAATACCGATTTCCTTCATTGATTTCTCCTGAATCTGCTTGATAGCCTTGGCCCATGTTTCCTTCTTCTGTGCTACACTCAATGGAACGTTCAGTAAAGAACCGACTTTGTATTTACCGATAACGGTATCAAGCTGTGCTTCACTCAAGGTAAAACCATTCTTGTTGCTTGCATCAAAATCAGTTACTACATCGATGGTGATTTCACACATCTGGCCGATTTTCTGTTCCAAGGTCATTTTCTTAAGCCAGTCCTGGATTTGGGCTTCGATTTTAGGATCGGCGGGAATTGCCGGGGCAACCTTTTGCCCTGCTGCTGTCAAGCAAGCTCCTGTGCATAAAACGGATGCCAACATAATGTTTTTGATGTTCTTCATATAAAGTATAATTTAATGTGTTTTCATAATTCGGAAAGTAAAGATAGGTTGTCTTGTCTTTATTTCAAAATAATCACACTGTTGATATTATAAATGGATAAAATAGTATCAATTTTCAACTATGATATCGTATTATGTAATATTACACAATTGGTGTAATATCATTGGTTTTTACACTATTGCCAGTTTTTATATCGTATTATTCAAAAGTAAATTCGATTTGTTCTCCCGATGCAATCTTGAAGTCGATATAGTCGGTTTTCTTGCATGTTTTGCCATTCTGTTTTACTGCCTTGACTCCTTCTGGAACTTTCAGACGCAAATCCGGTTTCCAACCTCCTGTTACTATCAACTTGGTTGCTTTCCCGTCTTTCCAGATGAGGTCTATACCTGCTCCACCTCTAATCTTGAATCCAAACAAGCTTCCTTCTTTCCAACTGTCTGGGAGTGCAGGAAGTAGATTGATGAATCCGTCCTGGCTTTGAACCAACATTTCTGAGATTCCCGAAGTTCCTCCCCAATTGCCGTCCATCTGGAATGGTGGGTGGGAACAGAATAGGTTAGGGAAGGTTCCGCTGCCATGCTGTGTGGGATTTGCTTCGGTATAAGCAGGTTGCAACAAACTTCTGAACAGTTTGTATGCACGATTGCCATCGCCCAACCTTGCCCAGAAGTTGATTTTCCAAGCACGGCTCCAACCGGTTCCTTCATCACCACGTCTGTCTAGTGTCTTTCTACAGGCTTCTGCGAGTTTTGGAGTTTTGATAACAGAAATCTGGTTGCCTGGATGCAGTCCATAGAGCTGTGATACATGTCGGTGATGGATGTCGACCTCTTCATAATCTTCCAGCCATTCCATCAGATGTCCTTTTTTGCTGATTTGCATCGGCGGAAGAAGTTTTATGGCTTCTTTAAGTTGAGATGTGTAATCGGCATCGATATTGAGAATTTTTGCTGCAGTTATTACATTATTATATAATTCGTTTACCAGCTGTGTATCCATAGTCGGTCCCATGCAAATGCTGATCGGAGTACGGTCTTTCTTCGAAAGATAGAACGAATTTTCGGGTGAGGAGCTTGGTGCAGTGACCAGCCATCCATGTTTCGGCTCTTTTACCATAGTGGAGTAGAAGAATTCCGAAGCACCTTTCAGAATCGGATAGATTTCTTGCAGGTATTGTTTGTCGCCTGTGTAGAGGTAATGTTCCCATAGGTGAGCGCAAAGCCATGCGCCACCGGTGTTGGTTGCTCCCCATGACGGATGTTCACCGGGGGCGGTATAGTTCCATACATTGGTCATCATGTGCAGAACCCATCCTTTAGCGTCGGGACCATAAAAGGCTTTGGCGCTTTCTTCTCCGCTCTTTATCAAACGTTTTACAAGGTCAATAAGTGGGCTATAAAGTTCCGTGAGGTTGCCTGGTTCAAGAGGCCAATGGTTCATTTGCACATTGATATTGGTGTGATAATCACCGTTCCAGGGAGTACCGGTTTCATTAGCCCATAATCCTTGTAAGTTCGGAGGCAGGCTGCCCGGACGTGTGCTGCTGATCAGCAGATATCGTCCGTAATTGTAATAGAGTGCCGCCAACGACGGATCATCCTGCAATTGGAACTGTTCGATCCGTTTTTCCGTAGTCAATTGTGAAACCGCGATATTTTCCGGCAGGGTAACTCCTGCACGGTTGAACAGTTTTTGGAAACTTCGGATACTTTCTTCCTTGATGCTTGAAAGGTCGCCTGAAAGTGCTTCGCTTACCAATCGTTGGGCTTCTGTCTGGTAAAGGTTTCCTTCCAGATACGAAGTTGCTCCGGAAATGACAATCCAAACATCCGAAGCGTTCTTGATACGGATACTTTTATCATCGGTTTGGATAGTTACGCCAATATCTTTTGTCTTTACACCTACTATGCCGGTATAACCGATTCCTTCTTTCTCCGGATTTCCACTGTTCAGATTCCCCGAAATGCCAAGCATTCCATTGCAGATCTTATAGGATTTTCCACGTTCGGGACGGCTAAGTACCAATGTCGTGTTTATTGATTTCGGCTGGTCGGCCAATAAATGGATGAGCATGACATCCCTGTCGCGTGATGTGAAATACTCCCTTACATAATTGACATTTCCTTTAGAGAATGTTGTGTAAGCGACGCTCTGGCTTAAATCCAGCCAACGTCGGTAATTGCTGATGTGGGCCGTTTCATTCGGGTATGTAAAGTTCATATATAAATCGGCCAACATCTGGAAAGCTCCATATGTACCGCCCTTCTCCGGTTTAATCGGTACGAAACTGGTGTACATCAGTTCTTGGGCTTCCTTGTTTTTCCCTTCGAAGAGTAATTGACGGATTTGGGGCAGATTTTTGGCTGCTTCAGGATTTCTATAATCGAATTCAGAACCGCTCCACATACTGATTTCGTTCAAGACCACATGTTCCATATCTACGCCTCCGTCGGGCATCATTCCTAGACGACCGTTACCTAATGGTAATGTTTCTTCCCATTGTGAGGCCGGTTTGTCATACCATAAGGTCTGGTCCATCCTGCGAATAAAAGGTTGGGGCTCTTTACCGGTAATGGCTTTGCAGATTTCGGCAGCGATAATCATTGCTCCGTATTTGTTCGGGTGCACACCATCCTGATATTCCTGCGGATAATAAGGAAGCATGGCTGTATGCAAATCGATGACAGGCTGTTGTTTTTCTGCTGCAACTTCTTTTATATAAGGTATAATGCCATTGGATACAATGCTGTCGTTGATGCCCCATTCTTTATGATTGGTAGGGATAGGCAGACATAGATAGATTTGTGGGTGTGATGGAAGTGTCTGGAATGTTTCAATCAGAGTCCGAAGGTTGGCTTTGAATTCTGTGTGGTGAATCCAATTATGTGGCTTTGAATCGTTTGTCCCTAATTTGATTGTTACAATATCAGGCTCGAAAGTTTGAGCATCCTTGAAACGCTGTTCCTTCATGTACGGCATATCTCCCTTTAATAACAATGTACGTGCGCTCAAACCGAAATTCCCGACTTCATATCGGTTCCCGAGTAGCGATTGTAATATTGTCGGATAACTTTCTTTAGCAGGGTCGTTCAAGCCATATCCTTCTGTAATGCTATTACCTACACAAGCTATTCTAATTTTATCTTGTGCTTGTATTGTCAGTATGCATAAAAATAAAAGTGTAAGACTGATAAAGCCTACTTTTTTTATGTTTGGATAATGGTCGTATAATGACTCCTTAAAATTTGTGTTATACATAGTAGTATCATTTAAAGGGTTGTGAGTACAAAAATACATTTTTTTATCTGCAGAAAGAATAATATAGATATCCAACCACCTTATCAAATGTTATTAAGAGCTGTATGAAATGTTTCGGAGTCGATCCTCCTATTTATATATAATAAGGTATAGTTTGGAACGGCGGACTTGTGTGCGTTTACAAATGACAAAATAAGATGGATGTGGTTTATTCGCGGCCTGAAATGCCTTGGTCAACCTCAATTTGAATACAATAACAAAAGATACCCTTGAAAGAAACAAAATCCCCCCTGTATATAGATGTGTTTATCGTACATTTGCATTGGATCAAAAGAAATTTTTGAATTCATTGAGAATAATTAAAACTAACTGTTAAACTAATTACCATGGGAAAACACTTTCATGTAAAGTGCACGTTCGTGCATTTGTGTAGTCTATTGCTGGTAATGCTATTATTATTACCTGCTATGAATGCGAAGGCTGGTGAGGCTTCGCAGAATCAAACAGTTTCGGGTGTGGTAACTTCAGCTTCCGACGGTGAACCTCTGATTGGTGTCAGCGTATTGGTTAAGGGAACTACAAACGGAACAATTACCGATTTTGACGGTAAGTATTCTATCAATGCTAGCCAAGGTCAAACATTGGTATTCTCGTATGTTGGTTTCATGACTCAAGAAATTGTTGTAGGAAACCAGAAACAAATCAATGTTAATTTAAAGGAAGATACCGAAACCCTCGAAGAAGTTGTGGTTATCGGTTATGGTGTTCAGAAAAAGAAATTGGTTACCGGTGCTACCGTTCAGGTAAAAGGTGACGATATCGCTAAGCTGAATACTAACAACCCGCTGCAAGCTATGCAGGGTCAGACTCCGGGTGTGAGCATTGCGTCTACCTCTGGTCAGCCGGGTGCTGATATGAAGGTAACCATCCGTGGTTTGGGTACCGTAGGTAATTCACAACCTCTTTACCTTATCGATGGTGTAGGTGGTGATATTTCTACATTGAACCCTGCAGATATCGAAAGTATCGATGTGTTGAAGGATGCCGCATCTGCCGCTATCTATGGTGCACAGGCTGCCAACGGTGTAGTATTGATTACTACCAAACACGGTCGCGAAGGTAAGGCTCAGGTTTCTTTCGATGCTTATTATGGTATCCAGAATGTAGCTCGTAAGGCTAAGATGTTGAATGCTCAGCAGTACATGACAATTATGGATGAACAGGCATTGAACAGCGGTGCAGGAGTATATGATTGGAGCAAACTTACATCCATTTACGATGCTAACGGTAATATATATAATACCGATTGGATTGATACCATGTTCAAGGATAATGCCAAGACCGAAAGTTATACCTTAGGTGTAACCGGTGGCTCTGCTACTTCTACTTATGCTTTGTCATTAGGCTATATGAGCCAGGAAGGTATTGTCGGTGGTTCGGATGTTTCCAATTACTCTCGTTACAACTTCCGTATCAACTCTGAACATAAATTGTTCGGTGATTTGTTGAAAGTCGGAGAACAGGTTAGCTTTGTATACAAGAAAAATAATGGAGTGGGTGTCGGTGATCAGTACAATAACACCTTACGTGGCGCTTTCGGAACTTCTCCATTGACTCCTATCTATAGCGATAACAATATCTATGATTCTCCTTATAATGATACTTCAAACTCTGATTGGTACAATGCCGACGGCAACCCTTACGGAGCTATGATGACAAAGAATCATAACGAAAATAAAAATGCTACTTTCACAGGTAATGTATATGCTGAACTGCAGCCGATCAAGAATTTGAAAATCAAATCTGTATTCGGTGTTGTTTACGGTTCAAGCGAATATCGTAGTTTCACTCCTTTGTATCAGTTCTCTATCTATGATTACAATAATTCCAAAACATCAGTAAGTCAGAATGTTAATCATTCTTTGGGTATGACGTGGACAAATACAGCTTCATATAGTTGGACAATTAAAGATCATGCTTTCGATGCTTTGATCGGTATGGAAGCTTATCGTTATGAAGGAACTTATCTTGGTGCTGGTAATGGAAGTCTG
Organism: uncultured Phocaeicola sp.; assembly: GCA_944321335.1. GTDB lineage: Bacteria > Bacteroidota > Bacteroidia > Bacteroidales > Bacteroidaceae > Phocaeicola. The sequence continues at coordinate 88,468 of CALUKX010000004.1, read as the reverse complement.
AAAGAAGGTTTTGATGATTGGAATCATGCTTTTATCAATAATGGTTCAGCTTCTGATGTTAGTTCCGGATTGAGTGCTAATGGCTTTCCTCATGATGAATCCCGTTCTGTTTCTTATTTCGCTCGTTTGGGATGGAACTGGAAAGAAACTTATATGATTAATGCGACTATCCGTGCCGACGGTTCTTCCCGTTTTGCCAGCGGTCATCGTTATGGCTATTTCCCATCAGTATCTGCAGGTTGGACTCTGACAAATGAAAAATTCATGAAGAGTACTCAGAGCTGGTTGGATTTCTTGAAATTACGTGTCAGCTGGGGACAGGTAGGTAACCAGAATATCGATAACTATCAGTATCTTGCTCCTATCAAGAATTCGAATACACATTATCTGTTTGGTTCTGGATATGGCGATGCTGATGCAGCTACACAATTGGGACAGAATTGGGGTGCTTATCCTAGTCGTCTAGCTAATAAAGAACTGACTTGGGAAACATCAGAACAGACTAATATCGGTTTAGATGCACGATTCCTGAACAGCCGTTTGGGCTTGAACTTTGATTTCTATATAAAGAAGACTAAAGATTGGTTGGTACAGGCTCCTATTCTGGCAACATCAGGTACTGGCGAACCTTTTATCAATGGTGGTGATGTGAAGAATACTGGTTTTGAATTAGCTTTAACATGGAATGATCAGATTGGACGTGATTTCTCTTATAATATCAGCGTCAATGGTGCATACAACAAGAATGAAGTGGGACAAATTCCTACCGAAGATGGTATTATCCATGGTAAGACCAATCAGTTGTATGATAATTCTCTGGAATTCTACCGTGCAGAAAACGGTAAACCTATCGGTTATTTCTGGGGATTTAAAACTGCAGGTCTGTTCCAGAATCAACAGGAAATCAATAATTGGATTGCAGCCGGTAACGGTGTGCTGCAGGATGATGTACAGCCAGGTGATGTAAGATATATTGATGTAAACCATGATGGTGTAATCGATGATAAGGACAAAGTTAACCTGGGTAATGGTATGCCCGACTTTACTTTCGGTTTCAATGTAGGATTCAATTATAAAGGATTCGATTTTTCTGTTGTTGCCAATGGTGCAGTTGGTCAGGAAATAGTACAGTCTTATCGTAACCACTCAAATAAGCAAGCTAACTATACGACTGCAATTTTGGATCGTTGGACAGGCGAGGGTACAAGTAATAAGATTCCTCGTGTAACAGAGCAGAATATCAACTGGCAGTTCTCTGATTTGTATGTTCATGACGGAGATTATCTGCGTATCAGTAACATCACATTGGGTTATGATTTTGCTAAGCTGATCAAATGGAAAGGTATCAGTCAGGCACGTGTTTACGCACAGATACAGAATGCGTTTACCTTTACTAAATACGATGGTATGGATCCTGAAATCGGTTATGGTACTGAAGGTGACAATGGTCAGGGATGGGCTTCAGGTATCGATTTAGGTTATTACCCACGTCCTCGTACAATTCTGTTTGGTATCAATCTTAAATTTTAATTAATGGGTATGAAAATGAAAAACATGAAATATAATCTGTTGATATCAGGTGCTCTTTGCTTCGGCTTGGGGATGGCTTCTTGTGCCGACAGCTTTTTGGATGTAAATTCCAAAACTGAATCAACTACAGGTACTTTCTATAAAGATGAACAGGATGCTTATCGTGCCTTGATTGGTTGTTACGATGGTTGGCGTCAGACTTCTTCGGCTGTGGGCATTGGCTTTTATGTTGGTGCTGAGGTTATGAGTGCCGAATGTTTCGGTGGAACAGGTAACACTAATGACCGTAACTATCAGGTAATTGACCGTTTTGATATTTCACAGGCACCTTCCTACTTGAATTTATATGAGACAGATTGGGTCAACTATTATGCAGGTGTGTATCGTTGTAACGAATTAATTTCGCGCGAAGAACAGGTCAAGTGGAAAGAAGAGAATAGTAAACGAGGCACTTATATGGGTGAATGTCGTGCCATTCGTGCATTGCTTTATTTCGATATGGTACGTTTGTGGGGGAATATTCCTTTGCTGGAAACCCCGACAAGTGAAAATGTACCTCAGGCCGATCCTAAAGAGGTGTATAATCTGATTATTTCCGATTTGAAATATGCTGCTGAAAATATTCCGGCTGATGCTTATCCGAAGGCAAATTCCGCCCAGAACGACGGACATATAACAAAGTATGCAGCCGAAGCTTTGTTGGCACGTGTTTATTTGTACTATACCGGTTATTATGGTGTTGAACCTGAAGGATTGACTAAGAATGATGCGCTGGCCGCAGTTGAAGATGTTATCGCTTCTGGTGAGTATAGTCTTGTTCCTGAATTCAAGAATCTGTGGCCGGCAGCTTCTGGTGGAGTAGCTGAAATCGGTGATATGACTACTTTATATGGTACTTATGCTGGTGACGGTAACTCTGAAACGGTTCTTGCTATGAAGTTTACAAGCTCTCAGGACTATAACGGAAACAATGACAGTAACCGTTGGCAGGTTATGGTTGGTATGCGTTCCTTGAACTCTGCACCTTATGGAAAAGGTTGGGGAGCGATGACGGTCAATCCGAAATTTGTTACTGAATTTGGTACCGGTGATACACGTCGGCAAGCTTCAATCATAGATTGGGTTGCTGAAGGTATGACTGAATTGAAAGACTTTAATGTTAGTTATACTGATCAGCGTGAATATACAGGCTATACTGTCAAGAAGTATTCTCCGCTTTGTTTTGCTGATGGAACTTCGGCTTCTAAAGAAGATGGTTCAGGTGATTTCATGACTCAAAATCATCAGGATTATGTCATTATGCGCTATGCCGATGTATTGTTGATGGCTGCAGAATTGGGTAGCCCTAACGCTCAGGATTATTTCGATCAGGTTCGTAAACGTGCCTATACTTCCGATGGACAGCTTTCTTCGAATTATTCTAAAGTAAGTGCTACAAAGGAAAATATTATGAAGGAACGTCGTCTGGAATTTGCATTCGAAAGTATCAACTATTGGGATGTACTTCGTCAGGGTATCGATTATGCCGCTAACCATTTGGCTGTTACTGATTTTGCTGTAGAAAGTGGTGGTAATAAGGATATGGTCAATATCAGTGCCGATCGTATTCGTGCAACTCAAGGTTTGAGTCAGATTCCGTACAACCAGATCACTTTGTCGAACGGAGTGTTGAAACAGAATCCAGGTTGGTAATTATCAAGAGATTAAACATTAAATTCTTAGCAATATGAAATTGAAATATTATATATATTCACTCATAGCAAGCATTGCCTTGATCTTTTCTGCTTGCTCGCCCGATGATTATGATTTGGGTGCTAAAGATGTGACTCCAGATGATTTGGTGGAAGGTATTGCTTTTACCATTACTCATGATTCGGAGAATCCGAATATAGTTTATCTGGAAAGTAAGATGGATAGTCGTTATACTGTTGTTTGGGAACATCCTCAAGGTCGTAGTCAGTCTTCGAAGGTAACGTTAAAGATACCGTTCTCTGGTGACTATACAGTGAAATTCGGTGTTGAAACTAGAGGTGGTGTTGTTTATGGTAATCCGGCTACATTTACTATCAATGATTTTTGTGCCGATTTTATCAGTGATGAATTGTGGACCATGCTTTCAGGCGGTGTCGGTAACTCAAAGACTTGGGTGCTCGATATTAATGCTGAAGGTGAATGTAAGAATTTTGTTGGTCCGTTGTATTTCTATGGAACTGATGACAACTGGAATACTGTGACTTTGGGTCAACCGGCGCCGGAAGGTGCTGACTCTTGGAACTGGCAGGCTGATTGGGCAGGGAACGGTTCTTGGCTGTTCGGCTCTACAGGTGCGATGGATTATGGTAGCATGACTTTCGATTTGATTAACGGTGCTAATGTTACTGTTGAGGATTTGGCTGCAGGTAAAACTTATAAAGGTACCTATATGCTTGATGTTGAAAATCATACAATGAAACTTACTGATGCTCCGCTGTTGCATGACCCGGGACGCGATGCAATTGTAACCCAATGGGGACAGATTACCATTTTGTCGTTGACTAATGATGCCATGCAGTTGGGAGTTATCCGTGATAATGACCCGAACGAAGGCCCTTGCTTGTTGGTTTACAACTTTATTTCTAAAGATTTTGCTGATAATTGGGTTCCAACTGTTGATGAAAATCCGGCTCCGACTTTGCCGGAAGGATGGCAGGATCAGGTTACCCAGATCAAGAATCAGTCGATTACATGGAAACTCTCTCCTGATACTCCGTTTGATTGGTGTGATCTTTATGGACAGCGTAAGAATGAATATGCTTCACCGGCTGATTATCCTGCCAACTTCACTCCGACTGCGGATGCTTCTGAAGTTAGCTTAACTTTGAACAGTAGTAATAACAAATACTCATTGGCATTGCCTGACGGTACATCCGTTGAAGGAAAATATACATTGACTGCAGACGGTATCTATACATTCGATTCAGGTCTTGCTCCATATCTGATTGGTGGTAAACAGGTTTATTTCAATGCGAGTGCAGACAATACATTGCGTATCATGAACTACACTTTGAATGACAATGGTGCAGTTACAGATATGTGGTTAGGTGCTAAGCAGGTTGATAACCAAGGTAAGGTTTATCAATATTTGGGCTACCATTTTGTAGCACAGACAGGAGGTGCTGCAGATGTTCCTGAAGGATATAAGGCTAATTTGAATTATTTTAATACTGATTGGACTTATACAGTAGCAAGTGAAAATGTCTATATTAATGGAGATGGAGATTATACATTTACTATTGAAGGTGCCGACTCTAATCCTTATGGTATTTATCTGGATGTTTATGATATATTGGCAGATTATCCGAATGTAGATATCGTTATCAAGGAAATCAAGGTTGACGGCAATTCTATACCATTCGTAGATGGTGATATCTCACGTAGCAAGGGAGATGCCGATACAATTGCACGTCGTTACATTTATAACCCGTGGGGGCCGGCAGCCTGCTTCCCTGATGTCAGTGTATTTGCATTCAGTTCAACCATTGAAGTAACTGTAACTGTAACGCTGGAAACAGGAACTCCGTTCCCGATAGAATAAGTAACCCGATGTTTTTCTTAAATTAGATTCATTATGAAAATCAAATATTTTGCAGGCATAATGTTGTTGAGTACAGGTCTGGCTGTAACATCCTGTAGCGATGACGACGATTATGCAATAAGTTCAAGTGAAATCATTTCGACTGTAGATACGGGAAATGCGGAAGTCAGCGCCATTTCTGCTACTATTACAGGTACGGTGTTGGATCTGACCGGACAAGATCCTACTGCTTATAGTGTGGGCGTATGCTATTCAACATCTGAAAATGCTCAAGCCGGTAAGCAGGTGGTAGGTAGTATCGATGAAAACGGAACTGTTACAAGCGTACTGACCGGACTGACAGAGGGTGTTACTTATTATTATTGTTCCTATGTAACCCTTCAGAAAAAAGTGACTCTTTTTGGCCCTGTCAAATCGTTTGTAACGACCGATGCTCAGATTGGTACAGCAGATGCGGCAGCAGTTACTTCGGTATCGGCTATGGTAGGTGCTACTTTGAACGGGGTTTCTGACATGATTGAATCTGGCAGCTCTTCTCTGGCTTATGGAGTGCTTCTTTCAACAGACCAGGCTGATGATGCTGTGAAGAATGGTTTGGATATTGCTGCAAGCAGTACTACCAATACATTTACAGTTGATTTGACCGGCCTTGTTCCGAATACTACTTATTATTATATGCCTTATATGACATTGGAAGGTGGTTATATCTACGGTGAAAAGAAGACTTTTACAACAACTGCTCCAGCTATTGAATTTGTTGATATGGGCTTGAGTGTAGAATGGGCTACATGTAATATCGGTGCCGCTAAACCGGAAGACCTTGGTGGACTTTACGGATGGGGTGATGTTACTGGTCTGAACCGCTCAACACAGGTTTCTGAATACGGAATGGAAGGAAATATATCTCAGACTGAATATGATATCTGCGTAAAAGCAGGTGCAGGATATCTTCCTACTATAGAACAGGTACAGGAATTGATTTCAAAATGTACCAGCGAATGGACAACAGTCAATGGTGTGGCAGGTTATAAGTTTACCGCTTCCAATGGCAACAGCATTTTCCTTCCGGCCTCAGGTTCCCGTAATGGTACAACAGTATCAAATGAAGGCGTTGCCGGATTCTATTGGACCGGTTCTCATGAATCAAGCGCCGTTGATTATGCCAATACGTTGAACTTTAGCCAAAGCGGTGCTTCAACCGGTGTTTCTACCCGCTATGAAGGTCTGGCAGTCCGTCCTGTCAAGAAACCTGATGTAATCACTGTTCCGGTAGATAATTCAAAGATTAAATTCGGTGCATTGGATAACCCCGCGAATTTCCGTATAGAAATGTACAATGAATATGGTGCAACCAAAGCCGATCCGGGTATCGATATCTCTCGTTTGAATTTCGAAAAGAACTGTGTCATCAAGTTCAAGATTTCTGGAATCGACGGTAATCTTGCTGAAGGAGCTAAGGGTAAATACGAAGCCGGAATGGAATATGCAGATGCAAGTTGGGATCCTTCATATTGGAGTTCTGGTAGAACTAAATATGATTGCGAAGTTTCCGGTGACGGTGAGTATACCGTATGGTGTGAAGTCGCTTCTCCATCCGAAGGTGCAATGGTATTTTGTGTAGATGTCATGGGGCTGATGACTGATGTGGTTGATGCTTCAAAAGTAACAGCCGAAATCCTTTCTGTCGAATTGGATAGAAAGATTGACTGGGTATCAGAAATTCCGGTAGATAACTCTAAGATTTTGTTCAATAACAAGGATGGTGACGGAGTAAATGCACGTATTGAAATCTATAATGAATACGGCGATACCAAAGCTAATCCGGGTGTTGATATCTCGGCTATTAATTTTGCCGGACGTATGAGTATCAATTTCACTATTACCGGTATTGATGGCAACCTGATTCCGACCGCTACAAATGCATATAATACTGAAATCTCTTATGCTGATGCCAGCTGGGATCCTAGCTATTGGGGAGGAGGCAGTGGTGCTAATACTATTTCAGCAGATGGAACATACAATGTAGCTTGTCAGTTGAACGGAACTTGTGAAGGCGCTGTCGTTTGGGCTATTGAAGTCTATGATCTGTGGAAAGATCTGGTTGATCCGTCCTTGGTAAAAGTAACTATCAACTCTATTACAGTAGAACAGGCTGTTGAGTAACCTTTAACATTTATATATTGGGGGGAACCGGAGAATGGTCCGGTTCCCTTTTTTTGTATATTAATGGTAGAATATTATAAGCCGGAAACAAATTATACCCTTGAATATAACATGTACGCATGTAAAGTTTATGTTTTTACTTTATATTTGCAGCATTGGCAATATGAATTAACTATTTTAGTACTTATAAAAACATAATTATGAAGAATGCATTAAAAGGAATCCAGGCATCTTTGATGTTGTTGATTTTATTATCTCTCTCGGTCATTACCGGTTGCTCATCTGATGATAATGATGGATCATCGAGTGGCTCATCGGAAATCATCGTTTCAAAGGATGAGCTTAAGTTTTCAAAGCAAGCCGGAACTCAGGATCTGGCTATCAAGACAAGTGCAAAGGTGGAAGTGATAAGCGGTGCCGAATGGTGTACAGTAACCAAACAGGAAAGCACTTCTTCTACTACTTTGAAATATCAGGTTGCAGTAACTGAAAATACCACAACTTCCGACCGTGAAACTGCTATTACGGTTAAAGGAAATGGTAATGAGAAGACTGTTAAGGTTATTCAGTCGGCTGCCGATGGTCTGGTTGTCGAAAAAGATACTTATACAGATATACCAGCTGCAGGAGGTACAATTGATGTTAAACTTACAACAAACACAGATGTTGAAGTGTCAATTAATGATAAATGGATTACTGAAGGTTCGCGTGCTGCAATGGCAGAGAAAACCTTGACGTTTATCATTGAACAAAATTATGGTAGTTCACCTCGTACGGGTACTATTACTTTGAAGGCCGGCGATGCTACCGCAACTATTACCGTTACACAGAAAGGTGCTGAAACTGTAAGTGCAGGTATGGAAAGCGATGCAAAGACATTGGCAGCTAAAATTTTTGCCGGTTGGAACATTGGTAATACCTTGGAAGCTACAGGTGGTGAAACAGCATGGGGCAATCCGATGGTTACTGCCGATTTGATTCAGAAAGTAAAGGCAATGGGATTCAACGCCGTACGTATTCCATGTTCTTGGGATCAGTATATTGATGATAGAGATACTCATAAGCTTAAGGAAAGCTGGTTGAATCGTGTTGATGAAGTTGTAGGCTATTGTGTTGCCAACGATATGTATGCAATCGTTAATATCCATTGGGATGGCGGATGGCTGGAAAATAATTGCACTGCCGATAAGCAGGCTGAAAATAATGAAAAACAGAAAGCTTTGTGGACTCAGATTGCCAACAAACTGAATCATTACGACGAACATCTGTTGTTTGCAGGATGTAATGAACCTAATGTCGATAATGCCGATCAGATGGCTGTCCTCAAAACATACGAACAAACATTTATCGATGCCGTACGTGCTACAGGTGGTAACAATGCTGTACGTAACCTGATTGTTCAGGGTCCTGGTACAGATATTGACAAGACAGAGAAATTCTTCTCTTTGCCTACTGATCAGGTGGCTAACAGATTGATGGTTGAAGTTCACTATTATTCTCCGTGGACTTTCTGCGGGATGGAAAAGGATGAGTCATGGGGTAAGATGGCTTATTTCTGGGATAAATACGAAGTAAGTGGCTCTGATAGAAATGCCGGCAAGGAATATGGTGCTTCTTATGTCGCTTCTCAATTCCAGAAAATGAAGGAGATGTTTGTAGATAAAGGTATTCCTGTAATTTTAGGTGAATATGGTGCAATGGTACGTACCGGATTGGGTAAGAATCAGGAAGCTCACGACAAATCACGTGGATATTTCAATGAAGTAGTTACGCGTGAGGCTAAAAATCATGGTATGGTTCCGTTCTATTGGGATGGCGGTACTTATGCGATGATTAACCGTGCTACCGGTACTGTTAACGACCAATATGTATTCGATGGAATTATGGCAGGTGCAGAAGCTGGCAAATATCCTTTCTGATAAAATAAGTTTCTCAAGAGACAGATGTCTCTAGTACAAGAATCGGTACACTATCGAATGATGGTGTACCGATTTTTTATGATAGGTACGAGGAACCCGACTTTTTGGAAAATCTAATTTTAGGGTTAAAAAGTCGTTTAATTCATTTCCTTTTTATAGTTTTGTAATGTGTCATTGCGAAATATGCAATGATGATATAGGCCTTTGTTCTTATATATTTAGTTACATAATGAAAAAACTACATCTGATTGTCATATTGGTCTTGTGGGGTATTTTTTCTGCTTTAGGAGAGAATACATATATGTTCAAACATCTTGACGTGGGGGCTGGCTTGTCGAATAATTCGGTTCGTGCCATTATAAAAGATTCGAAAGGTTTCTTATGGATTGCAACGGATGCCGGACTTAATCGGTTTGATGGTTATACTTTCAATACTTATCAGGCGATAGAGAATGATTCGCTGACTTTACCGGATAATTGTATTTTTGATATTGTTGAGGCTGATAATTATCGCTTCTGGGTAAAAACCGGGCGTGGATATGCCATTTATGATGGAAAAACCGATCGTTTCTATCGGGACATGTCGGCTGTTATGAAAAAAATGGGGAGTAATGGTGTTCCTAGTGAGGTATATGTAGATAAAAGGAAGGAACATATCTGGATTTATGTTCCTGGTGAGGGGTGTTATGTCTATGATACAAAACATGATACGCATCGTTATATGTCTTTTCTTACCTTGGGACTTCCAGTTGCCGGATTGAGTGATATTGATGAGTGTTCGGATGGGGTTCTGCTTGTGTATGATAACGGTCTGCTTGTTTGTGTCGATCCGGTTTCGTTGAAGATGCGTTGGAAGAAGGGGGATATTCCTCATGATCTTGGGAAAAACAAATATGAGGAGTTTACATTGTTTGTTGATAGGGATCATGATGTCTGGATTTATAGTACATTGGGGTTATGGCGTTATAGTTGCACCTCCGGACAGTTTGAAGATAATTTGATACAGAATACAATACCTGTTCCGACTTTCGTTCATTCCATCGTTCAGGATTGGACGGGTAAAATGTGGTTCGGATTGGACAATCAGGGTATTGTGACTCTCGATAAACGTTCAGGGAAATGTGAACATATCATTTCCAAGGATAACAGTGAACGTAGTTTGCCTCATAATACGGTCTATGCCTTGTTTGCCGACCCGAAAGGTGTTATATGGGTCGGAACTTATAAGAAAGGTTTGGCCAGTTATTCCGAATGTATCTACAAATTTGCATTGGATGCGGTAGGGGATATTACATACATTGAATCGGATAAATCAGGTAATTTATTATTGGGAACAAATGATTCGGGCCTGTTGATGTGGAATAAGGATACAAATTCTGAAACTGTATATTCTTTACTGAATGGTAAATTGGGCTCCAATGCTGTTGTGTCTATTCTTCCTGCATCAGATGGAAAGATATGGGTAGGGACATTCCGGGGTGGTTTGAGTTGTATCGATGGCAATCGGGTACAGACTTATAGAAGTACCCATTCCGGTTTGGCCGATGATAATGTGTGGTCATTGGCGGAGGATAGAAATGGAAATATCTGGATTGCGACTTTGGGGGCAGGGTTACAGTGCCTGCATCCCGACAATGGTCGTTTCGATACTTATACCACTATAAATTCCGCATTGTCTGACAATCATTTGGCGGCTTTATGCCTTTGGAATGATGATACGCTATTGGTGGGTACTGCCACTAAAGGTATTGATCGTATCATTTTATCTGATAAAAAGATAGAGTCTGTTAATGAACTCAAACAATTCAGTGTCAATCAGATGTTGAAAGATAGTCGGGGACTGTTGTGGATTGCTGCTAGAGAAGGGTTGGGTATCTATGATTATAATGCAGGGAAACTTCTTCCGTTTTCCGCTCCGGAAAGTATTAAGGGAAAACCGATCTCTGCTGTTGTAGAAGATGCCAATGGTAACATCTGGTTTACTGTTTCAAGCAAGATTATCAGTGTGCATATCACACATGAGAAGAATCGGGCATATGAGTTCGGTTTCGATGTCTATGATAAGAATGACGGTCTTCAGAACAGTGATTTTAACATGCGTGCCTTAAAACGTCTGGAAAATGGGATGATATTGGCTGGGGGACTTTACGGACTGAATTATTTCCATCCGGCCAATATCCAATACAACCGGCAGATTCCTCATGTCATGTTTACGTCCATGTCTTTGTTCAACGAGCCGGTAAATATAGGAGCTAAATATGATGGTCGTATAATTCTGGAAGAATCGTTGAATGATATTGAAGAAATCAAACTAAAATATAGTCAGAATATCATCAGTATTTCATTTGCTTCCGATAATTACATCCTTCCTGAAAAGACTCAGTTCAAGTATCAAATGGAAGGGTTCAATAAGGAATGGCTGACATTGCCGGCAGGGATTCATAGTGTTACATTCACCAATTTGGCTCCCGGCTTCTATACCTTGAAGGTCAAGGCAGTGAATAGTGATGGAGTGGAAGGAACAGAAATTTCTTCATTGCATATTCGCGTCCTTCCCCCATTCTGGATGACATGGTGGGCTTATCTGTTCTATGCATTGGTCGTGATTGCCATATTGTTCTATGCACGTTGTTGGATTCTGAAACGCGAGCGTGAGAAATTCCGTATCCGTCAGATGGAACAGGAGGTTGCAAAGAATGAAGAGATAAACAACATGAAATTCCGTTTCTTTACCAATGTGAGCCATGAATTGCGGACTCCGTTGACTTTGATCCTATCGCCATTGGAGGGAATGTTGAATGAAGTTTCCGATGCACGTCAGAAGGTTCGTCTGCAACTGATGTATCGTAATGCCCAACGTTTGCTTACCTTGGTCAATCAGTTGCTCGATTTCCGTAAAGGGGAAATGAGCCGGCATCAGTTGAGCTTGTCGGAAGGTGATGTGGTTACTTATATCCAAAGCGTTTGTGATTCATTCCTTTTGATGGCCGACAAGAAGCATATCCAGTTCTCTTTCTTTTCGGGAATGGAACATTTCTCTATGGCTTTTGATGCGGATAAATTAGGAAAGATTGTGATGAACCTCTTGTCGAATGCATTTAAATTTACTCCCGACGGAGGTCGTGTATCAGTAATTTTGGAAGTGCTTGAAGAAGGCATGGAGATGTTGGAGATTAAAGTAACCGATACAGGCCGGGGTATCAGTGATGCTGATAAGGAACATATTTTCGACCGTTTCTATCAGGCCGATCATAAAGATGGAGATGATAGTGTTACCGGAACTGGTATAGGCTTGAGTCTGGTGCGTGATTTTGTTCAGTTGCATGACGGTGATGTGAAGGTTTTCGACAATATCGGTAAAGGATCGGTATTCGTGGTCGAAATTCCGGTTCGTCATGTGGAGACTCTGTTAGGACAATCTCAACAACCGATTGTAACAGAGGAAGAGTCGGTAATAATGGAGGGAAATATGAATCTTGATACCGGAACTGACAGGGAAAAATTCCCGCTTCTTCTGATCGTAGATGATAATGAAGATTTCCGTACGTTCATGAAGTCGAGTCTGGAGCTTCAATATCGTATTGAATTGGCTTCAAATGGGAAAGAAGCTTGGGAAAAAATGCAGGCTTCGATGCCCGACTTGGTTATCAGTGATGTCATGATGCCCGAGATGGATGGTAATGAGTTATGTAAGTTGATTAAAGGAGACAAACGGACCTTGCATATCCCGGTTATTCTGTTGACTGCCAAGCAGACTACAGAATCGAAAGTGGAAGGCTTGCAGACGGGCGCCGATGATTATGTAACCAAACCGTTCAATATGACGGTATTGGTTCTCCGTATCCGTAAACTGATTGAACTGAGCCGCTATAAACAGTCTACGCAGAACACGATTGATCCTACTCCAAGTGAAATAGTTATTACTTCCATGGATGAAAAGCTCATAGAGAAAGCCATCAAATATGTGGAAGACAATATATCGAGAACCGATTTGTCGGTAGAGGAATTGAGCCGTGAACTTGGCATGAGCCGGGTACATCTTTATAAAAAGTTATTGCAGATAACAGGTAAAACTCCAATTGAGTTTATTCGCGTTATCCGGTTGAAACGGGCTGCCCAACTGTTGCGAGAAAGTCAGTTGCATGTTTCGGAAGTCGCTTTTGAGGTCGGTTTCAATAACCCTAAATATTTTAGCCGTTATTTCAAGGATGAGTTCGGTGTCTTGCCTTCAGTTTATCAGGAAAAAGAGGGGAAATAACAAATTATACATGTTGTAGAAACATTTTTGTCCCTTGAATATTAAAAGGAACCCTATTTCTAAAACATTGCAGGTGGGTAGTCATGGGGGAATTTATTATTTTTGCTATACCATATTTGTCAATGTTTAACTTTAAAATATCAATATCAATGAATGTGAAAAACATCTCTTATTGTTTGTTGGCCGGACTGTTGTTCGGTTCCTGTTCCGGAAAACTCTACGAACAGACAGATAATGGAGTGATCGTAAAGATCAAGCAGCAGGGGGAAAATTCACCTCGTCTAGTTCGTTTCCAGGTTATGGGTGACAAGCTGATCCATGTTTCTGCAACACCCGAATCGAAGTTTGCCGATCCGCAGAGTCTGGTTGTAGTTCCGCAGGAAAAACAGACTCCGTTTACGGTTGCCAATAATGGTGATACGGTAACTGTATCTACTAAGGAGGTCAAAGCTTACTGTTTGAGCTCTACCGGTGAAGTTTGGTTTACCGATGAAAACGGTAATATGATCTTGCGTGAGAACGAAGGAGGAGGAAAAACGTTTACTCCAATTGAAGTGGAAGGCACCAAGGGTTATTCTATCCGTCAGGTATTCGAATCTCCCGATGATGAGGCTTTCTATGGCTTAGGTCAGCATCAGGCCGACGAATTCAACTATAAAGGCAAGAACGAAGAGTTGTTCCAATACAATACCAAGGTTTCTGTTCCGTTTATCGTGTCAAACAAGAACTATGGTGTTTTGCTCGATAGCTATTCATTGTGTCGTTTCGGTAATCCCAACGATTATTCTCAGTTGGGCGAAGTGTTCAAATTGTACGATAAGAACGGTAAGGAAGGTGCCATTACCGGTACATACGTTCCGGCAGATGGCTCAGGCGCACAGACTATCGAACGTCGGGAAGATTCGCTTTATTTCGAACACCTGAAACGTGAAGATCTGACAAAGGTTGTCAATTTGCCGGAAGGTTTCCCGTTCATGGGTTCTAAGGTTACTTACGAAGGTTCTATCGAACCGTCTCAGAGCGGTGAGTTTAAGTTCATCCTTTATTATGCAGGTTATACAAAGGTTTACATCGACAATCAGTTGGTTGTTCCCGAAAGATGGCGTACCGCCTGGAATCCGAACAGCTATAAGTTCTCTGTAAATCTGGAAGCTGGTAAGAAGGTTCCTTTGAAAGTGGAATGGGTTCCGGATGGTTATGTTTCTTATTCCGGTCTGCGTGTATTGAGTCCGGTCGACCCGAAAGAACAGGGCAAGCAGTCATGGTGGAGTGAAATGACCAAGCAGCTTGACTATTATTTCGTAGCGGGCGATAATATGGACGATGTCATCAGCGGTTATCGTACATTGACCGGCAAATCTCAGGTTATGCCGAAGTGGGCGATGGGTTACTGGCAGAGCCGTGAACGTTATAAGACTTCCGATGAATTGCTGGGTGCCTTGAAGGAATTCCGCGACCGTAAGATTCCTATCGATAATATTGTTCAGGACTGGAGTTATTGGCCGGAAAATGCATGGGGTAGCCATGATTTCGATAAGGCTCGTTTCCCTGATCCGAAAGCGATGGTTGATTCCGTTCATGCCATGAACGCTCATATCATGATTTCCGTATGGCCGAAGTTCTATATTACGACTGGTCACTATAAGGAATTCGACAAGAACGGCTGGATGTATCAGCAGGCTGTCAAGGATAGCATCAAGGACTGGATCGGTCCGGGTTATGTGGGTTCGTTCTACGATGCCTACAGTGCCGATGCACGTAAATTGTTCTGGAAACAGATGAATGAAAAGTTGTTTGTATTGGGTATGGATGCCTGGTGGATGGATGCCAGCGAACCGAATGTACGCGACTGTACGGATATCGATTACCGCAAGGCTCTTTGTGGTCCTACAGCATTGGGCTCATCGACCGAATTCTTCAATGCATACGCTCTGATGAATGCTGAAGCTATCTACGACGGTCAGCGTAGCGTCAATCCCGACCAGCGTGTATTCTTGCTGACCCGTTCGGGATTTGCAGGTCTGCAGCGTTATTCTACAGCTACATGGAGTGGTGATATCGCTACACGTTGGGAAGATATGAAGGCTCAGATTTCTGCCGGCTTGAACTTTGCAATGAGCGGTATTCCTTACTGGACTATGGATATCGGTGGTTTCTGCGTTGAAAACCGTTATGTTGCCGGACAGGAACAGTGGAACAAGACCAAGACCGAAAATGCGGATTATAAGGAATGGCGTGAGTTGAATACCCGTTGGTATCAGTTCGGCGCATTCTGCCCGTTGTACCGTTCTCACGGTCAGTATCCGTTCCGTGAAATCTGGAACATCGCTCCGGAAAACCATCCTGCGTATAAGTCGGTTGTTTATTATACCAAGTTGCGTTATAACCTGATGCCGTATATATATTCTATGGCCGGTATGACCTACTTCAACGACTATACCATCATGCGTCCGTTGGTTATGGACTTTACAGCTGATACCAATGTGAACAACATCGGCGACCAGTATATGTTCGGTCCTGATCTGATGGTTGCTCCTGTCTATAAGTATGGCGACCGTACCCGTGATATGTACTTCCCGAAATGTGAAGGTTGGTACGACTTCTATACCGGTAAGTTCCAGGAAGCCGGAGTACAGGCTACTGTTGCCGCTCCTTACGAACGTATCCCGTTGTATGTACGTGCCGGTTCTATCCTGCCTGTTGGTCCGGATATGCAGTATGCTAGCGAAAAACAGCCTGAAGACATCAAGTTGTATGTATATCAGGGAGCAAACGGTAAGTTTACTTTGTATGAAGACGAAGGTGTAAACTACAACTACGAAAAAGGTAAGTATGCGATGATTCCGATGGAATACGACGATGTTACCAAGACTTTGACTATCGGCGACCGTACAGGTGAATTCGACGGTATGCTGAAGGAACGTACATTTACCGTAGTGGTAGTCAACAAGGATAAGGCTCAGCCGTTCAATTTGAATGCGAAAGGTACTGTTGTGAAGTACAACGGTAGCAAGCAGACTGTACAGTTGTAATCTCATGTCTATGAAACATAAGCTAACCCTTATTATGATAAGAATCTGCTGCATACTCTTAGGAGTGTACAGCACTTCTTCTTTGTGGGCGAACGATAAAGGAGCCTCCGCTCCCCGTCAGCGTCAGTCGTTCAATGCCGAATGGCGTTTTCATCTGGGAGATGTAAAGGATGCTGCTTCTCCGGCATTGGACGATGCTTCCTGGAGAACCTTGAACCTTCCTCACGATTGGGCTATCGAAGGTGATTTCAGCAAGGATAATCCTTCGGGTACGGGTGGCGGTGCACTGCCGGGTGGGCTCGGCTGGTATCGCAAGGCCTTTACTGTCGATAAAGCCGATAAAGGAAAACTTTTCCGTATCGAGTTCGACGGTGCTTATATGAATGCGGAAGTATTCATTAACGGGGTTTCATTGGGAACCCGTCCTTACGGATATATTTCATTCGGTTACGATATCACTCCTTACCTCAAATGGGGGGAGAGAAATGTGATGGCTGTCAAAGTGGACAATTCCGACCAGCCCAATTCCCGTTGGTATTCTGGTTGCGGTATCTACCGTAACGTTTGGTTAGTGAAAACCAATCCGGTGCATGTGGCTGTCTGGGGTACGTATGTTACGACTCCCGAAGTAAGTGAGAAGGAGGCGACACTGAAGGCTGCCATTACCGTAGCCAATGAAACATCGAAGGCTGTAACTCTGAAAGTCCGTTCACGTCTGTTGGATGCTTCGGGCAAGGAAGTGGCTGTTGCCGTTTCCGATCTGAAGGTGTCTGCCAATCAGCAATCGGATGTCGAACAGACCATGAAGGTCGCTTCTCCTCAATTGTGGAATATCGAAAATCCATATTTGTATTCATTAATAACTGAAGTTGTGAAAGGGAAAGAATGTGTGGATACCTATCGCACCGTGACAGGTATCCGCTCTTTCCGTTTCGATGCACAGAAAGGATTCATCCTCAACGGCAAGCCGACAAAGATTAACGGAGTATGTATGCATCACGACCTGGGTTGTCTGGGGGCTGCCGTTAATGTCCGTGCCATCCAACGCCAGTTGGAGATTCTGAAGGGAATGGGTTGTAACGGTATCCGTTGTTCACATAATCCGCCTGCTCCCGAATTGCTCGACCTTTGTGATGAAATGGGATTCATCGTGATGGACGAATCGTTCGATATGTGGCGCAAGAAGAAGACAGCCAACGATTATGCACGTTATTTCAACGATTGGCATGAACGCGACTTGCAGGACTTCCTGATGCGCGACCGCAATCATCCGTCTATCTTCATGTGGAGTATAGGTAATGAGGTGCTCGAACAGTGGTCGGATGCGAAGGCCGATACCTTGAGCCTGGAGGAAGCGAACCTGATTCTGAATTTCGGACATTCTTCGGATATGTTGGCAAAAGAAGGCGAGATGAGTGTAAATTCATTGCTTACCAAGAAACTGGCCGATTTTGTCCGCAAGTTCGATGCTACCCGTCCGATTACTGCCGGATGCAACGAGCCCGATCCGAACAATCACCTGTTCCGTTCCGGTGCGTTGGATATCATCGGTTACAATTATCATAACCAGAATGTGATGGATGTACCGAAGAATTTCCCGGGCAAGCCGTTCATTATGACCGAAAGTAATTCGGCTATCATGACGCGCGGTTATTACCGTATGCCGAGTGATTCCATGTACATCTGGCCGGAACGTTGGGACAAGCCTTTCTTCGATGAAAGTTTCGCTTGCTCATCGTACGAAAACTGTCATGTGCCTTGGGGCAATACGCACGAGGAATCCTTGAAGATGATCAAGAAGAACGATTTTGTCAGCGGACAGTATGTGTGGACCGGTTTCGATTATATCGGCGAACCGACTCCGTACGGATGGCCGGCTCGCAGTTCGTATTTCGGTATTGTCGATTTGGCCGGATTCCCGAAGGATGTATATTATCTGTATCAGTCGGAATGGACCGACAAACCGGTATTACATCTCTTCCCGCATTGGAACTGGACTCCGGGACAGGATATTGATATGTGGTGCTACTATAGTCAGGCCGATGAGGTGGAACTTTTCGTCAACGGTCAGTCACAGGGTATCCGTAAGAAGGATGCCGACAACCTGCATGTGGTATGGCGGGTGAAGTACGAACCGGGAGCTGTCAAGGTTGTTGCACGCAAGGAAGGTAAGGTGGTTGGCGAACGGGAAATCCGTACAGCCGGAGAGCCTGCACAGATTCGTCTTACAGCCGACCGCTCTACGTTGAAGGCCGATGGTTATGACTTGAGTTTCGTTACCGTGGAAGTGCTCGATAAGGATGGTAATCTTTGTCCGAATGCCGAAAATCAGGTACATTTCGATGTAGAAGGTACGGCTTTCATTGCCGGAGTCGATAACGGAAGTCCGATTTCGATGGAACGTTTCAAGGACAACAAACGCAAGGCGTTCTATGGAAAATGTCTTGTTGTACTTCAGAATGATGGCAAAGCGGGAAATGCCGTACTGAAAGCTACTTCGGAAGGCTTGCTGCAAGCTAGTTTGAATATTACAAGTAAATAATTAGAAAAATAGATGATGAAAAAACGCTTTTTGACCCTTTGCCTATGTGCGGCATCCATGACGGTTGCTCCGAATCTTGGGATAGCTCAAGAACAAGCGATGAAACTTATTGCTACAAACGGTGGGGGAGCCTATGGAAATAACACACACCAGACTCCGGTCTATCTGGATGATTCGCAACCGATAGAAGCCCGTGTGCAAGATGCCTTGAACCGGATGACTTTGGAAGAAAAAGTCCGCATGAGTTATGCACAGAGTAAGTTCAGCTCGCCGGGCTGCCCTCGTTTGGGGATTCCTGAGATATGGATGAGCGACGGCCCTCACGGCGTACGTGCCGAAATCAACTGGAACGATTGGGGATATTCCAACTGGACAAGCGACAGTTGTACCGCTTTTCCTGCACTGACCTGTCTGGCTGCTACCTGGAATCCGGAATTGTCGGCTAAATACGGCCATGCAGTAGGAGAGGAAGCCCGTTACCGCAAGAAAGACATCTTGCTCGGTCCGGGTGTGAATATCTACCGTACTCCGCTCAACGGACGTAATTTCGAATACATGGGTGAAGACCCGTATTTGGCTTCCATCATGTGTGTGCCATACATTCAGGAACTTCAGAAGAACGGTGTCGCTGCCTGTGTAAAACATTATGCGCTCAATAACCAGGAGTTGTGGCGTGGACACATCGATGTGGAGGTGAGCGACCGTGCCTTGTATGAAATCTATCTTCCGGCTTTCAAGGCTGCAGTAGAAAAAGGTGGTGTCTGGAGTATTATGGGAGCCTACAACAAGTTCCGTGGTACGCATACCACTCATCACGATTTGTTGATCAACAAGATTTTGAAAGGCGAATGGAAGTTCGATGGTGTTGTGGTTACCGATTGGGGAGCCGCTCATGATACTTACGAAGCTGCAGTCAACGGACTGGATATCGAGATGGGATCTTATACCAACGGTCTTACTTCCGAATCCGCTTTCGGTTACGACGACTATTATTTGGGTAAGGCTTATCTGAATATGGTGAAAGAAGGCAAAGTTCCGATGGAAGTTGTAAACGACAAGGCTGCACGCATCTTGCGTCTTATCTTCCGTACATCCATGAATCGCAACAAACCTTACGGCGCTTTCACAACCGATGAACATTATCAGGTAGCCCGTGAGATTGCTGATGAAGGTATCGTCTTGCTGAAGAACGGTGGGAAGAAACAACAGGCTCTGTTGCCGATTCTGCCGGGACGATATAAGAAGATTCTGGTGGTAGGTGAGAATGCAACCCGTATGCTGACTGTCGGCGGTGGTTCTTCCGAACTGAAAGTGAAGAAGGAAATCTCTCCGTTGCAGGCCTTGCAGGAGAAATACGGCGATGCAATCAGCTATGCACAGGGATACAAGGCAGGTCGTCCGATGTACGGTCAGGCCGATGAGATTCCTCAGGATGTGGTGGATTCATTACGCAACGATGCCGTTCAGAAAGCTGCCGAGGCCGACTTGGTTATCTTTGTGGGTGGTCTGAACAAGAACCATTTCCAGGATTGTGAAGGTGGCGACCGTCTGTCATTCGAACTTCCGTTCCAGCAGAACGAACTGATTGAAGGAATCTTGGGTGTCAACAAGAATCTGGTATTGGTAGTCATCAGCGGTAATGCCGTTGAAATGCCTTGGATCGATAAGGTTCCTTCTGTCGTACAGTCGTGGTACTTGGGTAGTATGTCGGGTGCAGCTTTGACAGATGTATTGAGCGGTGACGTCAATCCGAGCGGTAAGTTGCCGTTCTCTTATCCGGCCAAGCTGAAAGACTGTCCGGCTCACTTCTACGGCGAGATGAGTTATCCGGGCGACAGCATCAAGGTGGAATACAAGGAAGATATTCTGGTAGGCTACCGTTGGTACGATACCAAAAAGATCAAACCGTTGTTCCCCTTCGGATACGGTATGAGCTATACTACCTACAGCTACAGCAAACCGACCATCTCTGCCAATACAATGACAGGCGATGAAACGCTACAAGTATCTGTAAAGGTCAAGAATACCGGTAAGGTAGCCGGAAAGGAAATTGTACAGTTCTATATCGGTGACGATAAATGCAGTGTGCTTCGTCCGGTGAAAGAACTGAAAGGCTTCCAGAAAGTGGAACTCGCTTCGGGAGAAGAAAAGGAGGTTACATTCACTATCCGTCCCGACGATCTGAAGTTCTTCGACGAGAACAAACACGAATGGGTAGCCGAACCGGGTAAGTTCAAGGCTTATGTAGCTGCATCGGCAGCCGATGTGCGTGGTGTGGTTCCGTTTACATTGAAGTAAATCAATTGATTCAAAACCATAAGAAAAGCAGGGGAAAGTCGTCCTATACGAACTTTTCCCTGCTTTTCTTATGATATATATCGTATAGCCACTTATCCTCTGAAAACAATGTTTGTGAATTTTTATTCCGTCCTTTCAACTACAAGAAAATGATGAAGTCAGGAAAAAAATGTTTGAAGGATAAACTTTGTCATTTTTTTTGTAATTTTGCACCTTGAAAAAATGTGAGGGGAAGTTTCTCTTGATGTGACAATATATTTAGATATTGTTTACATGTCTGCTTTTTTGCGGAAGAAAAGAATAAGTTATTTTTTGTTTATAAATAGGGAATAATGAGAAGATGTATCGTTAGTTTGCTAGCTTTCTTTGTCATTATGGGAGTATATGCGGCAGGGCATCCGGATATTCATGTTGTCATACTAGGCGATTCGAATACTTCTATCGGAGGAGATAGCTGTAATGGGGAAAAAGGATGGAATAAATGGTTCAAAGAGCGTTTCGCTCCGGCTTCATGTATCAGTTATGCCCGGAGTGGAGCTACATGGACGAATACTTCGCAGACAAAATACAACGTAGTGGAAAATACGGCCAAGCTCAGCAAGGACAATGTCATCTATAATCAGGTGAACAGGCTGGTTCAGGCATGTGAAAAGGGTGAACAGGCCAAACCTCAGTTGGTCATCATCGCAGCGGGGACAAACGATGCGTGGTTTTCTTCCGCCCGTCCCGGAGTCTTTTCCAAAACTCCCAGTCAGGCTTTCGAATATCAGGATGCTTTCATCACCGGCAAGCCTGTGGCACAAGTGCTATCGTTGGCCGAATCTGTGCGTTATGTTTGTGAGATGTTGATGGAGCATTTTCCCGATGCTCAGATTGTATTGCTGACTCCCCTGCAGTCGGTAGCGGCGGGAAGTGAAGGTATCCGTAAGGTCGGTGACATTATTGAGCGATGCGGACAATATATGGGTATTAATGTGATCCGGCAGGATTATGGATGTAGCGTATATGGTGTACAAGAGAAAGTGAAGAAAACACATACCTACGACGGTACCCACACTGATGTAGCCGGAGCAAAAAAGAACGGCTATTACATCGCCAATCGGATAGAAGCTATCCTACAAATGTAAATTCTGCAATATATAAAAATTCAATACATGGTTTTTTCAGATCTGTTTTTCATCTTTGCATTTTTGCCGGCTTTCATCATATGTTATATTCTGGCCTATTATATAGACAGAAAATGGTTCTCTACAGAAATGACAGGATGTACAAAGGCACGTAATCTTGTACTGGTTCTTTTTTCATTGCTGTTTTATGCTTGGGGGGAACCGGTTTATGTGTTCCTAATGTTGGGAAGCGTCTTTATCAACTATCTGGTGGGAATCGCTATTTCGCGTCAGACAGACCGGCGTAAGACGGCATTGGTTATCGGCCTTATCTGTAATATCCTGATATTGGGGATATTCAAATATGCAGGATTCTTTGCCCAGACATTGAACGATGTCGGTATTCCGGTAAGTATACCTCATATTTCCTTGCCTATAGGAATCAGCTTCTATACATTCCAGGCCATTTCATATATCATAGACGTCTATCGTCGTCAGGCTCCTGTGCAGCATCGTTTTGTCGATTTGCTGCTATATATTTCCATGTTCCCGCAACTTATTGCAGGACCTATCGTGCGGTATGATATTGTGGCGAAACAGATCAATGACCGTAGCGTGACAATGGAAGATATCGTGGAGGGTTCTTTCCGCTTCCTTATCGGCTTGGGCAAGAAAGTAATTCTGGCAAACATGCTTTCTGAAATATCAGGCCAGTTCCTCGATGGTGATTTCAACAACCTGACTACTGCCGGCGCTTGGGTGGGTATAGTTGCCTATACACTGCAGATATTCTTCGACTTCTCCGGCTATAGTGATATGGCTATCGGTCTGGGCCGTTGTCTGGGCTTTCATTTTGCGGAAAACTTCACCCATCCTTATTGTTGCAAGACGATTACGGAATTCTGGCGCCGTTGGCACATGTCGTTGGGTAGTTTCTTCCGCGACTATGTTTATATACCGATGGGAGGTAACCGCAAACATCAGTCGCTGAATATTCTTGTGGTATGGTTCCTTACAGGTATGTGGCATGGAGCAAGCTGGAATTTCATTCTGTGGGGACTTTATTTCGGCTTTATAGTCACAGTCGAAAAGTTTACTCTTTTGAAGGTGAAAGATTATATCCCTTCCTTATTCCTTCATGTCTATAGCATGTTTCTGGTTATAGTCGGATGGGGAATCTTCTATTTCGACAATATGAATACTATGGGTCGTTTCTTCGGTATCTTCTTTGGAGGAGCCGCCCAATTTTCCGATTTCACGGTTGAAAGTGCCCTGCTTAACAATTTCTGGCTTTGGATTGTAGCCTTGTTGTTCTGCATGCCGGTTTATGACAGTGTGAAAAATCTTGCTATCCGTGTGATACCACAGAATACATTTGTTGGAAACAGTATAGCTCTGTGTACCCGGCTATCCTTGTCGATTGTTCTGTTGTTCATCAGCGTAGCGCTTCTGGTGGGTGCCACCAACAATGCGTTCATTTATACTCGCTTTTAACTAAAAGAAAAATATATGAAACTGAAATATATGATACTATCAGGGTTGGCGGTTATATTGATGGCTCAATCCGTCGTTACGGTGGAAGCGCAACAAGTCCGCCGTGGTAGGAAAGGGATCATTGTTCGTATTGATAGCACGAATGTCCGTGCCATGCAACCCTTCAAAGGCGTTTCTACAGGAGGGTCATGGTATGCCGATGCGATCAACCAATATCGTGATACATTGAGTGACGATATACGTATTTACAATATGGTGATTCCCACCTCGGTTGCCTACTATTGCCCGGATGAGGCGAGTGATTGGTCACGTCCTGAAGAACCGGTCATCAATCATATCTACTCCCTCTTGAAAGACGGGGTTACTCCCGTCAATGTATATCCAGTTCTGCAGCAGCATGTAGATGAAGATATTTATGCCCGTACCGATCACCATTGGCTTCCATTGGGCGCTTACTATGCAGCACAGGAATTTGCACGTGTAGCGGGAGTCCCGTTTGAAGACATATCAACTTATGACAAGCAGGTGGTGCGTGACTTTGTGGGTACAATGTATCGTTTTTCGGGAGATGTGGCAGTGAAGAACTCGCCCGAGGATTTTGTTTATTACACTCCCCGTGACACGAACTATGTAACGACTTACGTCGGACATAAACTGGGGAAAAGACGGAATGTCATCGGATTGACCGACCCCTTTGAAGGTCCGTTCTTCATCCGTTATGAAGATGGCAGTAAAGCGGCTTATTGCACATTCATGGGCGGCGATGTCCGTACCACGCATGTCAAGACGATGGCCGACAACGGACGTAAGCTGATGATCATAAAAGATAGTTTCGGCAATGCACTGCCCGGTTATCTTTTCTATTCGTTTGAGGATATCTTTGTAGTTGATTTCCGTTACTTCACCAAAAATATAGTGGACTATATTCATGAGAACGGTATCACGGATATACTTTTTGCCAATAACATACTGCACGCTTATATGCTTTCTACTGCACGTGCCTATGTTCAGTTACTTCATAAATAAAAAGAGGATATAGAATGAAGCATAATCTTATTTATGTAGTCATCATAGCTGTGGTTTATTTCGCGTTTGTCATAGTTTTCAATACATTTTCGCGGAGTACCTATTCACAGCTCGAAAAACGCGAACTGGCCAAATTCCCGGAGTTTGAGGTTGAGGATTTGAAAAGCGGGGAATTTACCAAAAGCATCAATACATGGTTCAGCGACAGCGAACCGTATCGGGATGAGTTTATGGCGGTAAGTATGGAAGTGAAGGAAGCCTTGGGTATCGCACTGACCGAGGATAACGTGAAGTTTCATGCTCCTACTGACAATGCCCCTATGGATGAAGAACCTACCGATGAAGAGTTGGAGATGAATGAGCGTAATGTGGGTGAGTATAAGAACAACATTACGGCTTCGGAGAACGCAAAAATCGCCAATGCCGGTATTATCGTGGTGGGAAAAGGTGAGAAGACACGTGCTTTGATGGCATTCCAGGGACGTTCGACCGGCGGGGTGAAATATGCGGAAGCGGCCAATGAATATAAAAAGGTATTCGGACCCGGTGTGAACGTATATTGTATGGTTATTCCGACAGCCGTAGAATTCTATTGTCCCGACAAGGCTAAAAGTCGTTCGAACGGAGAGCGTCCTATCATCAATAACATTCATGAACATCTGGATAAGGATGTGCATGCCGTCGATGTTTATACTGTACTTGGACAGCATGTCGAGGAAGATATTTACCTGCGCACCGACCATCATTGGGCACCGTTGGGAGCGTTTTATGCGGCACAGGAATTCGCCCGTGTGGCAAAGGTACCGTTCCGTCCGCTTTCCGATTATCAGCGTCAGGTAGTACATCGGTATGTAGGCAGCATGTACGGCTATTCAAAAGACGTTTCCCTCAAGGACAATCCCGAAGATTTTGTGTATTACCTGCCTCAGAATGTGAAATACACTACCACTTACATTGATTATGAGATTAATGAAGATTACGAGGTGGTAGCCGAAGGCAAGCCTCATACCGGTATATTCTTCTATAAGTTTAATGACGGAAACGGTGGTGCCTATTGTACATTCATGGGAGGCGACACACGCATCACGAAAGTTGTGACCGATACGAAAAACAAGCGCCGTGTATTGATTCTGAAGGACAGTTTCGGCAATGCCTTGCCCGGTTATCTTTTCTATTCTTTCGAAGAGGTTCACGTTGTGGATTTCCGCTATTTCACGAAGAATATGCAGGAGTATGTAAGGGAGAACAAGATTACAGATATTTTGTTTGCACACAATATATTTAATGCCTATTCTCCGTCAATCTGCAGGAGATTTGTCCGTTTCCTGAACCAGAAGGGTGGTAATTTTGCTCCTCGCACAGCTCCAGAGGAAAAAGATTCTGCGGCACAGGTTGTGGAACCGGTGGTCGGTGCTCCGCATGATGCAGTCGCACCGTCTGATTCGGTTTCCGATAAGCATACACAGGATGCGGAACTTCTTCCGGAATCGTCCATTCCGGAGGAAAAAGCGGACAGCGGAGCAGTAGCTCCGCCACATTCCCTTTGACGTTTGAATCTTGCTGATTATTGCGGAACTTGACTGTCAGTTCGCCGATTGGAAATTATTTTACTTTGGTTTGTTTCTTTCGGATACTTAGTAATAACTTTGTTAGTAATAAACTTGTTACTAACAAAGTTGTTACTTGTTTTTATTACATCAAATCAATGTGTTATAAAGATGTGGCTATTTGTTTTGGCTTTCTGATTTCGGATGATAACTTTCTAGCATAGGAAATAAAAACGACTGGATTTGGATGTAGTGACGTCTTAAAACCGGTCTTGGCCGTTTGGATGAGAAGAGAACTCTAAGATTTCAAAACCTCCGCACAAATTCCCAATCCTCCCTTGACGAAACTCCAATCCTCTCAAGTCATAACTCCAATCCTTCCTTGACATAACTCCAGTCCTCTCAAAGAAGGATTATCGGGAGGACTGAAGTATGCTTTCATATTCCTTCGTTATTCGTACCAGTTATAGCTGTTTTCGTAGCGGTCGAACGACAGGTCTTCCGTGACTCCTGCCTGTTTCAATGCTTTCAGCACAGTCGCCTGTTCGTTGGGTGAAAGCGCAATTTCTCCTTTACGCCTTTGGAAATAGGCATTGCGCCCGAAATGATTGCTCAAGATGGTTCTGAAGATATCGTATTGTCCCGGAAACATTTGTTTCTGTATTCCGGTAAATCCATAGGCGTATCTTACCGGAGTTGCATTGCGATAGAAAGGGCATTTGCCGTCTGTCGCACATTGGTTCGGATTGATGATTCTCAGGAAAGTTTCTTTTTCGGTTTGAGCCTGATAAGCCAGCTGGCGCAGGCAGTTTCCCGCCTGTTGGCAGTCGCCCAACAGACAGGTTGCATAGTCGGTAGGGATTGTGTTCTTTAGTTTCTTGATCATAAGATAGACTTTGTGTTAAAGGTTATAACTTCGATAAAGATAATGTATTGAAAAGGCGATGTCAAGTATTGGAATAATTTTATTCTATTGTAGTAATAAGGATTTGTACATAATGGAATCAAAGGAGATTTATTTCAGTATCGTTTCCTTATACTCCGTAGGCGACATGCCCAGCAATTTCTTGAAGCTTCGGTTGAAATGCGATACCGACTCGAATCCACATTCCAGACTGACCTGGGCTATGTTGATTTCTTCGGCTGCCAACAATTTGCAGGCATAACCGATGCGCATATCAAGAATGTAACCTTTTAAGGTCTTGCCGGTGGCCGACTTGAAGTAACGGCAGAAGGCGGCGGGGTTCATGGCGGCAAACGAGGCGATTTCCTCCAACGTTACCGTGCGAGTATAATTCTTATGCAGGTAGGCGATGATCTTTTCTGTCTTCTTGTCCTTGAAAGTTTCTGAAGTCGGGGCATAGTTGGGCGAAGTCCCGAAGCGCCGTTGTTTACATTCGGCCAGTGCATCGAGTAGCGAAAGGATCAGGATAATCTGGGACACTCCTTTCGATACAGGCATCTGCTTGAGCATTTCCTGTATGTGGGGGTGTTTCTTTAACGAGAAACAGATGCCTCGTTGGCTGTCTTCCAACAGATGTTGTACCGGAATGAACTGGATATAGTGCGAGAAAGAGTACTGCATGAAATCGGTCTCGAACTGGATGATGACTCCGTTTACACGCAACGATTCGTCAGTCTCATAATCGGCGGCACTCTGCATCACGTGGGGAAGATTCGGGCCGATGAGTATCAGTTCCTCGTCGGTATAGGGCAGTATGCCGTCGCCGATGATACATTGGCCGTATCCCTTTTCGATATAGATCAATTCATATTGGCTATGGAAATGCCACGGATAGGTAAACGTATGATAATCAAAGAAACGGGCTTTGATGGGGTTGGTATTCGTGATGGGCAGTTGTTCGTTCAGGAGTTTCTTCATAGATTTATCAGATTTTCTTGATTTTGGCAAAAATAAGTAAATCTTCTGCAAATATACGCATATATATCAATTTATTTCTATACTATTTTTGTGATACGGAACTTAAATTATTATACGATATATATGAACAGCATGTTTGATATTTCCGGCAAGGTGGCATTGGTCACCGGCGGTTCCGGAGTGTTAGGTAGCAATATAGCCGAAGGTTTTCTTCGTGCAGGTGCAAAAGTGATTATTATCGGTGCGCATCAGGACCGTGTAGATAAGGCACTGGAGCATCTGAAGACTGTAAGTGATACGGTTTGGGGGGTGGCTTGCAATGTGCTTGATATGGATAGCCTGCAGGCTGTGAAAGATAAGATTCTGGCTCAGTGGGGACGGATTGATATCCTGGTGAATGCGGCCGGAGGTAATATCCCGGGCGGTACGCTGACTGTAGATCAGAATATTTTCGATATGAAGGTGGCCGACTTGAATAAGGTGGTTGATCTGAATCTGTACGGTTCGGTCTATCCTTGTCTGGTGTTCGGTGAAATTATGGCAAAGCAGGGTGAGGGAAGTATCGTGAATGTATCTTCTATGGCTGCTTACGAATCGATTACCCGTGTTCCGGGTTATTCAATGGCCAAGAGTGCCGTTGAAAACTTTACACGTTGGCTGGCTCAGGAAATGGCGCTCAAGTTCAGCGAAAAGATCCGTGTGAATGCTATTGCTCCGGGATTCTTTATCGGCAACCAGAACCGTGCTATCCTGATCAATCCCGACGGTTCGCTTACCGAACGTAGCAAGAAGGTGATTGCCAAGACTCCGATGCGCCGTTTCGGTGACATTTCCGAACTGAACGGTGCGGTGCAGTTCCTCTGCAGCGATGCGGCCAGCTTCATTACCGGTGCTGTACTGCCTATCGACGGTGGTTTCAGTGCTTTCAGCGGTGTATAATCAACAAACGTTTTAAATAGAGTTAGAAAGGAGTTTGAAAACATTATGATGGAGAAAACGTGGAGATGGTTTGGAAAGAAGGATAAGATTACGCTTTCCATGTTGCGACAGATTGGTGTAGAGGGTATCGTTACCGCTTTGCATGATGTCCCGAATGGGGAAATCTGGACCGAAGAAGCCATCAACGACTTGAAATCGTATATCGAATCATACGGCTTGCGCTGGTCGGTAGTGGAAAGTCTGCCGGTGTGCGAAGCCATCAAATATGCAGGTCCCGAACGCGACCAACTGATCGAGAACTATAAGGTGAGCTTGGCCAATCTGGGAAAATGCGGTGTGAAGACCGTCTGCTATAATTTCATGCCGGTAATCGACTGGGTGCGTACCGATTTGCAGTACCCTTGGCCCGACGGCAGCAGCTCGCTGTATTACGACCGTATCCGTTTCGCTTACTTCGATACCCGTATTCTGGAGCGCGAAGGGGCCGAAAAGGATTATACCGATGAGGAGTTGCGCAAGGTGGCCGAGCTCGACAAGGTGATTACCGAAGCGGAAAAGGATGAACTGATCGACAGCATTATCGTGAAGACACAAGGATTCGTCAACGGAAATATCCGTGAAGGTGACAAGAATCCGGTTGCTATCTTCAAGCGTCTGCTGGGTTTATATAAAGGTATCGACCGTGATACGTTGCGTGAAAACATGCGTTATTTCCTTTCGGCTATCATGCCGGTTTGCGAGGAATACGGTGTGAACATGTGTGTGCATCCCGATGATCCTCCGTTCCAGATTCTGGGCTTGCCGCGTATCGTTACCAACGAAGAGGATATCGCGTGGTTCCTCAATGCAGTGGACAATCCGCATAACGGACTGACTTTCTGTGCAGGTTCCTTGAGCGCCGGCGAACATAACGATACCCGCGAACTGGCGAAGAAGTTTGCACGTCGTACGCATTTCGTGCATCTGCGCAGTACGGCAGCCATGCCGGGCGGTAACTTTATCGAAAGTTCGCATCTGGAGGGACGCGGTCATCTGATCGATCTGATCCGTATCTTCGAAAAGGAAAATCCGGGATTGCCGATGCGTGTGGATCACGGACGCATGATGCTTGGCGATGAAGATAAAGGATATAACGCCGGATATTCGTTCCACGGACGTATGTTGGCTCTGGCCCAGGTGGAAGGAATGATGGCAGTTGTGGATGATGAAAGAAAAAGAGCAGTAATTATAGAGTAAGTAAAAGTGTAGATAGGCATTTACTTTTTTTGAGGAAAGACAATGGCAGCCAGTCTGTTTCCCGTTCGGGAGAGATGGCTGCCATTTCTTTTTCTTATTTCAATGTAAGGGGAATCCCTTTGTAGAAATCGAGTATCTTGGTACGGAACAGGTAGTCGTACTTGGCCTGGATGCGGTCGGATACGGCTTTCAGCCAGATGGTACGGGCTTCGTTATATTCGGTTCCGTTGGCTTTTCCGTTGAGGTATTTCTGCTCCATCAGGTCGAACGAGGCTTTGGCGGCTTCATCGGCGGTCTGGCTGCTGGTGTATTTGCTTTCGGCTGTCACCGCATTGTAGTAGGCTTGCTGGATTTCCTTGTAGAGAGTCTTCTTGCTGTCTTCCAACTGCCAGCTCAACAGGTTTTTCTGTACACGGGCTTTGCGTACGTTGTTGCGGGTGCTGAAACGGTTGAAGATGGGCACGTTCAGTGTGAATCCCAGGTATTGGCTGAAGTTGTCGCGGAGCTGTGAACTGTAACTGCTGTTTTCATATCCCGATACACGATAGTAGTTGGTTGCGATACCGGCCCCGAAACTCAATTGCGGATAGAAGGCGCTCTGTGCCAGACGGATGTTTTTCTGTGCTCCTTCCAGACGGTATTGGGCAGCCTTGATACCCGGTTTTATCAGCAAGGCCTGTGCATAGATTTCTTCCGGTGTGGAGAGGCGGTCGAAAAGTTGCAGCGAATCGATGTCGGGCGATACGATGCTGAATCCTTCCGGTGTCGGGAGTTCCAGCAACTGGCTCAGGTCGAGCAGGGCCAGACTGTAATTGTTGTCGGCTTGTACTGCCGAAAGACGGTCCTGTGCCAATCGTGCCTTCGCTTCGTAAAGTTCGGCTTCCGAAGCCTTTCCGTTCTCGAAGAAAGCGGTCTTCTGTTTCAGCATTTCTTCACTCAAACCAACCTGTTCATGAGCGACTTTCGCCAGTTCTTGGTTGAAGAGTACCTGCAGATACGATGAAGCCACCTGAATGCTGATATCTTCCTTTGCCTTTGCCAGATCTTCCACCGCCGCTTTCAGATTCAGTTTGGCCAGAGCGATGTTGTTAGGAATCTGCATACCGGTAAAAAGCGGCACGTTGGTATTCAGCGAAAAGTTGTTGCTTTGGGTGTTGAGGCTCTCGTAGGTATTGTCGGCCTGCAGGCTTCGTCCGAAATTGAACGAGTACGAGGTGCTTCCGTTCAGGCTGGGCAGACGGCTCCACTTGGCGGTGCTTACTTCGATTTCGTTCTGTTCCTTGGTTGCTTCCTGCTGTTTGATCTGCAGG
Organism: uncultured Phocaeicola sp.; assembly: GCA_944321335.1. GTDB lineage: Bacteria > Bacteroidota > Bacteroidia > Bacteroidales > Bacteroidaceae > Phocaeicola. The sequence continues at coordinate 56,612 of CALUKX010000004.1, read as the reverse complement.
TTGTGTTCGATGGCATAGTCGATACATTTTTCCAGGGTCCATTGTTGTTGGGCCGATAACGGCAGGGCTGTCAGGCAGGCTGCCGCCAGATAGAATCTTTTCAACTTCATGGCTTAATCCTCCTGCTTTAGTCCGCGAACCAGTTCGTCTTTCTTCAATCCTTTCTTCACCTCAATCTTGATACCGTTGCTGATACCTGTCGTAATGGGGCGGCGTTCGAATGTTTGGGTCGGAACGCTGTCGGTGAGCACATATACAAAGGTAGAGTCGCCGTTGAATTCCAAGGCGCTTTCGGGAACGCACAATACGTTGTCGGCACGTTGGAGTTCCATCTCCGCATTGGCACTGTATCCCGAACGGATGGTTACGTCGGAAGGAACCTTGATGGCTGCCTTGATTTCGAACTGGTTGGCTCCGTTGTTTTCCACGCTCTTCGGTGAGATGTATTCCAGAACGGCATCGAACTGCATATTCTGCAGGGCACCGAGGGTAATCTTGACGGGGATCCCTTCGTGGATTCGTCCCACTTCGGTTTCATCGACATTGCCACGGAAAATCAGGTCGCTCATATCGGCAACGGTAGCGATGGTGGTACCGTCGTTGAAGGTGTTGCTCATGATAACTGAGTTACCTACCTTGATAGGCACATCGAGAATCAGTCCGTCGATGGTGGAACGGATCAGGGTGCTGCTGAACGAAGCACTGTTCTTGGTGATACCCTCCTTCACGATTTCGAGGTTGTCTTTGGCAGCCTGCAGTTCCTCGCGTGCCTGCTTGGCGGCCAGCAAGGTCTTTTCGTATTCTTCGCTGCTCACCAGCTTGCCTTTATAGAGCTTTTCCATACGTTCGAGGTCGGTTTCGGCCTGCCGTCCGTTCATCTCTGCCAGACGGACACGGCTTTCGGCCGAGTTCAGCTGTCCCAGTTCGGGGATGACTTTCACCTTGGCGATGATTTCGCCCTTCTTCACGGTTTGTCCCGCTTCCTTGTAGACTTCGGCGATGATACCCGAAATCTGCGGCTTGATTTCGACTTCGTCACGCGGTTCGATCTTACCTGTAGCGACGGTAGTCTGTACCAGCGTGTCGATTTCTACCTTGGAAACGTTATACCTGGTTTCCTTGGGTTTTGATTTCTGGAATAGGAAAACGAAGGTTCCTATAAAGATGAGGCCGATAACGACCAGGATGATGATTTTGAAATATTTCTTCATAATGCTTTTGGATTTTTCCGGTTATTGAGTCGTTTTATTTCGTTATTGTTGTCATTCGTCGCGGATTGCTTCTATCGGTTTGATCGACATGGCCCTGTAGGCAGGAGCAAGTCCGGCAAGCACCCCCAATACAATCAACAATACGCAAGCTCCGATAGCCTGACCGAAGCTGATCTGGAAATGGGCGGGTGAGCCGGGCGATGAGGCGGCCGTATCCATGATGTTCAACAGGAAGACCGCAAACGAGATTCCGGCCATTCCGGCTATGATGGTCAGCACGATACTTTCCGAAAGAATCTGCTGCAGGATATCGCTCGGCTTGGCACCGATGGCACGGCGGATACCGATTTCGACGGTGCGTTCCCTTACAGTAACCATCATGATGTTGCTCACGCCGATGGCTCCGGCAAGCAAAGTTCCCAGACCGACCATCCAACCCAGTACATTGATGCCCGAGAAAAGGCTGTCGACCATACTGAACATGGCCTGGGCATTTACCTGAACCAGTGCCTGCTCGTCGTCGGGGTGGATCATGTGCGTCTTCTTCACTACCTGTGCCACTTTCTTTTCTACTTCATTGATCAGGTATCCTTTCTTAGCCGTATAGCAAAGCAACTGTATCTTGTTGCCGAAGTTATAGTTGTTCTGCATCGTACTGAACGGAATGGTGATTGACGTTTCCGATCGACCGTTGATGGAGATGTTTCCGGTTGCCATACTCACACCGATAACCTGATAATAGATTCCGTTCACTTCGATGTATTTACCGCAAGGGTTTTCCCCTCCGGGAAAGAGTGTTTCATAGATTCGTTTTCCTATCACGCACACCTTACGCTGGTCGCGCACATCCATATCGTTGATGTAACGTCCGATGGTAACTTCGGGTTCTTCGATGACTCCGTAAGCCGGGTACAATCCTTTCAATGTTCCCGAAATGCTTTTGTCCTGGTAGACGGCGTTGATACCCCATCGGGCCAAGGTCGGAGTAATGATATCAATCTCGTCTACATTCCGACGGATGATATCCACATCCTTGTTCTCCAGGTCCCAATAACGTCCTTGCTGGAATCCTTTGTAGGCCTTACCGGTGCGGTTGGGACCTAAAAACCCCGAGTTGGTAGCGAATCCCTGGAACTGTTTCGACATCAGATACTTCAATCCTTGGGCTCCTCCCATCAGGGCTATCAGCATGAAGATACCCCAGAAGATACCGAAGGCGGTAAGCACGCTTCGGGTCTTGTTACGGGTAATGGTAACAAGAATTTCCTGCCATGTATCTAAATCGAACTTTCTCATAATCAGTCTGCTCTAAGTGCCTCGATGGGACGGATACGCACTGCCTTGCGGGCAGGGAAGAGTCCGGCCAATGTCCCAGCGATAATCAATGTAACGGTAGCTTCGATGGCGACACTCAGGTCGACGGTCGGATTCTCGAAAAAGGTCATCGAGAACACGCCCATATCCATCGTCTGTTTTCCGGCTACGATATTCATATATTCGGTTACGGCGATTCCTGCCACCATCCCGATGTATCCGAAGAAGGTGGTGATGATGACACTTTCGGAAATGATGAGCCACAGAATCGACGAGGGTTTCGCTCCGAGTGCCTTGCGGATACCGAACTCATGGGTCCGTTCGCGTACGGTAATCAGCATGATGTTGCTCACTCCTACGATACCGCTCAGCAACGTAAAGATACCGATAACCCAGATGGCGATACGCAACATGCTTTGTCCGGCTTTCTGCTGGAGGAACTGGCTCATGCGGTCCCATATCCAGATGGCACCATCGTCATCGGCGGCAAACTGCTTGCGCCCGCCCATCATGGCGCGGTAATCCTTGGCCAGCTGTTCGCTGGCTTCGGCAGTTTCCACGTTCTGGGTGATGAAGGTGATATCGTCTATGCTGTCGCCTTTGTTGTAGATCAGCTGCAGGGTCGTGAAAGGAACGTATGCCGATGGCGAAAAACTGTTCTGGTCGGCATAGATTCCTACTACCTGATACATGGTTCCTTGTGCGTTGATAAGCTTGCCGAGGGGATCGGTCTTCCCGAACAACTGTTTCACGGTTTTCTCGTGCAGGATGATGACCTTCCGTTTCTGATTCATATCCATCTCATTGATAAAGCGTCCTTGCTTTACCTTGACGGCATCGAGTTCGGGATAGTTGGGGTACACACCGTCGAGAGTAATGTTGACGTTTTCCTTTCCGTAGTTGAGATAAACCGACTGGCTCACGGTGGCACCGGCAGTGGTAATCTGTTCGGGGAACGATTCGATGGTCTGCTCACGGTCGGCATTGTTCAGCGAGATGGAACGTCCCTCCTTGAGTCCGTTGTATGGCTTGCTGGTATAGCCGGGGAAGATTTTCATCGAATTCATCTTCATGTTACGCGAATTGCCTTCGAATGCATTGAGCAATCCGTTGCCGGCGCCCAACAGGACAATCAGCATGAAGATACCCCAGGCCACGGCAAAGCCGGTAAGTGCCGTACGCAACTTGTTGCGCATGATGGTACCGTATATTTCTTGAATGAGGTCGATCATAGGTCTTGGAGTTATTTCATGTAGCCGTTCTGGCCGAATGGCGAAGCGTTGTGGTCGATATTGTCTTCAATGCGTTCGATGATACCGTCCTTGATGTGGATAATTTTGTTGGTCTGGTTGGCAACACCGCTTTCGTGGGTAACCACAACAATGGTCAGTCCTTCGTTATCGTGCAGTTCCTTGAGTATGTTCATCACCTCGATGGAGGTCTTGCTGTCGAGAGCACCGGTAGGTTCGTCGGCCAGGATAATCTGAGGTTTTGATATCAATGCACGGGCAATGGCTACACGTTGTTTCTGTCCGCCCGAAAGCTCGTTCGGCATGTGGTGTGCCCAATCCTTCAGTCCCAGCTTTTCGAGATACTCCATTGCCAGCTGGTTACGTTTCTTCCGGCTTACACCTTGATAGAAGAGGGGAAGGGCCACATTCTCCATCGCATTCTTGAACGAGATCAGGTTGAACGACTGGAAGATGAAACCGATCATACGGTTGCGGTACTCTGCAGCCTTGGTTTCGCTCAAGTCCTTGATCAGTACGTCGTTCAGATAATATTCGCCCGAATCGTAATTGTCGAGAATCCCCAATATATTCAATAAGGTGGATTTGCCCGATCCGGATGCGCCCATGATAGAAACGAACTCTCCTTTGCCGATATTCAGGTTGATTCCTTTCAATACATGGAGGGGAGCTCCGTTATGATAAGTTTTATTGATATCTATAAGTCGGATCATAATATAAATTGGTATTAAATTGGTAATATACCTTACTTTGTGTTTGTTAGACGCTATAAAGGTATAAAAAATTGCATCGCACATTTAAAATAATAATGAAAAATTTGTTATGTTGTTCACGATTCTGTACATTTGTCGCTATAACTAACCTTTAAACGATTTAATGTCATGACTGTAAACATGGAAAAACCCTATGTATTGGGGATGGACATAGGCGGTACCAATACCGTTTTCGGAATAGTGGATTCACGTGGTAATGTATTGGCTACCGATTCAGTAAAAACCCAGAGTTTCGCCGACGTAGACGACTATGTAGAAGCTGTGTGCAAGAAGATTCTTCCGCTTCTGCAGAAAGTGGGTGGCGCTGAAAAAATAAAAGGTCTGGGAGTTGGTGCTCCTAACGGCAACTACTACAACGGTAATATCGAATATGCTCCGAACCTGCCTTGGAAAGGTGTCATTCCATTGGCTTCCAAGTTTGAGGAGAAATTGGGTATCCCGACTGCCTTGACAAACGATGCAAATGCTGCTGCCATCGGTGAGATGACTTACGGTGCTGCCCGCGGTATGAAGGATTTCATCATGATTACTTTGGGTACAGGTGTAGGTAGCGGTATCGTTATCAACGGTCAGCTGGTTTATGGTCACGATGGTTTTGCCGGTGAGTTGGGTCACGTTATCGTGAAGGAAGACGGTCGTCTTTGCGGTTGCGGTCGTAAAGGCTGTCTGGAAACTTACTGCTCGGCTACAGGTGTGGCACGTACTGCACGCGAATTCCTGATCGCACGTTCAGAACCTAGCTTGCTGAGAAACATTCCGGCAGAAGAAATCCAGTCGAAAGATGTTTACGACGCTGCCAAGAAGGGTGATAAGCTGGCTCAGGATATCTTCAAGTATACAGGTACAATCTTGGGTAAGACTTTGGCCGATTTCATCGCTTTCTCTAGTCCGGAAGCTATCGTATTGTTCGGTGGTTTGGCCAAATCGGGTGATTATATCATGAAACCGATCCAGAAAGCTATGGACGATAATGTATTGCCTATCTTCAAGGGAAAGACAAAACTGTTGCTTTCTCAGTTGAAGGATGCCGATGCTGCCGTACTGGGTGCATCAGCTTTGGGTTGGGAAGTTAGAGAATAATTTCTTTCAAATCTGAATATGCATGGAGGGCTGCCTTGTGTGGGTGGCCCTTTTTTTGTGCCGAAATATCCGTTTTCAGCCTTTTTTCAAAACCCTTGTTTTTGCTGATTATCAGAGAGTTTGTGTGAAAGGATATGAAGGGTGGTGAAGCCTGGTGAAGGGTTGTTGGGCCGATTTTTGACTCTCCCTTCACAATAACGTGCTGATTGATAGGATATTATCGGCGAAGCTTCCCAAAAACGTGTTTTTACAACATTCTGGTGAGGGTTGGAAAGTTGACTTTCGGAGAAGTTGAGAGTGGAGTATAATTGTATGGAGAGGGAGAAAAAAGAAGCTGTTCCCATCATTTGAAAGGAACAGCTTCAAATCAGATTATGTGGATGATAATCGTTTACTTGTCGATACGGAACCAGTCGACATCTACCCAACCACCATCATTCGTCTTGATGTGTGGACGGGTACAGAATGTTCCGACCTTGGCGCCGATCCATTTACTTTCACGTACCTGGAATTCCTTGCCCAGCGGCTTGAACTTCTTTCCGTTGGTACTGTAATAGAACTGGCACATAACAACCAAATCACTGCTACCTTCGCTCTTTGCAATCTTTTCACCGGTGGTGGTAATCTGTACCTTCAGGTAAATTTCACCGTCTTTCAATGAAATGGTTTCGTTGACAGTTTCTGTCTTGCCCTTATCGGCTTTCTTACATTCAACCTGCGAAAGAACCAGACCATTGTCGGTATTCTCCAGAATGATGCCGGCATAATCCATACCGAACACAACCAGGCCGGTACGTTCGCCCTTGTATTTGGCAATCGGAGAGAACTTCAGTTTGGTCGTTGCACTGAAACTTGGTGCGGGGAACTTCTGCAGCAACATGTTGGGAACATCCCACAGGCTCTTGTAGTCTTCGCATACCGGAGCGGAATACAGACGGAGTACGCCGTGTTCCTGATCGGCAAAATACCACTTGTCGTCGATATTGCCGTTCCACTGCCACTGCAATCCCAGTTCGTTGGTATTGAATTCATCGCTTTCCTGCGGAGTACAGATCGGGTAAGTCTTGCCGACATTCGGCTTCTTGTATCTCAACACCGGATCGCCGCAGCCGTCGCCGTCCTTGTCTTCACCGATGACAGGCCAGTCGTTTACCCATTTCATCGGCTGCAGGTGTACCAAACGTCCTGCCGCACCGACATCCTGGAAGTGGACGAACCAGTCTTCGCCGGTCGGAGTATCTACCCAACCGCCTTGGTGGGGACCGTTGATCGGACTCTTGCCCTGAGCCAATACGGTACGCCATTCGTACGGACCATATACGTTCTTCGAACGCTGTACAACCTGCCAACCGGTAGGAACACCGCCGGCCGGGTGGAAGATATAATAGTATCCGTTCCGTTTGTAGAACTTAGGACCTTCGCAAGTCTGATGCGCTTCATGTCCGTCGAAGATGATGCGTGACGGAGTGATGGCTTTGGTAGCATCGGCATTCAGTTCACACACCGAAATGACACTCTTCAAACCTGCACGGCTGCCGGCGTAAGCATGAGCCAGATAAACACGGCCGTCGTCATCCCACAATGGGGTAGTATCGATAATACCTTTGATTGCCTTTACCAGAACCGGTTCAATCCAAGGACCTTTGACATCCTTGGCTTTGGTCATAAAGATACCCTGGTCGGGGTCGCCCCAGAAGATATAGAACTCGCCGTTGTGATGGCGGATACATGGAGCCCATATACGGTTCCCGTGTTGGGGGGCAGTATCGGTATGCGGAGCCAGAGAATGAGGTACCGCAACTCCTGCAATGGTCCAGTTGACCAAATCCTTCGAATGTAGGATCTGCAGACCCGGCAGACAGCCGAAGCTGGAAGAAGTCATATAATAATCGTCCCCCACACGGCAGATATCCGGATCCGAATAATCGGCATACAGGATCGGATTCTTGTAAGTTCCGTCGCCCTGATCGGCAACCCATACTTTCGATACATAGTTCTGCGCCTGTACGGCAGGTACAAGGCAACTTCCTAACAATAGGGAAAATACAAGTGATTTCATGCAATAATAGATTAGTTATTTATTTGATTATTTTTACTTTAATAGGTCGTTCCAACGCTTTCTTCCATTCCTGTACGTAAGCGAACCATGCTTCCTTGGTCGGATAGCCGAAAGTTTCCTTGCGTGAGGTGAATGAAGTATAATAACGGAAGGAAGTCTGCTTCGGCGCTTTGATGGTATAGAGGAAACTTTCCTTATCGGCCACTTCCTTTTCAACCAGTTTCTTCGGAATATAGGTAGCCAGACCTACGGTTTCCTTCTTATACTTGACTGTATCCTTTACAGGCCAGTCGGTTCCCCAACTGGCAACAAGCCCTTCGTGGTCGGAGAACTTGTCGGCCTTGCCGGTAATGTTCTGGACACCGGTACAGAATACTTCGTTCTCTAAAGGACGGTCGAAGATGACATCGACTTGTGCATCACGATGTCCGGCATACAAGGTATATCGGTTGATCATATTCAGGTCGGAACCCTGGTATTTCCATCCTTTCACTTCCGCATCGACAATGCTGCGCACCGGACCGCTGGCAATGACACGCTGTCCACGGACATCGGCCGGAGAGATGAAAGTCGACTGAGTACCGTCCCATCCTCTGAGTGTACCTGTACCGCAGCTGTTGTACACCAAAATAATATCGTCTCCATATCCTTTCTTCCGATGTTCGTCGGTCGGATAGAACTGTGTTTCTTCAATCTCGAGCTGTTTGTTGAACTTACCGTACAGGTCGGTAGTCTGCTTTTCGTTGAAATAAATCCGATAAGCCACCAGTTCGCTTTCGAAGGCTGCTCCATGATGTTGTTGGATATTATATGTATTGGCATTGCCATCCGCATAGATGGAATATCCTTTTACATATTGTCCTTTCTTTGAAGTACGGAACAGAATTTCCGCATACGTACGTGCCGGATAAGTGCGGTTGTTGTTTTTCTCAAGAAGAGTAATGTCCAGCGTCTTTTTACTTGATGCCGGCAGATTGATGACGAAAGCCAATTCATCCTTGCGGTTATCATTATTCATGTCGTCCAACTGGCAAGGAACTTCTGTATCCCCATCCATGACAACGGCCGACTTGACATTGAACTTCAAACCTAACGTATTCAGGTCGATGACAACAGGTTCATCCACCTTGTCTGTTTTCCATGGATTTTCTACCACTACTTGCACTTTCTTTTCCGCATTCTGGGCGAAAACGTTCAGGCTTCCGGCCAATAAAGCAAGGCAAATAACTGATAATGTTTTCATAATATATTCTTTAAAATAATGTCGTATTAAAATAAAAGAGGTTGTAATCATGCTGAATACAACCTCTCGTTCCTTCAGTAAGGCAAATATATAAATTCTTTTTCAATTAGAATTTATAAGATTCAGCCTTATTGCCAATTGATTTATATGTTTTACCACCTATTGTTACATCCTTCACATTTTTCATCTTCAGGTTGTTTCCACCATCCTTGGTAACTACTTTCACGTTCTTCAAGGTTGCACCTTCAGCCTGGTTCAGGATCACACCTTCCTTGGCATCGGAAATAGTCACATTTTCGATGAAGATATTCTTGATTGGCATTTCCGGCAAGCCGTTGAAGTAGATGGCACGGCCTACACCTTTAGCCTTTACATTCTTGATGAAGATGTCGCGGAATGCAGGAGTTTCTTCTGTTACAGGAGGAATCTTGGCAGTTACATCCGCATTATCGGTATCTTCTTCACCCGGAGCTTTGCCTCCGTAGAACAAATCGAAGATCAGACCTTCGTTCGGGATATTGATCATGTTGATGTTATTGATGTGGATGTTTTCAACTACACCGCCACGGCCGCGGGTACTCTTGAAACGCAGACCTACGTCAGTACCTAAGAAAGTACAGTTGTCGACATAGATGTTCTTCACACCGCCCGACATTTCACTACCTACAACGAAGCCGCCATGTCCGTGCAATACAGCATTGTCGCGGATGATTACGTTCTGGCAAGGTTCGCCGCGCAGACGTCCGTCCTTATCCTTACCTGATTTGATACAGATACCGTCGTCGCCTGCATCGAAGCTGCTGTTCAGAACCAGAACACGGTTGCACGATTCAATATCCAATGCATCACCGTTCTGAGAATACCACGGATTTGAAACGATCACCTTATTGATAGTAAGGTCTTCGCATGACAGCGGGTGCAGACACCAGCTCGGTGAGTTCTTGAAAGTAACACCTTCGAGCAACACCTTCTTACATTTCTGGAAGCTCAACAGAACCGGGCGCAACCAGTCGCGGATGCTTGCCCATTCCTCATCGGTCTCGATACCTTCCGGAACATTGAAGTCCTTGCATGCCTGTGCACCTTTCAGAGAACCTTTGCTCGGATACCAGATACCAGCCTTTTCATCGACTATACCGCCCGAAGCGACCAGTTTTTTCCATTGGTTGCCTGTCATCTTACCTTTCTTGACCGGACGCCAGGTATCACCGTTACCGTCCATGACACCACGACCTGTAATGGCAATGTTCTCTGCACCTACCGCCGAGATAGGCGACTGGCAACGACGTGTTTCCAGACCTTCGAATGAAGTCTTGATAATAGGATATTGGGTATGGTCGGCTGTAAAGAGGACCAACGCATTGTTTTCGAGATGCAGGTTGATATTGCTTTGCAAGACAATCGGGCCGGTCAGCCACAAGCCTTCCGGAACGAGTACAGTACCGCCACCTTTGGCTGCCACTTCTTTGATTGCTTTGTCGAATGCTTCTGTATTCAGGGTGATACCATCGCCAACAGCACCGAATTCAGTAATCGAACGGGTATAGTCGGGGAATACCGGCTGTTGTACTTTGTCCATCTGGAAAGGAAGGTCGGCATAAATTTCATCCGAGAAATCCGATGGGGTAGATGCCTGAATCTGGCTGATAGGGCAATTCCATAAAAATGTTGCTATCCCAATGGAAAGAATCCATTGCTTCATTGTGTTTAATCTGATCATGAATATTATTTTATAATGTTAATATTTATTGTATTTATAGTCTGTGACAAGCGGTTTTCTCTTTAAATTTGTTATTATCCTATATTCCTGTTCACTGTCTTTCACAGATGGTGAACAGGAGGATAATAAGTTCTGTTAATCTAAATTCTAACCTTAAAATAAATATTATGAAAAAACCTCTTAGTAATGCAAAAATAGAGAATCCTTTTTTTTTGAATGTGAATATTTTGGTACAATAGGTGAAAAAAATGTGTAATTCTTGTCTTTTCTTATGGAAAAAAAGAACATTCTTGTATTATTTTGTTTTAACATCTTGAATGTGCATGTAACATTGGCAAATAGAAAAAAGGATGTCCTTTTTTGTCTTGTGATATAAGGCTTCAGGTGGTACTTTTGATATATATTGTGTATTTTTTAACGAAAATTGGATTTTGGTTTTGAAAATGGCTGTTTTAAAAAGAATTGTTTGTATCTTTGCAAAAATTTATAATCAAAAAGAGTATGAGTTATAATTTACTGAAAGGAAAAAGAGGTATTGTTTTTGGTGCCCTTAACGAACAGTCTATCGCATGGAAAGTTGCAGAAAAGGCTGTAGAAGAAGGAGCAGTAATTACTTTGTCTAATACTCCGGTTGCAGTGCGTATGGGAGAAGTTTCTGCATTGGCTGAGAAGTTGAATTGCGAAGTAATCCCTGCAGATGCTACTAACGTTGAAGATTTGGAAAATGTATTCAAACGTTCAATGGAAGTTCTGGGCGGTAAGATTGATTTCGTGCTGCATTCTATCGGTATGTCTCCGAACGTCCGCAAGAAACGTACATACGATGATCTTGATTACGATATGTTGGGCAAGACTTTGGATATCTCGGCTGTGTCTTTCCACAAGATGATCCAGTCGGCTAAAAAGTTGGATGCCATCAATGAATACGGTTCAATCGTAGCATTGAGTTATGTCGCTGCTCAGCGTACATTCTACGGTTACAACGATATGGCTGACGCAAAAGCTTTGCTGGAATCTATTGCCCGTAGCTTCGGTTATATCTATGGTCGTGAACACAATGTACGTATCAACACCATCTCTCAGTCGCCTACAATGACTACTGCCGGATCGGGTGTGAAAGGTATGGACAAGCTGTTCGATTTCGCCAACCGTATGTCGCCGCTTGGTAATGCTTCTGCCGACGAATGTGCCGATTACTGTATCGTAATGTTCTCCGACCTGACCCGTAAGGTTACTATGCAGAATCTGTTCCACGACGGAGGTTTCTCTAGCGTAGGTATGAGCTTGCGTGCTATGGCTACTTACGAAAAGGGACTGGATGAATATAAAGACGAAAACGGACACATTATCTACGGATAATCATTTCGTTGCATGCGGAATATATTGTTTATCATATTAAGTTGCATCGTTCTTACTGCTTGCCATACGGATGAGCAGAAGAACTATGTTTCTTTTTCTGGAAATGTAAAAGTATTCCGTTATGACCGTCTTCAGTATGAGGCTTCGGTACAGAACAGCTTTTCTGCCATGCAGAAGATGGGGCTGGAGTTCCCACGGGCCACTAAATTGCTGATTGAAGATGTATTGGCTTTAGGACGGGTGGAAGATCCGGCTATCAATGAGAAATTGTGTTCATACTATTCCGATTCCACACTTGTTCAGATTATGAACGATGCGAACGTCAAGTTTAAGGATATGAGCAAGATAGAAAAAGGGTTAACTTCCGGCTTTCGAAACCTGAAAGAAGAATTACCCGATATACAGATTCCTAAAGTATATTCCTTGTTCTCGGCCTTAAATCAGTCGGTGGTTGTAGGAGATAGTTTGCTTGGTTTCAGTCTGGATAAGTATATGGGTGCCGATTATCCGTTGTACCGCCGTTATTATTACGAATATCAACGCCGTACAATGACTCCTGAACGAATCCTTCCGGATTGTTTCACTTTCTATCTGCTGAGTCAGTATCCTTTTCAATGGATTCCAGGACATCGGACCTTGAAAGATGTCATCATGCATCAAGGAAAAATCCGATGGGTGGCACAAAAGGTATTGGGTATTCATTCGGATACGGAGATTATGGGATATTCGAAGGAAGAAACGGAATGGTGCAGGAAAAACAAGGAGATGTTATGGCATTGGATGGTGGCGAATGAACATCTTGACAGTACAGATCCGATGTTGATCCGGGCATATACTCACCCTGATCCTTCTATGGTGTTCAAAGGAGAAAAGATTCCTCCTTTAATCGGAGTCTGGATGGGATTAAAACTGGTAGAGAAATTTGTTCAGGAACATCCGGACATTACGACAGCTGAATTGATGGATATGACCGATTTCGGTCCTGTCGGAATCTGATGTAGCAATATCGCTTGCCGCATTTAGCTTTGTCATTTTCTTTCGGTTAGGGTATCGGAAGAATGATTCACAAATGATTCATGCAATATGGAAACAGCATTGTATTTACTTCCTGTAACTTTGGGGGATACCCCGATAGAGAATGTACTACCGTCCTATAATAGGTCGGTAATTATGAATATCAAGCATTTCATTGTAGAAGATGTGCGTTCGGCACGTCGGTTTTTGAAAAAGGTAGACCGTGATATCAATATCGATGAGCTGACCTTCTATCCGCTCAACAAACATACATCGTCTGAAGCAATTTCCGGTTACTTGAATCCCCTGCTTCAAGGACATTCTATGGGTGTGATTTCTGAAGCCGGTTGCCCGGCTGTTGCAGATCCCGGAGCCGATGTGGTAGCTATTGCACAGCGGAAGAATCTGAAAGTGGTGCCGTTGGTGGGGCCTTCGTCGATTATATTGTCGGTGATGGGCTCGGGATTCAACGGACAAAGCTTTGCATTTCATGGCTATCTTCCTATCGAACCAGGGGAACGTTTGAAGCGGCTTAAGGAATTGGAACAGCGCATCTATTCTGAGGATCAGACACAGCTGTTTATAGAAACTCCTTACCGCAACCAGAAGATGATGGAGGATATTCTGAAAGCTTGTCGTCCACAGACCAAATTGTGTATTGCAGCCAATATTACTTGTGAGGGGGAGTTTATAAAAACTAAGACAATTAAGGAATGGAAAGGCAAGTTGCCCGACCTGAACAAAATTCCTTGTATCTTCCTTATTTATAAATAATTCAACATTCGCTTTGGGAAGGAGTGTCGAAATGATCCCAAACCTCAGCAATCATCTGCAGATAGGGTAATTCGTGTTTCAGATAAGGACTTAACGACTCTGATAGCCTGCCGAGTTCATCGAATGTGAAGAACCGTTTGTTGTCATTTCGTGTTATCTCATCGAAGTCTTTGATGGGATAGGCAAATAGCAATATATTCTGACGGCAATCGCAGCTGATTTCTGATTGGTAACTTAAGATATTCCGACAACCTTTGCAATCCCTACCAAGAGCTTCTCCAACTATCTTGTTTGCGAAGTTTTCCGTTTCTTCCGGCTTGCCATTGAAAGAAGATTCGATGGGAGCATCCCATAGCAAGTGCTTATCGATATCGGTTTTCAAACACCTTTGCTTGAGATATATATTCTTTTGAAAGATAGGTACAACTCTTATCAGAGTGTATTGGAAATCTTTCAGAATGGCTATGCGTATTCCAATCATGTTGATGGCGACACATAGGATGTAAATAACTAACGGAATGTCATATACGATGATATAACCTGTAAAATCCAATTCCGAAATCGGCCGAAAGAGGTAGCCGAATATTAGAAGAACAAATAGATGTACAGTCGATAATGCAACTATGATTTTCGCTTCGAGTACATACGTGAATGGGCTTCTGAATTTGAGACGATGCTGTAGTGTCCTGTATGCTTGGGGAAACAATAGATGGATTAAGGCGGTTATAAGCAGAATTAGCTCCAAGACCGGAGTTATCGTTCCTTCCGGTATCAATGTATAGCTGGTAAATATGCGCAGGAGGAAACAAACAGTGATACCTATGACGCCTTGAAGAAGGAAGAAGTTCTAACTCCGCATTCTGACAATGCCATATATCAGGGCTGAAACACTGAATAGTGTTCCTATCCCTAATGCAATTGTTCCTGAAAGGAAATGTAGACAGACCAATGTTGTAATAATCGGTAACAATCCTAGAGAAACAATCTTATCTTTATGTTTGAATATTCTTTTCATAGACGTTTATTTATATAAAACGTCATAAATGCCAGAATGTTCAGCGGAACTTGATATGTTTTTCCGCATGATAGGATGAACGTACCAGCGGACCGCTTTCAACTGTTGCAAACCCTTTTCTTTCTCCGATTTCCTTGTAACGTTCGAATTGTTCGGGAGTGATGTAAGCCTTTACCGGATAATGTTTGTGACTTGGTTGCAGGTATTGTCCGATAGTCAGAATCCGGCAACCGTTTTCAAGCAGGTCGTCCATGCATTGTTCCACTTCCTGTCCGGTTTCTCCCAAGCCCACCATAATGCCCGATTTGGCAGTGATCCCTCCTTCTGCTATTTGGCGGATAACCTGCAGACTTTGTCGGTATGTAGCTACACTGCGCACTTCCGGTGTAATCCGTTCCACCGTTTCCATATTGTGTGATATTATGTCAGGAGCGGCGTCAATAATCGGTTGGATAAGTTCCTTACGTCCCTGGAAGTCGGGGATGAGAGTTTCTAAAGTTGTATCCGGATTTTTTCTTTTTACAGCCTGGATGGTCTTTACCCAATGTGCTGAGCCCAGATCAGCCAGATCATCTCGATCGACCGAAGTAATGACAGCGTGACTGAGTTTCATCAGTGCGATTGATTCGGCTATATGTTCCGGTTCTTCAGGATCAAGTGGAAGAGGCCGTCCGCTCTGGGTATTGCAGAATTTGCATGAACGGGTACAGATTGCACCGCCTATCATAAAGGTAGCGGTCCCCTTGCCCCAACATTCGCCTAGATTCGGACAGCGTCCGCTGCTGCAGATGGTATGAAGCATATGTGTATCGACAATCCGTTTGGTATCGGTATAACGTTGGTTGGTTCCGATGGATATTTTCAACCAATCGGGTTTCTTGATGTGTTCCATAGTGGATAGGTAAATGAAAAGCTGTTTCAAGTGTCGGGAATACCTTTTTAAAAAGCATTTAAAAGACCTTGAAACAGCTTTTAAACAAATATGAAATTATAAGTTATTCATGAAGAAATTGGCTACACGGTTCATCAGGTGATTGCGTGTATTACCTCCGGAAATTCCGTGGTTACGGTTGGTATAGATCTGCATATCAAACTGGATACCTGCCTGTACCAATGCTTCGCTGTATTCAGCTGTATTCTGGAAGTGTACGTTATCATCGGCCATACCATGAATCAGCAACAGGTTGCCGTGAAGCTTCGGCGCACGAAAGATAGCTGAACTAGCATTGTAACCGTCGCCGTTTTCTTTCGGAGTACGCATGAAACGTTCGGTATAGACTGAATCATAGAAGCGCCAGTCGGTAGGAGGGGCGATTGCTACACCTGCCTTGAATACCGGTGTTCCTTCACTCATAGACATCAAGGTATTATAGCCTCCGTAGCTCCATCCCCAGATGCCGATGCGGTTTCCGTCGACATAAGGCAATGTGCCCAGATATTTGGCTGTTTCTACCTGGTCGCGCGATTCCTTTACACCAATCGACAGATAAGTGCACTTTTCGAAATCGGAACCACGACCGCCTGTACCGCGACCGTCTACACAGACCATGATATATCCTTTATCACACATATAAGCTTCAAACATACCTCCGTCCCGGAAACTGCCTACATTCCAGCTGTCGAGTACTTCCTGTGACCCCGGTCCGCTATATTGATGCATGATAACCGGATATTTCTTGTTTGGATTGAAGTTGGCCGGCTTCATCATCCATCCGTTGAGTTCCACCCCTTCCGAAGTACGGAATGTGAAGAATTCCTTTGTAGGCATATTCAGATTGGCTACCTGTGATTTCAGTTTCGCATTGTCAACCAATGTTGCCACTTCCTTACCCTTGTTGTCGTTGATGGTAATCAGTGTCGGAGTCTGAAGGTTGGAGTACTTGTTGATATAGTAACTCATGTCGTAGCTGAAAATTGCGGTATTTGTACCTTCACGGGTTGATAGCTTTGTCTTTTTACCCTTGGCGTCAATCTTGTAGATGGCTGTACGCAACGGACTTTCTTCATTGCTGGCATAGTAGAAGACGTTGTTTGCCTGATCCCATCCTAAGAAATCGGTAACTTCGAACTGCCCTTTGGTAATCTGTTTGACCAGATTGCCGCCGATAGTGTAAAGATACAGATGATTGTATCCGTCACGCTCACTCTGAAGAATAATATTCTCCGGATAGAACTTGATTTCTGAATAAGCCTGTTCCTTGATATACTGAGGGGCATTGTCGCGGATAGCTACCTTGCAGATGCCGCTTCGTGAATTGGCCAAGTAAATATCGAAACGGTCCTGATGGCGGTTCAATGTCATGATGGCTAACTGGTCTGGATTGGCTGTAAACTGGATACGTGGAATGTAACCGTCGGCATCCAAAGGAAGATCCATCTTACGGGTAATATGCGACTTGATATCAAAAGTATGTACGGTAACTTTGGAATTCAAAGCTCCGGCTTTCGGGTATTTGTATTCGTATGCTCCCGGGTAAGTGGCATATTCTGTCTTCTCCGGACTCATACCCTTGTACCACGGAAAGCTGAACATCGGCACTTCACTTTCATCGAAACGGATGAAGGCAATCATCTTGCTGTCGGCACTGAAGTCGAAGGCACGGTTGAAACCGAATTCTTCTTCATAAACCCAGTCGGGAATACCGTTGATAACCTTATTGAATTCGCCGTCTTTGGTAACCTGTGATTCGCTGTTATCGAAAAGCAGTTTTACCAGGTAGATATTGTTGTCTCTCACGAAAGCAATCTGATGACTGTCGGGAGAGAACAGGGGAGCTTGCTGAGGACCGTTATTGGATAGCGGTTCAAGCTTATTATTCTTTACGTTGAAAATATAGTATTCGGCTGTAAACGAGCGACGGTAGATCGGCTTAGTTTCTGTTTGGATCAGGATCAGACTCTCATCGGGCGACATGATATAGCCGTCGAATTTCTTGAGATCGCAATTGCGGGCGGTTGTAACATCGAAAATGGTAGCCACTTCCTTTCCGGTCTTGAACGAATATTTGACGATGCGTTTCTGGTCGGCGCTCATCTGCGTGTAAGACTCACCGTCCAGCATCGGTTTGATTCCATAGATGTTTTCAGCACGGTAAGTCCCTTTGGCTACGTCTTCCAAAGTAACTTTCTGCTGTGCCTGCATGCCTAAGAAAAAGCTCAAAAGGCAACATAAAATGTACAGTTTTCTCATGGTTTATTGTTTCTGTTAATAAGTTCAATAGATATTATCTTACTGATTATCGCAAAGGTAAGTAAAAAAACGATAGACTCGACTATTTATATCCGTTAAGCAGATAAAAAACGGGCAGAACATCTTGCTGATGTGCTGCCCGAATATTTTATGAATGGTTTTTCTTATCAGAAACCTGCCAGTTCAACAACTTTATCGACTGCGGAAAGCAATCCTTCCGGATTTTTACCACCTGCAGTTGCAAAGTGAGGCTGACCGCCACCGCCGCCCTGAATCAGTTTGGCAGCTTCACGAACCAACTGTCCTGCATTCAGACCGGATTTAACCTGATCGTCGCTCATCATGACAGTCAGCAACGGTTTGTTTTCGAATACACTACCGATAACGACAAACAGATTCTCAGGGAACTGACCTTTTAGCTGGAAGGCGATGTTCTTCACTGCATCTGCCGGCATCGGCAATACAGCTTTGATTACTTTCACACCGTGTATTTCCTTGGCATTGTTGATCAGTTTTTCCTTTACAGAAGCTTCTTTTTCCTTCATGTATTCTTCTACCTGTTTCTTCAAGCCTGCGTTTTCGTCGATGTATTTGGCAATTGCGACCTTCAGGTCCGGGGCGTTGTTGAACAGGCTTCTCAGTTCGTTCATAGTGTCCTGGATGCTGTCCATCATTTCTTCCACCTTGGCACCTGTAATCGCTTCAATACGGCGTATGCCGGCTGCTACAGAGCTTTCAGACAGGATTTTTACCATACCGATCTTTCCGGTTGCAGATACGTGAGTACCACCACAGAATTCGATGGATGAACCGAACTGTACGACACGTACTTCGTCACCGTATTTTTCACCGAACAATGCAATTGCTCCCAGTTCTTTTGCCTTTTCGATAGGCAGATTGCGGTATTCCTGCAATGGAACATTCTCGCGGATCTTCGCATTTACCAAGTGTTCTACTTCACGCAACTGTTCCGGAGTTACTTTCTGGAAGTGAGAGAAGTCGAAACGCAATGAATCCGGAGTTACCAACGACCCCTTCTGTTCTACGTGAGTACCCAATACCTGACGTAATGCTTCATCAAGGAGGTGAGTGCAAGAGTGGTTAGCGGCACAAGCTGCACGTTTGTCGGTATCTACACAAGCCATCATCGGCGCATCGAGGTGTTCCGGCAATTTCTTGGCGATATGGATAGGCAAGTTGTTTTCTTTCTTGGTATCGATGATGTCGATGGTTTCGAATTCGCTTACCAATACACCGGTATCACCTACCTGACCACCGCTTTCCGCATAGAACGGAGTTTCGCTCAGTACAATCTGGTACAGAGTCTGGTTCTTCTGTTTTACTTCACGGTAGCGGAGGATGCTTGTTTCATATTCTGTATAGTCATAACCTACGAATTGGGTTTCACCTTCCTTCAAAGTAATCCAGTCGCCTGTTTCGACGGCAGCAGCGTTACGTGCGCGCTGTTTCTGTTTCTGCATTTCAGCTTCGAAACCTGCTACGTCGGCAGTCAGGCCGTTTTCACGAAGAATCAGCTCGGTCAAGTCGAACGGGAATCCGAAGGTGTCATACAAGGTAAATGCATCTACGCCGCTGATTTCAGTCTTGCCGGCAGCTTTTGTATCGGCCATCACTTTGTCCAGCAGACGGATACCTGTTTCCAGTGTACGCAAGAATGCTTCTTCTTCTTCCTTGATTACTTTTTCAATCAAAGACTGCTGTGCTCTCAGTTCAGGATAAGCACCGCCCATGTTTTCGATCAGTACAGGAATCAGCTTGTACATGAATGCCTGTTTCTGGCCGAGGAATGTGTATGCGTAACGTACGGCACGGCGCAAGATACGACGGATTACATAACCTGCCTTTGCGTTGGATGGCAACTGACCGTCTGTAATGGAGAAGGCGATGGTACGGATGTGGTCAGCGATTACACGCATGGCTACATCAGTCTTTTCATCCTTTCCGTATGTAGTGCCTGCCAGATCACCGATAACCTTGATGATTGGCTGGAATACGTCGGTATCGTAGTTTGAACGCTTGCCCTGCATAGCCATACACAGACGTTCGAATCCCATACCGGTATCAATTACTTTTGCCGGAAGTGACTCCAGACTACCGTCAGCCTTGCGGTTGTATTGCATGAACACGAGGTTCCAGATTTCGATCACCTGCGGATGGTCGTGGTTTACGAGGTCGCGTCCGGGGATTTTGGCACGTTCTTCTTCCGGACGGAGGTCGATGTGGATTTCAGAGCAAGGTCCGCATGGTCCTGTATCCCCCATTTCCCAGAAGTTGTCGTGCTTGTTTCCGTTGATGATATGGTCTTTCGGCATGAACTGTTCCCAGTAGGAAGCAGCTTCGTTGTCGCGTTCCAGACCTTCTTCAGGACTACCTTCGAATACGGTAGCATAGAGGTTTTTCGGGTCGATTTTCAGTACGTCAACCAGAAATTCCCACGCCCAGCTGATAGCTTCTTTCTTGAAGTAGTCGCCGAACGACCAGTTACCCAGCATTTCGAACATGGTATGGTGGTAAGTATCGTGTCCAACTTCCTCCAAGTCGTTGTGCTTACCACTTACACGCAGACATTTCTGGGAGTCGGTTACGCGTTTGTATTTGGCAGGATGGTTACCCAGAATGATATCCTTGAACTGGTTCATACCTGCATTGGTGAACATCAGTGTCGGGTCGTCCTTGATGACCATCGGTGCAGAAGGCACAATCTGATGTCCTTTTGACTCAAAAAACTTTACGAATGAGTCACGGATTTCATTTGCTGTCAACATATGTTATATTGTCTTGTAGTTAATATTCTCAAAATTGATTTGCAAAGATAATCGGTTTTATTATTTTTGTCTGTATGTTTGGCGCAAAATCTTGATGTTTTGTTCCTTAAAATTCTTCAAAAACACAAATTGAATGCGTAAAGTCTATTATATATATAATCCGAAGACTCGTACTTATGACCGGATTTATCCTACTGTACGGCAACGGGTTATCAGTTATCTGCGACGTTTGTTTGTCGGAATGGGGTTGGGGGCAGGCTTCTTTATTCTGCTTCTGGTCATTTTCGGCTCTCCTTCCGAACGCGACCTGCGTTTGGAAAACTCCCGGATGGTAGCTCAATACGATATTTTGTCGAGCCGGTTGGATGAAGCTTTGAATGTGATGCAACAGATCCGTCAACGCGACGATAACCTCTATCGTGTCATTTTACAAGCCGATCCGGTGGCAGACGCTTTACGCGATGCCAGCTATAACAAGACAAACCGTTATGAGGATCTGATGGATCTGGCCAACTCGAAGCTGGTGGTTAATACGACGCAGAAGATGGACGTGCTAGCCCGACAGCTTTATATCCAGTCGAAATCTTTCGATGAGGTGGTAGATCTTTGCAAACGGCATGATGAAATGTTGGAATGTATTCCGGCTATCCAACCTGTATCCAACAAGAATCTGAAACAGACTGCCTCCGGTTACGGTACACGTATCGACCCAATCTATAAGACGGTGAAGTTTCATGCCGGGATGGATTTTTCGGCAAATGTCGGAACACCGGTTTATGCAACCGGAAACGGTACGGTTATTCGTGCCGGTTGGGAAGGGTTATATGGCAATTGCATCAATATCGACCATGGTTTCGGTTATGTTACCAAATATGCCCATCTGAGTAAGATTGATGTACGGGCCGGTCAGAAGGTTGTCCGTGGAGAAGTGATAGGTAAGGTGGGAAGTACCGGAAAAAGTACCGGACCGCATTTGCATTATGAGGTACATCTGAAAGGTCAGATTATGAATCCTGTAAACTATTATTTTATGGACTTGAGTGCGGATGATTACGATAAGATGGTGCAGATTGCTGCTAATCATGGAAAAGTATTCGATTAAACTATAGAAGATATGGCATACAAAGCGGAGAAGGAGCTGAAGCTCTACTATTCAATTAAGGAGGTGGCCGAAATGTTCGGTGTCAACGAATCCTTGTTGCGTTATTGGGAGAAAGAATTTCCAATCATCACTCCGAAGAAAGCTGGTGGTAATATCCGTCAATATCGGAAGGAGGATATTGAAAATATCCGTCTGGTTTACCATTTGGTAAAGGAAAAAGGTATGACTTTGGCAGGTGCGAAGCAACGTCTGAAACAAAACAAGGAAAATGTCCGCAATACGGCCGAAATCATAGAACGTTTAAAAAGTATCAAAGAAGAACTTCAGGCTATGCGTAAAGAATTGGACTATATAGTCTAGTCTTTAATATATTCAGAAATAAAACGAGCGGAATGGAGTGTTTGAACTTCATTCCGCTCGTTTTATTTCTGTCAGGATTAATCGGAAATTACATCGTCATAATTTTCGATACGTGTTACCTTCTTTATGTTTTCTATTTTTTTCAGGTTGGTGCAGATGGTATTTACGTCATCTACATCATGTACATAAAGTTGGATGCGTCCTTCAAATATTCCATCATTCGACTCAATGTTCAGCTTGTGGATATTTACATTCAGTTGTTCGGATATGATCTGTGTAACATGATTCAACACACCGATACCATCGATTCCTTTGACGTAAACATTGACAGGGAAAATCAAGGCCTTTCCTGTTTCCCACTGTACAGCCAATAGGCGGTTGCCGAAACTGGTTTTCAATTGGGAGGCAATCGGGCATTGGCGTTTATGGATAACGATTCGGTTATTGTCGTCAATATATCCCAATACATCATCACCTGGAATCGGTTTGCAACAATCTGCCAGTATATAGTTCTTTTGGATTGCATCCGGAGTCAGCTTGATAATTTTCTTCTTATCAATATTTAATGTCTGTTGCTGAGTTTCATCCTCTTTTTTCTTAGAAGTTTGCTTTTGTTTGTTGCCTCCTCCAAATGCAAAGCTGATGTATTTTTTCCAGTTGGCCTGTGTCGGCTTTTCCTTTATTTCATTCTTATCGTTGTCAGTCAGTGTGAATACCCCTTGACCTACACCCAATGCAAGTTCTTCGTATGTCTTTACATTATGTAGATTGCAGAGCTTCTTGATATTTTCATCGCTCGATTCCATCTCATTCCGTTGAAAGAAATCGGCAATCATATCTTCTCCTTTTTGCTGCTGTTCCCTCTTTTCACGTTTAAGGATAGCTTGAATCTTGGCTTTCGCTTTAGCTGTTGTGGCAAAGTTTATCCACGAAGGTTGTACTTTCTGTGATTTGGAAGTAAGTATTTCCACCTGGTCGCCACTCTGTAGCTTATAGCTTAGCGGAACCAGTTTGTGGTTTACTTTTGCACCGATACAATGACTACCTAAGAACGTGTGGATAGAGAATGCGAAATCCAATGCCGTACAGTTCTGTGGCATGGTCTTGATTTCTCCCTTCGGAGTAAAGACAAATATCTCTGATGCAAAAAGATTCAGTTTGATGGTATCCAGGAAATCCAATGCATCCGGTTGGGGATCGTCCAGAATTTCCTTGATGGTCTTGAGCCATTTGGTCAGCTCGCCTTCATCCTCACTGCCACCGCCTTCCTTGTATTTCCAATGTGCGGCAAAACCTTGTTCGGCGACATCGTTCATACGTTCGCTTCGGATCTGGACTTCAATCCATTGTCCTTTGTTGCTCATCAGGGTTACATGTAGAGCTTGGTATCCATTGGCTTTCGGGTGGCTTACCCAGTCGCGCAGACGGTCGGGATGAGGTTTATAGATTTTTGATATAGCTACATAGATATCGAAACAGTCGTTCAGCTCTTCTTCCTCATTACGGGGGGTAAAGATGATACGTACAGCCAGAATGTCATAGATTTCTTCGAATGTAATATGTTTGGCCTGCATCTTGTTCCAGATAGAGTAAGGCGACTTGATACGGGCCAGAATACGGTAGGGGACACCCATTTTGTCGAGTTGTTCCTTTATCGGAGCGGTAAACTCCTTGAATACATTGTCACGCTCTGCCTTGGTCGATTCCAGTTTCTTTTCGATTTCCGCATAAGTTTCGGGATGTTCGTACTTGAAACTCAGGTCTTCGAGTTCGGTCTTTATCCGATTCAGTCCGAGGCGGTTGGCCAAAGGTGCATAGATGTAAAGAGTTTCTCCTGCAATCTTATATTGTTTGCTCGGAAGCATGGAACCTAAGGTTCTCATATTATGGAGACGGTCGGCAATCTTGATGAGGATGACGCGGATATCATCATTCATGGTGAGCAACAGCTTCTTGAAGTTTTCGGCTTGAGCAGAAGCACGGTCACCGAAGATACCGCCTGAAATCTTCGTCAGTCCGTCAACAATTTGCGCAATTTTGGGACCGAAAAGATTTTCTATATCTTCAACGGTATAATCCGTATCTTCAACTACATCATGCAGTAAAGCCGAACAGATGGAAGTCGAACCCAAGCCGATTTCAACACACGCAATCCGTGCTACCGCAATAGGATGCAGTATATATGGTTCGCCGGAACGGCGTCGGACACCTTTATGAGCTTGTCTGGCGAAGTTGAATGCCTTCGTGATAATTTCAACTTTTTTTCGATGCTTGCTTTCCAGGTAGCGATCCAGAAGATCTTGAAATGCGTCGTTTATTTGCTTTTCATCAGCTTGTCCTTGTGTAAGCTTTTCATCCGTCATAGTTTACCCTCCATAATCTATATTGCAAAAATATAGAAAATAAAGAATTTTACAAGTGAGATAGATATTTTTTCTCTATATTACTTATAAATTGGTAGTTATGTCTTTTTTAAAAGCAGTGACAGATTTTCGGTTGATGTCTTATATATGCCCCGAAAATCTGTCACTGTCATTATTGCGCCGATATAATATTTTAATCAGCGTATCCGGATGGTTTTCCCGGCTTGGATATTACTTCCTTTTATACCGTTTAAGCGTCGTAGTTGAGAGATGCTTACTCCATGACGTGAAGCTATGCCTCCCAAAGTATCTCCTCTCCGGATTTTATAGTATTTTGCTCCTTTAGAAGATCTGGACTTGCTGCTGTTTTTTTTCGGGGTTTCAACTGTTACTGTGGCACGTCTTGTCTGATAAATCTCAGGTTTGAAGTTGTATATGCTGTCTTCATGGTCTATAAAACAGCTGATGAAGTTATTGGGAAGCCGCAATGCATAAGGCTCTTCATTTCCTGGGATGATATCACGTTTATATTCCGGATTCAATGCACGGAGCTTATCGAGGTTGATGTTGCATACTTCTGCTACTTGCTGCAGATTTAACGGACGGTTGATCTGGATGGTATCTGTACCTTCCGGCATATGCATTTCCAACGGACTTATATTATGTTCACAATAATAGGTCATGATATAGTTTGCTGCAATGAATGCAGGGACATAACCTCTGGTTTCTTTCGGAAGATAATTATAAAGTTTCCAAAAGTCTTTTTCTCCTCCTGCACGGCGTATTGCTTTATTGATAGTACCCGGTCCGCAATTATAGGCAGCCAATACCAGATTCCAGTCGTGGTAGATGTCATAAAGATCTTTCAAGTATCGGGCGGCTGCTCTTGTCGATTTGACAGGGTCACGGCGCTCGTCAATATAGCTGGTAACCTTTAATCCATATATTTTTCCTGTAGTAAGCATAAATTGCCATAAACCTGTAGCTCCTTGTCGTGATGTCGCCATAGGATTCATTGCAGATTCGATAACGGGAAGATATTTTAATTCTAACGGTAGATTGTATAGATCGAGTGCTTCCTCAATAATTGGCATATAAAAGTTGTTTGCACTCAAAATAAAGGCAACCTTCTGGCGTAACCGTGTGGCGTACATGTCTATAAACTCACGGACAATATCATTGTAAGGCATCTCGATAACGGCAGGAATCCGCTTCAGGCGATCCATGTAGATTGAGTCGCTTACTTTAGGGTTTGCCGATGATGCAGAACAATTTTCCCCAAGATTGATGTAATTTTTTGAAATCCAGTCGAGATAAAGACTGTCAGTTTCTGAAAGCATACCTTCCGGGAGTCCGATTTCTTCTGTCCCGTTTTCTGTCTTTACAGTAATACTTTCTACAGTGCGTTGGGCGTAGAGTGCCGTGGTACTTGCTAAGGTCAATAAACCGATAAAGAGTTTCTTCATGTCTTAAAATTTGATGCTGCATTGCAAACCCACACCTTGAGGAAGTTTGCGGTATGCGTCGTTAAATATAGCCGGTTCCAATGTCATGCTCAAGTCTGTGGAAATGTCAAAATTAGATAGTTCTGCATCCACATAGGCGTCGATAACCGAGAGCAGATAGACACCGATAAAAGCAAATATACTCAAATCGCGTTGACGGCGATACAGATCTTTTCGTTTTCTGAATAATTCCTGATAATAGCTCAGTCGTGCCTTGACATCTTCCTGTGTCATACCAGGCCCCATGAAGTCCATATAACTATCGTTGTTCGGATTGTCACTCATGATGTCCTGATAAGCTTGAGAGTAGTCCTTGTACATCTTGCCGTTCCAGGTCAAAGCATAGGCACAGCCAACAAAACCTCCATAAATGATAGGCAACTTCCAATATTTCCGGTTATAAATCTGTCCTGCACCGGGAAGCACAAGTGCATACCAGATAGCTTTATTCGGGGTTGGCAACCATCGTTTTTTCTCCACTTTCAAAGCTTGCTGTTGGATGGAGTCGTTTTGCCGTACCAGGGAAGCCGTGTCAACGGGAGCTTCCATGTTTTCGATACGTTCTTCTCTGATTGAGAGGGTATCGGCCAATGCCAGACTATCGGCAACATGCTTGGCTTGGATGGAATCTGCATTCAGAATACCTTCCCTATGCTTTTTTGCACGTTGTCCGTAGCAATCGTTGATGTTACCCCAAGCTAGGCTGAGAAATATAACGAAATATGCAAGGTATGTAAACGGTTGTACTTTCAAGGTTCTCTCTTTTAGTTAATCAGTCGTTTTTAGTGAATCCAATATTTCCATGATTCGTTCAAGGTCGGCTTCGTTATTGAAAGGAATGCTTATCTTGCCTTTCCCCTTCTGGCTGCACGATAGCTGTACTTTCGTTCCGAAGAAGTTGCACAGATGGTTCTGTAACAATGTGTATTCTTCCGACAGCTTGGCGCCCTTCGGAGCAATTTTCTTACCTCCCGATTCAACGCTTTCGCCCGCAGACAAGGCTTTTACAATTTCCTCGACTTTGCGTACGGAATAGCCTTGTGAGATAATTTCGTTGAATATGCGGATTTGTGTTTTGGGATCATCCAGTGCCAGCAATGCACGGGCATGTCCCATATCGATATCCTTGTTTTTTAGTGCTACCTGAATTTGAGCGGGAAGCTTCAACAGACGGAGGTAGTTGGCTATTGTGGTACGTTTCTTTCCGACACGTTCGCTCAAACGTTCCTGAGTCAGCTCATATTGCTCTATCAAGTGTTGGTAGGCCAAAGCAATTTCCAAAGAATTCAAGTCTTCACGCTGAATGTTTTCTATCAGCGCCATTTCCATTACATTTTCATCATCGGCTGTACGGATATAGGCCGGAATAGTTTTCAGTCCGGCTTGTATGGATGCGCGGTAACGACGTTCTCCGGCGATGATCTGGTAGGAGTCGTCGTTGATTTTCCGTAAGGTTATCGGCTGGATGATGCCTATTTCCGCAATTGAGTCAGCAAGTTCCTGTAGGGCTATCGGATCAAATTCACGGCGCGGTTGGTTAGGATTGACCGAAATCTTGCTTAACTCAATTTCACTGATGGAGGAAGAACCGGAAGTCTTCACTTCATCATGGGTGGAAATCAGAGCGTCAAGTCCTCTGCCCAATGCAAATTTTTTCTGTACTGCCATATCGTTTACTTACTGTTTCTGGTTATAATTTCGTTGGCTAGCGCCAAATGGTTCTTTGCTCCGGTTGAATCGGCATCATACAGAATGGCCGGGATTCCGTGACTTGGAGCTTCGCTCAACTTCACGTTGCGCTGTATAATGGTTTTGAACACCAGTTCCTGGAAATGTCGTTTGACTTCATCGTAAATCTGGTTGGCCAGACGAAGACGGGAGTCGAACATGGTAAGAAGGAAACCTTCTATTTCCAGCGACGGGTTCAGTTTTGTCTTGATAATCTTGATGGTGTTCAGCAGTTTGCTGATACCTTCCAATGCGAAATATTCGCATTGTACAGGAATGATTACTGAATCGGCTGCTGTCAGTGCGTTGATGGTAATCAGTCCCAGAGAGGGGGAACAGTCGATGAGGATGTAATCGTATTCGTTCTTCATCGGTTCCAGTGCATTCTTCATAATCTTCTCCCGGTTATCCAGATTCAGCATCTCGATTTCCGCTCCAACGAGGTCAATGTGAGAAGGTATGATATCTAATCCGTCAATATCGGTTGTATAGATAGCTTCCCGTATATCCGACTGGTTGATGAGGCATTCGTAGATGGAACAATCGATTTCTTTGATATCCACACCTAAACCGGATGAGGCGTTGGCCTGCGGGTCGGCATCGACAACCAGTACTTTCTTTTCGAGAGTAGCTAATGATGCAGCCAAGTTGATTGTTGTCGTAGTTTTACCTACGCCTCCTTTCTGATTGGCTAAAGCAATAATTTTTCCCATATTAATCAGTTTATCTGATTGCGAAGTAACAAATAATAGCTGAAACTACGTATCGCAAAACATTGACAATTCGCAAAAGTGTTGATAACTTGCCACTATTGTTAATAACTACGCGCGACAAAGATAGTCAATTCTATGTAATTATGGTGCTAAGTTTGAGAAGATTAATATTTGTTGTAACTTTACGCTCGCAATTTCAGATACATGGATTGCAAAGTGATTGGGTTATAATTTGAAATCTGAACGTAAATTATAGATTAAGAATATGTTGGAAGAAAGACCTCTCTTGCTGTTATCGAACGATGACGGTGTGGATGCGAAAGGAATTCGTGAGTTGATCAGTGCGTTGCGCCCTATGGCCGATTTGATAGTTGTGGCTCCTGATGGGCCACGTTCCGGTTCGGCCGGTGCCATTACTTCCGAACGTCCTATCCGTTACTCGAAAGTACAGGAAGAAGATGGGTTGCTTGTCTTTAAGTGTACCGGTACTCCGGTAGATTGTATAAAACTGGCTTTCCATACGTTGATTCCCCGTACTCCGGATCTGGTTATCGGAGGAATCAATCACGGAGATAATTCTTCGGTCAATGTGCATTATTCGGGTACGATGGGAGTGGTGATTGAAGGTTGTCTGAAAGGCGTACCTTCTATCGGTTTTTCCTTATGCAACCATAGTGCCGATGCCGACTTTTCGGCTACCATCCCTTACATCCGTGCCATTGTATCGAAAACTTTGGAAGAAGGGCTTCCGGTAGGTACTTGTCTGAATGTGAATTTCCCGGATACAGCCGATCTGAAGGGAATCCGTATCTGCAGACAGACCGATGGTCGTTGGATCAATGAATTGGTGGAGCGTGATCATCCTAGAGGCGGTGTGTATTTCTGGCTTACCGGAGAGTATAAGAACCTCGAACCGGAAGCAGAGGATTCCGACCATTGGGCGCTCGACCATAATTATGTAGCTGTTACACCGACGCAGATTGATGTGACAGCCTATGCCTTGATGGAACAAATGAAAAAATGGAAATTTGACGTATGAAATATTATCTGATCGTAGGAGAGGCTTCGGGCGACTTACATGCTTCGAACCTGATGCGTGCCTTGCAACAGGAGGATCCCAATGCCGAATTCCGCTTTTTCGGAGGTGATCTGATGGCTCAGGTAGGAGGAACTTGTGTCAAGCATTACCGTGAATTGGCATATATGGGCTTTATCCCTGTATTGTTGCATCTGCGTACCATTTTCCGTAACATGGATTTCTGCAAGAAGGATATCGAACAATGGAATCCCGATGTACTTATTCTTGTAGATTATCCAGGATTTAATCTGAAGATAGCTAAATACATCAAGCGCCATACACGTATACCTATATATTATTATATATCTCCGAAAATCTGGGCATGGAAAGAGTATCGTATCAAGAATATCAAGCGTGATGTAGATGAACTGTTTTCCATCCTGCCTTTCGAAATTGATTTCTTCAACAAGAAGCATGGTTATCCGATTCATTATGTGGGAAATCCTTGTGTGGATGCCGTGGATGATTTCCGTAAAGGTAATGCAGAAACATTCGGAGAGTTTGTCGCAGCCAATAAGCTGGATGACAAACCGATAATAGCCTTGCTTGCAGGAAGCCGTAAACAGGAAATCAAGGATAATCTTACCCGTATGATTCAAGCATCGCTTGATTTTCCTCAGTATCAGTTTGTTGTGGCCGGTGCACCCGGTATCGATCCGTCATTCTATCAGCAATACATCCATAAGGATACGAAGATAGTATTCGGGCAGACTTATCGTTTGTTGCAACAGGCGCAGGCGGCTTTGGTAACATCAGGTACGGCAACCTTGGAAACGGCATTATTCAAGGTTCCACAGGTAGTTTGTTATTATACGGCTATGGGTAAATTGGTCTCATTCCTCCGTAAATGTATCCTGAAGGTGAAATTCATTTCATTGGTAAATCTGGTTGCCGATAAGGAAGTGGTAACCGAACTTGTGGCCGATGGAATGACCGTCGATAATATAAGAAAAGAACTGGCTGATATAATACCCGGAGGTGGGGAACGTCAACGTATGTTGGCCGATTATGACCGGATGATTGAAATATTGGGGGCTCCCGGAGCTTCCGGACGGGCAGCCAAAGAGATGGTCACACTGTTGAGGAAATGATATTTGTAAGATATAAAAAAGTAAAGGCTTCTATTGGTACAAAACCTAGAAGCCTTTACTTTTTTAAATTTGGATCTATGCAATCAGATCAAATATATACAGATAAACTACTGCAGCTGGAACGGCCAGTAATGTGCTGTCAAAACGGTCGAGCATACCGCCATGTCCAGGCAGGATATTTCCCGAATCCTTGATACCCAAGGTTCTTTTCAATAACGATTCAGTCAAATCACCCCAAGTACCGAATACTACAACTGTCAATCCTAAACCGATCCATTTACCTATTGTCATGAAATCGAAGAAATGGGCAAGGACGATTGCCGCAATGATGCTGAATACTGCACCTCCGATTGATCCTTCCCATGATTTTTTAGGGGAGATGCGTTCGAACAGCCGATGCTTTCCGAAAAGCATTCCTGTACAATAGGCACCGGTATCATTGACCCAGTTGAAAATGAAAATGGATAGGGGCAATATTGCATTGTATTCGGATACACTTTGCGTTTCATTGGTATGATATGCCAAAACATTCAATAAAGCAAAAGGCAATGCTATGTATATCTGGCTCATCATTCCGTATGCCCAATTGTGGATAGGATTTTTCTGTTTCTTGTAAAGCTCGCTGATGAGCAGGTAGATGATCAGAAACAGATAGGGGATAAAAATGCTGGTCATTGCAGGAGCAAGACCAACGTATCCGAAACAAAGGAACAGGAATATACCTGCAAGAATACAGATGCGTTTGTTCATCTGAACTTCTCCGGTGCGGTTTACAATTGTTCCGAACTCATTGACTGATAATGCGCTTATCAAGGCAAACAGGATAGTGAAAGGAATTGGTCCTCCTAGGATACATCCGACCAATACGGCTACAAATATTATCCCTGTTATGGCTCTTGTTAGAAGGTTACTTTTCACGGTAAATAGAATTTAGCTATAAAAGTTGATCGACAGGTGGAATTTTCTTTTCCACCTGCCGGATATACTTATTCAGATTTGGTTGTTTCCTGGTTGTTATCGGTTTTTTCTTCCGATTCTACAGCTGGAGCTGCTTCTTTAGCCTCAATCTGTTTGGGCTCTTCGGCTTGCTCGGCAGCTTTCTGTTTGTCCTCCAACGCACGTTTTTCATCTTCCTTTTCGGTTGCCATAATCTCTTCCGAACGGGAAGCCCACGGACGTTTTCCGAAAATCCTTTCAACATCCTCTGCAAAGATTACTTCACGCTCTATAAGGAGGTTTGCCAGTTCATTATGGCCTTCCTTGTGCTGAAGCAGAAGTGCCTTGGCGCGTGCATACTGTTCGTTGATCATTGTTTGTACTTCGTGATCAATCATTTCGGCTGTATGTTCGCTGTATGGCTTATTGAAACTGTATTCGTCGTTGTTGTAATAACAGAGGTTAGGAAGCTTGTCGCTCATACCGGCATAGGCAATCATGCCGTAAGCCTGTTTGGTGACACGTTCCAGGTCGTTCATGGCACCTGTAGAGATATGACCGATGAAAACTTCTTCAGCGGCACGTCCTCCCAAGGTCGCACACATTTCATCAAGCATCTGTTCCTTGGTCGTGATCTGACGTTCTTCCGGTAGATACCATGCCGCACCCAAGGCACGTCCACGAGGAACAATGGTTACCTTAATCAGCGGATTGGCGTGTTCCAGGAACCATGATATGGTGGCGTGTCCGGCTTCATGCAAAGCAATGGCACGTTTTTCGGCTGCAGTCATGACTTTGGTCTTCTTTTCCAGACCGCCGATGATACGGTCGATAGCATCGAGAAAGTCCTGCTTGCCGACTGCCGATTTTGCATGACGGGCTGCAATCAAGGCTGCTTCATTACATACGTTGGCAATGTCTGCGCCACTGAATCCCGGAGTCTGACGGGCGAGTAGATCAACATCGACGGTATCATCGAGTTTCAACGGACGCAAATGCACACCGAAGACTTCCTTACGTTCGTTCAAGTCGGGCAAGTCCACATAAATCTGGCGGTCAAAACGTCCTGCTCGCAACAGTGCCTTATCCAGAATGTCCACACGGTTGGTTGCAGCCAGAATGATTACACCGCTGTTAGAACCGAAACCGTCCATTTCTGTCAGCAGCTGGTTCAAGGTGTTTTCACGTTCGTCATTTCCTCCCATGCTCGGGTTCTTGCCACGGGCACGTCCTACGGCATCAATTTCATCGATAAAGATGATGCAAGGAGATTTTTCTTTCGCCTGACGGAACAGGTCTCGTACGCGGGATGCACCTACACCCACAAACATCTCTACGAAATCGGAACCCGAAATCGAGAAGAAAGGAACATCGGCTTCACCTGCAACCGCTTTGGCCAGAAGGGTCTTACCGGTTCCCGGAGGACCTACCAACAATGCTCCCTTTGGAATTTTACCGCCCAATTCAGTATATTTCTGAGGCTGTTTCAAGAAATCGACGATTTCCTGAACCTCCTGCTTAGCTGCAGCTTGTCCTGCTACATCCTTGAATGTAACTCGGTTGGCTCCTTTTTCAAACAACTGTGCCTTGCTTTTTCCTACGCTAAATACATTGCCTGCACCTCCGGCTCCACCGCCACCGCTCATGCGTCGCATTATGAAAAACCAGAGTCCGATCAGGACAAGGAATGGAGCTATGTTCCAGAAAATCATGCTGAAGTAGTTACTTTTCTTGTCGTAACTGATCGAACCGGTAAAGTGGCCGTTTTCCTGCTCCTGTTCCATGAACTTATCGAATGATTCCATCGAACCAATCTTGATGGTCAGATAAGGGCTTCGTCCTACTTTACCTGCATCTTTCTTGAAAATATCTACGATATGCTCGGGCTTGATATACATTTCAACTGTATTGTCATCGTAAGCGATAATTTTGCTTGCATAACCCTTGCTTACCATATCCTTGAATTCTGTGTAGTTGACCTCTTTACTGGCGCTGCTTTCACCGCCAGTGAAATAGAGGAAACCGAAAACCAATGCTATAAGTATGTATAGCCAGGTCAGATTGGGGCGAGGAACATTGATTTTAGGCTTGTTATTGTTGTTCTTGTCTAAGTTTTCGCTCATAAGTTTGTTTTCTTATTATTATTAATCTATATCTGGAATGTATGTCAGTTTGGCATCTGCCCACAGATGTTCCAAATCATAGAAATCACGTACTTCTGGAAGGAATATGTGGACAATGATATCCGAATAATCCATCGCAACCCATTGTGCATTGCGTACACCGTCCATAGCGAAAACCTTGTGTCCGGTTTCTTTGCGTATATATTCCTTGATGGAATCGGTGATGGCCAATACCTGGCTTGGGGAGTTACCTTGACAGATAACAAAAAATTTGCAGATTGTATCGTCTATATCCGTTAAGTCAGCAATAACAATGTTCTTACCTTTCTTTTCTTGAATGCCTTCTGTTATTTTTTTTACTAGTTCTTTTGTTTCGTCCATTTGTTTTTAAATTGACAATTTAAGTTTATGGTTCTTATTATATTAAATAGGAAGGCAAATATACTTGCTTTTCTGTATATCACGAAAGAAAGAACCTTAATTCTGTTTTCGTTTTGTATTTTTTTGAAAAAAAACATGGAAACGCTTGCTATGTTCGAAATTTGTCGTACCTTTGCAGCGTCAAACGAAAAGGATGACGTACAACATGTGATTTTGGGCTATGGTGTAATGGTAACACAACAGATTCTGGTCCTGTTTTTCTTGGTTCGAGTCCGAGTAGCCCAACTTCATTTCATGATGAGGTCCTCACGGAGAGGATATCATCATTCAGTTTGGGCTATGGTGTAATGGTAACACAACAGATTCTGGTCCTGTTTTTCTTGGTTCGAGTCCGAGTAGCCCAACAAAAAAAGGAAGCATTCAATTATTGGATGCTTCCTTTTTTTGTTTCCCCGATACGTGTTTCTGATAGATGATGTAGCTGGGAAAAATAACCGAGGGGCATGCAATTGCATGCCCCTCGGTTATTTTTTAATTTGTTGATTTTCTACTTATAGTGCGGCGGTTATCTAGGATATTGTCCGTACATAGCCATTGCACTCCATTCCAGATTTCTCTTTACTTTCTTAAAAAAACTTTTTACCTGTTTCATAATTGTTACCCTTTCTTTACCTTAAATTGTTAACTTTAGTTTGTTTTTCCTCCCTCGTTTTTCGAGGAATCATTTGTGTTGTTATCCTTTTCTTTTTACCTTCTTTTCAGAAGTTGTTATCCTTAAAATCTTTTTTTCTTATCATTTACGATACAAAGGTAATGCCTATTTTTGAATTATATATGTTTTACAGCATAAAAAATGATTGTTTCTCTATTTTCTTGATATGAGTCAAGATTTTACTTGTTATATAGGTGTTTTCTGTCATCAGTTTGTCATCTTTCCTATGTCATAATGACTTGAATAATCTGATACATGGAACAGAAAAACGGATAATATGGAAATATCTTACATGCGGAAAAAACATAACTTTGTGCCCAAATTACAAGATAGACAATTTATGATTAGATGTTATTTGATAGTATTATGTATAATATCGGGCTTGTTGACAGGATGCGATATGATAGATTATCATCCCTATGATGTACGCATTAAAGGTGAGCGTAATATCAATGCGCATAACATAGAAGCAATTGAAACAATGTGTCAAGATAAGGATACGTTGCGTTTTGTTGCCATGAGTGATTCGCAACGTTGGTATGATGAGACTGAAGATTTTGTAGAAGCGCTGAACAGGCGGAACGATATTGATTTTGTAATTCATGGAGGTGATTTGAGTGATTTCGGTGTCACTGATGAATTCTTATGGCAACGCGATATTATGAACGGATTGAAGGTTCCCTATGTGGCTCTTATTGGGAACCATGATTGTTTGGGTACGGGACGTGAAGCGTTTAGAGCTATTTTTGGTGAAACGGATTTTTCGTTCATCGCTAATAGAATTAAATTCGTCTGTCTGAACACTAACGCATTGGAATATGATTATTCTGATCCCATTCCTGATTTTGATTTCATGGGAAATGAAATATCTGCCCGAAAGGATGAATATGACCGTACTGTTGTATGCATGCATGCTCGTCCTTATTCGGATGTGTTTAATAATAATGTAGCTAAAGTTTTTCAAACTTATGTAAAATCGTTTCCTGGTTTGTTGTTCTGTACGGTTGCGCATGAACATCATGTTGCGGAAATGGATTTGTTTAATGATGGTGTAATGTATTATATGACGGGTTGCATGAAATACCGTAACTATACACTTTATACGATAACGGCTGATGGATATGAACGAGAAGTGGTCTATTTTTAAAAAACTGTTGCTGTTGTTTGGAATGCTGACTATTCCTTTTTATTCTGTATTCGGGCAGGTGAGTTTTTATGTAGGGCCACAACAGAAACACGATACGATTTTTATTGTGAAACATGATACTTTATGGCTTGAAAGGCCCGGTGCATTGGATAGCGTATATGTCGCCGATGTTTCACCTAGTAAATACGACCGGCCTGTACGCCGCTATCGTAAAAGATGGGCGGTTTTGATACCTACACATTCAAAACTCCAGTTTGCCGGTAATATGGGTCTGGTTTCGTTAGGCATGGGTTGGGATTATGGTAAGCGGAATCAGTGGGAGACCGATTTTTTGGTTGGCTATTTACCTAAGTATGATTCCGACCGGGCAAAAGTGACTTTTACATTGAAGCAGAACTATATTCCATGGAGCTTACGGATTTCCGAGAGCGACTTTGATTTTGAACCTCTAACCTGCGGTATGTATTTGAATACAATTTTTGGGGATGAATTCTGGGTGAATGAACCCGACCGCTATCCCGACGGGTATTATGGATTTTCCTCCAAGGTGCGTATCCACATATTTTTGGGGCAACGTTTTACATACAATGTGAACCCTAAATATCGGATTACAGCCAAGCAGGTTACTTTATTTTATGAAATCAGTACGTGTGATTTGTATTTGGTGAGTGCCTTTACAAACCGATATCTGAAACCGAGGGATTACCTTTCATTGTCATTTGGAGTGAAATTCCAGTTCTTTTAAAGACAATAGATTGTTCCATTTCTTGAGGTAGCCTTTTATTTTTAGGATTTAATGGAACCGGGAGGATTTAGAATCGGGTATCATTTGTGAATAGAAGTTGGTTTTCGGTTCCCAAGTTATGAAAAATTGAAACAATATGGTGCTTTTCACAAATTGACTATAATGAAAAACCCCTCATCCTTGTGTTTAAAATAGTGGGATGAGGGGTATCTTTATTTTTAATCTATCAGAATCTATAACCTGCTGTAATGTAGAAACCTACATTCTTGCAATCGCCTACCTCATAACGGTTAATGAAACCATATTGTCCAGTAAGATTCAAGAGGATATCCCCGAATTCTGCACCGACACCAAACTGAAGGCCAAGATCGAAACGTTTTGCATCTAAACCATCTTCAGTGAAATAATCGTCTTTCCCAGCAATACCGCAAGACAGGTAAGGACCGGCATTGGCCACAAAGTTCACATCATTGGCAATAGGTGCTCTAAATGCAGCCAATAATGGGATGTCGAGATAGGTAGCGTTAAGCTTATAATCGCCATATTTAGCACCTTTCCCTGTGAACATTACACCAGACTGGAATGCCCAGTTTGTATTGATCGGATAGTCAATACCTAGACCAACAGTGTATCCTACTTTCATATCACCTTCACTGTCTGTAATGTTTGTCATAGACATACCGACTTTGACATCAAAACGGGCCTGAGAGAAGCCCACAAGAGCGAAACATCCCAAGATAAGGGTTAGAAATAGTTTTTTCATAATTCCAAATAGTTTTGTGGAAGCTTAGTCCTGAAGGCTTCCGGGTTAACTCGTTTAATAAAGGGAAGGGACTACGCTTCCCTTGCGATTTTTAATAAAAACAAATTTATGAATTATTCTTAATAAAAACAACAGATTGGCTTGAATTTTAGGGTATAATTCTATGATAAATAGGATGAATTGTCATATAATCATACCCTACGATCGGAAATTGTCCTCTAATTGTAGGGTATGGACTTATGGAATCAGTAGCGATGAGTCGCCGTAGCTCAGGAAACGGAAGTCGTGCGACATGGCGTAATCGTAGATGGGGCGCCAGTTCCCTTTTACAAAAGCCGATACCAGCAGAAGCAATGTGCTTTGGGGCTGGTGGAAATTGGTTACCATCCGTTTTACTATCTTGTATTCGTATCCCGGTGCGATAATGATTTGGGTGCTTGTATGAAGTGTATCCAGATTGTGCCGGTTCATGTAGTCAAGAATCTGCCGCAATGATTCCACGGCGCTCAGTGTCGTCCGGGTTTCGTAGGGCTGCCATTGCTTTACGTGCAGCTCTTCTTCTCCGGCATCCTTGTTGCTGCTGATGGTTACACCTATATAATATAGGCTTTCCAATGTGCGTACCGAAGTCGTTCCTACAGCAACGGCCTCTCCGTTGTGTGCAATCAGCTTTTCGATTGTGCCTTTGTTTACCGAGATATATTCGGTATGCATTTCGTGGCCTTCGATTTCTTCACTTTTCACCGGCTTGAATGTTCCGGCGCCTACATGAAGGGTTACTTCTTCCAGATCGACACCTTTATTCCGGAGTGCATCGAGCACGCGCTCTGTAAAGTGCAGTCCGGCGGTTGGGGCGGCTACCGAACCTTTGATTTTCGAATAGACGGTCTGATAGGTTTCCTTGTCGCTTTCCTGGGTTTCTCTGTTCAGATATGGTGGAATAGGGAGTTCGCCGAACACTTCAAGGATGTCAGCAAAGGTTACTTCCGGGTTGTCCCACGTAAAGTCTACCCAATGGCTTGTTCCTCTACATTCGCCTCTGGTTGCAGTCAATGTGAGGGTACGTCCCTTAACCGTCATTTCCTTGTGTAGCGGACCTTCCTTCCATTTCTTCAGGTTTCCGATCATGCAGAGCCAGGCGGCATGATCGGTCTGCTGGAAGTTCAGTACATAGTCGTTCGGCTGTATCGGCTCCAGACAGAAGATCTCGATCAACGCACCGGTTTCCTTGCGGAAATGCAGACGTGCCTGGATGACTTTCGTGTTGTTGAAAATCATCAGCATCCCCGGCTCGATATAGTCGGGCAGGGAAGTAAAGCGGGTTTCGCTGATTTCTCCGTGACGGTAAACCAACAGTTTCGACTGGTCGCGTACGGGCAACGGGAATTTGGCGATGCGCTCATCGGGAAGCGGATAGTTGTAGTCGCTTATTTTGATATGTTTAGTTTCTTCCATGTCTGTAAGTCTTATGTAACTCGCTGCAAAAGTACGACTTTCCTGTCAGATGGGCAAAAAATATTCCATAATCCCGTCCGGCGGGTCGGTATTCATTATTTTATTATACCTTTGCGGTAAACAAAAACAGCAAACGATTATGAAAATAGGTGATAAGGTCCGCTTCCTGAGCGAAGTGGGAGGAGGCATTGTCAGAGGCTTCCAGGGAAAAGATATTGCATTGGTCGAAGATGCCGACGGATTCGAAATTCCGATGCTCGTCAAGGAGTGTGTGGTAGTGCAGACCGACGACTATAATATTCCGTTGAAATCGGTATCCAAGCCGGCTCCCGTACCAGAGGTTGAGGAGGAGGAAATCGAAGAAGAAAAACCGATAACCTACCGTGCTCCGGAAATCCGTGGCAATGATGTGCTGAATGTCTTTCTGGCTTATGTGCCGCAGGATGTAAAGGCTATCTCGTCGACCGCTTTCGATGCCTATCTGGTAAACGACAGCAATTATTTCATCGACTATCTGTACCTGTCGGCCGAAGGAAAGAGCTGGACGCTCCGCAGTCGTGGTACCATCAAGCCGAACATGAAAATGCATCTTGAAGATTTCGAAAAGAATGAGTTGAACGGAATGGAAAGGGTGGCTGTTCAGTTGATGGCCTATAAGGACGACCGTACCTTTTTGCTGAAGAATGTGGTAAGCACCGAATTGCGTATCGATACCGTGAAATTCTATAAGCTGCATACTTTCCAACCGTCGGATTTTTTTGAGGAGCCGGCCTTGATTTACGATATCGTACGCGATGACGAGGCTGCCAAACAGGTCTATGTGTCGGCCGACGACATCAAGGAAGCCTTGTTGCAGAAAACAGTTGCCGAAACGCAAAAGACGCAGAAAAAGCAACATAAGGTGAAGAACGACATTGTAGAAGTCGATCTTCATATCCATGAGCTTCTCGATGATACTACCGGGATGGGAAATGCCGATATGCTCAATTACCAGCTTGATGTGTTCCGCAAGACTTTGGAGGAATACAAGAACAGGAAAGGGCAGAAGATCGTTTTCATCCACGGTAAGGGCGACGGGGTATTGCGCCGTGCCATACTCGATGAGCTGAAACGCAAGTACAAGAACTATCCGAGCCAGGACGCTTCATTCCGTGAATACGGATTCGGGGCTACTATGGTAACTATCCGGTAATGTATAATGATGTAGGGATGAGGCCTAACCTTTGTTGCGGTATTCCAACGGGCTCATTCCTACATTTCTTTTGAAATACTTTCCGAAGAACGAAACGTTGGCGAAGTTGAGCGAATCGGAAATTTCCTGAATCGACAGCCGGGTTGACTTGAGTTGGGATTTGGCATCCATAATTACCATCGATGAAATAATGTCCACACAGGTAGAGCCTGTAATCTGCTTGACTATCGTACATAGGTGGGCATGCGATATCCCCAGTTTTTCGGCATACCAGGCCACGTTTCTTATTTTCTGATAATTCTGCATTACCAGTTGGGCGAAGTTGCGGCAAATGGTTTCTCCTTTCGATGTACTGTGCGTTTCGTTGCTCATACGTTGGTATAGGATGAATATGCCCTTGTGGATATCGGCATAAACATTCGGTGCAAATTCCTTTTTTGACGTTCCCGGTATATTCTCGAACATCTCTATCATCAGTTGGAAGTATTTTTCTGCAATCTGTGTCCCTTTTTCGTCGAGTTCGCAGACCGGACGTCCCAATGTATGGTATATGGTATCCAGCAAAAAATGGGAATGGGTGTTTTGTTCAATGTAATTGGACGAGAATCCCAACACATATATCTTTAAGTCACCTTCCACTTTCTTTATCTGGAAAATGCTGCCGGGGGTAAGTGTTACCAATGAATGACCTTTCACATGTATTTCATTCAGGTTGACAGACGCTTCCACATCGCCGTCCATACAGAGAACGAACATTTCACACTTCAACCGGACCGGGAAATTTGTATAGAGACTCAACAGATCCTTGCTGATATCGGTTCCGGCAATCCAGTCTTCCGGTAAGTCTATTTTGGGTAATTCTTTTTCCATAATGCCTAGTGGTGTTTATTTCTATATGCAAAAATATAAAAAATGAAATTTAGACTATATTGTTATACCTTATTTTATTTATAAATGCCCATAAATTTGACAGTTTCAAGTGCTTTTCTGTATGGAATATAAAAAAAAGAACAAAAAAAAAAGAATTAGACCTTGCCCTATTGTGATGAAAGTGGTTACTTTGCAACGTGAAAAAGTATAAAAACAATTAATTTAATAATAAATAATGTAATGAACATGAAAGTGTTTTTGTATTCAATCTTATTGCTGGGTGGGGCATGTATGGCATCGTGTTCGAATGATGATGCAGAGAAAATATCTACTGGCAATGCAAATTTGATGGTTGATTTGGGGACTGATTTTTCATTTAAAAGTTCTGGCTCCAACAAATCTGAAGTTTCGCGTGCAATTGATGAGTCTAAATTTACTGATGTAAACAATTACACAGTTACTCTGACTAAAACATCGGATAATTCTGTGGTAAATTCTGCACTTTATAGTGATTGGGATTTGATTTATCCGGTTGATGTTAATACGGAATATACCTTGACTGCATCCTATGGCTCATTGGAGCCGGCCAGTTATGATAATTTGTTGGTGACTGGTAGCCAGACATTTTCTATTGATAAAATCGGTGATACAAGAAATGTAGATATCCAGTGTAAACCTGTGGCTGCAAAGGTAAATGTGCTTTATTCCGATGATTTTTCTACTTATTATTCTGATTGTGTAGTTAGTATTAAAACTAAGCACATGAGTTCGGCTTGGGATATGGCTAAGGCAGATACATCAAAGGATCTATATATTCAGGCTGATGCTACGGGAGAAGAGGTTACATTGAATTTTGATTTGAAGAAAGATGGAGTTTCTGTAGTTCCCGAAGGTTTTACAACAACCAAGGTCGTTACCGTTAAGCCTCAGACATGGTTGAAAATAACTATTAAACCGAATGTAACCGAAATAGAAGGAGGTAAGTTTGGCATTAATGTTACTGTCAATACAGACGTAACTGATGAAGATGTTAATATTACCATTCCAAATACAGTGTTCCAATAATATCTTAAAAAATATATTCATTATTATGAAAAAAATATTTCCTGTTTTATTTTCATTGTCTCTTTTATCGGTTTGTTCTTCGTGTGAAATGAAGAATGAATTGTTGGGCGATAAATCAGATCCTTCAGTACAGGGACAATTACAATTGAATTTGAGTAATAACGCCAAGGTAAACGATGTTTCTCGTTCCGACGTAGCAACAGATAATGGTATGAAGCCGGGTGTTTTTGATGCAGCCGATGTGGATGTCTCAAAATATACGTTGGTAGTTACAGATCGTGATAATAATAATACTGTTGTAAAAACAGGTGTAATGTCAGACTTGGGGGCAGATAAAGGTATGCTGGCATTGACTTTGAATGAAGGTAATTATACTGCCAAAGCATATAATTACGATGGTTCAGAAGTTACTGTTTCTAAAAAACCTTTCTTTCAGGGTACTGCTGACTTTCAGATT
Source organism: uncultured Phocaeicola sp. (assembly GCA_944321335.1). Classification (GTDB taxonomy): domain Bacteria; phylum Bacteroidota; class Bacteroidia; order Bacteroidales; family Bacteroidaceae; genus Phocaeicola. Next base: position 14,038 of record CALUKX010000004.1, on the reverse strand, counting down.
CTTGCAGGAAAGACTACCAATGCTCCTGTAACTTGTAAATTGCAGAATATTGAAGTAGGTATCAGTTTGGATCAAACTTTCCGAGATAGATTTGAAGATGACTATACCATTACTGTTGATAACGGTGAAGGTGCTATCCAGACTATAACTAAAGATGATTTTGCTAATGTAACTACAGCTGAAGGCAAGACTGATTATTTTACAAAATATTTCTTCAAGACACCTGCTAATCAGAATTCCTTGACTGTTTCGGTTAAGGCTACTACAAAAGTTGTTGAAGAAGGTTCTAAAGCTCAGAATATTCAGAAAACTTACACTATTCTTAAACCGGCTGATGCTGAAGGAAACAATACATTGGCTGCCGGTGATGCTTTCATTATTAATATTAAAGAAGAAAGTTCTATGGTTACCCAGATTAAATTGGGTATCACGGTTGATTTCAGTTTTGCTGAACAGGAAGAAATCATTGAAGTTCCTGCAGAGAACATTACTTTCACTGATGGCGGTGATGGTGGTAATGGCGAAGGCGGCGATGGTGACGGTAATGGCAATGGTGGTGAAGTTAATCCGCCAGCTACAGATGCGATTACTTTTGAGGGATTACCAGCTGAATATACAGATCCCCATGTGAGTTCAACTCCAGTTCAGGTAAAGATAGACGCACCTAATGGTATTGCAAATCTTTATGTAAAAATTGATTCTGATAATGAAGGATTTGTTGGTATGTTATCAGGATTTGGTCTAGCATCTAAATTTGATATAGCAAATCCAGGTGAATTGGAAACCATATTAACGGGGTCATTAGATGAAGGTGCAGGTATTGGATTACTCCAACCAGGTGAGGTGATATTGGGACAAACTAGTTATTTGTTTGATGTCACAAGTTTTATGGCTCCATTAGGTAACTTTGTACCAAGCAAGAATACCTTCTCTATTGAAGTTGTCGATAGTCAAGGAAATAAAAAATCAGGAGACTTAATTGTGAATATAACTAAATATGCTGAATAATTAATTTAGAAAAAGACAAATGAAAAACTATATATATATCATAAGCTCCTGCTTGTTTGCAGGAATGATGGCATCTTGCCAGTCGGATAACTTGGCTGGTGAACAAGGCGAAGGATATATCCAGTTGTCTTCAGTCAGCATTGATAAGTCCGTGCAGAGCCGTGCCGGTGAAACACCTGTAATGTCTGTAGATATCAATAATGCTGATGGTACAACATTCAAACATGCTGAAGACTGGACTACCTTGCAAGGTGAAAGTTTCCTGGTGAATGCCGGTACTACTTATACGGTTAAGGCTTATTCGGCTAATTCTACTTTGGCCGAAGGATTTGAAGCCAGTCCTTATTATGAAGGAGCGACCGATGTTACGGTAAAAGCTAATCAAGCACAGGTGGTTGAGGTTACTTGTGGCTTGGCCCAGAGTATGGTAACTGTAAGTTATTCGGATACTTTCAAGAAATATTTCACAAATTACTCAAGTGTTGTAACTGGTGAAGAAGGTGGTACTACTAATATTACATTTGCAGGAACTGAAACCCGTGCAGCCTATGTAAAGGCAAATCAACCCCTGAATATTGCTGTTACACTGACTCCGAAGGGTAAGACCGAAACAACCTTGACTCAACAGATTGTGGCTTTGGCAGCTCCTGCATATCGTTACAATGTAAAATATGACGTAGATGTGAAAGGTACTGGTAGTATTGATGTTACGGTAGACCAGAACCGTCATGAATATGAAATTACATTGGGTGTACCGATGACTCCACAGGATATTGTCACTACGGATATCAATGGTGAATATGATAAAGTATGGGGTAAATTTGCATACCTGAATGGTACTTACAAGAAAGAAGTAGGTGCTAATAAGGTTCAGTTCATGTATAAGAAGTCTACAGACGAAACTTGGACTACAATCGATGCTACTCAAGTAGGCGAAGCTGAAGTAGACGGAACCAAGACTTACGAAAATAAGATAACCGGTCTGGAGTTTGGTACCGACTATGTTTATAAGATTATTTGTGGTGAGGAACAAGGTAATGAGGTGACCTTTACCACTGAAGCTTATCAGGAAGTTCCGAACTTGAACTTTGATACTTGGACTCAGAGTGGAAAGAACTGGTTTGCAAATGCCGTAGCTAATGATTATGATGGTGAAGGTGCATATTGGGCTACTGGTAACGAGGGTGTAACCTCTTTCCTTGCTGGTAATAAAGATCCAATTACCATCCCTGTTGAAGGTGAAGATGCGTATAGTGGAAAGGCTGCCAAGATGACATCCATTACAGGTGTAACATTGGTTGGTGCTGCTGCAGGTAACTTGTTTATCGGTAAGTATAAGACCAATATGAGTAAACCGTCAGCCAGTGTAACTTTCGGTCGTCCATATACTGGTGCACGTCCTACTAAATTGAGTGGATATTATAAGTACACATCATGCGCAATTGATCATAATGCCGGTACAGGTATTCCTGGTACTTTAGTAAATGATGAATGTAATATCTATCTGAAAATTTGGGATGAAGCTGGTAATGAGATTGGTTTCGGTGAATTTGTAGGAAAGGAAAGTGTGTCTACTTATACTAAATTTGAATTTAATATTACATACTCTAACCCTTCAGCTAAACCTGCTACAATGACTATTGTTGCTACTTCTAGCCATTACGGTGGTGAGTTTGAAGGTGCAAAAGTTGTGGGTCAAGTGGGAGCCGGAAGTACCTTGTGGGTAGATGAATTTGAATTATCATACGATTAATTAATTGCATGAGAAAAATAGCATTACTATTTATATCAACCTTTTTGTGCGTAGCTTCGTGCTATGCACAAAAAGGTTTTGATCGTGAAATACAAAGTTCTCTTTTTGTGCCGAAAGGAACCATGTGTGGAGGTGTGTCTTTTTCATATATGGAGATGGAGGCCAATAATTACAAGTTATTGATTTTGGATGATGCTCAAGGCGATGGCTATACATTTAAGATCAGTCCGCATTTCTCGTATTTCATTAAAGACAATATTTCTGTCGGGGGTAGAGTGAGTTATACCCGTGGATATGTGGATTTAGGTCAACTTGATATTGATTTAGGAGATGATTTGAATTTTGATGTTAGCGACTATTCATATCTGTCACACGGAATTTCAACATCTGGTTTTCTGCGTACTTATATGGGTTTAGGTAATAGTAAGGTATTCGGCTTTTTCAATGAACTTAGTATTACTTATGGATATAGTCAGGGAAAAACTATTTCCGGAACAGGTAAAGACTTAACCGGAACATACCAGAAGGTTAATAAGTTGAAAATCGGTGCGACACCGGGCCTTACAGCTTTTGTTACGAATAATTTGGCTGTAGAAGTTTCGATTAACCTCTTGGGATTGGATTTCCAATGGATCAATCAGACTACCAATCAGGTTGAAAAAGGCTCTTTCCGTCGGAGTTCAGCTAATTTTAAAATCAACATCTTTTCCGTTAATATCGGATTGTGTACTTATTTCTAATTATAAGAGGTATGAGTGTAAAAACTATCAATAAATATATTGCTGTATTAGCTTCTGTGGCATTGAGTTCTTGTATCAAGAATGATATACCCTATCCTTACATTGAAGGAGTCATTCAGAGTATTGAAGTGTATGATATGATAGGAGAAGCTAAAATTAATACTCAGACTCGTGAAGTAGAGCTGACCGTGGGAGAAGATGCTATGCTCAATGATTTAAAAATTACTAAGCTCATAGCAAATTCAGAGGCTGAGATTATACCGGATACTTCTGCCTGTATCAATTATAAGCAGTTCCCTCATTTCAGTTTTACCTCATTGAATGATTTGCCGGGAAATGCCAATACAGCAATGAATTTTACAAAACCTGTTACGTTTCTTTTAAAGACTTATCAGGATTATTATTGGACGGTTTCTGTAACTCAGGAGATAGACCGCTATATCGAGATTGAGCATCAGGTTGGTGAAGCGGAATTTGATCCTCAAACTCGTAATGCGATAGTCTATATTGAAAGTGGACAATCATTGAAGGATGTTCAGATTTTAGGAATGAATCTTGAAGGAAAGTCTGCTGAGATTGTGCCGGATCCTACTACTATCCATGATTTCACCCGTCCGCAAAAGTTCAGAATATTCAAGCATGATACATACATCGGTGATTGGATTGTAGATGTCCAACCGACAGAAACCTTGGCTGCAACCGGTGATGCCGACGTGTGGGCTACCAAAGCTACCTTGACGGGTGGCGTTAAGAGTGGTGAAACTCCTGTTGTGCAGTACAAAAAAGTTGCTGATAGTGATTGGATGGAGGCTTCAGACATAACCATGAATTCTTCTACATCATTTACTGTGCAGCTTTCAGGGCTGACAGATGGCACTGATTATGAGTGGCGGGTTGTTGTTAATGGTACACCGACAGCAAGTGCTACATTCCAAACTGAAAAAATTGTAGAAGTCCCTTATCTTAATTTTGATACATGGACTCAGGACGAAAAGAAAAAAAATTGGTATTTAGGTTCTGTCCCCAATAATTACGATGATCCTAATGCATATTGGGCCACTGGAAATGAAGGTGTAACCTCAACTTTGGCTGGTTCGCACGAAGCTATCACAGAACCGGTATCCGGTAGCGAGGCTTATAAAGGTCAAGCTGCTAAAATGCATAGCCTTACAGGGGTAACGTTAGTTGGCGCAGCTGCAGGTAACCTATTCATCGGTAAATATAAAACTAATATGACTAAACCTTCTTCTAGCGTTGAGTTTGGTCGGCCTTTTACTGGAGCACGTCCCACTAAGTTGAGAGGTTATTATAAATATACCCCAAAGCCAATAACGAATGATGGTACGCTTCCCGGGAATTTGAAAATGGACCAGTGCCACATTTATATCAAGTTATGGGATGCTAAAGGAAATATGTTTGGGTATGGTGAGTTTGTTGGTGCGAATGAAGTGTCCAGTTACACGGAATTTGAATTTGATATTAATTATACTGATAAAAAGGCGAAACCTGCTATGATTACTATTGTCGCTACTTCCAGTCGGTACGGTGGTGAATTCCAGGGATCAAAGGTAATAGGACAGGTAGGTCAAGGCAGTACCTTGTGGATTGATGAGTTTGAGTTGTTGTATGATTAATTTGTAATTAAATGAACATGAAAAGATACATAATATTGGTTTGTGGATGCTTGATGACATGTCTTTCGGCTTGTCAGCAAGATGATATGGACGCAGGTAGAACCGGGCGTTTCAATATCACCTTGGTGGATGGGCTGGACAATCATGCATCTAGAGCTTTACCATCTGAAATCAATCCGGAATTTTCCGATGAACTGAAACAGAAGTTTGTAATCAGTATCACGGATAATACAGGGACAAAGGTGGTTGACGGGCAAACTTTGGCCGATTATAATCAAAGTTCGCTTATCTTGAAACCGGGAACTTATAAACTGACGGCGGCATATGGTGAAAATCCGGTGTTGGCGTTTGATTCTCCTTATTATGTATCAGAGCCTGTAAGTACTGAGATAGAATCAAATAAAGTAACCGATGTAACTATCCCTTGTGGTGTGGGAAATGCGTTGGCTTCTTTTGCTTTTGATGAAAAAACTCCGGTGGCAGAGTTCTTTTCTGATTGCAGCATTATGACGAAAGTCGGAGGTAATACTTTGAGCTTTAATCTTTCAGGAGATAATTCACAGAATCCGTATTTTAAGGAAGGCTCAGCTGTTGAGTTTTATTTGATTGGTACTACTACTGCCGATTATGGTAGTAAGGAGGTGGAATATAAGTTTGCCGGTATTGATAAAGCTGTCAAACAGAAGAACTATAAATATACCATCCATTTGGGTGAAAGTACTACCGGTAATGCGTTGTTCGACATTTCGGTGGATGCAGAAGTAGAAACTGCTACTCTTCATGGTACAATCCCTGAAACATGGTTGCCGAAACCGAAGTTGACTGCTTCCGGTTTTGATGCGACTAATAAGTTGAATTACTATGAAACGGTTGATACAGCTGTTGTGGTAAATTATACTGCCAGTCGTGCCATTACCGATTTCAAGGTGACATTCGATTTTCAGGATCCGAATTGGAAATACTTGAATAAGACTTATCAGGTGTCTTCTTTGACATCCGAAGATAAGACTAACCTGGTTAATGCCAAGATTGATTTGCCGGAATTGAATACTACGTCTGGTAGTTTTGACTTATCCCAGCTTATCAGTTCCATGGTATGTGCGGATGATGGTACGTCATTGTTGAATACAATCAAGGTACAGGTTCTGGCCAACGGACGTTGGAGTGATGAACAGACTTATACTGTCGTTGCGAATAAACCGGCATTTGATATTGTGTATACGGATGATGATGCATGGTCGAAAGAGTTCTCAATCCGTGGGCTCAATGTAACAGGAGGGGACTCTACTAAGATAGCCAATAACTTGAAATACCAATATTCGGCTACCGATGGCGCATCGTGGGTTGACATGAATAATGGTATGACTCAGAAGTTTGCTGAAGTGCCTGAACAGAAGAATTATAAGGTTCGTGCTGTTTATCGTGGCAAGATGGCTACCAAGTCTTATAATGTGACAATGGAAACTCCTGCTCAGATGCCTAATTCTAATATGGAAGAGTGGTATTATGAACGGATACATGAAGATGGTAGGTGGAATCCATTTGATAGTAATACTTATACAGTTTATTCTTGGGCAAATGGAACTGCTTCTTTTTGGAACACAAATAATGACTTTACGACACGGCATAGGGGAAGCACCTCTAATATTTACAATTGTTTCCCCGCTGTCTCTTTTGTTCCTAGTGCTCATGGTGGAAATTGGGCTGTGGAATTGCGAAACACGGGTAATGGTAGAGGTAATACACTGCCAAGTAATGTTCTTCCCATGAATAAAGTAGCCGGTGAATTGTTTACAGGTGATATTACAGTTGAAACAGGAGGCTCTGATGCTGTACCAAGTGGAGACCATTATACAATAACTGAGGGACGTACTTTTAATGTTCGTCCTAGTGCTTTGAAATTCTGGTATAAATATAGTCCGTTGAACGCTGATACTTGGAGGGTAATTATAAAACTTTTAGATCAGGATGGAAATACTATTATAGAAAAAACGCATGAGGCCAGTGCTTCAGTGTCGGATTGGACTGAAGAAACGATTACACTGGATTATTTGGATGAGAAGCATTATGCGAAGTGTGCCAAAATTTATATTTATTTTGCATCAACAATTACTCCAGGAGATGGCATGCAGTACAAAAAGAGTGATTATACAGTTTGGTTTGACGGAGAAAGTTCTTTTGGTAATATTTTCCATGGCAGTACATTGACGTTGGATGATATTTTATTGGTATTTGATAAATAACAAGCTTATGAAGAAATTTTTATTCTATATATTCAGTTGCATAGCTTTGGTCTCTTGTTCTTCAGAACAGGACGGACTGAAACAGGAAGGCTATTTGCACATTGCTTCTATCTGTATAGATTCCGATTGCGAAATCTTGCCCTTGTCACGTGCAGTAGATAATACGTTGCAGGTTGATATTTATCAAGGAACTACCAAAGTGCGGACTATTCCTGCCGGAGATGAATCATTGAATGGTACCATTTCATTGCCCGTAGGAAACAACTATAAAGTACGTGCCCATACAGCTGTAGAAACCGATGCTGCCAATAATGAAACCGGCAATCCGATTTATGCAGGCGAACAGGCTTTTGTAATCAACCCCGATGAAACAACCGAAATCCAAGGATTGGTAGCCAAGCAGATTAATGTGGGAATTTCCTTACAGTACAATAACACATTCTCTGATTTTACCAATTTCGTTTGTACCATCCAATCGCCAACTTCCAACAGGACTGTATCAATTAGCGGAATGGAGGATAAGACCATCTACTATTTCAATGTCCCAGATGTCGGTCAAAAGCTTCAGTATAAGGTGGAAGCGGTCAATGAAGACGGGGAAGCTGTCACTACAGGTTTTAGAGCTATTGAAGTGGAAGGTGGTAAAAACTATGTCTTAACGATTGATTGGGAGTAGAATGATTTCATATTAGAGGATTCAATCTGCTTTGTCCTGGAATAACACAAATTCCTGACTACATAATAAACATCCTTATATCCTCCGAAATACTTCATATAGTATCCGGCAGATATAGGGATTTCTTGTTTCAATCCATACCTTTCCAATAGCATCATGTTTGCAAATCGACGATACGGCAGAATTGCAAGTTTATAATTCTTATTATAAGTTCTACAGCTTATAATCGGTTATTATAAGCTATTTAGCTTATAAATTGCTATTATAAGTTATTTAGCTTATAATTAGTCATTATAAGTTATATGGCTTATAATTTTGCTTTTTAAGAGATTCTTTCTATTTTTGTGGAGTACCTCAAATTTATTTAAGTATGCAAGCCACTATTTCTGCCGATATTGTTGCTTCTACCACTTTTTCAGTGGAAGACACCGTTCTTCTGAAAAGTCAGATGCATAGTTTTTTTCAGCAATTGGAAGTGTCCTATCCGGGTTGTTGGGGGCGGTTGATTAAGGGAGATTATATTGAATGTTATGTACCGGATGCATCCGATGCGTTCCGGATTGCATTAATGCTGAAAACTTTTATCAAGTCAATTGGTATAAAATCGGAAGATAAAGCGTTTATTACTTATGGAGTCCGTATCGCAATCGGTATCGGGACGATGAGGCTGGTCGACAGGGGACAGGACTTGATGGATGGGGAGGCTATCTATCGGTCCGGTCGCGCTTTGGCGGGTATGAAAAACCTACTGAAAGGGAGTCTGTATGTGGAAACCGGAGAGGCATCGTATCAGTTGGCTATACAGACCGTTGGTATGTTGACTGATGCTTTGGTCAATCAGATGACTTCCCGTCAGAGTCAGGTTGTCTTTTATAAGCTGCAATCGAAAAACGAGGAAGATATAGCGGCATTGTTAGGAATTACTCAGGCTGGAGTCAATCAGCATTCATCGTTAGCGAAGTGGTATAGTATCGAACAGGCTCTTATTTATTATGAACAAGTAAATTTTGACCGGTATGAATAGTATGCTTCTGTTGAGTCTGCTGTTGGCGCATGTCATCGGGGATTTTTATTTGCAGACAGATGCCTTGTGCAGACAAAAGGAAACAAAAAAAATTAAAAGTCCATACCTCTATTTGCATGCACTGACAGTCGGGGCTGTATCTTGGCTGATGGTTTGGAAACTGGATTTTTGGGTATATGCTGTGATTATACTTTTATCACATGCCTTGATTGATTTAGGAAAAGCTTATTGGAATCGTGGAATTTCAACTTTCTGTCTGGATCAGTTGATGCATATCGGAGTCCTGGTGATTATTTCCATGTGTTATCATGCAGAAGGTAAGTTGCCTTTGGAGCAGATTGCAATGCTTGTGTCGTTGCCCGAACTTCCGGTTCTATCGTTGGCGGTTCTGTTGAGCTTGAAACCCACGAATATACTGATCAAACTGTTGTTGCAGAAGTATGATATATTTATGGATAGTAGGAGCACTTCTGAAATGAAAAAAGCCGGAGCGTTGATTGGAAATCTGGAGCGTATACTGACTCTTGTTTTTGTTCTCACCAATCATTATGAGGCAATCGGCTTTATCATTGCTGCCAAGTCTTTGCTTCGGTTTCGCGATACCGATACCGGAAAGACTGAATATGTATTGGCCGGAACCTTTTTAAGTTTCGGGATAGCGATTCTGTTGGGATTGTTGGTTTTGAGAGTTGCAAAATAAAAACAGATAGGTTGTTCGGGAGGATCGGAAACAACCTATCTGTTCCTTAGTTATTATACGCCCGTTTCTGCGTCTCCTTCTTCAGATATTTTCCCAACAATTTTTCCGTATCCGCATAAAGCGATTCCATCTGCGGATGGTGCAGATACTTCTCTTTCAACTTCTTCGGCTTGCCGCTGGCGAACATCTGTCCGGTAACACCTTCCAGACCCGGCTCCAACAGCAGGCGGATGGCTGTGTCGGCTCCTGTCCTCGGCTTCCGTATAAACGGACGGAACAACACGTCTGTCAGCGGATCGAACCACATATCCATACGGATGATGTTGGTCGAAACGATGCCCGGATCGGCGGCATTGACCGTGATACCTTTTTCTTTCAGCACTTCGGCCATCTTACAGGTGAACAGCCACAAGGCGAGTTTTGTATTGCTATAGATGGGGATACGCCAGAAACTTCCTTCACGGCCTTTTGTAAAGAAGTTCGGACCTATCTTTCCTACCGCATACGTACACGATACCATACTTACTATATGGGTACCCCGATGCATTTTCGGCAGCAACAGGTGTGTAAGCAGGAAGTGGGAGAGGTAGTTTACGGCTACCGTATATTCAAAATCCTCGTGTGTCTGGGTAAACTGTGTACACATGGTTCCGGCATTGTTCATCAGCAGGTCGATACTTTCTTCCTGTTCCAGAATCCGGTGAGCCACATCGGCCACATTCTCCATCGAGGAAAGGTCGACTTGCATCACCTTTATATCCTTGTTGCCCGTTTCGAGCGAAATCTGGCTTCTTCGTTCTTCCCCTCTGAACGATGTATAGCATAGCATGATCACGTGATAGCCGGCAGCGGCTACTGCCTTGGTGATTTCTGTTCCCATGCCTCCGTCGGCTCCGGTTATGACTGCGGTCTTCTTCATTTTGTCGTTTCTTTTTCTAGTTCATCAATTTCTTTCTGTAACGCACGGGGTAATGTTTCCTGCAGGTGTTGGTGGCAGGCCATTTCGAGGGTGTACATACGGGCGATGCAGTAATTGCTGTGCTTGCAGTTGCATCGGGCGGCTTCTTCGGCTTTCATCCGGTTTACGAATCCCGGTTCATTGAGCAAAGCGCGCCCCATCTGTACAAACTCGAATCCGTCGTCCAGTACTTCGTCTATCTTTTCTCTCGAAACCAGTCCGCCTACATAGACGAGTGGCGTGTCGGTGATTTCTTTCCGGAAACGTAAGGCATCTTCCAGAAAATAGGCTTCCTTGAAAGGTACGGTCGGTACCATCATCCGTCCGAACATCCGTACGCCCCATTTCAACCACCAGCAATCCATGTAGTGTGTCATGGCCTTTAGCGGCATGGCTCCCCGCATCACGTACATCGGTGCCTTGCTCACAAATCCTCCGCTCAACACGAGAGCCTGTGCGCCGTTTTCTACCAATCGGCGTGCAACCTGCAGGCTTTCGTCGATATCCATTCCGCCTTTGAATCCGTCGCGCATGTTCATCTTCACCAGCACGGCCATATCGTTTCCGGCTGCCTTCATCACTTCGTCCATCACCATATCCATGAACCGCATCCGGTTCTGCAAGCTTCCGCCGAATTCGTCCTTGCGGTGGTTGGTATAGGGCGAAAGGAACTGGCTGATGAGATAGCCGTGTCCGGCATGAATTTCGACGGCATCGAAACCGGCCTCACGCGACAGGCGTACGGCATCTCCGTAAGCTTTCGCCATTGCTGGAAGTTCGTCCTTACGGAGTCCGCGGACGAAAGTGGGGGAGTAGAGGTTGAATCCGCTGCTGGAACCCACAGGAGTTTCACCGCAGATGGCCTTGTGCGACATGTTGCCGCAATGTCCGAGCTGGATACTTGCCGCTGCCCCCTGTTGGTGTACGTCGTCGGTCAATCTGCGCAATTCCGGTACGATTTCGGGGCGCATCCAAAGCTGTCGGTCGAACGAAAGTCCGCTTCGGGTTACGGCTGCATAGGCTACTGTAGTCATACCCACACCACCGACGGCAACCGAATGATGGTATTGGAACAATTCTTCCGAAGGCTTGTTGCCCGGACACATACTTTCGAATGCGGCCGAACGGATAGTCCGGTTGCGTAAGGTCAGCGGACCGATAGTGCCTGGTGTAAATAAGATAGAGTTTTTCATACGTTCTCAATATAGATAAGGTATCAGACATTTGCGCTTGCCTACCGCTTCCACACCGAATTCCTTACGGTATTGTTTGCGGATGGCATACGCTCTCGGAGCAAGGTTGGCAAATGTCCAGATTACAAAAATCCAGGCGGCCGTCGATTGGGTGAGGGTGGCAAAACCGATCCATTCCACGAGTTCCCCGAAATAATTGCCCGATGTTACATATTTGTACATACCCTTTTGAGGCAGATAATGCTTCGTATCTCCGGCCGGCCGTAAGTTACGGATCACATGGTCGGAGTGCAGGTTGATTCCCATCCCGACGAAGAAGATGATGATACCTATAATGAAAGCTGGATGGATAAGCCACGACAACGGATAAGCCGAGCAGTTCAGGTAAAATAAGTCGTATCCGATGAGGAAGGCATTGATGACATTGAATAGGATTCCCATAAAAGTGATGGCGATGGGCATCCGGCTTTTCCCTTTCATAAGTAACGGAAACACGAACGAACGCTGGAAGTAATGCAGTTCGAATAGCAGGAAAAAAATCCATACCACCGTGTAGTTCTGTTTGCCGGGCGACAAGACCAAAAGAAGCAACATCATCAGAAAAGCCGGCGATTCCATCAGAATCCAACCGATCTTGTTCGGCAGACTGAATCCCCATTTCTTGCTTTGGAAGATACCGTATCCGGCTTTCACGAAAAACAGAGCCAGAAATACGACAACGGCCAATATCGGCATGATATGGATAAGGGTGTGATAAAGCGATCTGATCATAGTTTCAATTTTGCCGAAAGATACGATATTTTTCGAACATAGCCTTGTAAATGATTTATTATAATGATGTTGGGAGATATAATTCGGTCAATAGAATATGGGTGTAGTGATTTGACGCTCGAATGTCTTGACGTTTTGGAGAAGTGTCTTGGGGTATTGCGCAGAATCTCTTGAGACTTGCTTTGGACTGTCTTTGTATTCCGGTTGGAATGATTTTTTTTGTTTCGGAGAAAAATTTATAAATTTTTGCTGAAAAGTTCATGAATTTTCGGATGGTATGTCCTTTTGTTTTTCGTCATGATTCTCCATTTCCGGCAAATTTTTTACAGAAAAGTAGCATGCAATGAACTTTTCCGGTGAATTAGGGGGAAGATGGAGGTTCCGTCACGTCAGTATCTTTCAGTATCAGCATACTTTTCTTGTCTTCCCTCTATAATATGATGTTTTTATCTTTCACATCCTTCACATAGTGTTTAATGAGCTGAAAATCAAATCGATATATTGAATATAAAATAAAATATCCTTCACGTATGATTCACGGTTCCGTATAACGTATTGATAACCAATGTAATCTATCGGTTCACATTCCTTTTCCACGTTTCATACGGGTTGTTTTTTTCTGTTTTCTATCTGTTTTTTTTAAAGTTTTTGCGGATGTTAATGCCTTTTTACTGTTTCTTATCCTGGAATGTGAAGGATGTGAAGGATAAAAAACACCAATTTTACTATGTTGTAATTTTAGAATGTGATGTAACATGGAAAACATTCCCATGTATCCGATGTAACATACGTGCAAGTACGTGCGCATTACGTGCGCATGCGAATAATATCAAGGTGGAATTTCAGACAACCTTTTTGTGTCCCGGTAACAGGCTGAATTTTTTTTTATCTTATAATCCGAAGAAAAACAGCCGATTACGGAAAAGTCGGATAAAAAGTTGGAAAAAAGTTTTGCGATATGCTTGCAGAATCGGAAAAAGTGCGTACCTTTGCATCCGCTTTCGAGAGGGAAAGACATCAGACAATGAAATGATGGTAACAAAGTGTAAGTGGTTTTGAGATGTTGAGGCGCTGCACCGAGTATCTTACCTTGCAAAGTGCAAGGGAGCGAGAAAGGATAAGCTCGAAGTTGTGCTGAAATGCTTTTATAATAAAAGCGAGCCGCCTGAAAAGGAAATTGAAAAAAATCCGCTAAAAATTTGGCGGTTTGAAAAACTTACCTTACCTTTGCAGACACTTTCGCCAACGGAAGTTTGAAAACAAGAAATAGTTCTTTGAAAGACTTTAGATAAACAAACAAGATGTAGTACAAGAGTAGCTGTAACGAAGAGTTGCAGT
>CALUKX010000003.1 GCA_944321335.1 uncultured Phocaeicola sp. | reverse complement strand
TGAGGAAAATCCAAACGACTTCAGTCTGATATGAAACGACAGAGGCCATCTCAATTCATTTTGAGACGGCCTCTTTCCTATATAAAATGAATGATTTACCGCTTAAATTACTTTCCGTATCCCGGGTTCTGTGTAAGAGCCGAGTTCAATTCAATTGCAGACAACGGAATCGGACGAAGGATCTTGTCCTGACCATCAACGCCCTTGTACTGGTCTTCGCTAGTGATATCCGGATTATACTTGATAGCATATTCCTTCAACTTACCGGTACGCTTCAAGTCCATCCAACGGACATTTTCACCGGCCAACTCACGGGCACGTTCATCAAGGATATAATCGATCGTTACATCAGAAGCACTGATCAGTTTTGCCTTGGCACGAGTACGGACTTTGTTGATATAATCGGCAGCAGCTCCGTTATCACCCATCTTGAATGCAGCTTCCGCAGCAACCAGATAAGTCTCGGCAAGACGAGCGATATAGACATCATGCATACTGTTAGTCATACTGAATCCGGTACAATTCTTGTCGTCGAACTTACGGAAGCAAGCTACACCATATACTTCATCTGTAACCTTTGAATGATAAGAATTATAAGTTCGTGCACTCTTATCCTTATTAAATCCCCAACCCATTTCAGTCATCGGGATGATATAAGCGTCCTTACGATGTTCCAGGTCGGCATTACGCCATGCAGTAGTATCCGCACACATCCACGATGCCGGATAGTAAGCGAAAATATTGATCTTGCTACGGTCTGCATCCTCCTTATAGAAATCCCAATAGTGATTATATAAGGTAGTCATGAATGTTCCGGCATATCGTTCATCGTTGGCGTCGCCGTTAATGCTCGGATTGAACAATTCATGCATACGGAGAGTCGGAGTCAAGGTAGAAGAAGTATATTTATGACCAGCTTCCTGACCATCCAAATAATCGCAGAAGTGAGCCTGCTGCTTCGAACCGTCATTTATTGGGTCGGCAACAGATTCCTTGCTATAAATACAAGAGAAGATGATTTCATCGTCCTGCTCGTTATCCACGTCCATCAACTGGGCGAAAGGCAAGGTCAGTCCATTGCTGGCTGCAATAACCTTGTCGGCATAGTTCTTTGCATTCTGGAAATCGCTTGATTCAGCGTACGATTCATAACCTCTGGTCAAATAAGCCTTCGCCAGGAAGTGAGCAACTGTACGCTTGTCGGCATGACCGAAATTAGCTCCGGTAGCCTTGTCCAACAAATGGCTGTTTTCACCATACAGATCGGTCAGTTCATCTATGATAAACTTATAGACATCAGCAGCAGAAGTACGGGCTGTTGGAGGCAAACCTGATGAAACATGATCGGTAATAAGAACCACATCACCGAACTGCTGAACCATCAACAGATAATAGAACGCACGCAGGAAACGTGCTTCATCAATATATTGAGCCTTTTCAGCGAAATCCTGACAAGAATTACCGTAATAGATGGCATCATTGGCCAAAGCGATAGCTTTATAACAATCGGCGTAGAAATCGCTGACACTGCTTACTGAATTATCGTAACCGGCTCCCAACAGACCAATCTTATCGACAGCAGTACGGCCGGATGCATACAAATCGGTACCTGATTCGAACAACCAAGGGTCGCCGCCAAACGTGGTACGCAAGGAAGAATAAGCCGAATTAATCAAGCTTGTATAACCAGCCTTGGTGTTATAGAAATCAGCCTGAGGAACATTCGAGCGGTTATCCTGATCGATGAAATCAGAACAGCTTGAACATGCTGCAACCAAAGCTGCCAGTATAAATATCTTTTTCATGACTTTGTGCTTTTTAAAATTAGAACTTCAAATTAATACCAAACTGCCAAGTAACTGAGCTAGGACCACCTGTACCATCGCTGATGCTTGCAGATGCCCATTCAGGATCGAAACCTTTGTAATCTGTAAATGTAAACGGATTCAATACATTTGCATAGAGTCTCAGGTAAGAGATACGCAACGGTTTCAACCACTTGGTCGGGAATGTATAACCCAAAGTAATATTCTTGATCTTTACATAAGATGCATCTACGTACTGGTTGGTGTAATAAGTCTTCTGCTTACCGTTACCCCAACCGAAACCACCACCATAGTTGTTGGCCTTATCGTTATCAGGATAAGGATAAGAACCCATCTGACGGTTGGTATTGATAATAGTAGTACCATCGGCGTTCAAACCGCCCAATGTCGGGTTACCTTCCGGTACATAGAAATCCATACTCAGTTTGGTACGGCCACGGTCTGAATAGTCGGTAAATTCGGCCATGAACGGGCTGGCTACTGTAGAGCCTTGTTTAGTATAGATAGAGAATGAGAAGTCCCAGTTCTTCCAATACAGGTTGGAAGTAACGCTACCGGTCCAAGAAGGAAGTGCATGACCCTGGATTACACGGTCCTTACTGTCGATTACACCATCCATATTCTGGTCCTTGATCTTCATGCTACCTTCGTAGAATCCATAGATATCATACAGGTTACCGGTCTTACCGTTGATAGTATATGTTTTCTGCAAATCTTCTGCAGTACAGATACCATCGTATTCCAATTCATACATTACATCTACCGGCTGTCCGATGAACCACTTATTAGCAACGATATCTTCTTTCTTACCGTTCAATTCCATGATTTCATTGTGGTTGGCAGCGAAAGTGAATGTAGTAGACCATTCCCAATCCTTGTTCTTGAAATTAACGGTATTCAAAACGATTTCAACACCACGGTTCTTAACCTTACCGACGTTGTTCCACATGGTACCGCCCAAAGCACCCATTTCTACCGGAATCTTCTGTTCCATCAACAAGTCCTTAGAAATACGGTTATACCAATCGACGCTACCGCTGATACGGTTATTAAGGAATCCGAAGTCCAAACCGATGTTCAACTCCTGAGTCTTTTCCCATGACAAATCCTCGTTGACGAAAGCAGAAGGACCGAAACCTGATGCCAAAGCCTGGTTGAATGAATACCAGTACTGAGTACTAGCCAACGGCTGGGTGGTATAAGCACCAACTGCCGCATTGTTACCGGTCAAACCGTAGCTCAAACGAAGTTTCAAGTTATTCAACCAAGAAGAAGTACTTTCCATAAACTTTTCCTGAGTGATACGCCATGCAACGGCAGCCGACGGGAATGCACCCCATTTGTTTCCTTTAGCGAACTTGGAGCTACCATCCCAACGAGAAGAAACTGTTACCAGGTATTTGTCCTTGTAAGAGTAGTTCAAACGAGCGATGTAAGACAACATGGTAATCTTGCTGAAAGAGCTTGACTTATCCAGAATAGTCTGTGCAGCCGACATGTTGTACCATTTGGTTGCAAACGGGAAGCCCTGACCTTCAATGAAGTTCTCATCTCTTTCCAAGCTATACATACTGAATACACCGGTAGCGTTCAAGCTATGGTCGCCGAAAGTCTTGGAATAGTTGATCTGGTTATCCCAAGTCCAAGAGAACATATCCTTATTTTCGATGGAAGCCTGATGCTGACGAGACTTAGCAGCTACTTCCGAATCCGGACCGTACCAAATACCTTCTCTACTGGTCGAGAAGTTCGGAGAGAATGTGGTCTTCAAAACCAAGCCTTTGATCGGAGTAAACTGCAGATAGAAGTTTGCCAAAACATCGTAAGACTTGATCTTATCTTCAGAGTTGGCCAAATCGAGCAATGGGTTGACTGTTCCTGAGAAACCGGTAGGGAAACGTTTATCCTTACCCGGCTGATAGTTCAGTTCACCGTTTTCATCGTAAGGCAACCAATACACGTTTGTACGGAAAGCATTCATGACAGCGTTCTTACCACCGTAGTCCTTGTCTGTCAATGCCAGGTTTACAGACATACCTGCCTGGAACTTATCAGAGAACTTGCTGTCGACAGCAGCCTTTACATTGAAGCGGCGGTAGTTGTCGCCCATGATACCATCTTCCTGCTGGTAACCGGCTCCCATACGGTAAGAAACCTTAGAAGTAGCACCGGAGATATTGATAAAGTGGTTCTGCTGGGTACCGTTCTGAAGAACCAGATCATTCCAATCAACATAATCATTGTCACGGTACATCTGCATCATCTTTTCGGAATTACCGGCCCAAACGTTTGCCAAGTCACCATCTTTAATGGTACGTGTTACAGTACCATCCGGATTGATTGTGGTAGTAGTATAACGCATAAAACGGTAGTTGGCCCATTCACGACCATCCATGAAGTCCGGCATGCGTGCCCTGTTCTTCACACCTACATAACCATCGTATGAAACGGTGAAACGCTGGTCGTTTCCGGCTTTAGCCGATTTGGTTGTTACCATTACGACACCGTTGGTCGCACGCGAACCATAAATAGCTGTAGAAGAAGCATCCTTCAAGATATCGATCTTTTCGATATCGGCAGGGTTCAGGAAGTTGATATTGTCTGTAACGACACCATCAACAACATACAACGGAGAAGCACCCGACTGGATTGAACTCTGACCACGGACCTGAATGGTAAATCCATCACCCGGACGGCTTGAGCTCTGTGAGATATCAACACCGGCAACCTGTCCTTGCAAAGACTCCATCACGGTAGTGGAACCTTTACCTACCAATTTTTCGCTATCGACTGAACCTACAGAACCAGTCAAGTCCGACTTCTTCTGCACGCCATAACCGACAACGACAACTTCGTCCAAGGTTTCGGTATCTTCTTTCAAAAGAATGTTGAAATCAGTTTTTGCCCCAACCTTAATGTCCTGAGGAACATAACCTACATAAGTTACGGTCAAGACATCTGTGTCTTTCACCCCTTGAATAGTAAATTTACCATCAAAATCTGTGATTGTACCGTTAGTGGTACCCTTGACTAACACATTCACACCAATCATAGGTTCACCGGCCGCATCTTTAATGACACCTGTAACCTGTTTACCCTGTGCAAATGCAAGCACACAGAACATGCTCAGCAACAAAGTTGAACACGCTCTTTTTAAAAGCAGTAATCGATTCATACGTGTTTTTAGTTTAGATAATAAATAAGGTTTAAAACTCCTTTGTTCTTCGTGAACGCACACAAAATTAGAGAAAATTAATGAATAATTGCAACAGGATTGTTATTTTTTGTTAATACGACGAAATATTAGTATTTGATAACAAAGTACAACAAAGGGAATCGTTGACACTTTAAATAGAAAAATAGTTAACATAAAATGCAAGAAAGTATCATTAAATAGCTTTTAACACAACGAAGGGTAAAATCTTGAGAAAAAGAGTACATCACTGTATATCAACATTTTACAAAAGTGTAAAAAATACATTAAACAGATATTATCAGTATAACCGGGATTTTATCTGTTACACTATTTTTCAGACTCATTTTCTTAATTTATGTAAAATAATCAGTACGATTTCACTCGGCGTAAAAAGGCGGATATCTTTACGCGAAGTACCTATCCCATTGGTAATAATAACCGGTATTCCTACCTTATTATATTTAAGTCCGGAAATAAAACGGTTGCCGTATTTTGAATTATGAACGGGACTGAAACGTTTGAAAAAGCTGACCTGCCCTCCATGTGTATGACCGGCCAAAGCCAGATCGGTATTGCTGACATCGACATCCTCTACATAATCGGGCGTATGAGTAAGCATAACCACATAATCATCCGGATTCAACCCGAGAGTCGGCGATACACCGTTCTTCTTCAAGTCGAACGGATTCCTTATACCGCAAAGCAGAATAAATTCATCCCCTTTCCACAACGTATCCACCCGATGTTCGAGCAGATGCATGCCGGTACGCTCCATTTCCTGTTTCACCAGATCGTAATTAGCATTGTTTTCATGGTTCCCCATAACTCCATAAGTGCCGTAAGGCGTATGGAACTGTGACAGCACATCAAACAATTCTGTCAAATTGCCTCCGTTACGCCCACGATAGTCGCCGCCCATCAGAAAGACATCGGCCTTCGTAGCCTGAAGCGCCTTCAGCAATCCCGGCAGACGTTTCTTGGTGAAGCGGCTCTCGTAATGGAAATCGGATGCAAAGGCAATACGGAATCCGTCGAAACTGTCGGGCACCTGTTCGCTATAGATATTATAGGTTTTCACCCTACCGACACCATGATAGCGCGACAATGAAGCTGTGGCACACGAAGAAAGAAAAACCACCGCCAGAAGAATGAAGGAAAGGCACTTGAATTTATACATAGATTCCGTTTTGAATTTCCGATAAAAGTAACACTTTTATGAAAGCAAGCCAATCATAGGGAGAAATTTCCTAACTTTGCAGCTATAAAAATCAATGAATATGGTAAAACAGAATTCAGTCAGAGCCTGGATACTGGCCGGACGCCCGAAAACATTGACGGCAGCATCCATTCCCGTCATGATAGGTTGCGCACTGGCCTACATCTACGGACATTTCCAGATTATCCCCGCCATCCTCTGTTTCCTCTTCGCTTTTGTGATGCAGATCGATGCGAACTTCATCAACGACCTATACGATTTTCTGAAAGGAACCGACCGCGAAGACCGTCTAGGCCCCGAACGTGCCTGTGCTCAAGGATGGATTACCCCTTCGGGCATGAAGAAGGGAATCATCATCACCACCTTGCTTGCTGCGGTTATCGGACTTTGCCTGTTGTATTATAGCGGATGGGAGATGATACCCGTAGGGCTTGCCTGCATCGTTTTCGCCTTTCTATATACTACAGGGCCTTATCCGTTGGCATACCACGGTTGGGGCGACCTGATGGTGCTGGTGTTTTTTGGATTCATTCCGGTGGGATGCACCTATTATGTCATGGCTCACGGATGGAACACTTCGGTTACATTCGGCTCGCTGGCATCGGGTCTGGTCATCGACTTGCTTCTGATGGTAAACAATTTCCGCGACCGCGAACAGGACGCCATCAGCGGAAAGAAGACACTGGTTGTCCGTCTGGGAGCACGTGCCGGACTTATCCTGTATTTCCTACTCGGTTTGGCCGCATGCTGGTGCTGCTTCTATTTCATCGGAATCGGAAAACTTTGGGCAGCTGTAGCTCCGCAACTCTTCCTTATCCCTCATATCCTGACAACCGTCAAGATGGCCAAGATCGGCAAGGGGAAAGCACTGAACGCCATACTTGGTGAAACTTCGCGAAACATGTTTCTCTTCGGAATATTGCTTACCTTAGGATTGATTCTTTAAACCTCCATCATAAAAAGGTTGAGCCTCGAAAGCAAATTAAATCTACTTTCGAGGCTCAACTTCTATCTGAACCGTTACATTCAATCTTTCTCTATCAACACGGTCGCATAGGCGGAAATACCTTCCTCGCGTCCGGTAAATCCCAATTTCTCGGTGGTAGTCGCCTTGATGGAGATATCATCGACATCGATATCCATCACCTTAGCCAGTACTTCCTGCATGTGCGGGATATGCGCCTTGAGTTTCGGACGTTCGGCACAAACCGTCGCATCGATATTCCCTACCCGATAACCTTTAGTAGCAATCAGACCGACCGTCTTTGCCAACAGAATCTTGCTGTCGATATTCTTGAATTCGCCGGCATTATCGGGGAAATGATAACCGATATCACGCATATTGGCAGCTCCCAACAATGCATCACAGATGGCATGGATCAACACATCGGCGTCGGAGTGCCCCAACAAGCCCAATTCATGTTCCAGCTTGATACCGCCCAACCAAAGTTCACGGCCCGGCACCAGCTGATGTACATCAAAACCAAATCCTACCCGTATCTTCATCGTATATAAAAATCTAATACTTTATCGTTTTCCAAATAACCTTCCAGGTGATTGTTGATATGAACCGGACCTACCCCTACCGGCGTACCCGTAAACAGGATATCACCGATCTTCAATGTACAGAACCGACTCACATAGGCTATAATCTGATCGACACGGAAAAGCATGTCGGCCGTATTTCCCTGCTGAACGGTCTGCCCGTCGATATCCAGATGGAAACGGATGTTCTGGATATTCTGAAAACGGTCTACCGGAACCCAATCGCCGATAGCTGCCGAATTATCGAAAGCCTTGCAGAGTTCCCAAGGCTTACCTTCGGCACGGAACTTACGCTGCAAATCACGTGCAGTAAAGTCGATACCCACAGTAACGGCATCGTAGTAGCGGTGTGCGAAACGTTCGGAAATGTTCTTTCCCAACCGGTTGATGCGGACAACCAGCTCCGTTTCATAATCCACCTGCTCACAAAAATCGGGAATAAAGAACGGCTTGCTGTCCTTCAACAAAGCCGAATCGGGTTTCATAAAAATCACCGGCGATTCGGGAAGAGGCTCGTTGGCATGAAGTTCCTTGCAATGCTGCGGATAGTTCATACCGATGGCTATAATCTTCATGGATCTATTTCTTTAGAGTTTCATTCAAACGATTAAACATCACGGCCAGATGAGCATAAAGCGAAGTGTTCTGCACAACGATATGCTCCGGCACCCGGATACGGAAAGGAGTAAAGTTCCATACAGCCTTGATACCGCCGTCGACCATCTTATCGGTTATCTCCTGAGCAATATTGATAGGAACGGTAAGCACACCGATATTCACACGGTCGAGCTTCATGCGTTCTTCGAATTCATCGGAATGATAGATAGGAATTCCATTGATGGAAGTACCGACCAGATCAGGGTTGATGTCAAACGCACCCACTATCTCCAGTCCGAAATGCAACAGACCCGAGTCCTGCAACAGTGCAGCACCCAGACTACCGACACCGAACAGATAAGCACGATGGATATTGGTAAAGCCCAGAAAGTCTTCGAGCACCTCAATCAACAATTCGATTTCATATCCCACCCTCGTACGTCCGGCAATATTGACATACGAAAGGTCCTTCGCTATTTGGGAAGCATCGATATTGATTTCTTTTGATATCTGAGTAGAAGAGACATACTTCTCCCCTTTCTCTTTCAACAGCTTCGCATTCGAAAGATACCAAGGGAGTCTACGCAATGTAGGCTCCGGAATTTTATCCGTGCATTTACGTGTACGTGTCACCATTGTTAAATTCCTAATGTGTTCCAATCATGCAAAATTAATCTATATATTTGGAACGCTTGCACAGATAAGTAAAAAAATCCTGTTATCTTTGATGAGATTAAAACTTATTCACATGAAAAATAACGATTGGAAAGACCGGTTGAACGTAGTTTATTCTACCAACCCCGATTTCAAGTACGAAACAGACGAAGTGGAAGAGGCCGAAACGCTCGACAAGAAACAGCAGAAATTACGTGTATCCATCGAGAAGAAAGGGCGCGGCGGAAAAACCGTGACCTTGATAACTGGTTTTATCGGCAGTGAGGATGACCTGAAGGAGCTCGGGAAACTACTGAAAAGCAAATGCGGTGTAGGTGGTTCGGTAAAGGATGGAGAGATTCTCATTCAGGGAGAATTCAAGCAGCGTATCATCGACCTGTTGAAAGCAGAAGGTTACACACAGACAAAATAACCCGACAGGTGAAAGGAAAATAGGATTGGTTTCACCCCTAACGTAGTGATTATATGATAGTTGAAAGAGTGAAAGATATTTTTATAAAAACATAAAAGGCTGTCCGCTTGAGACAGCCTTCATTATATCAAGTGTAGTCGATCCTTGAATTATTCAGCACGCAAAGTGAAACGCTTGAAGTCAACGATCTGCAATTCAGCGTCAGCAGCTTTCAATACATCAGCGATTGTCTTCTTCGGATCCATGATGCTTTCCTGCTTCAACAAGCAAACTTCCTTGAAGAATTTACCCATACGACCTTTAGCGATGTTTTCGATCATCTGTTCGTTCAGGTTAGCAGCTTTTTCTTCTGCCACTTTAGCCTTCAACTGACGGATTTCTTCAGCCTGAGCTTCAGTGATATTACCCTTCATGATACCTTCGTTCAGGTGTTCTTCGTTTTCAGCGATATACAAGTTGAAACCGGCTTTCTTCAATGCAGCTTCTACAGCCTTGTCTACCTGTTCCTTCTTAGTCTTGTCGATAGCAACCTGAATTTCGGCAGCCTTAACAGATTCAGGAACACCAGCTTCGTCGATAGCGATCGGGTTCATAGCTGCAATCTGCATACAGATTTCGTGAGCTACCTGAGTATCGCAAGCCTTGTTGAAAGCAGCGATAGTACACAACTGGTTCTTACCCTGGTGGTTGTAAACTGCAGTGCAAGCGCCAGAAACGAAGAAGTAACCATCCAGTTCAGTCTTTTCACCAGTGATACCGCTACGTTCAACGATAGCGTCCTGGATTGTACCGTTACCCATCGGCAGAGCCTTGATTTCGTCGATAGTCTGGCATTTGTTAGCGATAGCAGCGTCCAAGATAGCCTGAGTCAAAGCTACGAAGTCAGCATTCTTAGCAACAAAGTCAGTTTCACACTTCAAAGCGATCATTGCAGCATAGTCGCCTGTTGACTTAGCCAACACACAACCTTCTGAAGTTTCACGGTCAGAACGTTTAGCAGCTACTGCCTGTCCTTTTTTACGAATGATTTCTACTGCCTTGTCGAAGTTACCTTCCGCTTCAGCCAAAGCGTTCTTGCAGTCCATCATACCAGCTCCGGTCATTTTACGCAGGTGCTGGATATCAGCCATACTTACAGCCATAGTAATTCCTTTTTATTTATAGGTTAATAAATTGATTCGATATAAAAGCAAATTGAGAGCTGAGAATAGAGAGTTGAGAATCGCTGTATGTAGTAACTCTCAACTTTCAACCCTCAACTCTCAATTTATAGTATATTAAGCTTCTTCGTCTTTACCCATGAAAGCAGCAGCCTTTGATGCGTTGATAGCATCTTCTTCTGCCTTATCCATACGAGCCTTGGTAGTTTTCTTCTTAGCAGCCTTCGGTGCGTTTTCACCTGCAGCTTCCATATCTACCTTTTCAGCTTTTCTTTCTTCCAGACCTTCAGCCATTGCAGCGCAGCAAGCATCCAAGATAACTTCTACTGACTTAGTAGCGTCATCGTTAGCCGGGATAACGAAATCTACGTTTGAAGGATCTGAGTTAGTATCAACGATTGCGAATACTGGAATACCCAAACGGTTTGCTTCACGAACTGCAATGTTTTCTTTCAATACGTCGATTACGAACAATGCAGAAGGCAGACGAGTCAGGTCAGCGATAGAACCCAAGTTCTTTTCCAACTTAGCGCGCTGACGAGAGATCTGAAGGATTTCTCTCTTTGACAAGTTTGAGTAAGTACCATCGTTAGTCAACTTATCGATAGTAGCCATTTTCTTCACAGCCTTACGGATAGTCGGGAAGTTAGTCAACATACCACCCGGCCAACGCTCGATTACGTACGGCATGTTTACAGAAGCAGCCTTTTCAGCTACAACCTGTTTAGCTTGTTTCTTAGTAGCAACGAACAGGACTTTCTTTCCTGATTTTGCAATCTGTTTCAAAGCTTCAGCAGCTTCTTCTACTTTTACAACGGTCTTGTTCAAATCGATGATATGGATACCGTTGCGTTCCATGAAAATATACGGAGCCATTGCAGGGTTCCACTTTCTCTTAAGGTGTCCGAAGTGGCAACCAGCCTCCAATAATGTATCAAAATTTACTCTTGACATTGTTTTAAATCTTTAAATCGTTTACTTTCTTTTTTGTTTTAATTGAACCAACTGCCCGGTAGTTTCTCCGCAAACACTTGTAGGGAAAATCCTGACAGTTTAGATACTAAACGCTTTTTCAGTTGAGAGTTGAACAGTGAAAGTTGAAATAAATTAAGCAACTTGTCCGATCCAACATTCCACCAACTCTTAACGTTTACTGAACTGGAATCTGCGACGTGCTTTTGGACGACCCGGTTTCTTACGTTCAACTTCACGTGAGTCACGAGTCATGAAGCCTTCTGCACGAAGAGCCTTCTTGTCTTCAGGGTTGATTTTTACCAAAGCACGAGCGATAGCCAGACGCAAAGCCTGAGACTGACCGGTGAAACCACCACCGCACAAGTTAACTTTGATATCATATTTTTCAGCAACTTCCAACTTGTTCAGAGGCTGCTTAACTACATACTGCAGAATTGATGATGGAAAGTACTGTGCAAGGTCTCTCTTGTTGATAGTAATCTTTCCTGTACCTTCTGTTACGAAAACGCGAGCAACGGCGCTTTTACGTCTTCCTAATGCATTTACTACTTCCATTCTCTATTATTTAAGTGTGTTAATATCAATTACTTTCGGAGTCTGAGCTTCGTGTTTGTGTTCAGAACCTGCATACACATACAAGTTACCCAGCAATTTAGCTCCCAGACGATTCTTAGGAAGCATACCTTTTACTACTTTCTTCATCAACTTCTCAGCGCCGTTCGGTTTAGCCAGAATACGAGCTGGAGTAGTTTCACGCTGACCACCCGGGTAGCCAGTATAACTCAGGTAAATCTTGTCTGTCATCTTGTTACCTGTAAATCTCACTTTGTCTGCATTGATGATGATTACGTTATCACCGCAGTCTACATGAGGGGTAAAGTTCGGTTTGTACTTACCTCTCAACAGTTTCGCAACTTTAGCACCGAGACGGCCAACGACCTGATCGGTAGCATCAACTACAACCCATTCTTTGGTCACAGTTTCCTTGTTTGCAGAAATGGTCTTGTAACTTAAAGTATCCACTCTTAAATCTTTTTAAAATGTTAACTACTAAAAAACAATTTTTCCTCGCGCCTCACCTTCCCGGACAAGAAGAATAAAGCGTTCAGAATTAAAATTTTATCACTATTTGATAATAATCGGCTTGCAAAGGTACGGCTTTTCTCTGAACTGGCAAAGATTTTAAGCTTTTTTTTCTACCGATAAGGACTTGATATTTCTTGCTTTATCCCTAGTTTCACATCGGCCAGCCGAAACGTGGAAGGCAAAAACAACGCCGTCCGGACAGGTTGAAACACGTCCGGACGGCGCAGGCAATTTCATCCATTCATATTATCGGATAATGTTTTCCGGATAAGAATCAGGCATTTCAACCCGTTTCCAGATTTCATAATTCCATGAGTTGATTTCATTGCCGTGGATATCATTCTTGAGAAAGTATTTAACATACATCAAGTCACCACCCTCACGAAGTTCAAAATGCAGGTCGTTCCTTTGGCCATTGAGTTGAGGTAGATGGATGTTCTTCTCAACCTTTTCTGCCAAAACACCTTTTTCAGGGACGGAGTAGGTCCCATATCCGATGATTATCGCCCCTTGGGGCATCATTACCAAGTTATAATAATTTCCATCATCAGCAAGGATCTTTAACGAATTGCTGGTTTTGAGTTCTCCCGGGATGTCCGGAGAAGCGGAACGGTAGAAACACATCTGCCATATTCCATTCAGACTGTTTGGATCTTTTTCTTTAGCATCCTGCGCCCATGTTATGCCTACCGACAACAAGGACAGAGTCAATGTCAATAAAAGTTTTCCGATTTTCATATCGATAAAAATTTGAGGGTTAACATTTGTTTCAAATATACAAATTTTTATTAATAAACCACTCATTTTCAAAACATAATTTATCAAGCTCCTCATTTTTTATCCGGCTTCCGGAATATCAATCCTGGTCTCATCCCACCTCGCATGAAAGCAAGACGCCGGACAGACGGGAATTTTCAGTCCGACCGGCGTCCATAGTGTTATCTGGTAGATAAAATTAGAATTCTGCGTTACGCGGAGTACGCGGGAAAGGTATCACGTCGCGGATGTTTGCCATGCCTGTCACAAACAACAGCAGACGTTCGAATCCCAGACCGAATCCGGAATGAGGACAAGTACCGAACTTACGTGTATCGAGATACCACCACATATCCTTCATCGGGATATTCAGTTCCTGAATACGGTTCAAGAGCTTATCGTAATTTTCTTCACGTTCCGAACCGCCGATGATTTCACCGATCTTCGGGAACAAGACGTCCATTGCACGGACAGTCTTTCCGTCTTCGTTCTGTTTCATATAGAATGCCTTGATTTCCTTCGGATAGTCGGTCAGGATAACCGGACGTTTGAAGTGTTCTTCAACCAGGAAGCGTTCGTGTTCCGAAGCCAGGTCAACTCCCCAATAAACCGGAAATTCAAACTTATGTCCTTTGGCAACGGCATCTTCCAATATCTTGATACCTTCTGTATAAGGCAGACGGACGAACGATTCTTTCAAGACACCCTGCAGACGTTCAATCAAACCTTTGTCGAACATGTCGTTCAAGAACTTGACATCATCATAGCAATTGTCGAGAGCCCACTGTACGCAATACTTGATGAACTCTTCAGCCAAATCCATATTGTCGTTGATATCGTTGAAAGCAACCTCCGGTTCAATCATCCAGAACTCTGCCAAGTGACGGGGAGTATTCGAATTTTCCGCACGGAATGTAGGGCCGAAAGTATAGATCGCGCCCAAGGCAGTTGCAGCCAATTCGCCTTCCAACTGACCGGAAACAGTCAAGCTGGCCTGTTTTCCGAAGAAATCATTATCATAGATGATGGAACCGTTTTCGTCCTTCTTCAAGTCGTACAGGTTCATGGTTGTAACCTGGAACATCTGGCCGGCACCTTCACAGTCGGATGCAGTAATCAGCGGAGTATGGAAATAGAAGAAACCACGTTCGTGGAAGAATTTGTGGATAGCGATTGCCATGTTGTGACGGATACGGAACACCGCACCGAATGTATTGGTACGCGGACGCAAGTGAGCGATTTCACGCAGGAACTCCATTGAGTGTCCCTTCTTCTGCAACGGATATGTATTGTCGCAAGTACCCAACACCTCAATTTCCCGTGCCTGAATTTCGGCAGCCTGACCGGCTCCTACCGATTTCACCAGTTCTCCGTTTACACTAAGACATGCACCGGTTGTAATCTGTTTCAGCATCTCCTCATCAAAGTTAGCCAAGTCAACTACAATCTGTACATTATTTATAGTAGAACCGTCATTCAAGGCGATAAAGTTAACTTGTTTGCTACCACGGCGGGTACGTACCCAACCTTTCACATTGACCATCGCGCCAAAGTCATCACGCTTCAGCAAGTCAACAATTTTTGTTCTACGAATTGTTTCCATTGTATTTTGTTTTATGTGTTTTGATACGCAGGAGGGCAGGCCCACAAGCCTGCCCTACACATTATATAATATATTATTCAAAAGAGCCCATACGGAGCATGTTCACTTCCTGTTCTGTCAAGTAGCGCCAGTCGCCACGGCGAAGGCCTTTCTTTGTCAGACCTGCAAAGTAAACACGGTCAAGTTTTACAACACGGTATCCCAATGATTCGAAGATACGGCGGACGATACGGTTCTTACCTGAATGGATTTCGATACCTACCTGCGACTTGTCGGTATCCGATGCATAGCTGATTGCATCAGCATGGATTTCACCGTCATCCAAGGTTATACCCGAAGCAATCTGGTCGAGATCGGCCTTGGTTACATTCTTGTCGCAATATACGTGATAGATTTTCTTCTTCAGGTATTTCGGATGAGTCAGCTTCGAAGCCAAGTCACCGTCGTTTGTCAGCAACAGCACACCGGTTGTGTTACGGTCGAGACGACCTACCGGATAGATGCGTTCCTTGCAAGCACCCTTAACAAAATCCATTACAGTCTTACGTTCCTGAGGATCATCGGAAGTAGTTACACAGTCTTTCGGTTTGTTCAGCAACACGTAAACCTTACGTTCGATATTCACCGGCTGGTCGTGGAACTTGATTTCATCCGAGCGTTTTACCTTGGTACCCAGTTCGGTTACCACAACGCCATTGACTGAAACCACACCTGCAGTGATGAATTCATCCGCCTCACGACGAGAACAGATACCGGCATTAGCCAGGAACTTGTTCAAACGGATCGGTTCGTTCGGATCGGTCAACACATCCTTGTACTCGATCTGCTTCTTCATGCTATACTTAGCATTCGGATTGTAATCGCCGGTACGCTGACGGTAACCACCCTGCTGACGGCCATAGCCACCCTGTCCGCCGTTATTGAAACGCGGACGCTGCTGACGATAACCGCCTTCGCCCTGTCCGCCATTGTTGAAACGCGGACGATAGCTGCGCTGTTCGCCGCCTTCGCCATTGTTGTTATTGAAGCGCGGATTGTACGAACGTTGCTGACGACCACCGTTATTAAAACGAGGATTGTAAGAAGAACGTTCCCCACCTTCATTGTTGCGGCCATAGGAACGTTGGCGGTAACCGCCTTCCCCTTGCTGACCGTTATTGAAGCGAGGACGATAGCTACGCTGTTCGCCACCTTCCCCGTTATTGTTGTTGAAACGAGGATTATAAGATGAACGATGAGTACGATCACCACCTTCACTGTTCGGATTAAAACGCGGACGACGTCCATATCCGCTACCACCTTCGTTACGGTTGTATTTGTTATAACCTTCTCTGTTGTAAGACTTGTAACCATCGCGGCTAGACTGGCTGTTTTCGCCTTCCTGTCTGTTTTCTCTTTCTGCCATAATAATTTCGATTTAATAATTAATACTTACCCTCTCGGGCCTAATTTTATAGTTACTACAATTACATTCCAGTATAATTATGAGGAGTAATCGCACGTAATTCATTTTTAATTTCTTCGCTAACGTTCAAAGTTTCAATAAAATCTTTGATAGAAGCTTCGTTGATTGCCTGGTTTGTACGGGTCAATGCCTTCAGTGCTTCGTACGGATGCGGATAAGCCTCACGGCGCAAGATAGTCTGGATAGCTTCGGCAACCACGCTCCAGCAATTATCCAAATCTTCATAAATCTTGTGTTCGTTCAATAAAAGTTTACCCAATCCCTTCAATGAACTCTGGATTGCGATAACGGTATGACCGAAAGGAACACCGATATTGCGCAATACGGTAGAGTCGGTCAGGTCACGCTGCAAACGTGAAACCGGCAATTTGGTCGACAAATGTTCCAGAACGGCATTCGCCATACCCAAGTTACCCTCAGCATTTTCAAAGTCGATCGGATTGACCTTATGCGGCATAGCGCTTGATCCCACTTCACCGGCCTTGATCTTCTGCTTGAAGTATTCCATAGAGATATATTGCCAGAAATCGCGGTTCATATCAATCATAATGGTATTGATGCGCTTCATGGCATCGAAGATTGCTCCCAGATTGTCATAGTTTGAAATCTGTGTTGTATACTCTTCGCGTTCCAACCCCAATTTTTCAGCAACGAACTTGTTACCGAATGCTTTCCAGTCGTATGCCGGATAAGCAACATGATGAGCATTGTAATTTCCTGTAGCACCTCCAAATTTTGCAGTAATCGGACAAGCCTTCAAAGCTGCCAACTGACGGTTCAGACGATAGGCAAACACCATAATTTCTTTTCCCAGACGAGTCGGAGAAGCCGGCTGACCGTGAGTTTTTGCCAACATCGGGATATCTTTCCATTCTTCAGCATAAGCAGTGAGCTGATCGATCAGTTTCTGGATTTGTGGATAGTATACTTCCTCCAACGCATCCTTGATCGACAATGGAACGGAAGTATTGTTGATATCCTGTGAAGTCAGTCCGAAATGAATGAACTCCTTATACTGTTCCATTCCCCCTAGTTTATCGAACTGCTCCTTAATGAAATACTCAACAGCCTTCACATCATGGTTTGTTACACTTTCGATTTCCTTGATACGCTGCGCATCTGCTTCAGAGAAATTGCGGTATATATCACGCAAAGCCTTGAAACGAGCGTGATCAAAGCTATCCAACTGTGGCAACGGCAATTCACATAAAGTAATAAAATATTCAATCTCGACGCGCACACGATATTTCATCAGCGCATACTCAGAGAAATAAGCAGCCAAAGCTCCCGCTTTGCTTCTGTATCGGCCATCAATCGGCGAAACAGCTGTGAGTAAGTCAAGCTCCATCATGTTCTTTTATAGTTTTGTTCTAATAATCCATTAATGAATGTGCAAAGTTAATGTTTTTTCTGCAGTTTATATGACTAATAAAGAAAAGTTTAGTATTTATTTCATAATAAATTAAGTAACTTTGTGCCCGAATTACAAAAATCAGTATTTTTTTAGTTGTAGAATTATGGAATTACCGAACGATCCGATGATGCTCTTCAGCCTGATAAATATGAAGCTGAGAGATGTTTATCCCTCTTTGGACGCCTTGTGTAATGATCTGGACGTCGACAAAGAAGAAATTATCAACCGGTTGAAGGCCGCCGGTTTCGAATACAACCCTGAACAGAACAAATTCTGGTAACTTTTGTTCAAAAGGCATCTTTCGTTTCTTACAAGAATAATTATCAATTAAATAACTTTCAGATGACAAAAAGACACTTATTAAGCCTGTTTTTACTGGCCGTGCTATGTTTGCCTATCTTTGCACAGATGCAATCGCCCGTGCAGTTCAAGACCGAATGGAAGAAAGTTTCCGATACTGAAGCGGAAATCGTATTCACCGGTTCCATTGCACAAGGATGGCACGTTTATTCGACTGACTTAGGAGAGGATGGACCAACTTCGGCTACTTTCAACGTGGAAAAGATTGAAGGTGCCAGCCTTATCGGAAAACTGACTCCGGTTGGAAATGTGATTGAACTGATGGACCCGATTTTCGAGATGAAAGTGAAATATTTCGAGGGTACAGCCAAGTTCATCCAGAAAATCAAACTGAACGGTGGGAAATATTCGATAAGCGGCTACCTGGAATATGGTGCCTGCAACGAATCAAGCTGTATGCCACCTACCAGTGTAGACTTTACATTCAACGGTACTGCACCCGTCGCTGCCGGAACACCGGCACCAGCTAAGGAAGCGGTTAAAGAAGAACCGGCTCCAGCCGTAGATACTGTTGCTACAACCGTGGCTGCCGATACAATGAAAGTTTCTGCCAACCAGAATGCACAGTTGGAAGGAACCACCGATTATTGGAAACCGGTTATCGACGAATTGCAGAATTACGGCGAGCATGAAGGAGAGGAATCCCATTCACTGATTTATATTTTCCTGGCCGGATTCCTCGGCGGATTGGTTGCCTTGTTCACCCCATGTGTCTGGCCTATCATCCCGATGACGGTCAGCTTCTTCCTGAAACGTACAAAAGACAAGAAGAAAGGCATCCGCGACGCTTGGACTTACGGTGCTTCCATCGTTGTGATTTATGTGGTTCTCGGTCTGGCCATCACCTTGATTTTTGGTGCCAATGCCTTGAACTCGCTTTCAACAAATGCCATCTTTAATATACTGTTCTTCCTAATGCTGGTTGTATTTGCAGCTTCTTTCTTCGGGGCATTCGAAATCACTTTGCCATCGAAATGGAGTAACGCTGTCGACAGCAAGGCAGAACAGACAACAGGTCTGTTGAGTATCTTCTTGATGGCTTTCACCCTTTCACTGGTATCTTTCTCTTGTACAGGTCCGATTATCGGATTCCTGTTGGTAGAGATTTCTACAACCGGTGAAATCGTTGCTCCGGCCATCGGTATGCTGGGATTTGCCATTGCATTGGCTCTTCCGTTTACTTTGTTCGCCCTCTTCCCGTCATGGTTGAAATCAATGCCTAAATCGGGCGGTTGGATGAACGTAATTAAGGTGACATTAGGTTTCCTGGAACTTGCATTTGCCTTGAAGTTCCTGTCGGTTGCCGACCTGGCTTACGGATGGGGATTGCTCGACCGTGAAACATTCCTCGCATTATGGATTGTAATCTTCGGACTGTTAGGCTTCTACCTGCTTGGAAAAATCAAGTTTCCGCACGATGACGACAGCAACAAGGTTGGCGTAACCCGCTTCTTCCTTGCATTGATTTCATTGGCATTTTCAGTATATATGATTCCCGGACTTTGGGGAGCACCGTTGAAAGCAGTAAGCGCCTTCACTCCTCCTATGTCGACTCAAGACTTCAGTCTGTATAAAAACGAAGTACATGCCCAGTTCAACGACTACGATGCAGGTATGGAATATGCACGCCAGCACAATAAGCCTGTGATGATTGATTTTACAGGTTATGGTTGCGTGAACTGTCGTAAGATGGAGTTGGCTGTATGGACAGACGACAAGGTACGTGACATCATGAACAACGATTACGTACTGATTACGCTTTACGTTGACGACAAGACTAAATTGCCGGAACCGATCAAGGTTACAGAAAACGGTACACAGCGCACCTTACGTACAGTCGGCGACAAATGGAGCTACCTTCAGCAAACCAAGTTCGGTGCAAATGCACAACCATTCTACGTATTGCTTGACAACGAAGGTATGCCTTTGAACAAATCATTCGCATACAAGGAAGACATTCCTGAATACATCAACTTCCTGGAAACAGGTTTGAAGAACTACAAAAAATAAGCAGTAGATAATAACTGCATAAAAGAAACTCCGTCCAAAAGCCTGACAGCTTTTCGACGGAGTTTCTTTATTATTTGTACAAAAAATCATCAATGTATCAGCGGCCTAACCAGATTTCCGGATTCAGTTTGGCGGTTTCCTTTCGGAGTTGGAAATGAAGAATCGTATTGCCATCCTTATCGGTATGAATCTGGCCCAACGTATCACGGGTCTTCACCTTACTTCCTTTCCGGACTGTCACAGAAGATAGGTTACAATAGACAGATATATAGCTTCCGTGACGTACCAACACATTAGCCAAGCCGTTGTATTGGAAGATAGCAGAAACCTCACCGTCAAAAATCGCTCTCGCCTGAGCGCCTTGTTTACCTTTGATATCGACACCCTTATTGTCGAGACGGACATTACGCAAGCCTTCCACCTGATATTGTCCATAGTGTCCGACAATCACATAAGGTCCGGTAACCGGTATCGGCAGACGACCACGGTTCTGTTCGAACACACCCGACAAACGCCTGTCCTCCGAATCGACCTTAAACGTTTCCATTTTCGGAGAAGCAGTCTTTCCGCCTGTTTTACCTGCAGTTGCCGTTGACTTTCCTCCCTTTTTGGCTGCCAACTCGGCCTGTTTGCGAGCCTCTTCCGCTTTACGCCGGGCCTCCTCTTCGGCACGTTTCCGCGCCTTTTCTATCTCAATCGCAATAAGGCGGTCGATCTGGGCATTCAACTTTTCGGCAGAAGCCCGTTTCTTACGGATTTCATTCTGGATACCTTTCTGTTTTTTCTGAAGATTTGCCAGCAATGCCTTACGTTCCTGCTCTTGTGCCTCCAGTTTCGCCTTTTCGGCCTCCCCTTGTTTCAAGAGATTCTCTTTCGACTCCTTGCTTGCCAACAAGACATTCTTTTTTTCAGCCACCTGCTTTTGCTTCCGTTTCACCTCCATACCTTGCAGGCGTTGGTAATCGGCATACTGCTGGACATACCGCATACGGCGATACATCTGGCTCAGATTATCGGCCGAAAACACGAAAAGCAACTTTTCCTGAATTGACCGGTTCTTGTACATATAAGTAACCGATTGCTTATATTTATTCTGTTTATCCACCAGCTCGGCCTGCAATTCCTCCAATTCGCGTTGCACACGGTCTATCTCAAGCTGAATAGTCTTCACATCATTCTCTATGGTTTCAATATACTTCTTACGTTCGTCAATCTGTCCCGACAACAGAGCAAGGTTATCCAGCTGAGACTTCACATCCTTCTTGGTAGATTTCAGCAAAGTTTCAGACTCCGAAATCTGTTTCTGAAGTTCGGCATGCTGTTTTTCCAGTTGCCGGATCTTACGCGTACTCTGTGCATTGACAGAAACACACAACAGACAGACGAATATAAGACTAATTATTTTCACCATGCTTTACCAACATCTTTACCAGATCCTTAATCTCAATCCGTTCGTAACGGGACGGGATTTCAGTCCGTGCATCCCAATCCCCGTTTACCGAAAGCCGCGAAAACTTCATGCCAAGCAACATTTGCTTGCCTGTCCCCTTTACATTGAGCTGCATTTGATTAGGAAACTGACGCGTATTTAATTTATTGAAATCACTGTACTTCCAATTCAGCTGATAAGGTGTACCGTCGATGGCAATTGTACTTTCCTGCAGCAAGCCCTCGTTGACTGTCGTATAGAAGCAATAGGAAAGTATCTTTGACGCTTTTACCTCCAACATAGCCTGGGCATCTTTCAAAGTTACATTGAAAGCATCCGCATCACTTGCCGAAAGTTGTTTTTTGTTTGGCAAAAATATCTCATTCAGGAACAATGACTGAATGAGATTATAGCTCAAGTCGGTATGAGCCATCTTGCTCAACTCGTCGAACGACACTTTTACATAACGCTTGTTCATGCGGTCGAGTGCCAGCAGCCCATCAGGGGAAACTTCCAACCGTGCCACCTCGATTCCAAGAATCGGAGCAATGGAAAACTGGATGGATTCATCGCGTTTCAAGCGGAAGGTGGCATTCACCTTCATATTCTTGCTGCCATCCAGACTCAGGTTCAAACCGACTTTGCCACTTACGGCCTTCCATTCAGGAGACAGTTCGATAACCTTTTCCATATAGGCAGTACCCGTCAGATCTCCTATCATCGGTGTCTTCACCGCCTTCCTGCTTGATGAGCATGAAGCAAAACCTACAACTATCGCTATTAAAGCTATATATTTAATAAAACTTCTTACCATTATTATTCAATGTATTTTCGTAAACTGATTTTCTTTTTCAAACGTCGTATTTCCTGTTCAGTAGGCGGAGTGGAACCATCTGCCTCCGATATTTCCATCGAATCGGCCTTCTTCCAATATTCCACAGCCTTATCCACATCACCCAACTTATAATAGATATCCCCACAATGTTCAACGATTACCCGGCTGGAATCACCGCCGTTCTGCAAGGCCTGTTCAATATAGATACGGGCTTCGGTATATTTCCCTTTTTCAAAAAGAATCCATGCATAGGTATCGAGGAATGTATCATTGTCAGGTTCGGCCTTTACCGTCCGATAGCTCATTTCTTCAGCCTTATCCAGATGCTTTCGCTCTACCGAAAGGAAATAGGCATAGTTATTCATTGCACCCACATTGTTCGGATTATAGACCAAAGCCGAATCGTAAGCGGCATACGACTTTTCCGACAATCCTTTGCTGTGGTAGATATCACCCATAATGGAATAGAAATCGGAAGCCACTCCCTTGTCTGTCTGATCGGTTATCTGTTTGGTCCCTCTAATAAATACATCCAATGCCTCATCCATTTCCTTTTTCTGATAATAAGCCAATCCTATATAATAATAGAATTCCAAGGCATCGGGGGTATAGATCAAAGCCGGTTTGGCTATTTCGATGACATCATCCAGGCGCTCGTCGCGGATTGCATAGCTCATCAGTTGCAGACGTGCCGGTTTGTTTTCCGGGTCCAATTCCAACACCTGATTCAATACAGGAACCGATTCCTTCTCCATCTTCTTGGTCACCAGATACTGGGCACAAAGCATTGCCATATCGGCATTCGGTTGCGGACGTTCCAGTACCTGACGGAACTTATCGAGAATAAACAGACTATCACGCGAACCTTGTTCCGACTCCACAATCATCTGGCGCATGATATTCAGTTTCGTATCCGATTCCACATTGTAGCTCAACAGCACCGAATCAACTTGTAACCGATACAGACTATCCTGTCCTGTCTTCTGATAATAAGTAGCCATGGCAATCAGTACCGGACCATAGCCTGGTTCTTCCTTCAGGATACGTTGATAGACATCATAAGCTTCCTTTTCACGTCCATTTTCAAGATATACATTTCCCAGAATGGTCTGATAACGGTAATCGTAGGGATATTCTCTTGCCAGACTTTCAATTTCCGCATAAGCACTGTCCATTTTCTCCAAAGCCAGATACATCCGGAACTTTTCCATACTGATCTGTTCCGATTTGCCATCGAGTTCTTCCAGACGATTCAACATACGGATCTCTTCCGAATAGCTGTTGGTTTGACCATAAAGGCCGATAAGCGACAACACCGGTTCTATACGCGACGGGAACTGATCGGCCATATCTTCATATACAGCTATCGCTTTAGGCAGATCTCTTTTCCCTTCATAAAAGTTTGCCAATGTCTGTTTATACCAGTAATTGGATTCTTCGGAGCGCACAGCACGTTTGAGGGCCTGTTCTCCTTTTTCTTCCAGTCCGAGATACATATCGAAATAGGACATCTCGTATAGAGTTGCAGCCGATGACGGATAGATATCCAGACAATGTTTGAATAAAGCGTAAGCTGCATCGTAATCCCCTTTCTGTTTCATGCGCACTGCTTCGAGGAAATAATAATCGTATTTCCTGCGCTGTTCGGGAGTCAGTGGATCTTTTTTCAGCTCCGAATTTATTTTTTTTGCCCGCGCCTGTCTGCCCGAAGTGCCACAAGCCATCAGGCAAAGGATCAGCAGCAGAGGCAATAGATAGAGAATCTTTCGCATTTTCTTCAGATTAATTTGATAATAACCCCAACACCAATCATTCCGTTCCGGTATGTCCGAAACCTCCTGCCCCACGTTCGGTTTCATCGAGTGTTTCCACATCTGCCCATTCAGCCTTTTCGTAACGGGCAATCACCATCTGAGCGATACGTTCGCCGTCTTCCACCACGAAATCTTCGGAAGAAAGGTTCACCATAATTACTCCGATTTCACCGCGGTAATCTGCATCGATGGTTCCCGGCGTGTTCAGCAGGGTTATTCCTTTCTTCAGCGCCAATCCGCTGCGAGGACGTATCTGTGCCTCGTAACCGTCGGGCAAGGCAATGTAAAGCCCCGTCGGCACCAGACAGCGCTGCAACGGTTTCAAAACGATAGGTTCGTCCAGATTGGCCCTTAGATCCATGCCGGCAGAAAGCGGCGTAGCATATTGAGGTAAAGCGTGTTTCGATTTATTGATAATTTGTACTTTCATAATATCATTGTCTTATTTAAATTGCGAATTTACATATTTCGCGGGATTTATAAGCCTGTTTACCATTTTTTAAACGAATCTTTTATACATTTGCAAGAAGCATAATGGATTTAGCGACAAATGAACTGGAAACAACTGATATCGAACAAGCGTTTCGGACTGGAATCTTTTCATGAAATTAGGAAAGAGGACCGTACGGAATTTCAACGTGATTACGATCGTCTGATTTTCTCTGCACCGTTCCGCAGGTTGCAGAACAAGACACAGGTATTCCCGCTTCCGGGAAGTATCTTCGTCCACAACCGACTCACTCATAGCCTGGAAGTATCATGTGTAGGACGTTCGCTGGGGAGCGAAGTTTCTACCGCCCTCCTGAAAAGACACCCCGAACTTTCGGACACCCATATTTCGGAAATCGGAGCCATCGTGTCGGCTGCCTGCCTGGCTCACGACATGGGGAACCCTCCTTTCGGGCATTCGGGCGAAAAGGCTATCGGCGCGTATTTCTCCGAAGGAAGAGGATTGAAACTGAAAGGTCTGATGAAACCTGCCGAATGGGAAGACCTGATTCATTTCGAAGGGAATGCCAATGCATTCCGTCTGCTCACCCACCAGTTTCGCGGACGTCGTCCGGGAGGTTTTGTGATGACATACACCACCCTGGCTTCCATCGTGAAATATCCGTTCTCGGCTCAGCTGGCAGGCAAGAAACAGAAATTCGGTTTCTTCCAGACCGAAGAAGAAGATTTCAGACGGATTGCAGACGAACTGGGAATGATCCGTTTAAGCAAGAATGGAGAACCCATCCGTTATGTACGCCATCCGCTGGTCTACCTAGTGGAAGCAGCCGATGACATCTGTTACCAGATGATGGACATCGAGGATGCCCACAAGCTGAAAATCCTGACGACACAGGAGACCAAGGATTTGTATAGCCGATTCTTTTCAGAAAAACGTCTGGAACATATCGAGAATATCTGCAAAATGGTGACCGATACCAACGAACAGATTGCCTATCTGCGAACATCAGCAATTGGAGTACTTATCCGCTCCTGTGCCAAAGCTTTCGTCGAGAACGAAGAAGCCATCCTCAACGGAACGTTCGAAGGTTCGCTCATCAAGCACATGGACCAGCACGTACTCGATGCCTACGAAAACTGCTCAAAGACCGCCTTTGCCAAGATTTATTGTGCCAAGGATGTACTCGACATCGAGCTGGCGGGTTATCAGGTCATCACTACCCTAGTCGACTTATTCATCGAGGCGGTACGCTACCCCGACAAGGCTTATTCAAAGCTGCTCATCAACCGCATGTCGAAGCAATACGATGTACAGGCACCGTCACTTTACGAAAAGGTACTGGCAGTACTCGACTATATTTCGGGAATGACCGACGTCTATGCCCTCGACCTTTACCGCAAAATCAACGGAAACAGCTTGCCGGCTGTGTAAGAACGTGAGTTTTAAAATAAAAAAGCATGAGGCATCTACCCATACCGGGCAGATGCCTCATGCTTTATACCATTGCATATTTATTTATCACACTTCGATACTACCGGATTGGCCCCCGATGTAATGGTCAGAGCTTCCGGATGTTCCTTGATGAACGATTCGATATGACGAATACGCTTTTCTTCCAAAATCTCATCAACGGCAATCAGGATACCGGTCTCTTCCACATCTCCGAAACCATCGTTGATGGCAGTACCGAACATACGCATCGTCGGCGACAGACTCATGTAGGCATTCACAAGTGGAGGAATGTTATAACCCAACTTGCGGACTTCGGTATTCAGCACCTTATAATCTTCCTTGAATGTCTTGTGGCAGAAGAGTTTTTCCAGAATTGCCGGATCTGTATCAATCTGTAACGGACACATCGGAGTAATCAGCTGATCCTTGTCGTCGAAATGCTTCTTTAAGAAATACAGGATCATATCTCGTCCGAAACGATTATAGCTAGGATACATGGTCATCTTGCCGAAGAAATACTTTACATTCGGCTTGATTACGGTCAACGCACCCAAGCCATCCCACAAGTTGTCAAGAGCAAACAACCCTTTAGAACCTGCACGGGTCGACTGATACTCCAACGTAACGAACGAACGCCCTAACTCGATTGTTGTAGGAAGATACTCCTTCAGAAACTTTTCCGAGAAATTGAACATATGGGCCGTAGCCAGAATCGGCTTGCCATGCTCATCGAATTCCACTTCATCTCCCAACAGATAGCGATAACCACCGAGAATCTCTTCGGCTTCCGGATTCCACACTACCAGCTGTTGGTACGGATTCTCCATCAAATCATACTCATCCAAGTCCATCGAAAGGCCTGTACCTCCACCAGCAGCACGGAATGCAATCTCACGCAAACGGCCGATCTCCTTCAACACATTCGGAGCATTTTTCCAGTTGACGATATAAATTTCGTTATTGCTCTTATTTGTTGATCTCAGTCGTTTTTCAGGAGTCAATTCCGATTTCAACACTTCCCTGTCAATAGGCGCAATGATATCTTCCATACTTTTTTACAAAATCTTCTTACGTTACAATTTATATACTAACTCACGCACATAGTCCGCCCATTCGACAGGAGTCTTCGACTTGTCAAAAGTCTGCCAGGGAATCGGTTTGCCAATAGTTACCCGGAACGTCTTATGACGGTTCTTGAACATCTCGTCGGCAAGATAAAGCATCGCAATATTGAATTTGATGCCCAAGAACTTGCAGAGATTGGCCAGACTATAGAAAAAATTTGAGTTACGTCCTTCGAAATGAATGGGAACCACACAACGTTGCGTCTCCACACTTTTGGTAACGAACGTCTTCTTCCATTCCAAATCCTTGATTTCACCATGTTGACGACGCGAGCACAAGCCTGCCGGAAACATAATGATATGATTATCCGATTTAAAGCCGGCTTCCACCATCCGTGGAAAATCCCGCGACTGCGAGCCGGTCTTGTTGATAGGGATACATAAAGGAGCCAAACCATACAGGTTCATCAGCAAGTCATTCACCAGATAGCGGATCCGTCCGTTGTAATGCCTTCCGAGCACATATCCCAAAGCGACTCCGTCCTGTCCACCCAACGGGTGATTCGAAACAAAAGTACAGAGTCCGTCATTAGGTAAGTTCTCCAATCCGTTCACGTCCAGCTTTATATCAAGGAACTTCACACTCTCTTCCAGGAAATCCACTCCGACCTTATCTTTAGCTCCTCTCAAAAAGCCATTGATTTCTTCCTGATGCACAATCCGCTTCAGGTAGGAAACCACAAAACGTGGAATACGTTTCGCCTTCTTTCCGGCTTTTTCCTCTAATATCTTATCAATATCAATTAAAAAAATTGAATTATCGGCCATCTGTTCACTCTAAGATTTCTTTGCAAATGTAATCTATACTTTTGAAAATTTACTCATTTCATTTACGAAAATATGCGAATTGACAAAAAAATGAGCTGTTTTATGACAAAAGACGCATAAAATTGCACATACGAAACAACTCTGTGCAAAGGTTTCAAGTACCTCTTCCAACAAGCTGGCAACCTGTTGATAACTTCTTCAAATATTTTCCTGAAACTATATACCGAATTATTTGGAATTATGTAATTTTACAACCTCAATTAATATATTAATAAGGTAGATAACCTAAGTTCAACAGATTATCAGCATGGAAACAGAACAGACATATCATATACCTGTATTACTCAATGAGAGTATCGACGGAATGAATCTTCATTCGGGGGGTATTTATGCCGACATGACATTCGGAGGAGGAGGTCATTCAAAAGAAATCTTACGCCGTATGGATAAGACAAGCCGTCTGTTCAGTTTCGACCAGGATGAGGATGCGGAAAAGAATATTGTCAATGACAAGCGTTTTACGTTTGTCCGCAGCAATTTCCGTTATCTTCATAATTTTTTACGCTATTATGGAGTTGAGGAAGTCGATGCCATTCTTGCCGATTTAGGGGTATCTTCACACCATTTCGACGATTCGGAAAGAGGATTCTCGTTCCGCTTTGACGGCAATCTGGACATGCGTATGAACAAACGTGCCGGCACCACCGCTGCCGATATCGTAAACACATACGATGAAGAGCGTCTGGCCGACATTTTCTACCTGTACGGAGAACTCAAGAACAGTCGCAAGCTGGCCTCTGTCATTGCCAAGGCACGTGTCCAGAAGCAGATAGTAACTATCGGTGATTTTCTGGAAATCGTAAAGCCTCTTTTCGGCAGGGAAAGAGAAAAGAAGGAGTTGGCCAAGGTGTTTCAGGCCCTGCGCATTGAAGTAAACCAGGAAATGGAAGCGTTGAAAGA
Source organism: uncultured Phocaeicola sp. (assembly GCA_944321335.1). Lineage (GTDB taxonomy): Bacteria > Bacteroidota > Bacteroidia > Bacteroidales > Bacteroidaceae > Phocaeicola. Next base: position 76,416 of record CALUKX010000003.1, on the reverse strand, counting down.
AATGCTGTATGCTGCCACTGAGGCATTGAAACCGGGGGGACGTCTTGTCATCATTACCTATCATTCACTGGAAGACCGTATCGTCAAGAACCTGATGAAGACCGGCAATGTGGAAGGTAAGGCCGAAAAGGATTTCTTCGGTAATGTACAGACACCATTCAGACTGATAAACAACAAGGTTATCGTCCCTTCGGATGAAGAGATAAACCGCAATCCGCGCTCACGCAGCGCGAAGCTGAGAATTGCAGAAAAGAAATAAGAATCAAGATCAAGCCATGGAAGAGCAAGAAAACAAAAACAAGAAACAGTCGTCATCACACATCACACTGAAGAGCATTCTGGGAGGTGATATTCTGGCACACGACTTTCTGAAACGACAGGCAACCCTGTTGATTCTGATTGTCTTCCTGACCATCATCTATATTGATAACCGTTATGCCAGCCAGCAGGAACTGATTGAGATAGACCGGCTGAAGAAAGAATTGACCGACATCAAGTACGATGCGCTGACCATTTCGTCCGAGTTGACTGAGCGCAGCCGTCAATCGAAAATTGAAGAATACATTGCAAACGAAGGGACTCCGCTCCAGACAGCGGCTACCCCTCCCTATTTGATCAAAAAAGAAAAGAAGTAAAGTCACTATGATACCGGGACAGAAAAACATCATGCTACGCTACACGTTTATCGTGGTCATTATGCTTACCTTGGCCATTTGCATCATTGCCAAGGCAGCCATCATTATGTTCCGCGACAAAGGTTATTGGCAAGACGTAGCCGACCGTTTTATAAAGGAAAATGTAGTAGTTCATCCAACGCGTGGTAATATTATTTCTGCCGACGGAAAGTTGATGGCCAGCAGTTTACCGGAATATAGGATTTACATGGATTTCCAAGCCGGCGGCATTGAAAAAGACACAATGCTGATGAACCACCTGACGGAAATTTGTGAAGGTCTGCATGAAATTTTTCCAGATCGAAGCGTTCAGGAATTCAGAAAACAGATACTGAATGGACGCAAACAAAAGAGCCGCCACTGGCCATTGTATCCTAAGCGTATCTCATACATTGAATATAAGGAAGTGAAACGCTTGCCGCTATTCGAAAAGGGAAAGAACAAAAGCGGATTACATGCAGAAACTTTCAACCAACGCAAGAAACCGTTCGGATCTTTGGCGATGCGTACACTCGGAGATATGTATTCGGACATGTCGCTCGGAGCCAAGAACGGATTGGAATTGACCTTTGATTCGGTTCTGAGAGGACAGGACGGTATCACCCATCGGCAAAAAGTGATGAATAAGTATCTGAACATTGTCGACAAGCCGGCTGTAGACGGATGCGATGTAATAACAACCATCGATGTAGATATGCAGGATATTGCCGAAAAAGCATTGGTCGACCAACTTGAGAATCTGAAAGCGATCTGGGGAGTAGCACTCGTCATGGAAGTAGCGACAGGAGATGTCAAAGCCTGTGTCAATATGCAGAAAGCCGGCGACGGGAAATATTATGAGATGAAGAACCTGGCTGTCAGCAACCTGATGGAACCGGGGTCAACTTTCAAGACTGCATCGATCATGGTTGCCTTGGAAGATGGCTATGTAACTCCCGATTATGTCGTTGATACAAAAAACGGTATGGTCAACATGCACGGAAGTTGGATGAAAGACTGGAACTGGCATAGAGGAGGTTACGGAGCCATCGATGTAACCCGCATCATGGAGGTATCTTCGAACGTCGGTGTTTCATCCATTATCGAAAAGTTCTATGGGGATGACCCACAACGGTTTGTCAACGGACTTCGCCGTATGAGTATCGACAAGCCGCTCGATCTCGGCATTGTAGGTGAGGCCAGCCCCCGTATCCTCGACCCCAAGCAACGTTATTTCGCCAAGACAACCTTACCTTGGATGAGTATCGGTTATGAAACACAGATTCCGCCGATTTACCTTCTGAATTTCTACAATGCAATCGCCAACGACGGTGTAATGGTAAAACCGAAATTTGTAAAAGCCATTTCCAAGAACGGGAATATAATACAGGAGTTCCCGACAGAAGTAGTAAATCCGAAAATTTGTTCCGACAAGACTTTGTCACAAATCCACACGATTCTGGAGAAAGTAGTATCCGAAGGTTTAGCAAAACCTGCAGGCAGCAAACAGTTCAGCGTTTCAGGAAAGACAGGCACAGCCTTGATATCTCAAGGTAAAGGCGGATACAACGTTGGAGGTAAAACATATATGGTAAGTTTCTGTGGATACTTCCCGTCTGAAAAACCGAAATACAGCTGTCTGGTGCAGATTCAGATTCCTCATGGCCCGGCTTCAGGCGGTCTGCAGGCAGGTAGCGTGTTCAGCAAGATTGCAGAACGTGTATATGCAAAGCATTTGTATCGCGATCTGGCACACGCCAAGGATTCCACTTCAGTATTGGTTCCGGATGTAAAGAATGGTGATCTGGTAGAAACCGCTTATGTATTGAGAACCCTCAACGTTCCGGGCAACAGCAATACTGTTCCTTATGGACATAACCCGTTATGGGGTAAAGCCGAATGTACAACAACCCATGCCGACCTTAAGCAGGTCAAACCAAACAAACATACGGTTCCCAATGTACATAACATGGGAGCAAAGGATGCCGTTTATCTCCTTGAAAGTCAAGGATTGAAAGTCCGGCTGAATGGCATCGGCAAGGTAAAGGAACAAAGCATTGCAGCCGGTTCCACCCTACACAAAGGACAAACCATTACATTGACATTAAAGAATTAAGATTAGAAATAGGTATGAAACTGGAAGAAATTATCAAATCCGTTACGGTCTGTGAAATCAAAGGATCCGCAGATATTGAAATTACAGGTATTCAGATGGATTCACGTCTGATAGAACCGAACCACTTATTCGTTGCAGTGAAAGGGACACAGACTGACGGACATACATATATAGGTACAGCAATCGACAAAGGTGCAACTGCCATTGTTTGTGAGACCTATCCCGAGATATTAAAGGACAGTGTCACTTATGTAAAGGTAGCAGATACAGAAGATGCTGTGGGAAAGCTGGCCACTACATTCTATGGCGATCCTACATCGAAACTGGATTTGGTTGGAGTAACCGGAACCAACGGAAAAACTACCATTGCCACCTTATTATATAAGATGTTCCGCGGTTTCGGATACAAGGTCGGCCTGTTGTCGACCGTATGTAACTATATCGACGACGAAGCTATTCCTACCGACCATACCACCCCCGACCCGATTACACTGAACCGCCTGTTGGGACGTATGGCCGATGAAGGATGCAAATATGCTTTCATGGAAGTAAGCTCACATTCCATCGCCCAGAAACGTATCGGCGGACTGAAGTTTGTCGGAGGCATCTTTACCAACATCACCCGCGACCATCTGGACTACCACAAGACTTTCGAAAACTATCTGAAAGCCAAAAAGGCATTCTTCGACGGACTTCCTAAATCGGCTTTTGCCCTCACCAATGCCGACGACAAGAACGGTTTGGTAATGGTACAGAATACCAAGGCGAAAGTAGCGACCTATTCGCTCCGGACTTTGGCCGAATTTAAGGGGAAAGTACTGGAAGACGGTTTCGACGGTATGTTGCTAGACATCAATAACCGAGAAGTGAACGTTCAATTTATCGGACGTTTCAATGCATCCAACCTGTTGGCGGTTTACGGAGCTTGCTGCCTGTTGGGCAAACAACCCGAAGATGTTCTTGTAATGTTGAGTACCATGCGTCCGGTTGCCGGACGTTTCGATGCTCTCCGCTCACCGAGAAACTATACCGCCATTGTTGATTATGCACACACACCCGATGCCCTGGTCAATGTTCTGAATGCAATCCACGAAGTGCTTCGCGGCAACGGCCGGGTAATTACTGTTGTCGGAGCCGGTGGTAACCGCGACAAGGGCAAGCGTCCGATTATGGCACAGGAATCTGTAAAACAGAGTGATAAGGTTGTCATCACATCCGATAACCCCCGCTTCGAAGAGCCTCAGGATATCATCAACGATATGCTTGCAGGACTGACCAAGGACGATATGAAAAAAGTAGTATCGATTGCCGACCGTAAGGAGGCCATCCGCACAGCATGTATGCTGGCCCAGCCCGGTGACGTCATTCTGGTTGCAGGCAAAGGCCACGAGAACTATCAGGAAATAAAAGGTGTAAAGCACCATTTTGACGACAAGGAGATTTTGAAGGAAATTTTTGACAACGAATAACTTGAGCAATGCTATATTACTTATTTGATTACTTAGAGCAGTTCAGCTTTCCGGGCGCACGAATGTTCGGTTATGTATCATTCCGAGCCTTGATGGCTGTTATCCTTTCATTGCTGATTTCGGCTATCTTCGGAGAATACTTCATCAATTTGCTCAAGAAGAAGCAGATTACCGAAACCCAGCGGGATGCTTCCATCGACCCGTTCAATACAAAAAAGATAGGTGTCCCCACCATGGGAGGCGTCATCATCATTGTAGCCATTCTGGTGCCTTGCCTGCTGCTTGGCAAGTTACATAATGTCTATATGATCCTGATGCTGATCACAACCGTCTGGTTGGGTACATTAGGCTTTCTCGATGATTATATCAAAGTCTTCCGCAAAGACAAAGAAGGGCTGCATGGCAAATTCAAGATAATCGGCCAGGTAGGATTGGGATTAATAGTCGGACTGACACTCTATCTAAGTCCGAATGCGGTAATCCGTGAGAATGTGGAATTTCAGAAAGACGGACAGATAGTCAACGTTGTTCATAAGCCACAGGATGAGAAGTCGACCAAGACCACCATCCCGTTCTTCAAGAACAACAACCTCGACTATGCCGACTTTGTCGGATTCATGGGAGAACATGCAAAGACAGCCGGATGGATAGTCTTTGTACTGGTAACCATTTTCGTGGTAACCGCCGTATCGAACGGAGCCAACATGAACGACGGTATGGACGGAATGACTGCCGGAAACTCGGCCATTATCGGTGCCACACTCGGTATCCTGGCCTATGTATCGAGCCATATCGAATTTGCCAGCTACTTGAATATCATGTATATACCCGGCAGTGAAGAGCTGGTAATCTTCATTTGCGCCTTTATTGGTGCGATGATCGGTTTCCTCTGGTATAACGCATTCCCGGCCCAAGTATTTATGGGAGATACAGGAAGCCTCACTATCGGCGGCATTATCGCGGTATTTGCAATCATTATCCACAAGGAACTGCTCATCCCGATATTGTGCGGCGTATTCCTTGTTGAAAATCTGTCGGTAATACTTCAGATCAGGTATGCCAAGAGCGGAACAAAAAAAGGATTGAAGCGACGCGTTTTCAAACGTGCCCCCATCCATGACCATTTCCGGACTACGATGGCACAGCTGGATCCATCATGTACTTACCTGTTTACCAAGCCGAACAGCGTATTCCACGAATCAAAAATAACAGTCCGCTTCTGGATCATTACCATCTTGCTGGCTGCAATAACGATAATAACTTTAAAGATTAGATAAAGACCATGGCAAAGAGAATTGTCATTTTAGGAGCAGGTGAAAGCGGTGCAGGAGCCGCTGTCCTGGCACAGAAAAAAGGTTTTGATACCTTTGTTTCTGACATGTCTTTAATCAAAGACAAATATAAGAACATGCTGAATGAAAGAGGTATTCCCTGGGAAGAAGGAAAACATACCGAAGAGCTGATTCTGAATGCAGATGAAGTAATCAAAAGCCCGGGTATCCCGAATGATGCTCCTATGATATTGAAGTTGAAGGCACAAGGCACACCGATCATTTCAGAAATCGAATTTGCCGGCCGCTATACAAATGCAAAGATGATATGTATCACAGGAAGCAACGGTAAGACAACCACCACTTCCCTGGTTTATCATATCTTCAAGAAAGCGGGACTGAATGTCGGTCTGGCTGGAAACATCGGCCAGAGCCTGGCCTATCAGGTAGCCGAATGCAACTACGATTATTATGTAATCGAACTGAGCAGCTTCCAGCTCGACAACATGTACAAGTTTCATGCAAACATCGCCGTGCTGATGAATATAACCCCCGACCATTTGGACCGTTATGAACATCAAATGCAGAACTACGTAGATGCCAAGTTCAGGATCATCCAAAACCAAACTGATAAGGATGCCTTCATTTTCTGGAACGATGATCCTGTCATTCAGAAGGAACTTCACAAGTATGGCATCCACGGCAAATACTATCCGTTTGCAGAAAAGAAAGAAGACGGTGTTGTTGCCTTTACCGAAAAAGACAAGGTCTATTTCACGGAACCGATGGCCTTCAATATGGAACAGGAGGAACTGGCCCTTACAGGAACACACAACCTGTTCAATTCGATGGCGGCAGGGATTTCGGCCAATATAGCAGGAATCCGCAAGGAATGTATCCGTGAAGCATTGAGCGACTTCAAAGGTGTGGAACATCGTCTGGAAAAAGTAGCCCGCGTACGCGGTGTCGATTATATCAACGATTCAAAAGCTACCAACGTAAACTCATGTTGGTATGCACTGAAAAGCATGAATACCAAGACTATCCTCATACTAGGAGGCAAAGACAAGGGAAACGACTACAACGAAATCGCCGAGCTGGTCAAAGAAAAGTGTAGCGGCCTCATCTTCCTGGGACTTCATAACGAGAAACTCCATGCCTTTTTCGACGGATATGGATTGCCGATTGCTGATGTACAAAGCATGAAAGATGCGGTAGATGCAGCCTACAATATGGCACATAAAGGGGAAACCGTTTTGTTGAGTCCATGTTGTGCAAGCTTCGACCTTTTCAAGAGTTATGAAGACCGTGGAGACCAATTTAAAGAATGTGTGAGAAACTTATAAAACAATAACCCAAGATGGATTTGCTGAAAAACTTATTCAAAGGCGACAAGGTAATATGGATCATCTTCATGCTGCTTTGCCTCGTATCCATTATCGAAGTGTTCAGTGCATCGAGTACGCTCACTTACAAAAGTGGCGACCATTGGCGTCCTATCACCATGCACCTCATCCTGATAATGGTGGGAGTCATCATCGTGTTGGTTGTCCACAACATTCCATGCAGATGGTTCAAGACCGCCATCCTGCTCCTGCCGCTCTCCTGGCTGTTACTGATTATAGTCATCATATCCGGAATAGCAACCAATGGAGCAAAACGATGGATCGACCTTGGAATCTTTCAGTTCCAGCCTTCCGAATTGGCTAAAATGGCAACAATAATTACCGTTGCATTCATCCTGTCAAAAACACAGGAAGAGGATCATGCGAGCTCGAAGGCCATCAAATACATTTTGTGGATTACAGGCGCGACGTGCCTGCTGATTTTTACAGAAAACCTGTCGACCGCATTCCTGCTATGTGTAGCGATATTCCTGATGATGTATGTCGGAAGAGTTCCACTGAAACAATTGGGCATCCTGATTGCCGTCTTCGGAGGAGCTCTGATTATTGGGTTTGCAACCATCAAATATGTTCCTGCCGATGCGTGGGACAAGGTCGGACTTCATCGAATGGTAACTTGGCAAAACCGGCTCGACAACCATTTCGATACTTCTGCCGTACCGCCCGAAAAATTTGATATCGACGGTGACGCACAAGTAGCACATGCCAATATTGCCATCGCTACCAGCAACATTGTAGGTAAAGGTCCCGGAAATAGTGTCCAACGCGATTTCCTCTCACAAGCCTTCTCCGATTTCATTTATGCAATCATCATCGAAGAGCTGGGATTGTTCGGAGGAGGTGTGGTTGCCTTCCTCTATATCTGGCTGCTCATGCGAATCGGAAGGATTGCACGCAACTGTGACAAACCTTATTATGCGTTTCTTGTCATGGGAATCGGGTTCCTGCTTGTAACCCAAGCCATGTTCAACATGATGGTAGCTGTAGGAATCATGCCGGTAACAGGCCAGCCGTTGCCATTCATCAGCAAAGGAGGTACATCCATATTCATCAACTGTGCCTACATCGGAATCATACTTAGCATCAGCCGCCATGTAAACGAGCTGAAGCGCCAACAGGAACTTGCGGAAGCAGAAAAGCAGCAACAGATACAGGATGCGGCTGCAGTATTACTACAAAATGCCGCCGACATTGTAAAGGAGCAGAATACAAAGGAAGTAGAGGAAGATGTTCCCTCTAAAGAAAACTGATAAAACATCGAAGTAAAGAATATTCTTTTTGCAAGTTTATTCCTAACTTTGCGGTAAAATAATATGTTATGAAAGATAACCTTAGAATAATAATCAGTGGTGGGGGTACGGGAGGACATATTTTCCCGGCTGTTTCCATCGCCAATGCCATAAAGGAACAACATCCGGATACCGAAATCCTTTTTGTCGGCGCCGAAGGACGCATGGAAATGCAACGGGTGCCTGCTGCAGGATATAAAATCATCGGACTTCCGGTTGCCGGCTTCGACAGGAAACATCTGTTGAAGAATATCAGCGTACTGATAAAGCTGATGAAAAGCCAGAGAAAGGCGAAGAAAATCATCAAGGAATTCAAGCCGCATGCTGCAGTAGGTGTAGGTGGATATGCCAGCGGACCGACACTGAAGGTTGCAGGAATGATGGGAATTCCAACTTTGATACAGGAACAGAATTCGTATGCAGGTGTAACAAACAAGCTCCTTGCAAAGAAAGCACGAAAAATCTGTGTCGCTTACGACGGCATGGAACGTTTTTTCGAGAAAGAGAAGATTATCCTCACAGGCAACCCGGTACGTCAAGGATTGCTTAACCATAATATAAGTAAGGAAGATGCCATCCGGAGTTTCGGACTTGACCCGACAAAAAAAACCGTCCTGATAGTGGGCGGAAGTCTAGGAGCACGGACAATCAACAACTGCGTGATGCAAGGGCTCGACAAGATCAAGGCATCGGATGTGCAGTTTATCTGGCAGACCGGTAAGATTTACATCGATGAAGCCCGTGCAACAGTAGCAAAGGCAGGAGAACTTCCCATGCTACATACTACTGATTTCATTTCCGACATGGCTGCAGCCTATAGTGCAGCCGACTTGGTCATCAGCCGGGCTGGTGCCGGTTCAATTTCAGAATTCTGCCTGTTGCAGAAACCGGTCATTCTGGTTCCCTCACCTAATGTAGCCGAAGACCATCAGACCAAGAACGCATTAGCACTTGTAAACAAGGATGCTGCCTTGTATGTCAAGGATGCCGAAGCTGTAGAAAAGTTGCTCAATCTGGCCATAGACACTGTTCAGCAACCCGACACATTGAAAAAACTAAGTACAAATATAGCCAAGTTGGCTTTCAAGGACTCCGCCAACGTCATCGCAAACGAAGTCTACAAGCTGGCTGTTAAATATAAAGAAGAACATGAACGTTAATACTTTGAAAGCTGTCTACTTCATCGGGGCCGGAGGCATAGGTATGAGTGCCCTGGTACGCTATTTCCTGTCGAAAGGGAAAAAGGTAGGCGGTTACGACCGTACCCCCAGCGAATTGACTGAAAAGCTGATTGAAGAAGGGGCAGCCATTCACTATGAAGAAAACGTATCCCTTATACCGGATTGCTTCAAGGATCCGGCAACGACACTGATTGTCTATACACCGGCCATTCCTGCCGACCACAAGGAACTGGTCTATTTCCAGCAGCACGGATTCGAAATACAGAAACGTGCACAGGTTCTGGGTATGCTTACCCGTACCGAAAGAGGACTCTGTGTGGCCGGTACCCACGGAAAAACCACCACTTCTACTATGGCTGCCCATTTGCTGCACAACTCGCATGTGGGATGTAACGCATTCCTGGGCGGTATTTCGAAAAATTACGATACCAATCTGCTCTTGTCCGACAAAAGCGATTTCGTAGTAATCGAAGCAGATGAGTTCGACCGTTCTTTCCATTGGTTGACACCTTATGCCACTGTCATTACAGCGACCGATGCCGACCATCTCGACATCTACGGCACCCACGAAGCCTATCTGGAAAGCTTCCGCAAGTACACATCACTGATCCGTCCCGACGGATTCCTGATAATAAAGAAAGGATTGGAACTGAAACCCGACGTAAAACCGGGAGTAGCCGTATATACTTACTCGAAGGATGAAGGCGATTTCCATGCCGAAAATATCCGGATAGGAAATGGTGAAATCCATTTCGATCTTGCATCTCCGTTGGGCAACATCAAGGACATCCAATTGGGAGTTCCTGTATTGGTCAACATCGAGAATGGTATTGCAGCCATGGCATTGGCACAAATCGGAGGAGCCTCCGCCGATGAAATAAAATCTGCAATGTTGAGTTTTAAGGGAGTAGACAGGCGCTTCGATTTCAAGTTGAAGAACGACCATATCGTTTTCCTGAGCGATTATGCACACCATCCGGCAGAAATCGAGCAGAGCATCACATCCATCAGAGCCCTCTATCCCGACAAGAAGATTACAGCAATCTTCCAGCCTCATCTGTATACCCGTACACGCGACTTCTACAAAGATTTCGCCGATAGTTTGTCGCTCTTGGATGAAGTCATCCTTCTCGACATCTATCCGGCACGCGAAAAGCCCATCGAGGGCGTTACGAGCAAGCTCATCTACGACAATCTGCGTCCCGGGATTGAAAAATGTATGTGCCGGAAGGAAGACCTGATTGAACTGATCCGACAGAAGCAATTCGATGTACTCATTATCTTGGGTGCAGGCGATGTAGACAATGATGTTCCACAGATTTATGAAATATTGAAAGACCGATGACAAAAAAGATTCTCATACTCTGCGTACTGGTTCTGATAGCCGCATACCTCGTCATAGCGGCGACAGCCTTCAACAACAAGCCTGCCGAACAGGTTTGCAAGGGTATGGAATTGACTGTCAAAGACAGTGTCGACTACGGTTTCATCACCCAGGATGAAGTCAGATCCATACTCAAGGGAAGTAAGATATTACCTATCGGCAAACGATTGGGGGACATCAACGTACGACAGCTTGAGAATGTTCTCTCCAAACACCCATTCATAGGCAATGCAGAATGTTACCTCACTTCGGGAGGGAAAATCGCAATTAATATCTACCAACGCATCCCTGTTATACGTATCATGAGCGACAATGGCGACGACTATTACCTCGACAACAACGGGGTAATCATGAAAGCACCCGGAAAAGCCGTTCACGTAGCGGTAGCAACCGGAAATTTCGACAGGAAGTTTGCTCAGACAGAACTTTTTCCTTTAGGAAAGTTCCTGCAAGACGACAAATTCTGGAATGCACAGATCGAACAAGTACATGTAACTTCCACGAAAGAGTTGGAATTGATTCCGCGTGTGGGCAATCATATACTCTTTTTGGGGAAACCTGGTGATTATAACGAAAAATTCACTAAATTGCAGACATTCTACAAAGAAGCGCTGAACCAGGTAGGATGGAACAAATATGAGCGGATCAGCGTAGAGTTTAACAATCAGATTATTTGTACAAAAAAAGCGAAGTAATATATGGCAGTAACAGATTTTATAGCAGCAATTGAACTTGGATCGACCGAGATCACTGGTATTGCAGGAAAAAAGAATACGGATGGAACCATCCAGATTCTCGCCTATGCCAGTGAACGTTCTTCGGATTGTATCAAAAAGGGTGTAATCTATAACCTCGACAAGACCACCCAATGCCTGACCTCGATTATCGGCCAGCTTGAAGACAAGCTTCAGGCTTCGATCAAGAAAGTATATGTAGGTATAGGAGGACAGTCGGTACGCAGCATGCGGAACACCGAAACCAAACAGACCAACGAAGAGGTAAAGATTTCACAGGCCTTAATCGACGGTATGATGGAAAGCAACCGTCAGATTACTCTGGTAGACCAGGAAATATTGGGTATTGAACCGCAGGAATACAAGATCGGCAATAACCAACTGACTACAGAACCTGTAGGTATTCCAGCCGAACGCATCGAAGCTCATTACCTGAACATCATTGCACGCAATACGGTCAAGAGCAATATCCGTCAATGTTTCCGCCAGGCAGGATATGAAATAGCCGATTACTTCCTTTCACCATTGGTTACTGCCAATACACTGCTGACTGCCAGCGAAAAACGTTCCGGTTGTGCTTTGATCGATTTCGGAGCAGATACAACCACTGTTTCCGTTTACAAGAACAATATCCTCCGCCACCTGGCTGTCATACCTTTAGGAAGCAGCAACATTACCAAGGATATCAGCAGTCTTCAGATTGAAGAGGAAGATGCCGAACAGCTCAAGCTTCGTTATGCCAGCGCTTATACAGAGCCGGCCGAAGAAGAGGATATGAACAAAGAATATACCATCGAAGGCAAATGTTCCATCCGTGCACGGAAACTTGAAGATATCGTAGAAGCACGTACCAAGGAAATTCTGGAAAATGTATGGAACCAAATCGTATTGTCGGATTATAGCGACAAGTTACTGGCCGGTGTAATCTTTACCGGCGGGGCCGCAAAACTTCCGAACCTCGACAAAGCTTTCACACAAATCACCAAAATCGAAAAAATCCGTTTCGCACAGGCCGGAGAAATCGAACTTCAAGACGATTATTACGGGCTGACTGATGGAACCCACAATACGCTGATCGGACTGTTGATGGCAGGAAAAGACAACTGCTGCAAGATTGATCCTCGCAAGGGACACCAACTTGACTTTATCGACGACCTCCAGAAAAAGGAAGAGGAAGAAAAGAAGAAAGCCGAAGAAGCCCGGATCAAAGCCGAGCAGGAAAAAGCAGCAGCCGAAGAAGCCGCACGCATCAAAGCCCTGGAAGAACAGAAGGCTCAACAGGAAAAGGAACGTGCCCAGAAACGGTTGAAGGAATGTGAAGGGCTGATTGCTGAAGCCACGAAGCTGATGAACAAAAAGAAATTCAACGACGCTCTCGAAAAAGCTGAAGCTGCAGCAAACATGAACATCGATGATAAACAGGATGAGATTGAAGAACTCACTGAAAAGATCAAGAAGCTGAAGAAAGAAAACAATCCGTTCACCAAATGGATCAACCGACTGAAGGACGGAGCAGACGATCTTATGAACGATTAATAATATTCACCGCATAAACTGAAAGGAAAATTATGTCAGACGAATCAACAATGCCATTCGATTTCCAAAGTGGTACACCGAGCATCATCAAGGTAATCGGTGTAGGCGGTGGTGGCGGCAACGCTGTCAACCACATGTACAGAGAAGGTATCCACGATGTAACATTCGTGGTCTGCAATACAGATAACCAGGCACTCGACGAGTCGCCTGTCCCCATCAAGATCCAGCTGGGCAAGGAAGGCCTGGGAGCCGGCAACCGCCCGGAACGCGCAAAGGCTGCAGCCGAAGAAAGTCTGGAGGATGTAAAGAACATGCTGAACGACGGTTGTAAGATGGCTTTCATCACAGCCGGTATGGGCGGTGGAACCGGTACAGGTGCTGCACCGATCATCGCCAAGACAGCTAAGGATATGGATATCCTTACAGTAGGTATCGTAACCATTCCGTTCCTGTTCGAAGGCAACAAGAAGATCGACCAGGCACTCGACGGTGTGGAAGAGATGAGCAAGCATGTCGATGCCTTGCTGGTCATCAACAACGAACGTCTCCGTGACGTATATTCCGACCTGAGCGTAATCAACGCATTCGGCAAAGCCGATGATACCTTGTCGATTGCAGCCAAGAGCATTGCAGAAATCATCACCATCCGTGGTAAGATCAACCTCGACTTCAACGACGTGAAAACCGTGTTGAAAGACGGCGGTGTGGCAATCATGAGTACCGGTTTCGGAGAAGGGGAAGGACGTGTCACTCAAGCTATAAGTGATGCTCTTCATTCACCGTTGCTGAACAACAACGATATCTTCAATTCGAAGAAGATACTGTTCAACATCTCCTATAGCGGCAAGAGCGACCTCATGATGGAAGAAATGAATGAAGTTCATGAGTTCATGAGCCGCTTCGGCAAAAATGTGGAGACCAAATGGGGACTTTACATCGACGACAATCTGGGCGACAAGGTAAAATTCACCATTCTGGCTACAGGTTTCGGCATCAAGGACGTTCCCGGAATGGAAAACGTACTGAGCAAACGTTCTGCAGAAGAACAGCAGCGTCTGGAACAGGAAGAAGAAGAAGAACAGCGTCGTGACGACCGCCGTACAAAGTATTACGGTGAAGGTACGCGCGGAAGCAACAAACGCCGCCGCGTCAACGTGTATATTTTCACTCAAGATGACCTCGACAACGACGATATCATCAGTATGGTGGAAACGACACCGACCTACCAGCGTTCGAAAACCATTCTGGAAGCTATCCAGTCGAGAGCGACCGCCGAAAGACAGTCGGCACAACCTCAGGAAACGAACGATGCGGGCTCAATGACCATCACATTCTAAACGTATAACATTAAAAAATACAACGATATGGATTTATTCGATCAAATCAGCAACGATATCAAGGAGGCTATGAAAGCCAAGGACAAGGTCCGTCTGGAAACCTTGCGCAATGTAAAGAAAAACTTCCTCGAAGCGAAAACCGCTCCGGGAGCAAACGATACACTGACCGACGACGCAGCACTGAAGATTATGCAGAAATTGGTAAAACAGGGTAAGGACTCGGCTGCCGTTTACGAAAGCCAAGGCCGTGCCGATCTGGCAGAAGAAGAAATGGCTCAGGTCCGCGTCATTGAAACCTACCTCCCGAAACAGCTTTCGGCTGAAGAACTCGAAGCCAAGCTGAAGGAAATCATCGCCCGTGTAGGAGCTACCAGCGGCAAGGATATGGGTAAGGTGATGGGCGTTGCAACTAAAGAACTTGCCGGACTGGCTGAAGGACGTGCCATCTCGGCCAAGGTAAAGGAACTTCTGGGCTGATATACCCTCAGAAATATAAAAATGTGCCAAATTCAGGCTTCACCGCATAACATGCTGATAGTATGCAGGTTACTGTGAAAGGAGAGGCAAAAACGTTTCACTTTCCCTTCACAACGGTTCACCACCCTTCACACTGTAGCAGAAAAAGAAGCTTGGTTTTGACACATTTTTTGTCTCCAAGCGGACAGATGATTCAGAACTGTAGCCATTTGAAGCCCAAATGTCTTGACATTTCCGGAATATTCCAAGGGATATCTTCAGAAATATCAAGGGAGATTGCTTGATATGACAAGGCGCATGAGTCCGAACGCCTTGACAAACAGAACAAAATTTGATGAACTTTCTGAAAGGATATCATGAATTTCTACCCGAAACGTCAAATCGTTCAGAACAATTCCTGAAGGACACGCAACGATTTCAACTCGGGGAAATCGGGTAAATGCAAGCGATAATACTCGTTTATGATATCCAGACAACGGTTACGTTCCATACGGTTCATCCCGAACAGATGCATGGTATCGTAATTCATTCGCATCAGATTCCGCAACCTGGCTGACTCCTCGGGACGGATAAACATACCGTGAAGAGGCTGGTTCTGAACGAAACAAGCATTCATCATATCGAAATAACAACCATCGGCATAATCATCCATATTCGGATACAATCCCAGAAAACGCGACAAGCGCATCAGGAAAACCAGATGGAAATTGGCAAAATTCGAATCACATGCATCCAGCCACTGGATGGAATTGATAAGGTAGGAAAACAAAGCCTCGTTGTCGGTCTCCTCCTTCAACGCACGATACAGAAACTCCGAAAGGAACATGGCAATGGCCGACTTGTACGGATCGTACGGCAACGACTGGAACAGATACCACGCCTTCGCCTCCTTCACGGGATGCAGCCCCGACTTCGGACGGATATCGGCATCAAACTCCACCAGCGACAACGGTTGGAACAACACCTGCCTCACCATCGAACGCTTGGAACGTTGGGCCGGCACGAGAAAAGACATCCTCCCCCCCTGCTCCGTATAAATATGGACGATATTCTGCTTATCGCTGTATTTCACCGTATGGAGTACCACTCCCACAAGTTTCTGTAACATAATTCACTATCCCAGTTGTAATTGCAAAGATAAACCTTTCCGGTGAAAACGAGAGATTTTGAAAAAAAATTGCTTGAATGTTTTGGTAGAATGAAAATTCTTCATACCTTTGCATCCGCAAACGAGAGATACATATCCTCGTAAAGCATCAGGAGTTCTTCCTGAAAGGATGGCCCGTTCGTCTATCGGTTAGGACGCAAGATTTTCATTCTTGAAAGGGGGGTTCGATTCCCCCACGGGCTACATAATAAACAAGATCACGAACAACATTTAAAGATTAGTCGAGATGGCAAATCACAAATCATCTATCAAAAGAATTAGACAAGAAGAAAAGAGAAGACTTCACAACAGATATTATGCTAAAACCATGCGTAATGCAGTGAAGAAACTTCGTGCAACTACTGAGAAAGCAGAAGCTGTAGCATTGTTCCCTAACGTACAGAAAATGTTGGATAAGTTGGCTAAGCGCAACATCATCCACAAGAACAAGGCTGCAAACTTGAAGTCAAAATTGGCTGCACACATCGCTAAATTGGCTTAAGTAATTGCTTAACTTAAAGATATTAAGGCTGGACCTGAAAGGTTCGGCCTTTTGTCGTTTGTGTCTACCCTGCCGGTTTCATCCGACTCCTGAAAAAGGTTCATTCCCTTCTCATATTTTTTACCATTTTTAGGTTATTGCAGGCTCTCCATTTGAGAGTTTTTTAGTATCTTTGAGCGTTTTAAGTAACTAGAAATTTAATAGAATGAGTGAAGAACTGACATCAAACAGCGCAAACAATTACTCGGCCAGCAGTATCCAAGTGTTGGAAGGTCTGGAGGCCGTACGTAAGCGTCCTGCCATGTATATCGGCGACATCAGTGAAAAAGGTCTGCACCATCTTGTATATGAGGTTGTAGATAACTCTATCGATGAAGCGTTGGCAGGTTATTGTACACATATAGAAGTTACAATCAACGAAGACAATTCAATCACCGTACAGGATAACGGTCGTGGTATTCCGGTCGACTTCCACCAGAAGGAAAAGAAATCGGCACTGGAAGTTGTAATGACTGTCCTGCATGCCGGAGGTAAGTTCGACAAGGGTTCGTACAAAGTTTCCGGTGGTCTGCACGGTGTGGGTGTTTCGTGTGTGAACGCCCTTTCTACACACATGACTACCAACGTATTCCGTAACGGCA
This sequence comes from uncultured Phocaeicola sp., assembly GCA_944321335.1. Lineage (GTDB taxonomy): Bacteria > Bacteroidota > Bacteroidia > Bacteroidales > Bacteroidaceae > Phocaeicola. The sequence continues at coordinate 59,273 of CALUKX010000003.1, read as the reverse complement.
AGGTTTATCAGCAGGAATATTCATGCGGTAAGCCGCTTTATGCGGTAAAGGAAGTCGGAACGACCGACATCACCGGTACCCGTCAGACTTTCTGGCCCGACGGAAGTATCTTCACCGTTACCGAATATAAGTATAGCATCCTTCAGGCACGTATGCGTGAATTGGCATACCTGAACAAAGGTATCACCATCACCCTGACCGACAAGCGTGAGAAAGAGGAAGACGGAAGCTACAAGCACGAAGTGTTCCATTCGGAAGAAGGCGTGAAGGAGTTCGTCCGTTTCCTCAACTCGAACAACACTCCGCTGATCGATGATGTCATCTACCTGAATACAGAAAAGCAAGGCATTCCTATCGAATGTGCCATCATGTATAACACAGGTTTCCGCGAAAACCTGCATTCGTATGTAAACAATATCAACACCATCGAAGGTGGTACCCATGAAACCGGTTTCCGTATGGCGCTGACCCGCGTACTGAAGAAGTATGCCGAAGACAGCAAGGCGTTGGATAAGGCGAAAGTGGAAATTTCGGGCGAGGACTTCCGTGAAGGGTTGATTGCTGTTATTTCAGTAAAAGTGTCCGAACCACAATTCGAAGGACAGACCAAGACCAAGTTGGGTAACAACGAGGTGAGCGGTGCCGTCAACCAGGCAGTAGGCGAAGCACTCACTTATTATCTGGAAGAACATCCGAAGGAAGCCAAGACAATTGTCGACAAGGTGATTCTTGCCGCTACAGCCCGTGTGGCAGCCCGCAAGGCACGTGAATCGGTTCAGCGCAAGAGCCCGATGGGCGGTGGAGGCCTGCCGGGTAAGTTGGCCGACTGTTCCAGCCGTAATCCGGAAGAATGTGAACTCTTCCTCGTCGAGGGTGATTCGGCAGGCGGTTCCGCAAAACAAGGCCGTAGCCGTCAGTTCCAGGCCATCCTTCCGTTGCGTGGTAAGATCCTGAACGTGGAAAAAGCCATGTGGCACAAGGCCTTCGAAAGTGATGAAGTGAACAACATCATCCAGGCATTGGGTGTACGTTTCGGTGTCGACGGCGAAGACGACAGCAAGAAAGCGAATATCGACAAGCTCCGTTACCACAAGGTAATCATCATGACCGATGCCGATGTCGATGGTTCTCACATCGACACCCTTATCATGACATTGTTCTACCGCTACATGCCGGAAGTAATCCAGGGAGGTCATCTGTACATCGCCAACCCGCCGTTGTACAAATGCTCGAAAGGCAAGGTCAGCGAATACTGCTATACCGATGAAGAACGTCAGGCCTTCATGCAGAAATATGGCGACGGAACAGAAACCGGTATCCACACACAGCGATACAAAGGTTTGGGTGAAATGAACCCGGAACAGCTGTGGGAAACCACCATGAATCCGGAAACCCGAATCCTGAAACAGGTAAGCATCGAAAATGCTGCCGACGCCGACTATATCTTCTCCATGCTGATGGGCGATGATGTAGCTCCGCGCCGTGAATTTATCGAAAAGCATGCTACTTATGCAAACATCGATGCGTAAGCAAGCTTTGTATAACTTAATTCATTAACAAAATCCATCCTCACATCTTACAATGAGGGAAGCTCCGGAAGTCGACCGACATCCGGAGCTTTTTTCTTTCTACACATTTATATTCTTCTTCCATCAAATCCTCATCAGAGTATGCTACAACACATATTTTGCTTTAAAACACTTTATATTTTCACCATTGACAAAAGTATATTATCCCTAAATTCATTATTTTTGAAAAAACAATGAAAAACAACAATCAACTAATATCTGAATAACATGAAACTGACATTCCGAATCCAATACCGTACGGTATGGGGCGAGAACATCCGCGTCATCATAAACGACGATGAAGCACATTCGATTGTACTCTCCACCCGTAACGGTATCGACTGGCTAGGCACTAGCGAATATGAGTTGCCTCAGGGAGTCAAGCAAATCACCTACCGCTATGGCGTCTTCTGCGGAGATACTTGCGTACGTCGGGAACTGGGAGCTATCCCCCATTCGTTCGACATAGGCAACGCACAGCAACAACATTACATTATCGACGATTGCTGGCGAGACCTGCCAGCCGATGCATTCAAGTACAGTTCGGCTTTCAATGAACCTCATCCTTGTACGGAACCGGCCAAATTGAACGACCATGTGGGAAGTTGCATCACCTTCCGTGCCCTTTGCCCGGGATTATACAACCGCCAGCAGGAACTGGGTCTGATAGGAAGTTGCAATGCCTTGGGGAATTGGGAATACTGCCGCCCGTTGCGGATGCAGGAAGTAGCCCCCAACGTATGGCACCTCACCCTCGATGCATCGATTCTTGAATACCCCTTCGAATACAAGTTTGTAGCGATCGACTCAAAGACCGGAGCCGTAACCGAATGGGAGTGCTGCAATAACCATACCTTCCACATCCAACCGCTGATGCGAGGCGAGACCTATCTTCCGATGGAAAACGAAGTCTTCTTCAACCTGCCGGTGCAGAAGATTGCCGGAACGGCCATCCCGGTGTTCTCCCTCCGTTCGGAAGGAAGCTACGGTGTAGGCGATTTCGGAGATTTGAAGACATTCATCGAATGGGCTGCACATACCCATCAGAAAGCTGTACAGATTCTGCCCATCAATGATACCTCGATGACCGGAACCTGGGTCGACTCATACCCGTACAACAGCATCTCGATCTATGCTTTCCACCCGATGTACACCGACCTCCGCCAATTACCGGCATTGAAAGATGTGCAGAAAGCGGAAATGTATGAAAAGGAACGCATCCGCCTCAACGCACTTTCGCAAGTGGACTACGAGGAAGTGAACAAATACAAACGAGGATATCTGAAAGATATCTTCCAACAGGAAAAGGAACTCATCCTGAACTCGGACGATTTCAAACGGTTCTTCGCCGACAACAAGGACTGGTTGCTGCCGTATGCAGCCTTCAGCTACCTGCGCGACAAATTCGGCACACCCGACTTCAATGAATGGCCCGAATTCAGCACATACGAAGCCACGGCCATCGAAGAACTTTGCAGCGACCGGAACGAATGGTACGATGAAATCGCCTTCTATTATTTCGTGCAATACGAACTGCATCTGCAGCTGTTGAAAGCCTGCGACTACGGCCGCAAGAAAGGTGTGATAGTGAAAGGTGATATTCCTATCGGAATCAGCCGTACCAGTGTGGAAGCGTGGATAGAACCGTACTATTTCAACATGAACGGCCAAGCTGGCGCTCCACCCGATGCCTTCTCGACAAAAGGACAGAACTGGGGCTTCCCGACCTACAACTGGGATGTGATGGAGAAAGACAACTACCTCTGGTGGCGTCGTCGTTTCGCCAAGATGTCGGAATACTTCACAGCCTACCGTATCGACCACATTCTGGGATTCTTCCGCATCTGGGAAATTCCGAGCCATTCTGTACATGGTCTGTTGGGACAGTTCTCCCCATCCATGCCGATGAGTGAAGAAGAGATACGGAGTTTCGGACTCAACTTCAACAAGGAATCCATGACCCGGCCGTACATCAGCGAATATATGATCAATACGATGTTCGGCGACAAAGCCGAACTGGTAAAGGAAACATTCATACAGCCGTTGCACGACGATCTTTATGAAATGCGTCCCGAATTCGACACCCAACGTAAAGTGGAAGCCTACTTTGCCGGAAAGAAAGACAAGGAAAGCTGCGACCTGAAAGAAGGACTCTATGCCTTGATCAGCGATGTACTCTTTATCCCCGACCGCAAGAACCCGGAAATGTATCATCCGCGTATCGGCGTGCAGAACGATTTCGCTTACCATCGCCTCAACTGGCAGGAAAAGGAAACATTCAACCGTCTTTACAATCATTATTACTATCAGCGTCACAACGAATTCTGGTACAAGGAAGCCATGAAGAAACTTCCTATCCTCACCCAATCGACCCCGATGTTGGTATGCGGCGAAGACTTGGGAATGGTGCCCGACTGTGTACCTTGGGTAATGGACCAGCTACAGATCCTGTCGCTCGAAATCCAACGCATGCCGAAGAACCCCGAATACGAATTCGGTCATGTATATGCCTATCCGTTCCGCTCGGTTTGTACCATCGGCACCCACGATATGTCAACACTCCGCGGATGGTGGGAAGAAGATCGCGGTGTAACCGAACGTTTCTACCACAACGAGTTGGGTCATTGGGGCGATGTGCCGCAACAGGCGCCGGGATGGCTGTGCAAAGACATCATCAACCGCCATCTGCAATCGCCGTCCATGCTTTGCATCCTGACCTGGCAAGACTGGACCTCGATGGATGAAGCTATCCGAAACCCGAACGTGGAAAGCGAACGCATCAACGTTCCGGCCAATCCGCGACACTACTGGCGTTGGCGTATGCACATCACCCTGGAACAACTGATGAAGCTGGATACCTTCAACGAAGAAATCAGCAAACTGATTGACGACAACGGACGTTGTTAGGAAACTCTTTATACTTTTTGATTCATTAATTCCATGCAGGCTGTCTTTTTATCAAAAAAGGCAGCCTTTTTCACACCCCTGTTTTACTGATTATCAGCGACTTCGGCTGAAGGGACATGAAGGGAAAAACAACGTGCTGAAACGTTCTGAAGGGGGTGGGTTCAGCCATATCCATTGAACCACAATCAGTTACAGGCGACCTATCCGAATTCCAGATTTTCCGTAAACGAAAGAGTCCCGGCAACGGCAGTCATTACCGTTACCGGGACTCTTGTGCGGAGCCTGTAAAAACTCAGGCTTCCTTATGTTCCTTGATGATACCTACGCAACAAGCACCCACAATCAGCAATACTCCGGCAAGCACCAGCATATTCACTTCAGGAGGGATAGTACCTTCGGATGTAAACAATCTCAAAATCCATCCTCCTGCTACAGCAGCAACAATCTGAGGAATACAGATAGTTCCGTTGAACAATCCCAGATAAGTGCCCATGTGTCCTCCTGTCAGCGAATTGGTGAGAATGGTAAACGGCAACGCCAACATGGCAGCCCAAGCAAATCCGATGAGAAGGAAAGAAATGAACAATACATATTGACTATGGATAAAGAAGATTGAAATGAAACCGAGACCACCCAGAACCAGACTCAATGCGTAGGCGAACTTACGGTTCTTGATAGACGGAATCACGGCAGCCCAGATGACAGAACCCACAGCCTGAACTGCAAACAGGATACCCACCCAATCGGCTGCAGTCTGATACAGCAACGACTGAGTATTCAATACCCAATGACTGACACCATCCTTTACCACCTCTATCGAAGGTGTATCAAACACATTGGCAGCTATCGTACCGTTGGTATAAGTCCACATGAACATAAACGCAGCCCAACAGAAGAACTGCACCAGACCGACAGTCCAGAAAGCTTTCGGAGCCTTCACCAACAGTTTGAACACATTGGTCTTCTCTTCCTTTTCCTTGGCTGTGATACCATGATACTCGACATACTCGGCTGGTGGGATTTCCTTAACCTTGACAGTAGTATAAATTACGCACAGAATCAGGATGGCCGCACCGATATAGAACGAATAGATAACCGAATCGGGAATCACCCCCTTGGGAGCCACATTGCTGATACCGATAGCTGCAAAGATAAACGGGAACAGATAACCGGCCAGACTACCCGCATTACACAGAAAGCTCTGGATGGAATAAGCCAATCCCTTCTGTTTCTCGTTCACCATATCGCCCACCATCATCTTGAACGGCTGCATGGCGATATTGATGGAAGTATCGAGAAACATCAGTGAGAAAAGTCCGAACACCATTGCCGCCGAAACACCCATGCCGAAACTTCCGGCATTGGGCAACAGGCACATCACCAATACGGCAATCAATGCACCAACAAACAGATATGGAATCCGTCGGCCGAAACGGCACCAGGTCTTGTCGCTCAAGGCCCCGATAATAGGCTGTACAATAATTCCTGCCAACGGAGGAAGAATCCAGAAATAACTCAAATCGTGCGGATCGGCGCCCAATGTAGAGAAGATACGGCTGATATTCGCACTCTGCAAGGCATACGCAATCTGCACACCAAAGAAGCCGAAACTAATGTTCCATAGTTTCCAAAAGTTCAAATCAGGTAATTTTTTCATGATATATTAAAGAATGTTTTTTGATTTCGCCTATATGCTGTAAGGACTTACAGATTCATCACATCCTGTTCGAAACGTTCCTTATCGCCTACAGCCTTGTTGCGGATTTTACTCCTATAATTATATACGGTAGCCAACGAATAACCCAGAAAATGTGCAATGCTGTTTGCATCAGTTACCCCCAAACGGATCAGTGCAAAGATTCGCAATTCGGTATTCAACAACTCACCCGGTTTCGGATACACCTTACCATCATCGGCAAGCAGATTATTGAAATCGGTCACAAAGTTCGGGAACAGATCGAGGAAGGATTTGTCGAACTCGTTGTAGAAATTCCTCCTTTCGTCGCGGATAAACTGTTCGGAACGGATTGCCTTGAAAAGTTCCTGAGTTTTGGAGGCCATCGCCAGTTTCTCGAGAGAACGGCGATATTGTTCCAGTTTCTCCAGATAACTCACGCATCGGTCGAGGTAGCGGGCTATATAAACCTCCTTGATCTTCCCGGTCTGCGCCAGATTCTGGTTAGATGTCACCAACTGACGGTTGGTCGCATACAGATGCCGACGCATCACCGACAGTTTCTTGTTCCAATAATACAGGTAGCCGATGGCAATCATCAGCAAGAAGGCCAATAGGCTTACACTAACCAACATGGTACGCGACAATTCCTTTTTCTGTTGTTCCTTCTCCCTATATACTTTATCTATAATCGGGTAAAATTCGGCAACTTCAATATACCTTAGACGGGCATTACTTGCAACAGCATCTTCCATCGAGCAGGTAAGATAGCGATAAGCCCTCTCCAAATCGCCTTGTTCATAGACCAGACGAGCCAATTTCTGCAAGGAAGCATATTCACGTACCGCTGTCTGGATATCAGTAATAGCGGCACAAGCCAAATAATAGATTTGATGCAACGTATCCGATTTCGCTCCATAAGCTTCATATAGAGTATAATTGACATAAGCCTGATGTTGGGGAGTCAAATCACACTTACGCAAACTATCCAAAAGTACGATAGCCTCATCCGGATATCCGGAAAGTGACTTTTGTTCGGCCAATACAATATCATTGTTCAATTGGCAATTCGAATACAAGAGAATGGAATCACGGTATGCATCAGTTTTATCCAAATAAATCTTCTTATTCGACAAGTCTGAGGTATAATCGGCATACCATCCATAGAAAGCGCGGAATGTATGGTAATAATAAGCCAATGTTTCATTCGATTGCAGCTTCTTCGAGTCGATCCCCTCCAATATACGTAATGCTTCATTGTACATTCCCATAATACCAAGGACTTCAGCACGGTTAATCTGTACTTCAATCTGGAAATCGGGATAATCTATCATGGGCTGTATTTTTGCCCGTTCATTCACATAATACAATGATGAATCAGCCCTATAATGCAGATACTCGGAAAACAAATCACCACATAATTTATATTGTTTATATAAATCTGTAGCTCCTCCCAATTCATTTTTCAATCGTGTAATTTTCTGATCACGTAGCTTGTGATACTTCTGTTTTGCAACAATTGTTTCATCTAATCGCTTAAGTACATTGTCAATCGAATCTTGTATTGCGACTGCATGCAACAAGAAACTGTCGGCAATTACCATAACCAACAATAAAAGAAATTTTTTCATAGGTTCTTAAATAAGTACTGATACAACAAAGGTGTGAAACCAACCACCTAAAATTTCCCTCCTCAAATTTCCTGCAGTCATGAAACACACGCTCAAAAATAAACAAATTATTCAAAAAAATAAAATTTCACCCTCACTACTGTCCAATAAAAGTTGGCTAATCGGTCTTTGAAATTATTGAAATACAGTATTTTAAGTGGTATTTCTGAATGAAACGGATTTGAATTTGTAGCTTAGCGGTCAAATTGAAGACTGCTTATGAACCAAGATAAATACGTATTCGCTCAACTTACCGCTTTTCTGAACAGAACACAGTTCAACAACTTCGTTCGCAGGTATGATGGTAATCGCTATGTGAAGCAATTCACTTGCTGGAATCAGTTACTTGCTATGATGTTCGGACAACTGAGCAATCGTGAGAGCCTTCGCGACCTAATTGTAGCTTTTGAAGCGCATCGTTCCAAGCAATATCATCTTGGCTTGGGACGCAATCCAATAGCCAAAGCCACCCTCGCTTATGCTAATCAGAATCGTGACTACAGAATCTTTGAAGACTTCGCATTCTATATAATGAAGGAAGCTTGCGAAAAGCGAGCAACCAATATCTTGGAAATTCCAGGAAATAAGTATGCTTTTGATTCAACAACTATTCCGTTGTGTCTAGCCACATTTCCATGGGCGAAGTTCCGAAGAAAGAAAGGAGGTGTCAAAGCTCATGTCTTATATGACATTGAAGCACAAGTTCCTGCCTTCTATACTGTAACCGCAGCATCGAAACATGACTCTACGGCGATGTACTCAATCCATTATGAACCAAATGCTTATTATATATTCGACAGGGCTTATGACTCTTTTAAGGAACTATATCGGATTCACCTGACAGGTTCCTTTTTCGTTGTCAGAGCTAAGACGAACTTGAAATGTACAACGGTTAAATGGAAGCGCAGGATGCCTAAGTATGTACTGACCGATGCTGAAGTGAAACTGAGGGGATATCTCTCAGAGAAGAAATATCCCGAGTCATTTCGACTCATTCGTTACTACGATGAAGAGGATGACCGTGAGTTTATTTTCCTAACGAATGCAACACATGTCTCTGCATTGGATATTGCCAATCTCTATAAGAAAAGGTGGTTGGTCGAGCTCTTTTTCAAATGGCTAAAGCAACACCTTAAAATAAAGAGGTTCTGGGGTACAACAGAAAACGCTGTCCGCATTCAAATCAGTGTGGCGATCATTACTTACTGTCTTGTAGCTATAGTTCAACACGATATGCAATTGAAACGCTCAACTTACGAAGTTTTGCAGATTCTAAGTATCTCTCTAACGGACAAAACCCACTTACGTGACCTGTTCGATAAGACTAATTTCAATGATGTCAAAGAACTCGATTGTTCCCTTTTTGAAGGACTATTTGATTAAATTTTTTACTAGTCCATTTTTATTGGACACTAATGTTTCACCCTCAAGAAAAGCAGAGAAAACCCTAATGAAAATGTAATTATAACTTACATAATATTTATATTTTTCATCAATCATCAAACTATTCAAACTATTAATATTCAATCGTTTAAAAACAAATATAAGATAGTCGGAATTTACTTTTTCATTATTAAGCGGAAATGATGCAATATTGATATAGAAATTTGCAAGTGTCAATAAACAACCGACAAATCACACAAATAAAAAATAAATACCAATCTAAATCGATGTCTATGAAAAAAAACAGATTGATTTTCTTAGGAATACTCACTGCCTTAGTTGGCAGTTGTAAAAATGAAGACATCTATCTGACCGATAACATCAACGATGCCCAATATGCAAAATTATGGACAGATGCATTCGGTAAAGTAGATCCAAACGAGACTTGGAGTATGGCCAGACAGATAACAATGAATGTAACAGTAGGCTATGGGGGTAAAGATTCTGTCAACATCCATGTATTGACAGGCAATCCGGCCAATCATGAAGAGGTTTACCTATTAGCCGATTTTAAGGTAGCCGACAACAGCAGCAATTCCTTTACATTTGATATGCCGAGAAAACAGACTGTAGCTTACGTGGAATGTGTATTCCCCGACAAGATGTGTGCGCAACGTGAAGCTGTTATAAACGACAACACATTCAATGTCGACTTTGGCTATACGAGCGCAACAGGCAACATGAGCAGGGCTACATCGCTCGATGTAAATCCTACCGGGAACGAAAAGCTGGATGCTTTGGTAAACAAGATTGTGGCCAATACTGACTCTTATATCCAAAGCGATGTGAAAAATGCCGGTTCAATAGGTGCCGGAGATGTGAAATATTGGACATTCGACAATGAAGAACATTACCCCAATCAGTACTCATACATTGCAAACAGCAGTGCTTACAACACCCAGATACAGCAAGGATATCAGTCCAATAATTACGTCAATGCAGCCAATCCCTACGACACCAGAAACAATATCAGGGCATGTGAATATTATACCGATGTCCCCATTACATACGAGGACCTAATCGGTACGGAAAGTGCACCGGGACACTTTCCCGAAGGTAAGGCAGCCGTATCAAACGGCGAATCGCTAAAAACCGATTTCGAACTCAAGATTCAGGGATCTTATGTAGTCCTCTATCCGATATGGGCCGGCGGTAACTGGTCGCAGGATCTCGGTTTTTTTGTGTACGATGCCAAACAGAATCCTACCCCTTCGGCCTCCAACAAGAACGCATTGGCCGAAGGTGTATTCTATAACACCAAAGGAGAAATTGCAGATGCCGCCAATAGTACAAATCTTTACGATGACTGGGACGAACAACCCAACTACGACCTGGCCAACTTTCTGTGGCAGATTTACAACAATCCACCCAAAGTGTCGCACATGCGTGTAGTCCTCAAGAATGAACAACAGAACAAGGCGGAAATTATAAACATGCACATGCAACATCTCAAACAGAACTATTACGATGCCAAGAAGAGCGATAATAAACCCTATTATGGTAGCCGCTATGACAACAATTCCAACGAGGAATGGTACCTACAAGCACGGCCTATCATCATTCAGGTGCCTTATCAGGCTTACAAAAACGCAAATAATGGTGCAGAGCCCGACTTCCGTCTGGGTATCTACACAAAAAGTACAGGAAGAAATACGCATCATAACTATGTCTGGAACAATGGAGAAAAACTCTATTCACTGAAGAGTATGAACAAGGAAGGATATACAGACAGGGTATACTCGGCTGTGAAGAAAGCCGATATCACCTACAAAGGAAAAACAATGACACGTGTACTGATAGGACTGGAAGACAATGCCACAGAAAAAAACAGCACGAACTGGTGGGAAAACAAAACCTATGATTTAAATTCAAAACAATATTACATCTGTTATAGCGACAATGACTGTAACGACATCATGTATCTCATGGCTACCCCTGCGGAAATCCTCACCAAAGCAACGGAAGCGGAGCCCTATATCTGGACCATAGCTTTTGAGGATATGGGAACATTGGGCGACTTCGACTTCAATGATGTGGTTCTGTATGTGAAATATGCCAAGACAACCGGAAACACCAAGGCTGATGTATATCTGATGGCAGCCGGCGGAACGTTGGAAACTTATTTATATTACGGGGGCACACAATTGGGCGATGAAGTCCATAAAGCCCTTGCCAGCACAGGCTATAAAGTGATGATCAATACCGAAGCCTCAAAAGAAGGCATGTCAGGAAAAGATACTGGGGAATATAAGCTTCTCCATTCACAACTCGAGGTAGGCGAGAATTTTACCCTCTCTCCCGCAACAGGTGTCGGACAATTCAAGATAAAAGTAACACGTTCCGACGAAACCTATTACGAAGTAACCCCACCACAGGAAGGCGGAAAAGTTCCCCAGGCAATCATCATTGAAGGTCAGTGGCAATGGCCGAAAGAGACCCATCACATTTACGATGCCTATCCTCTTATCAAGTCGGAAAACGGTTGGGGGGCCGACAACTACGGCAATGCCAGTTGGATGAACGATAAGGTGAACGAACATTTGGTCAGTTTCTCATTCGACATAACAGCAAGTAACGACAACCAATAAGCAACATTTCCCCCTCTGCGCGTGAACGCACGCCCCGAATCATCTCCCGAGAATTGCAATACCCCTGTTGCAATCATACGGAGATGATTCTTTTTTATTTATATTTTTCAACATTCAAAAATTATATATTAATCAGAATATCAGTATATTAATTAAAAATCATATTTATATTTTATTTCTATGGGATAAGAATCAATCGATATTGCCATTAAATTTGGTAAGAAACCAAATCAATCCAATATCATGAAACAAACACTATTTATAATCATGTCACTTCTTAGTTTTTTCGGACTCGGTAATGCTGCACATGCCGCAACAATCAGGAAAGTTGCTCCAACTTATTGGTGGGCGGGAATGAAGAATCCGGAACTCCAGATTCTGTTGTATGGCGACAACATCGCCTCATCGGACGTAACCCTCTCCAGCAAGGACATTACCTTGAAAGAAGTAGTACGCCAGGATAATCCCAATTACCTCTTCCTCTATGTGGACCTGTCGGAAGCGGCACCCCAACAGTTCAATATCGTGCTGAAACAAGGCAAGAAGACCACTACCGTGCCTTACGAGCTGAAGCAACGTACCCGCAAAGGTTGCGAAATAAAAGGGTTCGACGCAAGCGATGTTCTTTACCTGATCATGCCCGACCGTTTCGCCAACGGAGATACCAAGAACGACGTAGTGCCGGGTATGCTCGAAAACAAGGTTGACCGTAACGAACAATACGGACGCCACGGAGGCGATCTGAAAGGCATTGCCGATCATCTCGACTATATCTCCGACCTGGGCGTTACCGCCATCTGGCTCAACCCGACACAGGAAAACGATATGCCAGAAGGCTCGTACCACGGCTATGCCATCACCGATTATTATCAGATTGACCGCCGTCTGGGAGGCAACGAAGACTTCAAGAGTCTGGTGGACCAAGCACACGCTAAAGGACTGAAGGTGGTGATGGATATGATCTTCAACCATTGCGGCAGCGAGAACTATCTGTTCAAGGACAAACCTTCGAAAGACTGGTTCAACTTCAAGTCGAAATACGTACAGACATCATACAAGACAGCCAGCGTAATGGATATCCATGCCAGCGAATACGAAAAGAAGATAGCTACCGACGGATGGTTTACCGAAGCCATGCCCGACATCAACCAACGTAACCGACACGCTGCCCGTTATCTTATCCAGAGCAGTATCTGGTGGATTGAATATGCAGGCATCAACGGCATCCGTCAGGATACACATCCGTATGCCGACTTCGACTTCATGAGCCAATGGTGCAAGGAAGTGATGGATGAATATCCGAACTTCAATATTGTAGGCGAGACATGGCTCAACAGCAACGTATTGGTATCTTTCTGGCAGAAAGACAGCAAGTTGGCTGCACCGCGGAACTCCAACCTGCCGACAGTAATGGATTTTCCGCTACAAGGACTGATGAACCGTGCAATCGTTGAAGAAACGACCGACTGGAACGATGGTCTGTATCTGTTGTACGACTATATGACACAAGACTTTGTCTATGCAAATCCGATGAATCTGCTCACCTTCCTCGACAACCACGATACATCACGTTTCTATCAGAAGGAAGAGCAGACCAAGAATCTGACCCGTTTCAAACAAGCTATCACCTTCCTTCTTACAACCAGAGGAATACCACAGATATATTACGGAACTGAAATCCTCATGGCGGCCGACAAGGCAGATGGTGACGGAACGCTTCGTCGGGATTTTCCAGGTGGTTGGGAAGGCGACAAAACCGATTGTTTTACCCGTAACGGCCGTACCGACTTACAAAATGAGGCATTCGATTATATCAAGAAATTGCTTCAATGGAGAAAAGGGAACGATGTAATAGGCAAAGGAAGCCTGAAACATTTCTCTATCAGCAACGGAACCTACGTATATGAAAGACGTTATCAGGACCGATCGGTTGTAGTTATCATGAACGGAACAGACAGCGAACAGAATCTGCCGTTAGCTCCCTACAAGGAAATATTGCCAAAGGCAACGGCTACCGACATCTTGACCGGAAATACGATAACTTTAACAGACAATCTGCCGTTGAAGGAACGTGAAACGCTTGTTCTGACGTTCTAATCCATTTATATTTTCAAAGGGGAATTAACAACCTAGCAAACTATTAATCAAATAATTATCTTTTATCCATATTTATATTTTTATTCGAATTTAAATAATGTATATAAAGCATAATTACATTTGCAATACAGCTCAGCAATGAGCAGGCAAACCCTAACAATATTATGAGAACCATGAACTTGAAAAAAAACATCTTATTCGCAGCGACATTCTGTTTTGCGCTGGCAGCCAGTGCGCAGAAACTTACTTCTCCTGACGGAAATCTTGTGATGAATTTCAGTCTGAACGGACAAGGTGCACCGGTTTACGAACTTTACTATAAAAACAAGGTAGTAATCAAACCAAGCACTCTCGGCCTGGAACTGAAAAAAGAAAATGCCGACAAGCAGGTTGATTTTGAGGCAACCGAAAGGAAAGACAAGGACCACCTTGATGCCAAGACCAATCTGATGACAGGCTTCACCATCGAAAATACAGCGACCGACAGTTTCGATGAGACCTGGACACCTGTATGGGGAGAAGAAAGCAAAATCCGTAACCATTATAATGAATTGGCCGTAACCTTGAACCAGCCGGAAAACAAGCGTCACATCCTGATCCGTTTCCGCCTGTTCGACGACGGTCTTGGATTCCGTTACGAATTTCCACAGCAGGCAAATCTCAACTATTTCGTCATCAAGGAAGAACATTCACAGTTTGCTATGGCAGGCGACCATACAGCATATTGGATTCCGGGCGACTACGACACACAGGAATACGATTATACCACATCGCGCCTCTCAGAAATCCGTGGCCTGATGAAGAAGGCTGTAACACCCAACTCATCGCAGACCGTATTCTCACCTACCGGCGTACAGACAGCACTGATGATGAAGACCGACGACGGACTTTACATCAACCTGCACGAAGCAGCCTTGGTAGATTACTCATGCATGCATCTGAATCTGGACGACAAGAACATGATTTTCGAATCCTGGCTGACTCCGGATGCCAAAGGCGACAAAGGATACATGCAGACTCCTTGCCACTCTCCTTGGCGTACCATCATTGTAAGCGACGATGCACGTAACATTCTGGCATCACGCATCACTCTAAATTTGAACGACCCATGCAAATACACCGACACCTCATGGATTAAACCGGTGAAATACGTCGGCGTATGGTGGGATATGATTACCGGAAAAGGAAGTTGGGCCTACACCAACGAACTTTCGAGCGTGAAACTGGGTGAAACCGACTACAGCAAAACCAAGCCAAACGGTATCCACTCGGCCAATACTGCCAACGTGAAGCGCTACATTGACTTCGCAGCCGAACATGGTTTCGATGCCGTATTGGTAGAAGGATGGAACGAAGGTTGGGAAGACTGGTTCGGCAAGAGCAAGGACTATGTATTCGATTTCGTCACTCCATATCCCGATTTCGACGTACAGGAAATCCACCGCTATGCTGCCAGCAAGGGAATCAAGATGATGATGCACCACGAAACATCATCGTCGGTACGCAACTACGAACGGCACATGGATCAGGCATACAAGTTTATGGTCGACAACGGATACAACTCAGTGAAGAGCGGTTATGTAGGCGATATCATTCCGCGCGGTGAACATCACTACGGACAATGGATGGTAAACCACTATCTGTATGCAGTAACCAAAGCAGCCGACTACAAGATTATGGTCAATGCTCACGAAGCTGTACGTCCTACCGGCTTGTGCCGTACTTATCCGAACCTGATCGGTAACGAATCGGCCCGCGGAACAGAATATGAGTCATTCGGTGGCAACAATGTCAACCACACTACCATCCTGCCGTTCACCCGTCTTGTAGGCGGTCCGATGGACTACACTCCGGGAATCTTCGAAACAGACTGCAGCAAGATGAACCCCACCAACTCATCACGTGCACGTACAACCTTAGCACGTCAGTTGGCACTTTACGTAACAATGTACAGTCCGTTGCAGATGGCAGCCGACATCCCAGAAAACTACGAGCGTTTCATGGATGCCTTCCAGTTCATCAAGGATGTAGCCATCGACTGGGACGAAAGCCGATACCTCGAAGCCGAACCGGGTGAATACATCACCATTGCACGCCGTGCAAAAGGAACCGACGACTGGTACGTAGGTTGTACAGCCGGATACAACGGACACTCCTCCGACCTCCGACTCGACTTCCTTACTCCAGGAAAGAAATACGAGGCAGTAATCTATACCGATGCAAAAGATGCCAGCTGGGACAAGAACCCGCAGGCCTATACCATCACACGAAAAACCGTGACAAGCAAGACCCGTCTGAAACTGAAGGCGGCTATCGGCGGCGGATATGCCATCAGCCTAAAAGAAATCAGGAAATAACATAACAGGTTAAGATAAGGTTAATTAGTAGTAGTTTTCAATAGGTATTTCATATAGATTTCATAGCAAAAAGGGTAATGCAGAAAAAAGAAGTTTTCAATAGGTATTTTTTATTGGATACTAACTTCAAATTTAATAATATGAATGCAAACAGTTTTATGAAAAGAACAAGCAAGTTCCTCCTATTATGGTTGGCAGGAATGCTTATTTCAGTCCAAGCTTTTGCGCAGGCCCTCACAGTAAAGGGTAACGTAAAAGACAAAGCAGGGGAAGGCGTAATAGGCGCCAATATCGTGGTGAAAGGCACCACAAATGGTACCATTACCGACTTCGACGGTAACTTTACTCTTCAAGCCAATAAAGGCGATATCATCGTTATCTCATTCATCGGCTACAAGACCCAGGAACTGGCAGCCGCTCCGACATTGAATGTCGTACTGGAAGACGACTCGGAAGTGTTGGAAGACGTTGTAGTCATCGGTTACGGTGTAGCACGTAAGAACGACCTTACCGGTTCGGTTACAGCCATGAAGCCGGATGAAAAGAACCGTGGTTTGGTTACCAACGCTCAGGATATGATGCAGGGTAAAATTGCTGGTGTAAACGTAACCTCTTCAAGTGGTGCTCCGGGTGCAGGTGCCAGCATCCGTATCCGTGGTGGTTCATCACTGAATGCGTCAAACGATCCGTTGATAGTGATCGATGGTCTGGCAATGGACAACAATGGTGTAAAAGGTTTGTCGAATGCCTTATCTATGGTTAACCCTGCCGATATCGAAACGTTTACCGTATTGAAGGATGCATCCGCTACAGCAATCTACGGTTCACGTGGTTCTAACGGTGTCATCATCATCACTACCAAGAAAGGTTCGGCAGCCCAAGCTCCGAAAGTATCGTATAGTGGTAATATCTCTATTAGTAAAGTACACAAAACACTTGATGTACTTGACGGACAAGCATACGGTGAATTCGTTGAGAACTATTATGGCGTAGGTAGTGATGCATGGAATCTTATCAAAAAACGTACTGATGCCGATGGTAATTATCTGATGACAGAAGACGGCCGTTACCTATACAACAATACCGACTGGCAGGACCAGATTTATCAGACAGCCATCAGTCACGATCATAATGTAACTATAACCGGCGGTCTGAAGAATATGCCTTACCGTTTGTCATTGGGTTATACCAATCAAGACGGTGTTTTGAAGACTTCCAACTTCGAACGCTACACTGTAGGTTTAAACCTCAATCCAAAATTCTTGGATGATCATCTGACTTTCAATATCAGCGGTAAAGGTATGATTGCAAAGACACGTTATGCAAATACTGGAGCCATCAGTGCAGCAGTCCGCATGGACCCGACACAAGATGTATTCTCCGATGATCCGAAGTTCAGTAACTTTGGCGGTTATTTCCAATGGGTAAAGAACGGTTCAGAACTGAATGACCCGAACTGGGCATATACTTCCGAACGAAATGCGGTAGGCAATCCAGTATCCTTGCTCAACATGCAGGACGAACGCGCCAAATCAAAATCTTTCGTCGGCAATGTGGAAGTGGATTATAAGGTACATGGACTGGAAGACTTACGTATTCACATGAACTTCGGAGGTGATTTCTCTACTGGTAAACAGACCTTGAACACATCACCGAGCAGTTTTGGCAGTGACACCTACTACGGACGTTACGGTTACGAAGAAATTGACAAATACAACCTTTCATACAACGCTTACATCCAGTACTACAAAGATTTTAATGACAAGCACCATTTTGATATCATGGGAGGTTATGAATGGCAGCACTTTCACAATGAAACCAACAATGAATTCTATGGTATTTATCCGGAAAGTAATCTTTCTACTGATGAAAATGGTGTTCCTAGAGCAGGTTCAAAATACAATTATACCTATAAAGATGCTGCAAGTGAGAGCTATTTGGTCAGTTTCTTCGGGCGTGCCAACTACTCGCTGATGGATCGTTACCTCTTCACTGCAACCCTTCGTTACGATGGTTCTTCCCGATTTAAAGACCATTGGGCACTCTTCCCGTCATTCGCGTTCGGATGGAAAATTAAGGAAGAAGCATTTCTAAAAAATGTGGATGCTATCACTGATTTAAAACTTCGTTTGGGTTATGGAAAAACCGGTCAACAGGAAGGTATCGGTGACTATAACTATTTCGCATCATATAATATTAACACTGTACCAGACAGCTATTACCCTATTATAGGTAACGGAGCATTATACCGTCCAAATGCCTATAACAAGGACCTGAAATGGGAAACGACCACAACCTATAATGCCGGTATCGATTTCGCATTCTTCAACAACAAACTGAGCGGTAGCGTGGACTATTATTTCCGCAAGACAACCGATCTTATCAATACCGTATCAGTGCCGGCAGGTTCCAACTTCCGAAATCAAGTACAATCGAATATCGGTTCACTGGAAAATCAAGGTGTTGAAATCTCTTTGACCTGGCGTCCAATCCAAAAGAATGATTGGTATTGGGAAATCACAGCAAATGCTACGTACAACGAGAACAAGATTACCGAATTAGTAAAGAACGATGAAGGTTATTATGTATCTGTAGGTGGAATTTCTTCTGGTACAGGGAACAACTGCCAAGCTCACATCGTTGGAAAACCGTCATATTCTTATTATGTATATCAGCAGGTTTATGATGACAAAGGTATGCCAATCGAAGGAGTTTATGTAGATCGTAACGGTGACGGACAGATCAATCAGGATGACCTTTATTGCTACAAGAGCCCGTGGGCTCCTTGGACTGCCGGCCTGAGTTCACGCCTTACTTATAAGAACTGGGACTTTGGCTTCTCACTCCGTGCCAGCATCGGTAATTATGTATTCAATGATACAGCTGACGGTTTCGCCAACATCGACAAGCGTTACGACAGTTCATACGGATATATGCAGAATTGTTTACCTAACTCTGTAGCAATGGGATGGAAGACTTATGACAACGCATTATCCGATTACTGGGTACAGAATGCTTCTTACCTAAAATGCGATAATATCACATTAGGGTACTCTTTTGACAAACTGTTTAAGACTGCATCCTATAACGGTATAAGTGGTCGTATCTACTTTTCAGTAAGTAATGTATTTACCATTACCGGTTACGACGGAATTGATCCGGAAGTTGCTTATCCCGATACATATGGAATGAAATATGGAATTGATAATAATCTTTATCCACGTCCTATCTCATTCCTCGTTGGTTTGAACCTTAATTTTTAACCAAATAAATAGTATATTATGAAATTCAGATATATCAAATCTATACTCCCTGTTGCAACTCTCTGTCTGGCAACATTGGGTACCACTTCGTGCGTCGGCGATTTGGATGTAACGCCTATTGACCCGAGTACAGTGATGACTGCGGATGCAGTGGGACTTTTCAACAAATGTTATGCTAATCTGGCAATGCCAGGTAACGGCGGAGCCAACGGCGATTGTGATATCGACCGTTTGGATGGAGGTACCACAGGTTTCGTCCGCCAGCTCTTCAATGCTAACGAACTAACGACCGATGAGGCAATCTGCTGCTGGGGTGATGAAGGTATTCCTGCCTTCAACTACAATAGTTGGAGTTCCAGCCATCCGATGCTGAACGGTTTCTATAACCGTCTCTATTTCGGAATTTCTGTCTGCAATCACTATTTGGAAACTTCCTCCGGCTATGATGCTACAATGACCGCAGAAGTACGATTTCTTCGTGCACTCTATTATTATCACCTGATGGACTGTTGGGGAAATGTACCGTTCCCTCTGACCGTATCTTCAGAAGCACCGCAACAGACCACCCGTCAGGAGCTCTACAATTGGTTGGAAACAGAACTGCTTGAAATCGAACCTGATATGAGCGAACCCAAAGCCAAGAAGTTTGGTGATGAAGGATATGGACGTGCAGACAAGGCTGCATTGTGGATGTTGTTGTCACGACTCTATCTGAATGCTGAGATCTATACAGGCACAGCACAATGGAGTAAAGCGGCAGAATATGCAGAAAAAGTAATGAATTCAGGCTACACCCTCTTTACAGACGGAAGCAACGGATATAGCGCTTACCAGATGCTGTTCATGGGTAATAATGGTGAAAACGGTTCATCCTGTGAAGCTATTCTTCCATTATTGCAGGATGGAACAACTACAACCAGTTGGGGTACTTCACTCTTCCTGATTGCAAGTACTATACAGGCTGATATGGGCAACTTTGGAACCACCGAGACATGGGCAGGCAATCGTGCTCGTCAGGATCTGGTCGACAAGTTCTTCCCAAACGGTACAGCTCCTAACGCCACAACCACCGATATGGTAACGGCAGCTAAAGATGATCGCGCTTTATTTTATGGAGTAGATCGTACTTTGAGTGTCGAAACTCCGACTGAATTTACCAGCGGATTCTCGGTTGCTAAATTTACTAACGTCTATTCCGACGGCGGCACTCCACACAATTCACAGTTCATCGATACGGACTTCTTCCTGATGCGTGTAGCCGAAGCCTATCTGACTTACGCAGAAGCTACAGCACGTGCAAACGGAGGAACTGTTACAGCTGAAGGTAAGAATGCCATCGATGCAATCCGTAATCGTGCACATGCAGCCACCCGCTCTACCTATACATTGGACGACATTTTGGACGAATGGTCACGTGAATTCTACTTTGAAGGACGTCGCCGTACAGACTTGATCCGCTACGGCTATTTCGGAGGCAATAACTCTTACAAATGGCAATGGAAAGGTGGCGTAAAAGAAGGAACAACCTTCTCGGCAAACCTGAACATCTTCGCTATCCCGAGCGATGATATGAACGCCAATAGTAACCTTGTCCAGAATCCGGGATATTAATCCATAACCTTAAAAAAGAGAAAAGAAATGAAAACATTATCTATATTCACATCACTGCTTATCGGCGGCTTGTGTCTCTTCACTTCTTGCGATGATGACCGCGATTCCAATCCAATCATCCAACAGCCAGACACATTCGTCCTCGATGAACCTACTTTCAGCGGCGTGACAGTCGACTTGAAAACTTCGGATGTACTTCCGTTCACTTACGTACAGCCCAATTACGGCTATACAGCCATAGTCAACTACCAAGCTCAAGTTTCCCTGTCAGGAACATTCACCGTATCGGCCGATGAAGCCGATGCTGCAGCCGAAGCCGGCAATGAGACATTGACTGCCGATTATGCGACTGTAGAAGGAAGTACTACCCAACCTAAGCTGGAAGTAAGTGCAGAAGCCTTGGCGCGCCAACTGGTACGAATCGGCCAATGGACTGAAGATGCCATGCCTGCCACTCAGGAAATCTATGTACGTATGATGGCATCTGTCAATAATAGTTACATCTGCTATTCAAACCCCGTAAAATTTACAGTGAATCCTTATTACATTGAACTGAGTGATGCCCCGATTGAAATGTGGTATCTCATCGGTTCTTGTATCGGTGACGGTAAATGGGGAGATACAGGTTCTATTGTAGGTCAGTCATTGTATCCGATGTCTACCGTCAGCGGTTACAACTACGACAAGAACACAGGAAAGGGTGAACTGACATTCACCGGCTATTTCACTCCAGACGGATTCAAACTGGTACGAGTACCAGGTGAATGGAATGACCAGTGGGGACAAGGTTCTTCATTTGGTGAATTCGTAAAGAATGATGGTGGTTCCGGAAATATCACTGTACCAACTGCAGGCTATTACACTCTTACCTTAGATACCAAGAGCGATAAGCTTACAATGACAGCAGCCGATATTACACCGACAGTATACGAAGCCATGAACATTGCAGGCGACTTCAATAGTTGGGCGGAAACCCAAACAATGAATGCAGTCAATATAACAACTTCTATGGCTGGTCATAACCACATCTGGAGCTATACCATAGATGCTACAGGTGGAGATACAACCTGTAAATTCCTCCAGCCGGGATGGTCACCTAACTGGGGTTCAAACACATTCCCATACGGTATCGGCGTAAATAATGGTGACAACATCCCTGTAACAGCAGGCAAATGGATCGTAACCTTCAATGATATCGACGGTTCATATGCATTTACAGCAACAGAATGACAACCTTAAAACCACAAAGAATATGAAAAAGAATCTAATATACATATTGGCGTTGGCTACCACAATGGTAGCCTGCACCGATGACTATACCGATTGGGCCGCTCCGCAACAGGCAGAACCGGGAGAAGCCATCTCCGTAAGTCTTTCGGCAGCACCTGCATCGGCCATAGACATTGCAACTGTTACAGATGAAAATGTAACATTGTTTACTCCAACTGTTACAGTCCCTGAAGGTAGTATAGTAACAGCCTATACACTTACCCTAGGCGGAAGTCAACTGGCTACAGATACTGAAGGCAAGGTATCAAAGAAAGACCTTAATAAACTTGTCATTGCTTTGAACGGGAAAGATATGGTTGCCCGTACTATGGAGGCAGCCTTGACCGGATTTGTAAATGTAAACGGAATCTCCGTTACAGCCAATACAACATTCCAAGTCACAGTAACCCCATTCATTACACCAGAATACTATATAGTTGGTAGTATACAAGAATGGAGTGTTTCAAACATGAGCTGTATGTTCTATCCGACTACAGACTATGTACAATCTTATACAACCCAATGGGGAGGTGCTTGGGATCTGAAAATTTGGCAAGCTGCCGATTTCGGCGACTGGGATTTGGCTTACGGATGTGAAATTAATGGCGATAACTCACCTAGTGGCAAACTGATCCAAAGCGGAGCACAATCCATATCTGCACCAACAAAGGAAGAATATTACACCTTCACCATTGACATGCAAAATATGGAATACACTTGGACACGCCTTGAAAACCAAACACCGACAGAATACGCCACAATCTCGTTGATTGGTGATTTCAACAGCTGGGGCAATGACGATCCGGAAATGACACTGGCTTCTCCTCACAACTGGTACATCGAAAACATTTCACTTGCCGGTGGAACCAAATTACGTGCCAACCACAGTTGGGATGTAAACTGGGGTGCCAGTCTGAATGTGGCCGATAAAGCCTATGCCGTATGTACAAACGGAGGTGACAACATCAATGTACCGGAAGGAATATATAACGTATATTTCAACGACATTACAGGTGAAGTTGTATTTAAATCTATAGAATAAACCATACTCTGATAGGGTATGCGGAGATATGCATACCCTATACTTAGGATTACAATGAAAAGAGGCATCCCTAATATCAGTTTCGGGAAGGCCTCTTTTCAGATTAAACCCACTCATTAAATTCACTCTAACCATGAAAATACGTTATTCCTTCTTTTATTTATTAGTTGTTCTGTTTATAGGCATAAGTTTCAACGCCTGTAGTGACGATAGTCCGGAAACTTCCAAACCAGTAAATCCCGAACCAGAACAGCCAGAGACCCCAACTCCGGACAATAATTCATGGAAAGCAGTTACAGCCACTCCCGACACATGGGATGGGACCAAGCGTGCCGATATCAGCTACCAATTATTGATCTATTCGTTTGCCGACAGCGACGGTGATTCATGGGGCGACCTGCAAGGTGTAATCTCGAAACTCGATTACCTCGACAATTTGGGTGTTTCGGCCATCTGGCTCTCTCCTATCCATCCGGCATCATCATACCACGGATACGATGTGACTGACTACACAGCCATCAACAAACAATATGGTACAATGTCCGACTTCGACAAGTTGGTAACCGAAGCACACAACAGAGGTATCAAGATTTATCTCGACTATGTGATGAACCACACCAGTAAGGATCACCCGTGGTTCCAGAGTGCAAGCGGATCTGTAGACAGCCCATATCGCGACTATTATATCTTCTCGCAAGACCCGCAATCGGACATCATCAATCATAAGATTGCGATGATCGACAAGGAAGGTGCTGCCGGATATAATGCCGGAGAATGGTTTACAACATCCACAACAGAAGAAGTAACCGGTGTATATAAATTCACACTCGACTGGAGTAATTCATCACGTCCTACCGTTACAGTTTCCAAAGCCGAAACTCCGGATGTAGACAACCCCGACAAGAGTACCACTGGTGCAAAGTACCTTTATTATGGAGATGACCTTTGTAAAAAGTTCTATGACAAAGGTAATAACATCTATGAACTGACCGTCGATTTCGCATCGAACTGGGGATTTCTGATACGTACCAGCAATACGACTTGGGACAACGGAACAAAATGGGGAGCTCCTTCTACATCAACCAAACTTGAGCTTGACAAGCCGTTTACACTGAACAGCCAGACTGCCGCAAATATCCTCTTCGATTCGATGGAGCTTTGGTATTACCATTCTCATTTCTATACCGACTGGTTTGCTGATTTGAACTACGGTCCGATAGACCAGGCCGGCGAATCGGGAGCCTACAAGGAGATATCTGCAGCTGCCAAGGGATGGATCGATCGTGGGATAGACGGATTCCGTCTGGATGCAGTAAAACACATCTATCACAGTGCCACATCGGATGAAAACCCTCGTTTCCTGAAGATGTTCTACGATGATATGGATGCATACTACAAACAGAAAGGTGGAAAAGATGACTTCTACATGGTAGGTGAAGTGCTGTCGGAACACAATGAAGTGGCACCTTACTACAAAGGTCTGCCTGCCCTGTTCGACTTCTCGTTCTGGTATCGTCTGGAATACGCTATCAACAATAGTACCGGACGCTATTTTGCCAAAGATATCATGGGATACCAACAGGAATATGCCGGATACCGTTCCGATTACATCGAAGCCACCAAGCTTAGTAATCACGATGAAGATCGTACCGCTTCGAAACTCGGTAAATCGGATGCCAAATGTAAGCTTGCTGCGGCAGTATTGCTGACTTCTGGAGGACATCCATACATTTATTACGGTGAAGAACTGGGTATTTACGGAACTAAGCAGAAAGGCGACGAATATGTGCGTAGCCCGATGCTTTGGGGCGACAATACTACCACGTCGTATACCAAGAACATCGATGCGACAGTACAGACCAGCATTAAGAGCGTAGCCGACCAGCAGAATGATGCCAACTCGCTGTTGAGCACCTACCGCAACTTTGCACAAGTACGCAACACTTATCCTGCGTTGGCTGAAGGAACTATGAGCAAACATCCTGTATACAATGATCAGAACTCAAGCGCAAACGGCATTGCTGCGTGGTATATGACTAAAGACAACCAGCAAATGCTGGTAATCCACAATTTCGGCAATGACATGACCATCAACCTGACCGACAAGATTGACAAGGCTGTGGCCGTACAAGGCACAGTGGAAGAGAAAACCGAAGGAGATACAATGAATTTGAAGTTAGGCAAGTATTCATCAGTTGTATTCCTGCTCAAGAATTGAAAGCTCATCTTCCATTGTTTTTATGAGTTAAAGGAGTTAGAGGGAGTTATCGCTTCCTTTAACTCCTTATCCGAACCTGTTATTTCATCTTTTTTAACAATTCATCAATATACAAACGTAAAAAACTGCGTTTGGGATAATAAAAACGAAAAAGATGAAAAAGGTTATCACATTAACAATGATTTTGCTGACTGCTGCATGGATTACGGCTTGCAGCGGCTATACACTAGAAGAAACAGAAAATGGTTCTGAACCATCACAATGCAATCTCTCACTGCAGGTGAAAAGCCGTGCTGAGGGCGGTATCACTTATCCGTTATCGGTTTACTTGTTCGACAGTGAAAACTCATTGGTTTGCTCACAGGAGGTAACAGATGCCGATACGGTTTTCCAACAGGTCCTAAAAAAAGGTAAATATACGCTGACAGCCTTCAGTGCTCCGGACAGGAAGGCCTATATCTTCCCACAGCGAATAACAGCCGAAAGCCTTATCCAGCTCGCATCTCCTTATTATGCAGAAAGCTCCCTCATCCACGGTAACAGTACCATCAATCTAGATAATGATACTAAAGTTACCGTATACCTGGAAAATGCAATGTCGTCCATTTATTTCCGGTTCAGCAACATACCTGATGATGCCACAAAGGTGGAAGTAACCGTTTCACCGATCAGCAGCGGTATAAGCCTTACCGGCAGCTATAGCATTGACAATACCAATTGTATGATACCTTGCGAAAAAGCGGAAGGACTTTGGGAAGCAGGCCCCTACTTTATCTTCCCCTCACAAAACAGCAAGACGTATTTCAGCATCAACATAAGTCGTGCGGGAGAAAGCAAGACCTACTCCTACACCTACAACCAACCGTTGGAGCCAAACCGCCCCTATCAGTTCACAGCCGAATACAATGAAGAAAATGGATTCATATTAAGTGGGGAATTCGAGACAACCGATTGGAAACCTGTTATCGATGTTGAATTCGGTATCGGCGGCGAAACGGATTCAGGAAATACTTCTACAGGAGGAGAGCCAGGAAGTGATACCTTCTACGTCAACCAACTACCTACAGCCGACACGATATGGGGAGGTTTCTATGTATGGAAAACAATCCAGATATCGGAAACGGAGATAGAAGCTATACTGATCAGCCCCGAACAATGGATACTGAAAGCTTCGGAAGCCTTAGCTACACTAGCAGATTATGCTCCGGATGATATTAGCGGATGGCGTACCTTCACGACAGAAGAAGCCAAAGAATTTCGCAACCAATTCTACGACACCCTTGAATCACTCAATGAGTTTCTCACCGACAACGGCCTCATAGCTTTTTATCGTTACAGCGGAGAACGTTACCTCTGCAATGAAGCTAAATCAACCTTCAGTTTGAGTAACAATACCATACGTGATGCCGGTGCTACCGTAAAATACTACCTGCGCGGAGTAAAGACGGTAAGGATCAGGAAGAAATAAGGATTTGAAGGAAACTTGGAGATTTTATGGGGAGGGTTTACAAAGAGTTGCTCTTAAAAGAGTTACAAGGTGTTTGTGGAAAGCTTTTCCGCTGTCCCGAACAACACGTCAAAAGTAGAGGAGTAATATCAGTTGCACTATCGGCTTCACTTCTTCAACTCTTTAACTCCCCTTCCCTCCTGATAAAATCATCCCCCTTTAAAATTCGGGAAAGGTCCACGCCTCAATTCTTAACTCAAATATAGTTCTGCTTGCGGAGTTCTTCGGCCACGTTCTCCAATTCCTTATACCAATCTTCTCCGAACTTACGCACAAGAGGTTCCTTGAGAAACTTATATACCGGAACATTCTCCTTTTGTC
Source organism: uncultured Phocaeicola sp. (assembly GCA_944321335.1). Taxonomy (GTDB): domain Bacteria; phylum Bacteroidota; class Bacteroidia; order Bacteroidales; family Bacteroidaceae; genus Phocaeicola. The sequence continues at coordinate 31,737 of CALUKX010000003.1, read as the reverse complement.
CCAACAATACTGCAGCCTTACACACATCCCAACGATGATAGTTGACAGCCTTATAGGGTCCGTAATCACCCACACGAATAGGATACAGATGGCAGGATACAGGTTTATAGAAATCGCAACGGCCTTCCCGGTAAGCTTTTTCAATGGCACAGTAGCAGTATCCTTTCTCATCGTAACAGGTAAATACACAGTCCTTTCCGTTTACGATGGAAGTAACCAGATCACCTTCTTCATCCGTATATACCACCCCCTGTTTGTCGATAACCGCACAAGCCTCGGGCGAAAGTTCATCCCAAATAACCGGAAGTACTTCTTCAAGCTTCTCAACCTCATCCAGTTCCACCGGAGCTCCTGCATCACCTTCGATGCAACATTCACCTTTACAGGCATCGAGATTGCACACAAATTTTTCGCGCAGAACATCCAAGCTTACTACTACATCATCTATCTGAATCATAATTCAACTAATAACAAAACATTAATTTACAGAAATTATCACACTTGCGGAATATGATGGAAATATGAAAAAAGGGACCTTAACAGGTCCCTTTCGTTTATCATTGTTTCTGTAAGGGAATTTACTTGATCAAATCCTTACCTGTCATGTCTGCCGGTTGCGGCATGCCCAGAATGTGGAGGATAGAAGGAGCAACGTCTGCCAATACACCGTTTTCAACTTTTGCATCCTTGTTTTCTGTTACATATACGAATGGAACAGGATTCAATGAGTGAGCAGTGTTCGGAGTACCATCTTCGTTCAAAGCGTGGTCAGCATTACCGTGGTCGGCGATGATGATTACTTCATAACCGTTAGCCTTGGCAGCTTCTACAGTATCTTTCACACAGTTGTCAATAGCTACAACAGCCTTTTCGATTGCTTCGTAGATACCGGTGTGGCCTACCATATCACCGTTAGCATAGTTTACAACGATGAAATCATATTTCTGAGTGTTGATAGCTTCAACCAACTTGTCTTTTACTTCGTAAGCACTCATTTCCGGCTTCAAGTCGTATGTAGCAACCTTCGGAGAAGGAACCAGGATACGGTCTTCGTTGTCGTACGGAGTTTCACGGCCACCGTTGAAGAAGAATGTCACGTGAGCATATTTTTCTGTTTCAGCAATGTGCAGCTGAGTCTTGCCGTTGCTTGCCAAGTATTCGCCCAAAGTATTCTGAACGTTTTCTTTCGGGAACAAGATATGAACACCGGTAAATGATGCATCGTACGGAGTCATACAGTAGTACTGCAAGCCCGGGATAGTGTGCATACCTTCTTCCGGCATATCCTGCTGAGTCAATACGATAGTCAACTCTTTCGCACGGTCGTTACGGTAGTTGAAGAAGATAACCACATCGCCTTCTTTGATTGTACCATCGAAGTTAGCATTAGAAATCGGTTTGATGAATTCGTCGGTAACACCTTCGTCGTATGATTCCTGCATAGCCTGAACCATGTCTGTAGCTTTCTTTCCTACACCGTTGACCAACAAGTCGTATGCTTCTTTCACACGGTTCCAGCGTTTGTCGCGGTCCATTGCATAGAAACGGCCTACGATAGAAGCAATCTTACCTGCAGATTTTGCGCAGTGGTCAGTCAGTTCGGCGATGAAGCCCTTACCGCTCTTCGGGTCAGTATCACGGCCATCCATGAAACAGTGGATGAATGTATTTTCCAGACCATATTCCTTAGCAATATCACACAACTTGAACAGGTGGTCCAAAGATGAGTGAACACCACCGTTGGAAGTCAGACCCATGAAATGGATGTTCTTGCCATGTTCCTTTGCATAAGAGAATGCAGAAACGATTTCAGGATTCTGCATGATGCTGTTGTCGGCACAAGCACGGTTAATCTTAACCAAGTCCTGGTAAACGATACGGCCGGCACCGATATTCAGGTGACCTACTTCAGAGTTACCCATCTGTCCGTCAGGCAAACCAACGTTTTCGCCACTTGCCTGCAACTGAGAGTGCGGATAGTTAGCCAACAGACTGTCCCAATAAGGAGTCGGAGTATTGAAGATTACATCGTCTTTCTGATGGTCGCCACAACCCCAACCATCCAAAATCATCAAAAGAGCTTTCTTAGCCATAATAGTATTTTGTTTAAAAGTTAAATTTCCATTTTATGTTTTAGGACACGCAAAATTACAAAATATCCCTCATTTAATGCATCTTTTCACTATTTTTATAGTTGAAGTCATTGATTCGTACCATGATCATCGGACGACAAAAAGAATTTACGTAAAAGTAAGCTATCCAACATCAAAAGGATATATCTTTGTAACATTGAATAAAGAGTACAGAAATGAAAACAATAATTGCCATATGGGCAGTAATCACTTTTCAGATTCTCTTCTTTCCGGCACAGGCACAGGAAGGTCCTGACAGACTACCATTACCCTCTCTGACAGATGCTGAATATCGAGGGATTTCGGAAGACAGCGTTCAAGAGATTGAAATCAATGACAGTCTGCTTTCACCCAATGTCCTGCGTTTCTGCGGCCAGGAAGTCAACCTGGACCCGGCTTACCGCCAACGAAAGCTACGCAGGGAACTGATTGCCTTGAGGCGTGTTTCCTCTGCTCTGCTCCAACGTTCTGAATTTTTCTTCCCGTTTGTTGAGCATATACTTTGGGAAGAAAATGTCCCCGACGACTTTAAATATCTGATGGTTGTTGAAAGCGGGATGAACCCGTCTGCACGCTCCCCCGTAGGTGCATTGGGCTTATGGCAGTTTATGGAAGGGACAGCACGTGAATACGGACTGATTGTCAACCAGAAACTGGATGAAAGGTTAAACATAGAAAAATCGACACGTGCCGCTTGCCGACTTCTGAAGGACGCATACGACAAGTTCGGTGATTGGGTCGCCGTTGCGCAATCGTACAACATTGGGCAAAACCGTATCAACAATGAACTGAAACGGCAGAAAGTGGAAGATGCCATTGATCTGGAACTAGTAGAGGAAACCAACCGATATATCTACCGGATTATGGCCGTAAAAATCATATTCACACACCCTGCCAATTTCGGTCTGACTTCACCAATGCCTTATTATAAGAAGATTAGGCGCAACTGATAAGATTTCCACAAAGATATAAACAGCCTGTTGATAACTTTTGCGAATTATCAACAGGCCGTTCCTTTATCGGGATAATGCGGTAATTATCAGAAATCAAAGGAAAGTTGTCCGTCACCCAACAAATTGTAAGTCATACGATGATAAGGAGAAACTCCATATTGGGCTATTGCAGTCCGATGTTTCTTTGTCGGATAGCCCTTGTTGCTTTTCCAGTCGTACATCGGATATTCTTCGGCCAACTTATTCATGTAATCATCGCGATATGTTTTGGCAAGGATGGAAGCTGCCGCTATTGACAGATACTTACCATCGCCTTTTACTACTGTTGTATGGGGTATATCCTGATACTTATTGAACCGGTTTCCGTCAATCAGCAGATGTTGCGGACGGATTTTCAGCTGGTCGATAGCCCGATGCATAGCCAGGAAGGAGGCATTCAGGATATTAATCTTATCGATTTCCTCAGGAGTTACCACCCCTACCGCCCAAGCCAACGCATCCTTTTCGATTACTTCACGCAAGGCATAACGCTGATGTTCTGTAAGCTTCTTTGAGTCGTTCAGCATTTCATTCCTATAATCGACAGGCAAAATGACCGCCGCAGCATAGACAGAACCGGCCAGACATCCGCGTCCGGCCTCATCACATCCCGCTTCAATTAGTTCATTATGTAAATAAGGCAACAACATATTTTTCACGTTACGAGTTGCAAAGTTACTACACTTTTACCGGATAGCCTTACGAATCGGGTTGAAGTTATCAAGAAGATATTTACGATACTTGTTTATAATTTATAAATAAGGTATCTTTGCATAACCGACAGATTTACTTAAAATAAAAACAAACACCCACAACACGTCATGTTTACAGTCATCACTATCATGTTTATAGGAATGGGACTTGGATTCCTGTTAAGGAAATGGAGGGTTCCCGGAACTAATAATCTTATCATGGGATTGATCTGGCTACTGTTGTTCCTACTAGGAATCGAAGTGGGAAGTAATCGTCGGATTATCGAGGGAATAGGCACATTGGGAGTAGAAGCGGCACTGATAACCATAATCTGCGTATTGGGCAGCTGTATCTTTGCCTGGGGACTTTGGAAAATCATCACTAAAAAGAAGGAATCATGAAAGGAAGTCTGATAATCGTCGGTTTTTTCTGCCTTGGAATCCTTTGCGGACTCTTCCATCTGTTACCGGAGTCCATGCAACACAGTGAAATCAGTTTCTATGCACTCTGTACACTAATGTTCTGTGTAGGATTCAGCATCGGGAACGATCCGCAAACACTGAGGACTTTCCGGACCCTGAACCCCAAACTGATCTTCCTGCCCATAGCAACTATCCTTGGCACATTGTCGGGTGCATTGGCTGCAAGCCTATTCCTTCCACATCGGAGTATTACGGATTGTTTGGCCGTCGGTTCCGGTTTGGGATATTATTCACTATCGAGTATCTTCATTACCGAATACAAAGGTGCCGAACTGGGGACAGTAGCACTTTTGTCGAATATATTCCGCGAGATTGTTACCCTCCTTTTCACACCTTTACTGGTACGTTGGTTCGGTACATTAGCACCGATATCATCAGGAGGAGCGACCACAGCCGATACCACTTTACCTATCATTACACAGACTATCGGACAACAATGGGCAGTAGTATCCATCTTCCACGGATTCATGACCGATTTCTGCGTTTTGTTTCTTGTAACATTCTTCTGTATGCTCTAAAGCACAAAGTTTCGATAGGAAAATACAAATCCATGTAATCATAAACAAAAGAGGATGCATCTTTCAACAGATACATCCTCTTTTCATACGATATAATCGGATTATTTAGTTTTGTTGCAAGTCTTGCCTGAATTCGGACAACATTCCTTCTTCTGACAATCTTTACTTTTCTTATCACAAGTTCTCTTGCAATCTGCCTTCTTTTCGCAGGCCGGAATTCCGTTACACTTCTTATCACAATCTTTCTGAGCCGGACAAGCATGCTTGTCGCATTTCTTCTTATTACAGTCCTTATCTTTCTTGCAGCAATTTTCAGTCTTGACCGGTTCTTGAGCAAATACCTGTGCATTTACAGCATTAAAGCTCAACGATGCCACGAACATGGCTGCCAAAAATAAAACTTTCTTCATAATCGTTTCAATTTAAATGATTAACACCTATATATTTATACTTCACCCGAACATTGTTGCCACACGTTCTATACCGGCAACAAGTGCATCCACTTCTTCTTTGGTATTATACAGACCAAATGAAGCACGAACTGTTCCTTCAATTCCTAAACGATGCATCAACGGCTCGGCACAATGATGACCGGTACGAACAGCAATGCCCAAACGATCAAGCAAGGTTCCCATATCGAAATGATGGATATTACCGACCAAAAAGGAAATGACTCCTCCCTTCTGTTCCGCTTCACCAAAGATACGCATACCCGGAATTTCTTTCAAGCGTTGCATGGCATAAACAGTCAGTTCATGTTCATAAGCGGAAATGTTGTCCATTCCGATGGCCGAAACATAATCCAGCGCCTTAGCCAGAGCTGTGGTACCAATATAATCGGGAGTCCCAGCCTCGAACTTGAACGGGAGCACATTGAACGTGGTCTTCTCGAAACTTACATTCTGAATCATCTCGCCACCGCCCTGATAAGGAGGCAATTTATCAAGCCATTCCTCCTTTCCATAAAGCACACCCACTCCTGTAGGACCATAAACCTTATGCCCGCTGAAAACAAAGAAATCTGCATCCAGATCCTGCACATCCACTTTCATGTGTGGAATACTTTGTGCTCCGTCTATCAGAATAGGCACATTATGAGCATGCGCTATCTCGACCAGTTTCTTCGCCGGATTGATTGTACCCAATACATTTGATACATGAGCGACCGAAACGATTTTCGTACGTGGAGAGAAAAGTTTCTCGTACTCGTCGAGCAAGAGTTCGCCACGGTCATTCATCGGAATCACTTTTAATACAATCCCTTTTCGTGCCGCCTGCAACTGCCAGGAAACAATGTTGCTGTGATGTTCCATAACAGAAACAATCACTTCATCACCTTCCTTCATCTGACTGTCGACAAAAGTAGCTGCTACCAGATTGATACTTTCAGTAGTACCACGGGTAAACACAATCTCGGAAGTGCTGCGTGCGTTGATGAACTTGCGCACCGTTTCACGGGATGCCTCGTGAAGATTGGTAGCCTGTTGCGAAAGGAAGTGCACACCACGATGCACGTTGGCATTTACCGAATAGTATTCATCGGTAATGGATTCGACAACACAACGCGGTTTCTGTGTAGTGGCACCGTTATCAAGGTAAATCAATGGTTTATTATACACTTTCCGAGACAATATCGGAAAATCTTCCCGTATCTTTTGTATATCGTACATGTCTTTGATTCAATTGAATGTTTCACAAAAATAGCGAAAGGTGTGTGATTTCCCAAAGCCGTTTAATCTATTTTTGGCAAATAAACGCAAAAGGTAAAAGGATTCCGACTGAGAAACTGCAAAGCCATAGAAATCCAGAAATAAAATCCTAAATATCTATGGCTCTGCAATATAGAGTTTCGGATATGAAATCCGATGAGATTACTTACAAATAGCGCATCCCTGGCACTTGTTGAGTTCGCCACGGAAACGTTTTTCAACCAGCAGGTGCAGACGTTCTTTCAACGCATCCATGCGGATATGGTCGATGACTTCGTTGACGAATGCGAACATCAGCAACAGACGGGCTTCTTTCAGGCTGATACCGCGCTGCTGCATGTAGAACAAGGCGTTTTCATCGAGCTGTCCGACAGTTGCTCCGTGCGAACACTTCACGTCGTCGGCATAAATTTCAAGCTGCGGCTGGGTATACATACGTGCATCGCGGGTTGCACAGATATTGCGGTTGGTCTGCTGCGAGTTGGTGTGTTGCGCTCCTTCACGTACTAATACCTTGCCGGCAAAAGCACCTACAGCCTGATCGTCAAGCACATACTTGAAAAGCTCGTTGCTTGTACAATCGGATACCTTATGGTCGATAAACGTGTGGTTGTCCACCTGTTCCTCACGGTCGGCAATAGCCATACCGCAAAGGTTGATTTCAGCGCCACGTCCGTTCAAAGTCACTTCAGTAGTGTTGCGGGTCGTACCGTTATGCAATGTCATGCCGTTCAACAACACATTGCTATTGGCTTCCTGATTCACAAACAGGTAGTTGAAACGCACCGTACTGTTGTGCGTTTCTTCGAGTTCATAAAGGTCGAATACAGCATTCTCCCCAACGAACACTTCGATAACCTGAGTGGAAAGGAAGTTCACATTGTCCATTGCATGGTCACAGACCAGAAGTTTTGCCTGGGCTCCGTCTTCCATCACGATGACGATACGGCGGTTTACCATGAAGTTGACATCAGCACGAAGGATGTTCACCAACTGAATAGGCTTTTCAATCACTACATTCTTTGGAACATACATGAATACGCCGTCCTGGGCAAACATCGTATTGAAAGCCACCACACCATCCTTAGAAGAATCGGCCAACTTCCCATAATAATTTTTCACGAATTCAGGATTCTTCTCGGCCATCTCCTTCAAACTACCGAAGATAACACCTTCAGGCAAATGACCGGTCGGTTGTTCCTTTGTATAGAAAGCATCGTTTACCACAAAGTAAAGCGATGTACTCATGTTCGGAATATCACATTTAAATACCTCGTATGGATTGACTGGAATCGCCAGGCGGTTGAGGTTCAATCCATAATCCGGAGCAAAGAACTTGCTCACGTCAGTATACTTGTACTTTTCAAGCTTACGGGTCGGGAATCCCAACTGTTCGAAATGAGCGAACGCCTGTGCACGGGGAGCATTCAGCACCTCAGCACTATGCTGGCAAACCATCGCCTCATACTGCGTGAAAAGGTCAATATATTGCTGTTCTGCTTTCATGCTTATTCTCCTAATTCTTTCTTAATCCAGTCGTAACCTTTTTCTTCCAGTTCGAGTGCCAGTTCCGGACCGGCAGTCTTCACGATACGTCCCTTGTACAATACATGCACAATATCCGGCTTGATGTAATCCAACAGACGCTGATAGTGAGTGATAACAATGCAGCTGGTTTCCGGAGTTTTCAGTTTGTTGACACCTTCGGCAACGATACGGAGCGCATCGATATCCAAACCTGAGTCTGTTTCATCGAGGATGCTCAACTTCGGTTCCAGCATAGCCATCTGGAAAATCTCGTTACGCTTCTTTTCACCGCCCGAGAAACCTTCGTTTACTGAACGGTTGGCCAACTTGCTGTCGAGTTCCACGATCTCACGTTTCTGACGCATCAGTTTCAGGAATTCACTGGCTGTCAAAGCCGGCAGACCTTTGTATTTGCGTTGTTCATTCACAGCAGCGCGCATAAAGTTCACCATGCTTACACCCGGGATTTCTACCGGATATTGGAACGACAGGAACAGACCTTCGTGGCTGCGGTCTTCGGGACTCATGGCCAACAAGTCCTTGCCGTCGAAAGTTACCGAACCTTTAGTCACTTCATAAGCCGGGTGACCCACCAACACATTACTCAATGTACTCTTACCGGAACCGTTCGGACCCATGATAGCATGAACCTCACCCGATTTTATAGTCAGGTTAATCCCCTTCAATATCTCTTTGCCATTAATGGTGGCATGCAAATCTTTAATTTCTAACATACAAATCTTGTATTAATCATCAGGAGCAAAACGCTGCAACTGATTTCCGTTTTAACTTACTAAATTATCCTACACTACCTTCCAGAGAAACCGACAAAAGTTTCTGTGCCTCCACAGCAAACTCCATCGGCAACTTGTTCAACACCTCTTTCGCATAACCGTTCACAATCAGTCCTACAGCATCTTCGGTTGAGATACCGCGCTGGTTGCAATAGAAAATCTGGTCTTCGGAGATTTTTGAAGTAGTAGCCTCGTGTTCCACTACTGCTGTTTCGTTGTGGATATCCATGTATGGGAACGTATGTGCTCCGCACTGGCTTCCCAACAGCAGAGAATCGCACTGGCTATAGTTGCGGGCGTTTTCGGCTCTTTCAGCCACACGCACCAGACCACGGTACGAGTTCTGGCTCTTGCCGGCACTGATACCCTTGCTTACGATGGTAGAACGGGTATTCTTGCCGATATGTATCATCTTGGTACCTGTATCTGCCTGCTGATAATTGTTGGTTACGGCTACAGAATAGAATTCGGCAGTCGAATTATCGCCGGTCAGGATACAGCTAGGATACTTCCAGGTAATAGCCGAACCGGTTTCTACCTGAGTCCACGACAGCTTGCTGTCGACACCCTTACAGTTACCACGCTTCGTCACAAAGTTGTATACACCACCCTTGCCCTCGGCATCACCCGGATACCAATTCTGAACGGTAGAGTATTTCACTTCGGCACGGTCCATCACCACGATTTCCACGATAGCGGCGTGCAACTGATTTTCATCACGCATCGGAGCCGTACAACCTTCGAGATAAGATACATAACTGTCGTCATCGGCCACGATCAATGTACGTTCGAACTGCCCTGTATTGGCAGCATTGATACGGAAGTAAGTTGACAATTCCATCGGACAACGCACTCCTTTCGGAATATAGACGAACGAACCGTCGCTGAATACGGCTGAGTTGAGAGCCGCAAAGAAGTTATCACGATAACCTACAACCGAGCCCAAGTATTTCTTCACCAAATCGGGATGCTCACGGACCGCCTCACTGATAGAACAGAAGATGATTCCCTTCTCCATCAATGTTTCCTTAAAGGTGGTCTTTACAGAAACAGAGTCCATTACCGCATCAACCGCCATACCACTCAACGCCATCTGTTCTTCCAAAGGAATACCCAGTTTGTTGAATGTCTTCAACAGCTCAGGATCCACTTCATCCAGACTTTTCGGACCATCTTTCTTCTTGGTGGTCGGATCGGCATAGTATGAAATAGCCTGATAATCAATCTCAGGAATGTTCAAATGAGCCCATGTCGGCATTTCCATTGTCAACCAATGACGATACGCCTTCAATCGGAACTCCAGCAACCATTCCGGTTCCCCTTTCTTGGCAGATATCAATCGCACAACATCCTCATTCAGTCCCTTTTCAATGATATCCGTATGAACATCCGTAGTGAAGCCATATTTGTACTTCTCCTTCGTCAGTTCCTTTACATATTTATTGGGTTCTAGTTGCATATCAAATATTGTTTGTATTATCAGAGTTGTTAGTATCTGTGTCTTCTTCCGATTCGTCGGAATCGGCAGAATTTATAATTTCATTGGCAACAGTCTTGAAAGCCGGATAAAAGATTCCACCAAATTTCTCCATCGGATAATATAACGCAGATTGCTCCTTGGTTGTTTTCTGGATTAAAGAATTTTTTACATCGACAAACTGGATAAGTTGGATAGCAATGCTAACAATCAGCCCATAACGGATTAATCCGATACCCGCTCCCAGCCAACGGTTGATAAATCCAAGATGAACAGCGGATGTGACCTTTGTCAGAATCGAAGCGACAACCGACAGACCGATAGGGACGATAACCCCTATAAGGATAAAAGCCAGAATCTGTCCGAAAGTTACAGACATACCGGCCTCTACCGCCAGTTTTTCACCCACTACTCCAAATAATGCCCTTGCTACCAAAAGACCGGCAATCAGCCCGACCATTGATATGATCTGTTTGATAAAACCTTTCATAAATCCGAGCACGGTTCCAATTGCCAGTACAATTATAATTACCAGATCTATTGTAGTCATTGTTTTTTCTTTGTTTATACAATAGACGCAGACCACACAGATCACACAGAATTACCTTTTCAGCAATCAGTGAGATAAGCGTAATCTGCGTCTATCCCCTCTATATATTCAAACTTCCTCTGCCGATTACAGAGTCTGCTTTACTTCAATTTCCTCGTAAGTTTCAATAACGTCACCTACCTTAATGTCGTTACAGTTGGTCAAGCTGATACCGCATTCGAAGTTGGTACCTACTTCCTTCACGTCATCCTTGAATCGTTTCAAGGCATTGATGCTACCGGTAAATACCACGATACCATCACGGATCAGACGAGCCTTGTCGCTACGTTTCACCTTACCGGTCTTGACCATCGCACCGGCAACCATACCGACCTTGCTGATGTTGAAGACTTCACGCACTTCGATAGTAGCAGTAACCTGTTCCTTCATAGTCGGAGCCAACATACCTTCCATAGCCGACTTAACCTCTTCGATTGCATCGTAGATGATAGAATACTTACGGATATCGACACCTTCCTGTTCGGCCAATTTAGCCGCACTGTTTGAAGGACGAACCTGGAAACCTACGATAATCGCATCCGAAGCTGCAGCCAGAGATACATCCGATTCGGAAATCTGACCTACGCCCTTATGGATTACATTAACCTGAATCTGTTCGGTAGACAACTTGATCAACGAGTCGCTCAAGGCTTCTACAGAACCGTCCACGTCACCTTTGACGATTACATTCAATTCGTGGAAGTCACCCAAAGCCAGACGACGGCCCACTTCATCCAATGTAAGCATCTTCTGTGTACGCAAGCCCTGTTCGCGCTGCAACTGTTCACGCTTGTTGGCGATTTCACGAGCTTCCTGTTCCGATTCGAATACATGGAAGGTATCACCTGCAGCAGGAGCACCGTTCAATCCCAGGATCAGTACCGGTTCGGAAGGACCGGCTTCTTTCATACGCTGGTTACGTTCGTTGAACATCGCCTTCACCTTACCGAAGTAAGTACCTGCCAATACGATATCACCCACACGCAAAGTACCGTTCGATACCAATACGGTAGCTACATATCCACGACCCTTATCCAAAGACGATTCGATGATAGAGCCAGTTGCCTTACGGTTCGGGTTAGCCTTCAAGTCGAGCATTTCGGCTTCGAGCAATACCTTTTCAAGCAATTCCTTTACACCGATACCCTTCTTGGCTGAAATATCTTGTGACTGATATTTACCACCCCATTCTTCAACGAGGAAGTTCATAGCAGCCAATTCTTCCTTAATCTTGTCCGGATTAGCATTAGGCTTATCAATCTTGTTGATGGCAAACACGATAGGCACGTTTGCTGCCATCGCATGGTTGATAGCTTCCTTGGTCTGCGGCATCACGTTATCATCAGCAGCAACGATAACAATTACCACGTCGGTTACCTTCGCACCACGGGCACGCATCGCAGTAAACGCTTCGTGTCCTGGAGTATCGAGGAACGTAATGTGACGTCCGTCTTCCAATTTCACATTGTAGGCACCGATGTGCTGGGTAATACCACCCGCTTCACCGGCGATTACGTTCGCCTTACGGATATAGTCGAGCAAAGAAGTCTTACCGTGGTCTACGTGACCCATCACAGTAACAATCGGAGCACGAGGCTGCAAATCTTCTTCTGCATCCTCCTCTTCAACGACTGCCTGAGCGACTTCCGCACTTACATATTCTGTCTTGAAACCGAACTCTTCTGCTACAAGGTTAATAGTTTCAGCATCCAGACGCTGGTTGATAGATACCATGATACCGACACTCATACAGGTTGAAATAACCTGAGTAACAGGAACGTCCATCATGTTGGCCAATTCGTTAGCAGTAACGAATTCGGTCAGCTTCAACACTTTGCTTTCTTCCTGTTCAAGTTCCTCCTGTTCCAACTGACGGTTCTGGATACTTTCACGTTTTTCCTTACGGTACTTGGCAGCTTTGTTCTTCCCTTTGTTAGTCAGACGAGCCAAAGTTTCCTTAACTTGCTTAGCAACATCCTCATCGCTCACTTCCGGTTTCACTACCGGCTTCTTGAAGCGATCCTTGTTGTGCTTGCCTCCACCCTGATTCTGATTTCCCTTATTTGGTTTTTCATTTCGGGCTACAGCATTACCTGCAGCTGTGATATCCACGCGTTCCTTATTAATACGGTTACGTTTCTTCTTACTATTACCTGCAGCATCAGCATTATTACCTTTTTCTGCTTTTTCGTCTGTCTTTCTGATTTCCTTGATGATTGCGTCCTTCATCTGTTTGCGCTGTTCCTGACGCAATTTATCTTTTTCTTCCCGTTCCTTACGCTTTTCTTCTTTTGATTTTTTCTTCGGACGAGTCGACTGATTCAACGCAGCCAAGTCAATCTGACCTACCACATTAATCTTCGATTTAAACTCTGTAGGACGAATCTTGAATACTTCGTTATCCGAACTACTGCTCTGAACGGTTTGTGTTTCAGGTGTTTCCTTATGTTCTTCCATCACCACTTTTTTCAAATCTTCCGGTTTGTTTTCCGGTTGTTTTTCTTGTTCCTTAACAACAACTTGAGGCTGCGGCTTCACCGGTTCCTCCACTTTTGCCTCAACAGTCTTTTCCGTTTCAGCAGTTTCCGGTTTAACTTCAGCCTTTTCTTCTTTGACAGGCTCCACCACAGCCGGTTTTGCCTTCTTTTTATTCAAACTGTCCAAATCAATCTTACCAACCGGTTTGAATTTTGGACGTGCATCTTCAGGGACTACCGTTTCCACGACTTCCGGCTTCGGTTCAGCCTGAAGGTCTTCAATAGAAACAGAAGCTTTGTTACGTTCTTTATTCTGACGCTCCTGGTAAATCTTCTCCGACTCTATCTTCAAATCCTTATCCTTGCTGAACTCTTTCACGAGCGCAGCATATTGTTCATCAGTAATTTTAGTATTCGGGTTCGCTTCAATGGTATATCCTTTTTTCTGCAAAAAGTCAACCACAGTAGAAATCCCTACATTCAAATCTCTTGTTACTTTATTCAGTCTTATCGTCATAAATTTTTTAAGTTTTTAATAGAGTTCGAGAAAAAAATTGCCAATCACGAAAAATAAATTCTAAAGATTAAAACAAACACATCCTCGAAAGTGCGGGTGCCATTTCAATCTCCAATCGCTATGCTATTCCTCAAACTCAGCCTTCAAAATTCGCAACACATCATCCACGGTGTTTTCTTCCAAATCAGCCTTTTCAATCAACATTTCACGCGGAGCATTCAAAACACCTTTGGCTGTATCAATACCGATGCCTTTGATTGCATTGATAACCCATTCGTCAATTTCATCCTTGAACTCATCCAAGTAGATATCTTCATCATCGGCAGCCGAGTCGTCCAGCTCACGATATACATCAATTGTATATTCAGTCAACATACTGGCAAGCTTGATATTCATACCACCTTTACCGATAGCCAATGAAACTTCTTCAGGTTTCAGATAAACCTCCGCCTTCTTTTCAGCCTCATGCATGATAATTGAAGACACCTTTGCAGGGCTCAACGCACGTTGGATAAACAATTGGATATTTGAAGTATAGTTAATAACATCAATATTTTCATTTCTCAATTCACGAACAATTCCATGAATACGAGCCCCCTTGACACCCACACAAGCACCTACAGGATCGATACGTTCATCGTACGATTCGACTGCAATCTTAGCACGTTCACCCGGAATACGTGCAATCTTCTTGATAGTAATCAAGCCATCATTGATTTCCGGAACTTCCTGTTCGAACAAACGCTGAAGGAACACCGGTGAAGTACGGCTCAGAATAATCTTCGGATTGTTGTTCTTATTGTCCACACGTGCAACTACTGCACGTACTGTTTCGCCTTTACGGTAGAAATCGCTCGGAATCTGTTCAGTCTTCGGGAGCAACAGTTCATTGCCTTCATCGTCCAGTAAAAGGATTTCCTTTTTCCAGATCTGGTAAACTTCGGCAGCGATTACAGTACCGACCTTATCAATATACTTGTTGTACAAGCTATCTTTTTCCAATTCCAGAATCTTAGAGGCCAATGTCTGACGAAGGTTCAGGATTGCACGGCGACCGAATTTCTCGAAAATCACCTCATCTGTAACTTCTTCACCCACCTCATAAGAAGCATCAATCTTACGTGCCTCTGTCAGCGAAATCTGCATGTTCGGGTTTGTCAGTTCATCATCCGCTACAACGGTACGGTTACGCCAGATTTCGAAGTCGCCCTTATCCGGGTTTACGATAACGTCGTAATTTTCATCTGTACCGAACATTTTTGCAATCACACTACGGAACGACTCTTCCAACACACTGACCATAGTAGTGCGATCGATATTCTTTAATTCCTTAAATTCCGAAAACGTGTCAATCAAGCTGACTGCTGGTTCTTTTTTCGCCATAATTATCTAAAGCTAATTAAGTATTTGGTGTATTTTATTTCGTCATATGTAAAGGTTACATTCTGTTCCACCAGTTTCGGACGCTTAGCTCCTTCCGGTTTGATTTTGGTTTCAACTGTAACCGTAAAATTTTCATTGTTCGCATCGACCAGCACGCCGATCCATTTCTTGCCGCTCTTGTCGAGCACCTCGACATTCTTTCCGACATGAATCATATATTGCTGAAGTACCTTAAACGGCTGACCGATACCCGCCGAGCCAACTTCCAATTCATAATCTTCCTCTTCACGGTTCAGTTTCGATTCGATGTATCGGCTCAGTTCCACACAATCATCGATCCACACACCTTCGGCATGGTCGATTTCAACTACAATTTTGTCATCCGGACTAACGGTGACGTCTACCAGAAAATAATCCTTACCCTCCAGCCATTCATCAACTATCCGGGTTACAACGTTTTTATCTATCATGCATTAACTATATAAGAACAAAAAAAGGAGCTCAACCGCCCCCTCACCTTTTCATTCAACTCGTCTGCAAAGATACAAATAATATAATGTACCTCAAAATATTTATTCTTATATTTTGCAGTTTCAGAAATATTCACAATTTATAACATATAGATTTACAGCTATTTCTACAAGTAACAGATTTGCAACCGTTCCGTCAATCAATCCTCAACATTCCGACATATTTCCGAAATACCGTCGCCCTAATTTTGCAGCAGTAAAAAACGCCACTATTAAAAATCAAGAGAATAAAAAAGAATGGTAAACTTTAGACGAATCATGTTATTGACTCCGATGGCTGTTGCTGCAGTAAGCGCACATGCATTTTCGGTCAAAGGAGTTGTTCTGGACCAAGTAACGAAAGAGCCTTTGATTGGAGCGACAATTCAAGTTGAAGGCACCTCTACAGGTGCTATTACTGATATTGACGGACGTTTCGAAATAAACCATCTGAAAGGTCAGGAGTGTAATCTAATCATCCAGTATGTATCTTATAAAACTCAGAAGATCAATATCCGGAAGAATCAGAAAGAGGAATTGGTCATTGCACTTGCCCCCGATAACCAACAGCTCGATGAAGTGACGGTCGTAGCGAAGAAAAATCTCGAGAATGAACGTGCCTTGATGATGGAACGCCAGAAATCAAGCGTTGCGATTGAAAACCTCGGAGCCAAGGAAATGAGTGCCAAAGGTATTTCCAACGTGGAAGAAGGTGTAAAGAAGATTACAGGAGTATCAATAGCCTCTGCAGGACAGATCATTGTCCGCGGACTTGGCGACCGTTACAGCACAACAACCCTCAACGGGCTTCCGATCGCTTCTCCGAATCCCGACAACAAGCTGATTCCGTTGGATTTGTTCCCTACTTCAACCGTCAAGAACATTACGGTAAGTAAAGTTTATCAAGCCAATTCATTTGCCGATTATTCAGGAGCACATATCGACATCGGAACCAAGGAACAGACTGGTGAAGATTTCTTCAACCTTTCCTTCAATGTAGGAGGCAAGTTCAATACATTGGGCAAGGATATGTACCAGATGGATCGCGACGGTAGCCTGTTCAAGACCCCATCTCTCAACAAGCATATCCAGAACATGGATCTGGCTGACTTTGAAGATTATGCAACTCAAAACAAACTTTTCAATACCGATTTCGATGTAAAGAAGAAAAATGCATTACCTGAGTTCGGAGGGAATATCGGTGTAGGAAAGAATTTCGACATTAAAGGTAGCACGCTGAGTGTGCTAGCTTCGTTCGGAATCAGTAATTCCCAACAGGCAATGGAAAATGCGTATGTCCGTACGTTGGAGGCTTCAGGGAATACCCTCAATGATTTCGACTACGACAGTTATTCAAACGAACTTAAAATTGCCGGACTAGGTAGTGTAGGTTATACATTCCGCGGACAGGATCAGTTGAGCTATACATTCTTCTACGCCCGAAATGCCGTCGACACCTATATGCGTCGCGAAGGTTTCGACTACGAAGACCATAACCTGATCGGCAGCAATAATGTGACACACATCTATAGTCTACAGAATCATCAGTTGAGCGGTAAACATCATATAGGCAAACAATGGACCATCAATTGGGGAGGTTCGTACAGCAAGACAGGAAGTGACGAGCCCGACCGCCGACAGGTGATGTTTGAGAAGAAAGACGGCCAGCTGGAGCTTTTCAAGCTGAACCGACAGGAAACGATGCGTTATTTCGGAACATTGGACGAAAAAGAATGGGTCGGCAATCTGAGCGGTGAATACAAGTTCGGTGAAAATCATCGCATCCAGGCCGGATTCACTTATAAGGACAAGAGTCGTGATTATATGGCAACCCGTTTCTATTACAACCTGAACAAGCTTGATCCGACAATAAACGATATTTACACGCCATCGGATTTTATCAATCAGGGAAGCATTTCAGACGGTCAAGTTGTCATAGATCGAAAGAAACAGCCGAAAGATAGCTATGATGCAGGAAACAGCATTTATGCAGGATATATTTTGGCTGACATATATCCGATTGAACCTCTGTTGATTAATGTCGGATTACGTTATGAGGTCAGCAAACAATGGGTAAATTATTACGACGACCAAAGCAAGGCAAAAAGAAGAGATTTGAACACGAACGATCTCTTCCCGGCATTGAACATGAAATATCAATTGAACAAGGCCAACAGCCTCCGTTTCTCGTTCTCGCGCACCGTAACACGTCCATCGTTTATCGAAATGGCTCCTTTCCTCTATCAGGAATCCTACGGCGCAGCACAGATTCGAGGTAATGCCGACCTGCAGAACGGTTACAACTACAACATCGACCTGCGTTACGAACTTTTCAACGACAACGGTGATATGCTTTCAATAACCGGTTACTACAAATTCCTCGAAGCCCCGATCGAACGTGTACAGACCTTGGTAGGTGGAGCAGCCGAACATTCGTTCCGCAATGCCGACAACGGTATGGCAGCCGGTGTGGAAGTAGAATTCCGAAAGGAGCTTGTGAAGGACTTGCGTATCGGCGCCAATGCATCCTATATGTACACCAACGTGAAGTTGCCGGAAGGCGGTGCCTACACCAACGACCAGCGTGCACTTCAAGGTGCATCTCCTTATCTGGTCAATGCCGATATCACCTACTCTCCCCGCTTCGGAGAAGAACAACAGTTGAGCACAGCCTTGCTGTACAATCTGCAAGGACCGCGAATCCATGCGGTAGGTATAGCCGGACTGGGAGATATCGAACAACAGCCGGTACAGACATTGAATTTTGTAGGAAGTTATCGCTTCAACAGCAAGTTCAGTGTCAAGCTACAGGTCAACGACCTTTTGAACAGATCGGTTATCTTCAAGCAGGAGGTACCACAAACAGGAAAAGAACTGGAAGTGGAACGATTCAAACGCGGAACAAGCTTTGAAATCGGAGTAACTTACAATTTATAATAGAAATCAATCTCACAACTTAATTAAAACAATTCACTTGTATGAAAAAAAATTGGAAATTTGCGATGATGGCACTCGTTGCCGGTATAACAATCTTCACTTCTTGCAGTGACAGTGATGATCCGACTACAGACAATGGTTCTAACGGAAATAACGGTACTCAGACCGATTATGTTCTGGATGCTGACATTACCTCTGATACGACTCTGGAATCCGGCAAAGAGTATAAATTAAGTGGCGGTATACATGTCAAGAACGGTGCTACCCTGACCATCCCGGCAGGGGTTACAATCGTAGCCCAGTATGACGACAACGTAGATTATATTCTCGTTGAACAAGGTGCAAAAATCAATGCTCAGGGTACGGCATCGAATCCGATTGTCATGACTTCTACCAAGAAGGAACCGGGAGCATGGGGTGGTATCCATATCTGTGGATATGCACATACCAACGCAGAAGGTGGTACAGGAAAATCGGAAATCGGCAACTCACCTTACGGTGGCAACAACGATGCAGACAATTCAGGAGTATTGAAATACATCCGCCTGGAATATACCGGTTATGCATTCGATGAAGAGCACGAAGCAAACGGTGTTTCTTTCTATGGAGTAGGTAACGGAACAACAGTAGAACACTTGCAGGCTTACAAAGGCTCCGACGACGGTTTCGAATTCTTTGGCGGTTCGGTAAATGTGAAATACATGGTTGTTACAAGCTGCAGTGACGATTCATTCGACTGGACTGAAGGTTGGAACGGTAAGGCTCAGTTCCTGGTGGCTTATCAGGATAAGGAAAGCAGTCTGGGATACAACTGCGACTGTCTGATGGAATGCGACAACAACGGCAACAACAATGCTGCGGCTCCTATCTCTCACCCGATCATCGCCAATGCTACCTTGATCGGTAACGGCAGCGACTCGCAAGGTGTACGTCTTCGTGCAGGTACTGAAGTGGAACTGTACAACACACTTATCGATGGCAAAAGCAAACCGCTAACCGTAGAAACAGAAGGTACAGAAAATGCATTGAAGAACGGTATCTCGAAATTGGAATATGTTTCTATTAGTGGAGAACTTTCTTCAAAACAGAACATTTATACCAATGAGTTCTTCGTTGCAGCAGAAGGAAACAACACCAATTGTAAATTCAGCTGGAGCAGTCAGTACGTAGGTACAGAAGAAGGTGGTAAAGATCTTTCAAGTAGCGATAAGTTCTTCGAAAGCACCAACTTCAAGGGCGCTGTGAAAGCAGGTAACGATTGGACTAAAGGCTGGACACTCTAACCCCCTCTCAAATCATTAATAAAACTCTATTCTTCCTGTCCGGATTTTTGGCGTGAGTCACAAATCCGGACTATTTTATTCCTATGCTCAAAAAAATATGTACTTTTGCGATATATCAAAATCTGACGAACCATGAGCAATAAAAGCATCAACAGCAACAAGCAGTTTATGATAGGCAACGGAATCCTGGCTTTCGGCGTTTTCTTTATCGTTTGCCTTTTCCTTTATCTGGGCTTCAGAGGACAGAAGAAAGAAAACGGGCAGACGGTCTACGAGGGAATCTACACGATAGAAATAGCCGATAACTTTGCAGGCGACAGTATCTCAGTCTACATCAACGACAGTTTATTGCTCAACCGCACCATGGACAATGCGGGTCTGAAACTGCAGGTCAACCGTTTTGCCGAAGAGAATGCATTAATGATCGTAGACAATAAGACCGATGAGATCACCCCATTCAATCTGAGTCCGAAAGGTAGTCTCATCTCTGTTGAAAAGAGGAACGGCAGGGTATTCATTCAGGAAACTGAAGCGAAAGGCCAACAGTAAACTTATTCGAATTCCAATACAAAAGTTGTATTCCAACCGTTTGTTCCGGCACGTAGCAGACTGATGCTTCCACCCGATAGTTTCATAATCTGACGCGAGAGCGACAAGCCAATACCGTTTCCGTCCTTTTTCGTGGTGAAGAACGGAACAAATATCTGTTCAGCAACCTCTTCCGGAATTGTCGGTCCGTCATTGCTTATATAAATGAATACATGCTCGTTTGCTGAGCTGAACGCCCGTACATGAATATTCCCATGAGCAGAGCCTATAGCCTGTCCGGCATTCTTTATCAGATTAATCAAAACCTGACGGATCAGGTTCGGATCGGCATAGACCATCAAATCGGTCGGTTCTATCTGCAAAGAAAGTTTCACATTTTCAGGTAACATTCCCAACTTTTCAATCTGTTGTAACATATCCAACACATAGAAAGGTTCAGGAGCCGGTTTCTGCAAGGAAGAGAACTTACGATAACTGTCGACAAAGGATATCAGACCTACAGAAGTATCGTGAATAGCACGGATTCCATCGTACAACGGTGTCCCTACCACATCCTGACGATGCAGGAAAGTATCACTCAAGGAAGAAATCGGAGCAATGGAATTCATGATTTCATGAGTCAGCACACGGGTCAGCTTAATCCATGAGTCCAACTCTTTCGCATCCAATTCATTACGGATATCATTCAATGCCAGTATACGGACTTTCTTACCACCCACTTCCATTTCGGAAGCTCTTACCAACAGGTCCACATCGCCTTTCGTATTGGTAAAATGAAGGTAGCCACGCTCTCCGGCCGCCAACGTCCGTAAAGTCTGGGGAACTTCCTCTCCGAACTGTTCCAATTGCTGCAAGGTAGCCAATACTGGAACGCCCAACAGTTGCGATACGGCAGGATTTGTCTGAATCACCTTCATCTGTTCATCAAGCACAATGATACCGGAAGTTACACTCGACAATATCTGTTCATAAAACCGTTCCCTTTGTTCCATCAGTTGTTTCTGTTCTCCCATCAGATCGCCGAAACGGTTCAAGGCATCCTGCAGGACACCTTCTCCACCCCATGCACCTTTGGACGGAAGACGAAACGAATAATCACGGTTTCTGATGGCCTCAATCATCAGCCAACATCTTTCCTTCAATGCCTTCTGTGCCCGGAAATACAGGATCAAGGCCAGCAGACAACACCCCCCACCCACAATTCCATAGCTTACCTCCCGATCATTGATTCCCAATGTCAGCATCACCACTCCTGCAACCAACAAGATTGAACGGAAAGGTGTGGTAGTTATCAGCTGTTTAAAGTCCATAACGTTTCATTTTGTTATAGAGTGTCTGTCGCGTAATTCCTAATTGGGCCGCAGCCTGTGATAGATTTCCTTCACATTGGTCGATTGCACGCTTGATCATGCTACATTCCATTTCGTCCAAAGTGTGGAAAGGAACTTCCGAGTCATGAGATTCAGTTTCCGGTGAAGTTTGAGATGCAGGAACTGACGAGAGCTGCAACATTTCAGCCTGCAGTTCTTCGCCATCGGTAAGGATAACCGATTTTTCTATGGTATGCTGCAGCTCACGGATATTGCCGTACCAAGGATGGTCGAGCAAGCGGCGGGCCGCTTCGGGAGTAATGCCGGAAACCTGACGACCGTATTGCTGTGCATATTTCTGGATGAAACGTTTTGCCAACGGAAGAATGTCTTCTTTCCGCTCACGTAAAGCCGGTATATGCAGATGGATGGTATTGATACGATAAAGCAAGTCTTCACGGAATTCTCCGTTACGGACCATTTCTTCAAGATTGCGGTTGGTTGCACAAATAAGGCGAATGTTGGTGGGTTGGGAAGTATTGCTACCCACACGCACAAAACTGCGTTTCTGTATCACCGTCAGCAGTTTCGCCTGCAGATGGTAAGGCAGATTGGCTATTTCATCAAGGAATAAGGTTCCCCCATCGGCTGCTTCAAAGCGTCCGATACGATCGGCATGGGCATCGGTAAACGATCCCTTCACATGACCGAAAAGCTCGCTTTCGAACAAGGATTCCGTAATGGCACCCATATCGACCGAAATCATCGGTCCGTCCTTACGGTTGGACAGGCGATGGATTTCCCGTGCAAGCATGTCCTTACCGGTTCCGTTTTCACCTGTAATCAGAATATTGGCATCGGTAACGCTGACCTTATCGACCATCAGTTTCAGCGGACGGATAGCCTGGGAATTTCCCCAATACATTCCTTCGGGAGACTCTTCTACCGGTTCGGTCTTTTTCTTCTTTCCTTTCTTTCCACCGCCAACCTTCTCATAAGCCTCCTGCAATGTCTGCACAAGTTTTACATTATCCCATGGCTTGACAACGAAATCGGATGCCCCGTCCTTGATTCCCGTAATCGCCAGATTGATATCGGCATAGGCCGTAAAAAGGACAACTTCCGTCTGAGGACGCAATCTTTTGATTTCACGCAACCAATACAAACCTTCATTCCCGCTGTTGATACCTGACGAGAAGTTCATATCCAACAATACCACATCAATCTTATCCTGTATCAAAACCGTCGGAATGGTTACGGGTGAACTTAAAGTCAGTACCTTATCAAAATATTCCCCCAACAGGTATTGGAGTGAAGTAAGAATATTGCGATTATCATCGACTACCAAAAGTGTTCCTTGCTTTGCCATAACATTTTTAACTTATATTGCTACAAAAATAAATAAAATAGATTTGCTCCCCAATGAAACAAGTGACAAAATATTAGACAGTAGGTGTCTAATTTTTTGACACTTCTCAAAATAGCTAAAATCGTATATACGCTAAAAATCAGTAAGTTAGCAGTTTGGCACGATATTTGATTATAATTTAATGAATAATCAGATATCGTATGAAAACAAAAAAGATAATAACCGTTTCATTGTTGCTGGCATGGGGAAGCTCCAGCATAGGCACTGCAGCACAACAGGCTTGGGATGTCGACAGCTGTATGGCTTATGCGGTTGTCCACAACCGTACGGTCAAGCAGAAGAAACTGGAAGCCGACAACTACCGGATGGACCGTATCAAGGCCATCGGAAATTTTCTTCCGGGCATTTCAGGCTCGACCGGCGTACAATACAATTTCGGTCGTTCGGTAGACCCGGAGACCAATACCTATAATAATATATCAACCTTCAACAACGCTTATTCATTGGAGGGTTCCATCGCTCTTTTTCAGGGAGGAAATCTGATAAATGAACTACGTCGTGCCAATGCAGCGATGCTTTTAGGCAAGGCAGCCTTGCAGGAAGCCAGAGACAACACCGCACTCGAAACATTCCAGGCTTACATCGATGCACTCTATTATTATGGAACCACCCGTCTGGCACATCAGAAATTCATGGAAAGCGATTCTTTGTTGTACAAGACACAACAGTTCGAAGCGCTAGGGCTGAAAGGACAGGCCGATGTAGCGCAAATGGCGGCTCAGAAAGCGACCGATGCCTACAATCTGACCCGTCAGCAGAATTTATATGCAACAGCTATGCTGACCTTGAAACAGAAGATGAATTTTCCGACCAACGACACATTGGTACTTGACACCACGATACTCAATACACAAGCACTTCATTATATTTCGTTAGATCAGGAACGTGCGGAAGAGATTTACCACATGGCCCTGACCTTCAACCCGACCTTACGTCAGGCCGAACTGAACAAAAAAATCGCCAATATCAGGAAAAAGATGTCGTGGGCAGATGTTTTGCCGAGCATCGCTTTTTTCGGAGGGATTTCCACATCTTACTACAAGGAACTGCATAAGAAAGATTACCCAAGTTTCAACAAGCAGTTCGAAAACAATTTCGGACAATATTTCGGTATCAGCATGAGTATCCCCATCTTCAACCGCTTGTCCGGATCCGTCAATATCAAGAAAGCACGGAACAACTATCGTATCGCCAACGAGCAGTACGAAGAACAGAAGGAAGAGTTACATAAACTTATCCAACAGGCTGTACAGGATAAGGAAGGTTATCTGAAAGAAACCCTCCAGATGGAAAAGAAGGTTGAATCGGATTCCATCGCCTACCATGTAACCCGACGCAAGTACGAAGAGGGATTGATGACTTCTCTCGACGTACAGAACAATGCAGCTATCCTGTTGGAAAGCCAGACCTTGTTACTACAGAGCAAGCTGACCTACCTGATGAAATGCCGCCTGGTAGATTATTATAAAGGAGAAGATATTATCCGCTGCAACCAATAAACCGAACATTTACAAGCTAACAGATAAACACTATGGATATACAGATTGAAAAGAAAAAAGGAATTCAGAAGAAACATCTCCCTTATATCATCGGAGGAGTCGCTGTACTTCTCTTGGTAGGATGGATCATTTTCGGCAATCACGCTTCGACCCTGAGAGTAGATGGAAAGGCGTTGAATATTGCCGATGTCACTTACGGAAAATTCAACGATTACATCCGTCTCAACGGACAAGTGCAGCCTATTTCAGTGGTCCAGCTCAGTCCGGAAGAAGGTGGTATAGTACGCGAAAAAGTAGTGGAGGAAGGTGCCCACGTAAAGAAAGGTGATGTAATTTTGCGTCTCAGCAATTCCAACCTCGACTTGCAGATTCTGAACGCGGAATCAGAGCTGGCAGAAAAACAGAACTTGCTTCGTAACACACAGGTAACGATGCAGCAGGACAAGCTGAACAACGAGACCGAAAAGGTGCAGTTGGACATCGATACCCAGCGCAAGAAACGTACGTATCAGCAATACACCCGTCTGTACAATGAACGTCTCATCAGCCGCGAAGAGTATCTGCAGGCGAAAGAAGACTACGAGGTTTCACAGAAGAAGCACGGCTTGATTACCCAGCGCCTGCAGCAGGATTCCATCTACCGCAGCATACAGATGGACCAGATGGAGGACAACTTGCAGAACATGCGCAAGAACGTGTTGCTCATCCGTGAACGGAAAGACAAGCTGGAAGTCCGCGCTACCATCGACGGCGAGTTGGGCTTGCTGGATGCCGAACTCGGACAGAATATCAACGCCGGACAGATGGTGGGACAAATCAACGACCTTTCTGATTTCAAGATTGAGGCAATGATTGACGAGCACTACATCGACCGTGTGAACAACGGACTGCCGGGCAGTTTCGAACGCCAGGGAAGCACCTTCCACCTGAAGGTACGCAAGGTTTATCCGGAAGTACGCGACGGCCGCTTCCGCACCGACCTGGTATTCGAAGGCAAACGCCCGGAAAACATCCGAAGCGGACAGACCTATTACATCGACCTGCAGCTGGGCGAACCGACCGAAAGTGTCCTGATACCGAAGGGAACCTTCTTCCAGGTAACCGGCGGCAACTGGATTTTCGTGGTCGACAAGGACGGTAGCAAGGCCTATCGCCGCAAAATCCGTATCGGACGACAGAACCCGCAGTACTACGAAGTATTGGAAGGACTGGAAAAAGGCGAACGTGTTATCGTTTCGGGTTATGAAAGCTATAAAGACAACGAAGTATTGATTTTAAAATAAAGAAAATTATGAAAACATTATTCCATAATGCCATTCTGATGGCAACCCTGTTCCTGACTTGTACCACCAGCTGTGTTTCTGCCAAATCCGACAAGGGTGACGAAGGCGACACAACTCCAATGAAAGAGACACGTGACGTAAAGGACTTCCATATCATGGATATCAAAAGTGTAGGGACAATTTATTTCACCCAAGCAAACACCTACTCCTGCAAGATTGAAGGAGAAACCCGCTACGTGAAACATACTGAAACGACCGTAGCGGACGGCAAGCTGAGCATCCGTTTCGATACCCAGTCCCGCAACATAAAGAACGGGATAACCCTTCATATCACCGCCCCGTCATTGAGCAAGGTCTATTTTCAGGGTGTAGGTTCGTTCATCTGCAAAGAACGCCTGGACGCCGACAACATCGTATTCGATGTGGATGGCGTAGGCAAGCTCGAAGTCAATGACTTGCACTGCAACAAGGCGACCGTAAACCTGGACGGTGTAGGAAAAGCCAAAGTAAATGTATTCGCTGATAAGCTGACCGCAACAGTCAACGGTGTAGGCTCCATGATATTGAGCGGAAAAGTCAAGACCGCCGACATTTCACGCGACGGTGTAGGCAGTATCGATAAAAGTGACTTGAAAATCGAGAACAAGTAACCAACAAGGGAATTATGAAAACGTTGCTCCGAAACTTCACACATACCTTCAGGCGCTTCTTTACCGCCAGCATTCTCAACTTGATCGGGTTGAGCATCGCCTTTGCGTCCTTCTTTATCATCATGACACAGGTGGTTTACGAGTATACATACAACAAAGGCATCAAGGACCACGACCGTATCTATCAAGTCTTGATTTTCCGCGATGACATCAACGAATACATAGGATTTACTTGCTATCCGCTTGCCAAACTTCTGGTTGACCAGTCATCATACATCAAGAGCTACAGCATCGACCAGTTCACTGGTGACGACGACCTTCAATATGGCGACAACATCATCCGATATCCTTTCTATATGGGATTCGATAATTTTATGGAAGTCTTCCAGCCGGAAATGATTGCCGGGAATGCGGATGCCGTTACAGAGCAAAACAAGGTATTGATACCCGAATCACTTGCCAAGCAATTGTTCAATACAACCCAAGCAGTAGGAAAACATTTCTTCAAAGGAAGATCATTCTTCAATAATGAAATGACCGTTGCCGGAGTCTATAAAGACTTCCCGAAAAACACCTCCCTTCCGAATGCTGTCTACATGAACAATCCCGACCAATCTTACAAGGAAAGCTGGTCGGAATGGAGCTTCAGGACATTCATCAAAATACAGGAAGGTAGTACGCCGGAACAAGTCAAGCAAGAAATCATCAAAGGTATAGCAAAGGATTTCAAGGAAAAGCTGACAGACGGCGATGATATCAAAGATGACTTCGTCAAGCTGATTCCGTGGGATGAAATTCATTTCTCGACTTTGCTGAGCAAGGCTGCAAGCAACATGACCAGCGTTTATCTGTTGTTCTGCATCGCCATCCTGATTGTGGTAATCGCTACCATCAACTTCACGAACTTCAATCTGGCGGAAACTCCGATGCGCATCAAGAGCATCAATACACAGCGGGTAATGGGAGCCACCATCGGAATGCTGAAACGAAGCCTAGTCATGGAGAGCATCTGTCTGAGTCTCATCGCTTTCCTGCTGGCATGCGGATGGATTTATTTGTTCTGCAACTCGAGCCTGCAGGAATTGATACAGTCGGATGCAAGTATCAGCAACCATCTGCCTTTGTTGGTTGTATTGCTGGCAATCAGCATCATAGCCGGTATCCTGGGAGGACTTTATCCGGCACAGTATGCCACCTCCTTCCCTCCGGCACTCGTATTGAAAGGTTCTTTCGGCCTTTCCCCAAAAGGACGTATCCTGCGAACCTCACTGGTCTGCGTCCAGTTCTTCGTCTCCTTCGTGCTGATTATTGCCGTAGGTATCATGTACCTGCAGAGTTATTTCATCCAAAACAGTCGTTACGGATACGCAAAAGATGAAATCATCGTCTGCAACATGACTGTTCCGATGCAGCGCCAGCAAGCTGCCATCATCAATGAACTGAACCAACTTTCGGGAGTGAAAGGAGTGGCGGTTTCCAGATTCGTACTCAGCTCGTACGACAATTACATGGGTTGGGGACGTGGTGAAGGTGAGAAGACCATGTACTTCAACTGCCTCCCGGTGGACTATCATTACCTGGATGTGATGGGAATCAAGATAACGGAAGGACGTAACTTCAATTCGACGGATGGCGACGTATATATCTTCAACGAGGCCGCCCGTAAGAAATATCCCTGGATAAAAGTAGGCGAACAGCTATACCCCAATGATTTCCCGGTGGTAGGTATCTGTGAGAACATCAAATATACTTCGTTCCGCAACAACGACGACGAGAATCCGATGGCTTTCTTCATTATGGGCGATGCGCATAAAGGATGGGGATGGAATTTCGTCCTGAACATCCGTGTAGCCAAAGAATCCGACCAGCTGGCAGTAAGAGATGATATCCGCCGTGTGCTGATGAAATTCGACAAAGCGGCAGATACAGCCGAAATCCGTTTCATGAACCAGGTATTGGAAAACACGTACTGGAAAGAAAAACTGTTTATCCGGCAGATTGTGGTATTCTCCGTGATTGCCATCATTATCAGCCTCATCGGGGTATTCGGACTGACCATGTTCGAGAGCGAGTACCGCCGCAAGGAAATCGGTATACGGAAGATTATGGGAAGCAGCACAAGCGCAATCCTCTATATGTTCAACCGCCGTTACCTGCTGATTCTGTTGGGTTGCTTTATCGTAGCAGCTCCGTTCGGATGGTGGATGGGAAACCATTGGTTGCAGACGTTTAATGAAAAGACAAACATCAGTCCGTGGATTTTTGTGGTGTCTTTCCTTGCCGTTACATTGGTAACCATGCTTACGGTAACTTACCAAAGTTGGAAGAACGCACACGAGAACCCGATAAATTCCATCAAGACAGAATAGACGAATCAAGAATCAAACCGAGCCGCAAAGACTCCAACCTTTAACAACAGAATCATGAAAGGACTAAAGACATACTTCACTTATCTGAGCCGAAACAAACTCTTCACATTTGTCAATGTAATCGGACTGAGCATCTCCCTGATGTTCGTCCTGCTCATCGGCAACATGGTGTACAGGCAGCTCACTGTCGACAAGGACATCAAGGATGCCGACCGCATCTATGTATTCTGCGCCGGAAACACAGCCGGTGGCCACTATAATTTAGGCCCTCACCTGCAAAGCCGGTATCCTGAAATTGACGACTGGTGCGCCCTGGCCGGAACAATGGACTTCAAATACCTGCAAAACGGCAGTTTCTATACGGTAAGTGCCATGTTCGTCAAGGAGAACTTCTTCGACTTCTTCGGCTTTCCTCTTCTCAGAGGCGATTCCAGGCAAGCCATGGTTTCCAAAGAACAGGCAGTCATCACCCGTTCGGCTGCCATCCGCCTGTTCGGGACAGAAGACGTGATTGGCAAGTCACTGACAGAAGACGGAGTACACTCCATATTCACCATCAGCGAAGTAGTCGATGATTTCGACAACTCACTGATTCCATCCAAAGTCGACGTGTTCATCCCTTTCTCCCGCGTAAAGGACTTCAACTATTATGCTTCGCCGGAAGACACTTATATGAGCAATGCTACATCCAGCGCACTGTTCTTCAAAATGATACCGGGAGCAGACCTTAACAGCAAGTCAGACGATGTGGTAAATTTTCTGAAAGGATTCTTCTGGTTTTATAAAAATGGATACGAAGACAAGGCTTCCTTTATCAAGCTTCACGATTTTTATTTCAGTGACAAGGAACTAATCAGCGAACTGAACCACTACAGCTTCCAAAAGGTTCTGATTTACATTGTCGTCGGAATATTGATTCTGCTGATGGCAATATTCAACTATGTAAGCATGAGCCTGGCACAGACAAGCTACCGTGCCAAGGAAATGGCAACACGCCGGCTCCTAGGTTCTTCCCGACCGGATATCTTCTGGCGGCTGATCGGCGAATCGTTTGTACTGACCTTGATAGCTATGGTACTCGCCTTTGTTCTTGCACTGGCTGTCGAACCGTTCGCTATGGACTTACTGGAAGTCAAACTGAATCTTTCAGGAAATCTTACTCCGCTGATTGTATGCTGCTACGTGATTCTGCTTTTGGTATTGTCATTCCTCTCCGGATTCGTTCCTGCAACCGTCCTCTCCAACTACAATCCGATGGATGTGGTGAAAGGCACTTTCCGTCGCAAGACCAAAGCTATCTATCTGCGTCTGCTGAACATCTTCCAAAGCGGACTGACCATTGCGATGCTGGGATGTACGTTCTATCTCACCGTACAGATTGTCCGAACACTGAACGCACCGTTAGGCTATTCATACGGAAACGTCCTCTGCTACACCCCGGCATGCGACAAGCAGAAGCTGCTGACATTCAAGAACGAACTGAAGCGACTGCCTTTCGTCAAGGAAGTCTCCTTCTCTCAAGGACTGCCTATAGATGGAGGAAACAACAACTCCATGCAGATAAAGGTAGCCGACTCGTTGGTCAACATGTCTTTCCAGACCTTTACCGTCGATTCCGCTTTTTTGAAGATTTATGGTATACGAATCATCGAAGACCGTCATCTTGACATAGACAACAGATATCCCCGACTTCTGGATGAGAACACCGTGAAAGAGTTGGAATCCTATGGAATAAAAGATTACATGGAAGACCCGTACGGCAACAAATGTTTTATTGCCGGGAAGTTCAATACATTCCATATCCGCTCCCTATTCGATACGCCTCATCCGTTGACCATGAAAATCGAACCGACCGACAGCATCGACCCCTGGGACATTTCTGTAGACTTTACCGATGGCGAACTGCTTGCCTATAAGAAACAGACCGATGACCTCTACCGAAGCTTTGTGGGCGGTGATTTCTTCGAAGCCAAATGGTATGACGACATGAAAAAAGACACATACCACAACTTCATCCAGCTGCGAAAAGTACTCGAAGTATTCACCCTTGCGGCCTTGATTATCTCATTGCTCGGACTGACAGCCATGAGCATCTATTTCATCTCGCAACGCAAGCGCGACATTTCCATCCGAAAGGTATTTGGCTCCAGTTCCAACCAGGAACAATGGGCACTGATGAAGTTTACGTTGAAATCACTGGCCTATAGCTTGGTTATCGCCCTGCCGCTCTCCATCTATGGCATCCACCTCATCAACGGATGGCTGAAACTGGAAAACAGTACGCCGTGGTGGGTACTGCTGATAGCCTTTGCCGTGGTCATCGTCATCTCACTGGGAAGCGTATGGCTCATCAGCCGGAAGATTACCCACGAAAACCCGGTAAACAATCTCAAGACCGAATAACTTTTTCACATAAACCAACCTTTACGAAACCGGATTATTGGACAAGATTCAAGAATCCGGTTTTCTTTGTATTCAAGCAATTGTCATATCTGTGAATCCGCCGTTCAAAATTTGTATTTTCAGCGAAAAAAAGTAACTTTGTTACTTAAACAATAGTTCGTTAAAAATTAGCCCAGCCTAAGCGGCTCTGGCAGTAAATAAAATGAGTTCTTTGAAAAGTTTGTCA
>CALUKX010000002.1 GCA_944321335.1 uncultured Phocaeicola sp. | reverse complement strand
GAGGCGTAGAAGCCTCCTTCTCTTTTCTTGTTGTTACTCATAATTCACTACGATTGGGATTGGTAGCGAATGTAGAGGTTATATCGGGGGTGCGCAATACGGTCTAAAGTGACTGCTTACGGTACTACAGCGATTATACTTTTAGCTGATGCACGTTTAGCAGCATCAATCATTAGTAAAAGCTCCATTAAGTTATCTGAATTTGGAAAAGTAGATTGTACTAGGAATACGTATTTTCCTCTAATTGACTCTTCGTAAGATACTGCAAATTCACCGTCCGCAAAGTGATTGATGATCATGTTACCTAAATCACAATTTAGGTTGTTACAAATTTTTTAGCAAGATATTGTGATTTAGTACCTGCAAAAACTTTAATTTTATTTGATAAATCCATAGTAAATTCAATTGTTTATAAATGCAGAGTATATTTAGAGAATGAAATCTATTCATGGTGCGTTTTATTCCAGATAAACGTATAGATTTTAAGATATGGTAATGGTAATCTTAATAATCGTTTTAGGAAACCTATTTTCCATGTAGATGAAGATAATTCTTTTGTTAAATTTGTAGTCAATGACGGTCGAGCTAAATAATATATTTGATGGTCGAAATAATAGAAATCACCAAAGCATTGAAGCTCTTTATTGTGTGGATATATCCCTAAATTTTGAATGTTATTGAAAGCAATGTTCTGATTCCACTTGATTGAATCTGATATCTTACTTTGATGCATATTTCTTACGAAATCCAATGCACCATTTTGAATTTCTTTTATTATCTTATAATTCTCTATGGCAAAGTTATTCTGAGTATATTCAAAGTCATAGAATTCCACTTCACTTGTGTTTATATATCTTTTTACTGAACCATGATTCGCACTAAATAAAGTTTCAACTAAACCAAGAAATCCTAATATAGGGACTCTTAAAGTATTATCTTTCGGACTGAAAATATATCCGAAGGTGTTCTCTCTATTTAATTTTATGCCAACATAGAAAGAATACATGGTTGTTTTGAGATTTAAATCTTTTATAATCTTTTCAAAAGAATTTTGTATTGTTCCATTCCAACCCAAATCAACAATTCCTTCTTTTTCTTGTAAATTAAGTTGTTTAATATACGATTCAAGAGATTTATATTCGTTAAATGAATTTTCTTTTATTTGCTTTTCCAGTAACGAATAGAGTTTTAAGAAACGAGAATCTTTTAAAAACTCTTCTTTTGTGAAGGAAGTGTCTTTTTTTAAGCCACAATCTTTAATTAATGATTCATATTGCTTATAATCAATACCAAGTCTGTCTAATATTATTTGTATTTGGGTAAATCTATTAGTTGGTATCAAATCAAATACTTCTTTTAAATTTTTTTGTTTATGAATTAAAGGAACAGTTAAACTTCTTCTAGAAACATATATATATTTGCATTCATCTTTCGGAAATAATTTTTTATAGGCTGAGTAAATAATGTATCCATCTCTTGATAAAAAAAGTATTCTTTTTAGGTTGAACTTTATTTTATATTCATGTAACCATACACAAAATCCATATATAAACGGTCCTAATGTTTCATATCCAATTTGTTTATAGCGATTTTCTGTATAACTAAGTACCGTATTATTTATAAAACTGGAAAGTATGTTATAATTAAGGTCATTTGAAATATCCTTATTGCTATAGAGCATATTATTTACATAATTAGGGATTTTGTAAGAATGTATACCTAGCAGTCGAGGACGTATCCAATCAGCCTTTTTTGCATCTCCTATGTGGAGAATTTTGGATGGTTCCCAATTATTTTCCTTTAAAATAAATTGAAATAACCTGCCAGATGCTTTAGTCAAGCCTATACTCGAAGACACATATAATTTATAATATCCTGTATATCCTAATGTTGATAATATATCCACGAAGAAAGTATAAGGCAGATACATATCAGAAACTAAAATAATAGTCTTCTTTTTGGAAATAGCATAGTTGAAAACTTCTTTAATAGCAATATTGGTTGTTAAGAATTTTTTTTCACAATTTATTTCTAAATTCATTAAGATCTTTCTAACTTTCTCTTCATATGAGAGCAGTTGATATATTTCTTCTATAGTAATATCTTCTTTAGCAGACAAACATCTTGCTTTTTTCTCTGCTTCAATACGTTGAGTTTTAAAGTCTGTAATTGCATTGGTGGATGTTGCATTGAATTCTTTTTCAACAACTGAAAATATGTCTTGAGGATATCTGACATTTCTTTTAATTAAAGTATCAAAAATGTCGAATGATATAATATCATGTCTATCTATTAAATTGATTAATCTATTGTTCATGATAATATTGTAATTTATCTTGACTTTATTACTGAAAAGTTGTTCGTTTTACTGAAAATTCAGATTAAAGTTTCTTTGAGATTGTGGCCTAATTCATTTCCAGTGTCTATTTATATCAGGAATTTTATAAAAAATAATGGAATATCTTCCGCATATAATGATAGGTTATTAAAACCAATCAAATCCAGATTTTTTTCGGTAGATTCTGTATTTTTTTGAAGATATTAACCATTTGTCTTTGCATATGACATTATGTCCAAAATCTCTGGCAAAGAATAACAGAGAACTTCCAAAACCTGCTATAGTTAAATTTTGAACTGATGAAATAATCAACTCAAATGGTATGCTTTCATCCATTATCTCGAAATCTGCATTAAATCTTTTAAAAATGTTCAAAATCTTATTCCGCTCATCTGTATCTTGAACTGGATGGAATCTGATATAATTGTATTCTTTTTTAGTTTCCTGAATAAGTCTTTCACACATTTTTAAATAAAAGTCTTGTTCAATGAATTGATGATGTGAGAATCCATCGAAAATAAAGATACAGGACTCCTTTTTTATTGTTATGTCCAGTTTACAATATGGCCATTTGATAATATGGTTTATTGAAGGCAGATACTTAAAAAAAGAATCTGATGTAGCATAGGAATCAATAACACTATTGTCTTTCATATATCCTTTTACATACCATCTAAACGGTTTCCAGACTCTCTTTGTCAGCAGATGTTTATTGTAAATTGTAATAATCAGATATTCAAGTGGTGTTAAGGATGTCTTGTATGCAGATTTAAATGGAATTCCGCCTTCCTGAATATAAGAAAGTTTCTTGCAGTTAGGATTAGTATAAAAAAGCTGATACAACCCATTCCCAAGGTGAGGAGCGAAAAGTTCATATTCATCATTTATATAGTTCTTAATGAACTTGTCAATATCTGCTATTATGCGTTTCCTTACAAAATAATTCTTAAATAAAAATTCACATTCTTCGTACAACTCTGAAGCATCAATTGTTTTATAAGACACTTTAAATAAAGAATTCTTATAATTTCTTACATATAAGAAAATAATTGATTCTTTATTGAGTCCTAGGTAATTTATTGTACCCTGAGCTGTTAAGAATGTTGTGTGTGAATTAATAAAAAAGACTTTTTTCATCGCGACTCAAAGATTTTTTCAGCAAATTCGAAATCTTCCGGCCAGTCAATATCTACACCTTCAATCTTATCAACTTCTGCCATATAAGGTTTAAATCCAATACGTTGTTTATGGATTTTCCATATATCTCGTTTAAACATAAAAAATGCACTCGTCTCTACATAAACAGGCTCTATGGTTTGTGTACGTGGAATTTCTTTAAGACTGTAGTTTAAAGGTTTTCCATTGTACCATGCAAATGTTTGAATCTTTTCTGCACTGAAAGCGGAATCATAGTCTTCTTCTATTATCTTATTCAATGCATTTTCAACAGTTGAAACTTTCATAAATGGAGACGTGGTATGAGCAAGGACATAAATATCCGCATCAACTTCATTTACAAAAGCCTCATAAATTTCCTTGCCCAAAGTTTCATCTCTGTCTAATTCGATGCTTCTTTTCTTGAATTTGACACCTTGTGGAAGATAGGGGATTACGTCTTCTGAACTACAATAGACATACACCTCATCGATATTCTTTACTTTTACCAGTGTTTCTAGAATATGGCACATTAATGGTTTCCCACCTAACATTTTCATGTTTTTACCAGCTACTCGTTTACTGTTGAGACGAATAGGAACAAATGCTACTGTTTTCATTGTTGTTATCTTATAATCTTTTTTATTTTTTCAAACTTACTTACAGTTAAAACTAATGTTGCTCCTAACATTATTGCAACTATCAGAGCAAAATAAACATTACTGTTACATAGTTTAAAAGCGACGATATTAATTAAATAGTTATATCCAAATAGTACTATTGTTTCTTTTCCAAAGAAAGAAAGCCATTTTACCCCCCCCCATTTGTAAACAAATGTTAATACAGAGAGGGAGATAATAGTAGATTTTATGTACATCATTAGCATATTAGAATATCTATTACCATCAAAATCGACTAAAGTTTCATTGGTGTAGATTATTATTCCTGAGATTACAAGCAAGGGAAGAATTATCTTCCAATTAGTCAAAGTTTTCCAATATTGCCTAACTTGCATTCCAATGTATAGAAAAAATATTGCAGAAAAGGCATTATCAATATTCCATGGTGCTTTAATACATTTAGAAAAAATAAAGCCTATAAAGCAAGAAAAAATAACTCCAATAATCGGATATTTCATCCTCATTATGAAATAATAAATAATTTCTGCACAAAACAAACACGTAAGGAACCATATAGGACTACATTGAGGTAACCATTCAACTGTACCTCTGGAATAGATAAATATACCATAAATATATTTAAAGAGTTGTTGAAAAAAATCTGTAGTAAAGCCTCCTAAACGAAAAAAGTTTATAAATATACCATAAATAATAAAACAGATAGTTGCAATTTTAAAATAAGGAATAATGTATGCTTTTATTTTCTTTTTTATAAATGTTGAAGAGTCTAACTTTTGATTTTTTTCTTTATTCCATAGATAACCACTGATAAAGAAGAATAAAGGCATATGGAAAAGATATATGTATTTATTCCACCCCGGTATATTACAATGACCTATATATACTAAAATCATTCCTATAGCTTTGACTGTATCAAGCCAGTCCATGCGTGTATTTGTTTCTACTATATTGTTCATTTTAAAACATATTATAGACAAGCAAAAGAATCTATAATACCCACAAATTGTTGGGTATCATTAACGACAACTAAAGTATGAATGTTGTATTTTCGCATCAAAGATTCTGCATCGGAAAGCTTAGCTGAATCCTTTATGATTTTTGGACTGGTACTCATTATTTCTTTTACAGTAAGTGTAAAGAATATATCCTGTTTTGTTTGCATGGCTCTACGAACATCTCCATCTGTTACAACACCAACTATTTTGCCATTATCTATTGCCACCGCAATACCTTGCTTAGTCTTGCTGATTTCAATGATTGTATCGCTGATTTTATCATCTAATGATACTATTGGGAGATTGGTAGAAACCATGTAATCCTTTACTTTTGATAATAAACGTTTCCCAAGGCTTCCGCCTGGATGGAATTGTGCAAAATCAGAGGCCTTGAAATGTCTTACTTCCATTAATGCGCAGGCTAAAGCATCTCCCATAGCAAGAGTTGCTGTCGTTGATGAGGTAGGAGCGAGGTTAAGTGGGCAGGCCTCACGTTTAACAGCGATATTTAAGTGGCAAGTGGCATATTGGGCTAATAAAGATTTCGGGTTTCCTGACATTCCAATTATAGGAATATTTCTTTCCAGCAATAATGGAATAAAACGTAATAATTCGTCTGTATTTCCAGAGTTTGAAATAGCTAAAACCACATCTTCGGTACTAAACATTCCCAGGTCTCCATGATAGGCATCCAATGGATTCACAAAAAAGGAAGGAGTTCCTGTACTGGCTAATGTCGCAGCGATTTTAGCACCGATATGTCCCGACTTTCCTACACCAGTAATAATAAGTTTTCCCTTACAGTGATAGATAAGCTCAACTGCTTTGTCAAAATCATCAGTAAGTTGAGGTATAAGATCTAAAATTGCTTGTGCTTCATCTTTGAAGCATTTGATAGCATATTGTTTAGTTTCCATTGTTTTTTATTATTAAGTCAATAAATTCTCTGACTGCACCATTACCTCCTTTATTTTTACAGATATAGTTTACACAATCTTTAATTGCCGTTATAGCATCAGAAGGGCATCCAGAGAAGCCACACAGATTCATACAGTCTTTGTCATTCAGGTCATCTCCGATATAGGCAGTCTCTGTAAGTGTATAATTATATTTTCCAATGATTTTTTTAAGGCAATCGATTTTATCAGATATTCCTTGATGTATTTCTTTTATATTTAGTTCCTTACATCTATTCAATAAAATATCAGATTTTCTTCCTGTTATGATGATGGGGGTGATATTGTAGTCTGATAATCGGGCTAATATAAATCCGTCTTTGATATCAAAGGCTTTTATCAATTCGCCTGATGTGCCCATATAGATTTTACCATCAGTCAAAGTTCCGTCTACATCCATGACTATGGCTTTGATATGAGGAATATTCATTTTATAACAGAGATTTTATGACAGTTTCTAAATCTTTGAGATAAAGCATATTGGGACCATCACTTAACGCCTTTTCTGGATCAGGATGTACTTCAAAGAAATATCCGTTTGCACCGAAAGCTTTGGCTGCCAATGCCATAGCAGGAACAAATTCTCTGTTTCCACCTGTTTTTCCTCCTGCTGCTCCTGGTCGTTGTACAGAATGGGTGCAGTCCATTATAACAACATCCGAATATTTCTTCATATCGGCAATGTTTCTGAAGTCAACGGCTAGGTTATTATAACCATATACATTACCTCGCTCTGTAAGCCAAACATTGTCATTGCCGGATTCACGCACCTTTTGTACAGGATATTGCATGTCTTCTCCTGATAAGAATTGAGCTTTCTTGATATTGACAATTTTACCTGTTTGTGCTGCCGATACCAAAAGATCAGTCTGTCTACATAAAAAGGCTGGAATTTGCAGTACGTCAACGATTTCACCTGCCGGTTTTGCTTGGAAAGATTCGTGGATATCAGTGAGAATATTTAAACCGTATTTTTGCTTGATATCATTGAGCATTGTTAAACCTTTATCGAGACCAGGACCTCTATAGGAATTGATAGACGTCCTGTTGGCTTTATCAAATGAGGATTTGAATATAATGTTGATACCAAATTTCTTGTTGATTCGAACTAATTCCTGCGCTACTTCATCTAAAATATCCTGTGTTTCTATAACACAAGGTCCTGCAATAAAAATTGGTTTCATGTTGATATTTATATTTTAGTTATTATTCGTAAAGTGGTAATCCGTCTATTTTCATACTTGTTATTGTTGATTGAGGTGCTAGATATGTTCTGTGTCTCAATCCTTTCTGTAAATAGAAGCATATGTTATTTCTAAGATTGCTCAATTTCTCTTTTATAAAATTTCTTTTAGGTGGCGTATTTGGAAAATCGGTTAACGGAGTATATATGATTTTTAAGTGATTATGTTTTATCCAAATCGGTAATAAAACTTCACTGAAATACCCATATATGCGTTGAAGTCGTGTATAGCCGGATAGACGAACATATTTTTCAGTTTCTTGAAGAAGAGGGAAAAGCCATTCTGAATATTGTTGGAATATGCTTGCCTTTGTAATAAACATATTGCATGCTATATTTTTGTTTGAGTTGAATAAATACTCTTCTACATCATTCATATAATCAGGATATTGTGTTTTTAGTATATACATCAAAATATATAAATCCTCTCTGGTTAATACAGAGCTTAAATTAAAACCATTCGAGTGAGGAAGAACTATTGGCTGAGGAAGAATAACATCTGCTTGTTTTAGAAGTTTGGTAATGTTTGATTCGGTAAAATCTATATCAAAGAATCTTCTGTAGTGGCATAGCCCTACATAATCATATTCTTGATAATTCTTCCAAAACCAATAATGAGCAGTTAATTCACAGTAATTTTTATTTTTTTTACTGATATTTATTTTCTCATCATCGCGTTGAATCCCCCAGTGTATATCTGATAATGCTGCGCCTACTTGAATAGGCATGAAAATAGCATTTTGAGGTAAATCAACTTTTTTATGTGTGCAAATTAAAATTTTTATTTGGGACATAAAAGAGAAAGTATAATTAAAGTGATAAGAATCTACTTTTTAGATATTGTATAATATATTTTACCTGATATTTACGAATCTCGCATTTAGTCATTCCTGACTCTATGAGAATATGCATACATCGGTTGTAATTTTTTATATCTCTATGTTTTAAGAAATGCATTAATGGTCTTAACGCTTTCATATCAAATCTCTTTATATTATGTGTCCGGAAGAATCTGTTAGCTCTTGAAAAGACTTCTGTACGAATAAGTTGCCTGTCTATAGAATATTTTTTTGAAACGCTGTCGATTCTATCAGTAACACAATATAAAGCTCTATTATCAACCATTATTTTGTTTGAATAAAATCCAGATAAATAAGAAAATGTTGTATCATTATGGATGATTGTAGTATCAAATTGTATATGATAATTTGTTATTATTGATCTATTAATTAATTTACACCATGGCTCACCAAATGCATATTTCAGATTGAAAATTGCTTTATTTTTTTGCGTTTTATACATTTCTATCATTTTATTCAGATACATTACTCTATTTGATGGTAGATATGTATCTGTATTAACAGAATTGGCATTAAAATAGATAATATCAGCATCAATATTTAAATATTCATTTAAGACGTCATTTATGCAATAGTTAAAGAAATCATCTGCATCAGCAAATAAGACCCATTTGCCCTGAGCTACCGAGAGCCCTAAGTTTCTTGCATACCCTCCACCTTGACCCACTTTGTTATAAATGATCTCAATATTACAAAACTGATTAAGAATATAATTTTGTATAAATCTTATAGATTGATCATTACTATTATCATCAACAATAATAATTTGCGTGTCATCTCTTTGTGGAATTGAAGACACACAACGAAGTAATAATTGTGGAATATTTTTATGAGGTATAATGATAGAATAATTAATGACCTTCATCTCTTAATATATAATATATATTATTGTTAAATTCTACGGATATCCCAATTTACATTTGATTTAACTATCTTTGCTGGAATACCTACTGCAACAGAACCTTCAGGTATTTGTTGACTTGTAACCAAACTTTGTGTACCAATTATTGAGTTATTTCCAATGTGGACACCTTTCAATACAGTAACTCCATAACCAATCCATACATGATCCCCAATAATAGTATCTTGTCCTTGGTTTATTCTTTTATTATTACTGTTGATTATAGAATGTCCATCGCTTGATCGTATTATAATTCCTGCAGAAAGTAAACAGTTCTTACCAATTATGATTTTTGTTGAAGGATCATTTGTTGTCAAGAAACAGTTGATTAAAATTGATTTTTCATTAATTTCGATTAAATTATTTTTATCTTCCATTCTTATTCTTCCACCTTCAACGAACGTTACATCTTTATGAATGATAAGTTTATGATTGTTTCCTGTGATTTTTATTTGTGTGTTATTTATTGTAACTCCTTTTTCTATAATGCACACGTTATTTCTTCCTTGAATTATAATAGATGAATTTTTTATCTTCCCTTTACATTTAAACATATTACCATGCGTGTTGTAGCTTAATTGATATAATGGTTTTTTTATTACATAAAAAATTAATAAAGAGAAGGATGAATGTATTTTATTTAATAATGCATTAATTTTAGGTATGAAATTTGTCATATTTAACTATTTTCTTTGAAATGTATTTTCTATTTGTAATTTAGCATTACATGAGCTTTCTAAAAATTGAATACTGTCTTTCCGAAGAATTTCTAATTTAGAGAAAATTAATTCATAATTAATTTTCTCTAAATTATTAGGAATTTTTTCTTGAGGTTGAAGTAAATAGTCATTGAGCCCTAATGTTGTTAATAAGGATTTAGCTCTCTCAGAATTTCTTAGGAATGAAGCATAAAAGGGTTTGCCATACAATATTGCAAATGCTAAACCGTGAAAAGATGATGTAAAAACAAAATCTGCATTTCTTATAAGATTAAGAAAAACATCAGCTGAAACACTACATATATCATTGTCTGATTCGTCTTTAACAGCATAGCCATAAATGACTTTTAGAATCAATCCTTTAGATTTTACAAATTTATTAATCTCATCTTCAGAAAAGGTATTTATTTGAAAATCATAAAATAAAGCATACCTTGCTCCACAATAGTTACTGCATGGTATCAATGCATTCCATTCTTGTGATGTTAATAATAACGTTGGATCAAGAGTTTTTTTTACATTGGAAAATCCCAATGAGTTTAATAATTGTTTTAATTTCTCTTCTCGTACAGATATAGAGTCTAAGTTTGATATAAGCATCTTTAAATAGCTTTTATCTTTCAATGATGTTGGTAATGTTTCCATACTGGCAGCATATGCCACGTGTTTTTTCGTTTTAATTTTGTTTTTACCAAAATATATAGGATTATAGTTCTTTAATTCTGGTTGTTTTCTCCAAATCTGATCACTGCCATAAATGATAATATCATAATCATCTGATAATGGCTTACAATACGGTTCTATATAATTTTTAATAAATAGAAACATGGCCTTTCTACGAAGGCATTTCGTTTTGTATGTTTGTCTAAGATTATTTAAATATGTTAAGGCGGAGTGTATATGTCCACTAAAAACAATTCTCGGGTTAATCATTGCATACCGTCTTTTATGATAGCCAGGCCAATAATCAACATAATAAACATTGTGACCCATCTTTTCCAAGATAACACGTGTTGCTATAGCTTGAAGTAAAGCTCCATAATTATGACTACGATGATATGTTAAAATTCCTATTTTCATGATTTTTTATTAAGATGTTGGTTATTCTTTATTTCACTAATAATTCCATATGTAAAACATATAATCCATGATGACCATAATGGATAGCTTCGCTGCCAAAACATTAATAATACAAATATTAAACAGCAAATAGCATATTTTCTATATTTAGTCATTATTGTATAAATAATGTAAAATGATATAGATAATCCGGTCCCAACAAGTCCATATCGACACATTGACATGATATAGCCAGCTCCTCGTGAACCTCTCATGGCTAACCAATCCATAAAATCTGCTGGATAACCCCATAGCAACGTTTTTAAATCTGTCCACATCGCTACATAATAGAGATCAATCATACCAAATACACGATTGTTTC
Source organism: uncultured Phocaeicola sp. (assembly GCA_944321335.1). GTDB lineage: Bacteria > Bacteroidota > Bacteroidia > Bacteroidales > Bacteroidaceae > Phocaeicola. The sequence continues at coordinate 162,911 of CALUKX010000002.1, read as the reverse complement.
CTGTAAACCCTTTTTCTTCATCATATTCCAAACGAGAGAATATCTTTTCATAAAGTATATTATCTCCACTATTATAATACATACCAAATATGTATATTGTAAAAAAAAGAAGTACGTAACAAATTAAATGCTTTATAGTGATTTTACCCTGATAATAAATATGTAATAAATAACCTATAAATAATAACACGTAACCAGCTAATGAAAGAGTAAATAATAAACCAGTTAATATGCACCACATTCCTTTTCTCTTAAAGTTAAACTGATTGACAAATAATAAAAATGCACACATCATACCGACATGTCCAGGTTCTAGGAATGGACCGTTATAACGGGTTAAATAATCACCAAATGTACTTTGCATGTAAAAAATATAATTTTTACATACTCCATAGTCGTTAGTTAAAGCCCAACTGACTTCAGTTGCACGTTGAATTCCAAAATATGGTAAATCTATAATTGAAAGAAGAATGTAAATTATTAAGCCTGGAATCAACAGATAGCCATACCATTGAGTAATAAATCGTAACACTCCAATTTTATCTTTATCGTTTAGACAGATTATAATAAAGTAGTGTAGAAAAAAGAATGGCATGAATATCGATGGCTTATATCCGTAAAAGAAATGAGCTATAAATACTAAAAGAAATGTTATGATGTTGATTTTCGAAAAAGAAAATTTGATATGACCTGATGTCATTACAATAAAAGCAGCTAAACCTATTAGCATGTATAATTTACGTTCCCGACCTTCCCATCCTAACCATAATTTCATAGATAGTAAAAAGGACATTAGGATGAGAAAATATAGAATTTTTCTATATATGTCTAATTTTTGAGGTATATCAGAACTTGTTGTCATATTTGGTCATCGTCTGTTCTTATTGATTTTGTTCTGTATAAAATTTGTAATCTTAGTCTTAACGAAAACTCGTTCACCTTTATCACAGCCTATATATAGTATAACTAACATACAGCTTATAATAGAGACAATTGTAGTTGTTATAAATCTCCAGAATCCTTCATTCATGGTAGTATTTATTACGAACGGCAATATAGATGATATTAATCCCACAACTAATACATTTAAATAGACTTTATGAAGAAATGTATAGGGCTTAATTGGTATCGACTTACTTACCATATATAAACGTAAAAAAAGCGCAACATTACTTATAATAATGGATACAATAATTACTGATTCTGGTGCACATCCTAATCGTAAGCATACATAACTAATAGGAAGATTCATTAATTGAGCACTGCTTACGACAATTTGATAATTTCTAACTCGACCAGTTGCTAGAATCGAAGTAATTAAAGTATTTGATAAAATATCACTCATCGCCAATAATAGGATTAGGCAGACAAAAGATACTGTGTATTCTGGGACAAAGCCTAACCATAATTGAAGTATGTAATGAGCATTTAATATAATAGGCAAGGAGAGAATAAACATCATATAGAATGATAAGCGACTGCCTTGGTATATCAATTTCAACATATATTCATAATCACCTGCAGCATAAGATTTCGTAATCTGTGGATTTACTGCCATTGTGAAATTGGTAATAAATCCTTGTACGGTTGTGTTAACTTTGGCTGCAATAGCACGAGATGCATTAACTGCAGGTCCACAAAACAAATTAATTACAATATTACCACCATATTCTCTCAAAATCATTGCTGATGAACTTAAAAAGTTCCATCCTGCAAAGCCAAACATTTCTTGAAGAAGTTTTCTATTTAATTTAAAATGATAGGAGCTTTCTGGGAAATGTTTCTTACAGTACCAACCATAAGTTAAGCGGATTATAACACCTAAAGCTGCCGTCATTAATGCAAAAAACACTAATCTGTTAATAGGACTTACAGAAATGCTGAATGCAATAACTAGTTTCCCAACTCCTTCTAAAATACTGATGTATGCAAATGCCGACATGTGCTCATGAGCAATAATAACAGCATTATAAGGTATGCTAATCAGATTTATAACAAATGTAAGGATTGAAAATTGATATACCCAAAATGCAGCAATCACCCGGTCTTCTGGAATAACCATTTTATATTTAAGAAACCATAATCCAATAGTTTCTGCAAATAATACAATGACTAAACCTAATATAAGTTGTATGTTGACAGAAGTTGAAAAAATGTCGTTTAATTTTTCTATATTGCGTTTCCCAATAGCAAAAGTGAGGAATCGGCTAATAGCAGTCGATAACGAACCGCTTATCATTGAGAACATTGTTACAACCCCGCCCACGACATTGTAGATGCCGTAATCAACTACACCTAGGGCATTTAAAATGATTCTGGATGTATATAAACTTATAATCATTAGAAAAAATGTCCGCACATATAATAACAAAGTATTCTTTACAATGCGTTGACTTCTTTCTGTTTTTTCTGCCATAGTTATTTTATTTGTTGTATCTGAAAGAATCAATTATATGTTGATTAATGAACCCGATATAGATATACATTTCTGTTTGTCCATGTACTGCCTCCATGATCATTATCATTCACAAAGATACAGCCGTCGTAAGGAACATATATATCATTTATACTTGGTTTACCTGGAACTGAAACTTTCGTTGAAAATGTCGGTATTCCATTAGCGTCAATGTTGAAAAATAGCAATCCTTTTTCTGTATTGTTAATAATTAGGTTATTACCTGAACGGGCAATATGGGTAGGACGAGGATCTCCATTTGTAACCGTAGTCATTAAACTTGACGGTACAAATGAGAATTGTGGCTTAGGATTATTGAAGTCTGTAAGATCGATTGTTAAAATACCACGACGTTCCCCATAAGTATTAAGATAATTGCGCATAACAGCATTGGTGAGATAAGCATAAGGATAATCAATACTAACGTCAAAGTTATATATCTTCCCATACAAATTTTCACCATTGTACGTTATGTCTTTATAATCGTTTAAGCATGCAATGGAAACATTATTCACATCGGTGATGTCTGCAATTGTATACCCTTGCGTGTAATTGCATATGAATGCAAAAACTCTACCATTTGCTTCGTATATTTCACAGTTCTGCGATTCTTTAAATTCATTCACTCTATAAGAATAAGTTAATTGAGGATTACTTGGATCTGAGATATCGTAAACATTGAATCCATAAAAACAAGTAACTACCAAACGATTCTCAAACACTTTCACATCAATCGCTTTTACATCAAGATTATAAATTCGTATTACGTCTAAGGTGTTCTTGTTCAATATGGCTAATTTCCCATTTATATATGATACTGCATCGATGTCCGTCTCGTTGTAATAATAATCGTCAAAATATATTCTATCATTTGAATTATTTGAATTAATACCGGTGGTCAGTTGGTTGAATGATATCGCTTGCGTTAATGTTAATGTCGTAGCTGTTACCCAATCGCCAGCTTCTTTTGTACGATACCATAATTTTATGTGGGAAGATGATACTTCAATTTTGTAATTATACCATTCTGATTTGGCTATTTTTACTGAACTGAATGCTTTTATTCCATTTGATTTAACACCAATAGTATAGCTTTCATTTCCTGAAGAATGAAGAACAAATGACATTACATTTTTGCCAGATAGTCCTAAAAGTGGAATCTCAATATCAGATGTCCCAATTTTATCGACTTTGCACCAGAAAGAGAGAAACCCTTTAGTCTTTTTTGAAGAAATATTTGATGTAAGAATTCCTGCATTTTGCGATGACCCGGACCCTGAATCCATACAAATACTGTATTCTCCGGTATTGGGACAAGCAGTAGACGATTTTGATATCGTTGTTGTGCCTGTATGTTGATAAGAATCGAATTCTCCTATTTTGTAAAATCTTACATTTTGAAAGACATTGAAATTATTTGGTAATGCAGACCAATCTACAGTACAATAATCTCCTTTGTCATTTCTATATTCTGCTTTTAGAGCTGACATAGCTTCTTCTTTTGTATTATATGTTTCTCGAAACAATACTGTTGATGTCCCATCTTCTCCTTGGATATTAATAGTATTTAGGTAATAGCCATTTTGCACATGTCCTTTATATAGATACATTATTTTAATATTTTGGTTTAAATTGATACTGTTTACATGTAATGTCTTAAAGAATGAATTGACTGTTGTATTTGATGATATACCATTTGTTGTTGGGATAGTATTATTTTCTGGATAGTATTCAAATTTAAATCTCAATGCTGGTATCTTGTTTTCATTGTTTCCGCTGGAAGATTGTCTTATTGCAACATATAAGTAATTATCTTTTTGGGTAATAGAACGAGCTCTCATATCAGATCGATTGTTTGAGATTCTGCTTAATAATTGACTATTTATTAATGATGGCGAATTTTCATTATTGTAGTTGATGGAACGAACTCCAAAAAGTCCCGCTGTATATAAAATATTTCCATCTAATATCATTCCTTCATAAGCCGAGTTTGTAGTATGCGTATATGTTGAGACTAGTTCAACAGATGAACCATCATTAGGTAACCCTGTTCCACTTCCTGTAAATCCACCTGTTTTATTGTTTACTTCATAACGATAAGTATAACCGGCATGCATGTTTTTCCCGTCTACAGTTGCTGCATACCAGTTCTGGTTGTCATCAACTAAGCGTATTTTTAGTGTACTTTCTGAAAGATTACAGGGAGGCATCATCATATACACAGAAAGTAGAGAATCCTTAGAAACTTTTATACCACCTCCTGTCTCATTAAGTGTAACATTAATAATTGAATCTGACGGTGCAGATTCATTTATTGTAATATGAGGATTTTGATCCGATAAGTTTACGTTTCCTGTTGTGTATAAGGCTTTATTATTGCCGACTTGCTCAAGGCGAAGACTAGTGTAATTTGCAGTTTTAGGAACTGTAAGTTTAAATTCAACAACACATCCCAGATGTTGAAATGTAAAAGCTACCATCGCATTGTTGTCGGTAACACCTTTTGCATACATATAATCGAATTCTCCCAGGCTGGAGCAATCTCCATTACTTTTAACATACTGGTTTGAATATGTTACGGGAATCTTTGTCTTGTCTAAATATTCTTGAGATAAATTATATGGATAAAAGGCATAATAAGGCTTTTTTTCTAACAGTTTGAATCCTGATCCATTAAAATCTGCCGATGTCCCGTCATTAGATATAGATTCATCATCAATATAAAAATTGGTCATTCCTTTGGAATCGGAATAAACAGCGACAATATCACCTTTTTTCCATGAAAATGATGTCCCATTATTATCAGGAGTTAATATAGTACGTGCAGAAGGAGAAATTGGAAAATCTGGTGCTATCATTGTTACAGAAGTGGTACTACCAGTATCCCAACCAAAGGATTCGTCTGTTTTATCATTACAACTTATTGATAATAATGAAAATATGAAGAACGTAATTATGTCCAATCTTTTAATATACATAATGAGTCTCATCAATGGGGATTCAACAATTAATCTCTTCTAAATATATCTCTGGTGTAAACTTTGTCTTTAACATCGTCCAAACAAATGTCGTAACGGTTTGCAATAATTACCTGACTTTGCTGTTTGAATGTTTTCAAGTTGTTGATAACCTTACTTCCAAAAAATGTCGTTCCGTCGTCTAATGTTGGTTCATATATAATTATTTCAGCACCTTTCGCCTTTATTCTTTTCATCACTCCTTGTATTGAAGATTGACGAAAGTTATCTGAATTAGACTTCATTGTGAGCCGATAAACTCCTATTATACATTTTTTTTCTTCTGATGGTTTAAAGTCGCCTCGGTTGTAATAATCATAATACCCGGCTTTGTGTAATACACGGTCTGCGATAAAGTCCTTACGAGTACGATTACTTTCAACTATAGCTTTTATCAAGTTCTCGGGGACATCATCATAATTGGCCAGTAATTGTTTGGTGTCTTTAGGGAGACAATATCCACCATAACCGAAACTGGGGTTATTGTAGTGTGTGCCTATACGCGGATCAAGGCATATTCCATTGATGATTGCCTGTGTGTCTAGACCTTTAATTTCAGCATAAGTATCCAGTTCGTTGAAATAGCTGATACGCAATGCTAGATATGTATTTGCAAAAAGTTTGACAGCTTCCGCTTCTGTTAATCCCATATATAAGGTATCTATATTTTCTTTCAAAGCCGCTTGTTTTAAAAGTTCAGCAAATAAATGAGCCGCTTTGTCTAACCGTTTGTCACCATCTGGACGGCCAATAATGATACGGCTTGGATAAAGATTATCATATAAAGCTTTACTCTCTCGTAAAAATTCCGGAGCAAAAATGATATTTTCTGTTTGAAGTCTTTTTCGGATACTTTCCGTATATCCTACGGGGATAGTGCTTTTAATTACCATTATTGCATTAGGATTTACTTTTTTTACCAGTTCAATAACTTCCTCAACATGACTAGTATCAAAATAGTTCTTTACAGAATCATAATTAGTCGGTGCAGCTATAATTACGAAGTCAGCATCACTATAAGCTTTAGCTCCGTCAAGTGTTGCTGTCAAATTTAGAGGCTTTTCTGCTAGGTATCTTTCTATGTATTCATCCTGTATTGGAGATTTACGATGATTGATTAAATCTACTTTCTCAGGAATAACGTCAACAGCTGTGACTTGGTTGTGTTGGCTTAGGAGAGTGGCTATGCTTAACCCTACATAACCTGTACCGGCTACGGCTATTTTTATTTCCTTATCCATAAATCGTGACTATTAATTTATAATCGTTGAATGCTTTAAAATTAAAATAAGATATTATTTAGAAAATCCGTCCTTGAATTTTATGAAATAGTCTTTACCCCAAATTATCCAACCGGCAGTGCCAGCCACTGATAGGAATATTATTACTAAGACAACTACTTTACGGCTTGTACTAGATGGTTTCAACGGTATTGTTGCCGGTTCTACAACGGCGAAAACAGGTTTTGCCTCTTGCACTTTAGCACGCGACACTTCCAGTTGTTGGGCCACTTGGGAATATACTTGAAAAGCAAGATTCATATCATTTTGCAATCTTTCCTGTTCCGTCCGAACACTTTGAAGAATTACATTCTTATTTGCATCAACATAATTTGCATATTTTTCTTGTGCTTGATAATACTCGTTTTGGCGTTCTTTGTATAGATGCTCAAGATAAATACAATCGTCTTTTGCTTTGGCAACACGATAATTTATAATGTATTCTTGCAATTTTTTTACGATGCTATCGGCAATAATTGCAGAAACCTTAGCGTCTGGAAGTGTGACTGAAATTGTGGTAATAGCGGTTGTCTGGTCAATTTCTGCAGATATTGAATTTCGGAGGTTTTCTAATTTTTCGGTTTCTTCTTCTGTTAATTGAAATGGATTAAGGCCGGATATTGTATCATTCTCTTCAGTAAAAAGACTCTTAAAACCTTTTATTACTATACTTGGTGCTTTCAATACATACATTAACCAGGATTTCTTTCTAACATCCATATATGCAACTAATGTGGTATCAATTTCACCGTCAATATCTTGAACTTGAGCATTAAAGAGATCTAATAGGAATGGAGTAGAAGATACAATATTCGGTGATAGAGTTATATTTAAGGCATCTACTCCACTTGTCATGGCATCACCTCCAAGAAATGAGGATGCTAAACTGGCTAAGCCTCCTGAAACTTTAGCGTCTGTTCCCATTTCTGGAGATAAAGAAACTGAAACAGTATATTTTCTTGGTAAACTTAAAGCAATTATTATACCTATAATTAATCCTATTCCTGCAGCTTTATATAATTTTTTTCTTATTGAAATAACTTTTCGTAAGATATCTAACCAATCTATCTGTATATCTTTCTCTGAATTGTTTTCGTGATTCATATCAGAAGCCGTTTGTTGTTTCTTTTCTTCCATAGTTATTATTTCGTTAAGTTAGCAATAGTAGCCGCCATAATACCTAAACTTCCAATAGCGGAAGCTCCTGAAAGAATGGCACTCCAATTAGTGTTTTTGCGCCGTTTGCTTGGTACAATGATTTCACAACCCGGTTCAATCTGACCTTTACTATTTCGTTTTACTTCTGCAATCTGTCCATTCATGTAAATGATAAATTTTTTACGTTTTTTTGCATCGTCACCATAACCACCAGCTTGGCTAATGTAATATTTTACATTCTTACCTTTCTGGTAGGTTACCGTATTCGGCATCATCACGGCACCGTCAATCTTCACCGTATTGTTGTATTCCGGAATGAAAATCTGGTCACCTTCACGCAATACAATATCGGCATCACTGCCAGGATTCTTCAGGGCTTCTTCCAGATCGATTCCTACTATAAACGAGTTTTCCACACGGATACCCAGGGAGTCGAGCATGGCTTCACCTACTTGGCGACGGAGCAAGGAGAGAACACGATGCATGCGCTGGATTTCTTCAGCATTGGCCTGACGTCTTAGTTTGGCACCTTTTACGTAAGCGAATGGGGTAGGACCGCCTGCCTTGGCTACCAGTTCGCTGATGCGTTCGTTCTTGTTGCTCAAAGCGTATGTACCTCCGTAAACGATTTCTCCACCAATGGATACATTCTGCTGTACCTGATAAACCGGGCTACGGCGAACAAATACCTGATCGTAGGGCTGGAGTACAAATCCCGGCTGGCCTTCGACCACAAATCCGTCCTTCAACGAGAAGCTGAAGGTCTGGCTGATTTCACGAGGAATTTCTGTTCCTTTGGCGTCCTTAATTCGACGTGAAACGTCTACACGTACTACAGAGGCTGCTTCACGCAAACCACCGGCACTGATTACGAGGTCTTCCAGCGTCATGTTGTCGGCATACGGATAGTTGCCCGGTTGGGCTACTTGACCAAAAATCTGTACATCGCCCAAGTCTTCCAGGTCGTGGATGCTCGGAATATAGAGAATATCATTTTTCTGCAACGGAATATCCGGTATTTCCATATCCATCAGGGCCTTGATATCAATCTGCAGCACTTCCTTTGTCTTGTTGGGGCGTTCACGGTACAAGACTGCACGGTTGGTAAAGGCGTCGTCCATCAGTCCGTCGGCCTTCTGTACCAGTTCGCGAACAGTGCTTACTTTACCGCTCAACTCATAGATACCCGGACGATAGACAGCTCCCTTGATTTCCAACTTGTTGGTAAATTCTTCGAGGATGGCATCTACTGTAATCACATCGCCATTATAAAGCTTGCATACGCTGAAGTCTTGGCTCTCTACATTTTTCACTTCGTACTGGGTTCCGTTTTGGCGTACGATACGGATGTTCTTGGTATAGGCATTGCTGGTAAATCCACCCGCATATTTAATTAATGTAGAAAGTGTTTCGTCCTTCTTCATTTCGTAACGCATCGGGCGCTTTACGTTTCCGCTGATCTGAATCAGTGCATCGTAGGTTGGCACGATGATTACATCACCTTCCTGCAGCTTGATGTCGTCCTGCATCTTGCCTTTGGTGATAAAGTCGTACACATCGACGGTAGCAATCTTCTTGCCGTTACGGATCAGCTGGATATTTCTCAAGCTACCCAAGCCGCTTACACCGCCAGCACGGTAGAGTGCATGGAAGAGGGTGGAGAAGCCGGACAGTGCATAGGTTCCCGGCTGACGGACTTCACCCATGATGTTGATCTGGATGGTACGGGTATTGCCCAAGGTTACCTTGATCTGGTTGCTGGCATCGGCATAAATCTTGGTTAATTCTTTCTTCAGGTAGCTTTCAGCACCTGCAACTGTCATTCCGCTCAAGTATACAGGCCCTAGTTGGGTAATCTGGATGGTACCCTCCGGTGATATGGTCTGGCGGATGGTACTCTGGCTGGCTCCCCAGATATCGATGATTACTTCATCGCCCGGACCGAGACGGTAGTTGGGCGGAGTGGCCATATTCTGACTAGGCTCGAAACTCAGGTTACGTGTATTGAATATATTTCGTCCATAAACGGCATCACGTGTATTGACCTGTTCTGCTTCCGGCTGTTCGCGCTCGAGAGCGGTAGCGGTATTATCCTCTTCGGCTTGCTTACGTAAGCGCGATTCCATCTTCTGCTCACCGGTAGCCGATGATGTGTTGGTCTGCCGTTCGTACATCGCTCTTACACGTTCGGCCTGTTCACGGGTTACACCCCGGCGGGCGAGTTCGGTAGCGATGGTGCGTTGGTCTTTACCGGCTTCCACACCTTCCTTTACATACGATAATACCTGTTGGTCTGTCATTCCGCTCTGTGCCGACAGCGGTGCTGTACAAAGCAGGCACAGGAATACGGGCAAAATAAAGAAATGTTTTTTCATATTGATTTTAATAGACGTTTCTTTGTTTGTTCCTGAAAATTATGTGTGATGAGATAAAAATTTACTTCACATACGGGCGTGCTTCGCCGTACCCGTGCCATCGGTGCGATGGGGGTAGTGGCTGTGGGCTGTGTTCATACAGTCCGGTAAATGATGCTTAAGTTGAAATTTTTTTCTTCCGGTACGGAAATGGCGGATAATCGGTATCCGCTGAATGTTAGTCGTTTAGAATAGATTTTACTTCACTGTAGGGCGTGCTTCGCCGTTACCTGTCACATTCCGCAGAATGAAGGTAAGCGACTGAAACTTTCATGTTATGCCCTAAAAACGTACAAATGTAAGCAATTCCTACGAGTTGGCAAGCAATGAAGTTGTTAAAATGTAAGGAAAAAAATCCTCCATAAACATCAAAAGCAGCCCGGCTTCCTTCGTGCGGGGTGAAGGGGGTGCCTGAGCTGCTTTATCTACTATGAAAGATTAGTATGCGTTTTTCTCTCCATGGATGGCGTTCGCCACCGTACGGTACATGATGTAGATGTCGAGCCAGAAGCTCCAGTGTTCGATGTACCAGATATCGCCGATGATTCGGCCTTCCATGTCTTTGAGTTCCTTGGTTTCGCCTCGGAAACCGGTCACCTGGCTCCAGCCGGTAATGCCGGGTTTCACGAAATGGCGTACCATGTATTTGTTTATCAGTTTCGAATATTCTTCGGTATGCTTCACCATGTGCGGTCGCGGACCTACGATACTCATGTCGCCCATCAGTACGTTGATGAACTGCGGAAGCTCGTCGATGTTGGTCTTGCGCATGATGTTTCCCCATTTGGTCTTGCGCGGGTCGTCCTTGGTGGCCTGCAGGGTGTCGGCTTCTGCATTCACCTTCATCGAGCGGAATTTCAAGCAGTAGAATTCCTTGTCGTTCAGTCCGTTCCGCTTCTGGCGGAAAAAGATCGGTCCCGGCATGGTGATGGTGGTTACTATCGCCACGATGATGAAGATCGGGATGAACAGGGTACACAGGAATGTCAGTGATACCGCTATGTCGAACGCACGTTTCAACAGCTTGTTTTCGGCACGGCTCAACGGGTCGCGACGCAGGCTGAGGTAGGGTACGTTGCCCATCATGTTGAAGTACACACGGTTGTGCAGGTAGTTATGCAGGTTGGGTACGCTGTAAAAGTGTACCAGGTTGTTTTCGCAATAGTCGATGATCGGTACGATGACATCGCTCCGTCTCGAAGGCAGACAGCAGAAGAGGTGCTGTACCTTGGGATTGTTTTCGAGGTACTTGTTCACTTCTTCGGGCTTGCCCAGGTAGGTACATTCGGGGAATTTCCCGTTGGGCTCGTCGTCGAAGTATCCGTTTACACGGTAGCCGGTGGATACATCGTCTACCAGTTCATGGTAAAGTTCGCGGTTGTTGGCCGTACTTCCCACTAGCACCACGTAGCGCAGGTTGCCGCCCTTGGTGCGGAATACCTTGATGGCATATCGGGTTATCAGACGGTAGATGCAGAGGACTATAAACAATGCCGTGGTATAGAGTACGAAGAATCCGCTGAAGACATCGAGGTACTTTCCGATGGTCAATACGATTCCCGAAAGGAGGGAAAAGTAGAAGACGTTGCGGAATACGCGCATGATGACTTGGTATGAACGGACCTTGCGTCGGTGGAGGATAACACCTCCTTGGATGGCGCATACCAGGTAGCAAAGCATTACTGTGATGAGGGTCTGGACAAATGTGGTGTTCAGATCGCTCTCTATGTCGTGTATGCCACAGAATACATATAGCAGATAGAACAGGATGCCGCAGATGCAAACATCACCGAATAATACGCAAGCAATAACTATGCTATTATATCGGTCGGTATAATTCTTCATATCGTTAACAGCTCCGTTTGTTTAATTACATGGTGTTAATTCTCTCTTTCGGCATATTGTTAGGTCTATGCATGTATTTTCCCTTCGGGAACAACAGGTAGACTAACAATTTGTCGCACCGATTTGTTCTTGCACTAGCAAGATTTACTCGGCAAATTTAGGATTAATTTTACATTTCGCAAATAATTTTTACGCTATTTTTCTATTCAGTTCTTCCTTTTTATCGATAAAATGGCGGAAAACGGGGATAAAACGACGTATTTTAGGTTCAAATTGGTTCTTTTCCTTGTCTGAAATTAGGAGGATATCCGTTTTTTTAGTTATTTCGCAACTCTTTTTTGAGGAGTTGAAGGGGGTTGATGGGGGCTCGTTTCATCGGTAGGGGAATCATACGTGTTGTTGAACGAAGCGAGACATAGTTTTACAGGTGTCTTTTACTCCCGGATGGTTAATTGGTAATATTAATTTTTATTTTAGATCAAGATTATGGATAAATTTATGAGAGAGAAGATTGAAGGGTTAGGGCAGAAGGTGGATTGGCGTGCGAACAAGTTGCGCGTGAAGTTGTGCCACGATATGATTATGTCGATCTATCAGGGAAAGGTGGTGCTTAGTTCCCGCACGCTGGTGATGGTGAAGAAGATGCACCGTTGCCTGAAGGTGATTATCTGGAAGCATGAGCGGCGTGGAAGACATCACCGTTTTTAGTTTCATTCGCGATTCGCGAATCGCGAATATCCTAATTTAATGTCTTGGCTTAACTCCTTTAACTTCTTGTCTGACCTCCCCACCAAATCTCAAACCCCGAACCAACCCATCATCGTCCTTCCAACTTTTCCAATTCCCCTTTAACATTTTATTTTAACCTCTGTGAATTCCATACTCCCGAAGTGTGGAAAACCCCTTTCCTGTGCCCTTCCCGAACCGAAAAGTGTCGGTTTTTAACATTTGCAGGACCCGTCGGGATGCTCCATCTTTGCCGCCGTGATTATTACATTCAGGCACGGCGGTGCCGCTTTTGTTTAACTTTAAAAAATTTTTTCAACTATGGAAAATTTAGTTGGAACCCTCTATGCGAGGGTGGAGAAGAAGGAAGGGACAGCCTTCCGATTGGTGGAATGGATGGAGCATGTGCGCGACGGCTACTGGCAGCGTTCGGTGGAGTATATGCGACAGCTGCTCGCCGAAGGGAAAACCGACGAGGCGGCGAAGGTGAAGGCGATAATGCCTGCCATCATGGTGGCGGGAAAGACGCAGCAGGCCCGAAAGCCGGAGTTCCTGACCGACCGCACAGGTATCTGTATGTTCGATGCCGACCATATCGACGGTGATGCGGCGGAGCTCGACCGGCTGAAGCAACAGGTGATGGATCGGTGCCCGTGGGTGTGGGTGGCGCACGTCACGGCTTCGGGACACGGACTGCGTTTCTACGGACGATTGGGCGAAGTGCATCTGTCGCGCTACCGTGAGGCGTACGGCTTTGCTTGCGAGGCGTTGCAGAAGGTGCTAGGTTATCCGCTCGACGGACAGTGCAAGGATGTGTGCCGTGTGTCGTTCCCTTCGTACGATCCGCATCTGCTCATGCGGAAGAGTTCCGACGAGGTGGAGTTGTTCAGGGAGTATCCCGAAGGCTTCGATCCGTTTGTGGCGGCCGAAGATGCCGGGCAGCGGAAGGGGAAAGCGACGGCTTCCGAAGTACATTCGTGGGATACGGTTCCGGTCTTCGCCGGCGGCAATCCGGCATCGGACACTTCGGAGGATGCGCCGGTGAAGGAGGATGCAGCCCATCCGGAAAAGGTATCGGCTGCCGAAGGGAGTGAATCGGCCGATGATTCCGAAAAGGATGAGGTCGGAGAGCATCCGAAGACATCCGAAGAACCCGACGATCCGGCTTCGTCGCTCGAGATTACCCGTTCGCCCCGTGACATCCGTCTGTATCTGGAGCGTTTCCTGATGTTCAATCCGTTCGTGAAAGGCGAGCGCAACAAGTTCCTGCTCGCTTTGGGACGAAGGGCACGTTACGAAGGATTCACGTGGGGCGATATGTTGGTATTGGCTCGGATGACGATCGAAAAGCTGGCCTCGGGCGACATTACCGACAGCTACATCCGGCAACGTCTGAAATGGGGCTTCGAACATTCTTCGGTGGGGGAGCAGGAAGTGGGATTGGCTACCGTCCCAGTCCCACAATCCCACCAGTCCCATTATGTAGATTCCGCCGTGGGCGATTTGGGCGAAGACGCTGATAATGAAGAAGATGAAGAAATTCTTCAGTCGCGCACCTGTCCGCTGTTGCCCGATTGGATTTATGAGAGACTGCCGGAGCTTCTTACGAGGGGGTTGAAGGCCGCCCGAAGCCGTCAGTTGAAGGACGTTCTGCTGCTTGCCGTTCTGGTGAATATCAGTACCTGCCTGCCGAAGGTGAGGATGCTGTATTCGGGGCGGAAGTATTCGCCTCACCTGTGCGGACTGATTGCCGGAAAGGCCGGTTCGGGTAAGGGGGTGATGAACTACGCCATCCGGCTTACCGATGGGGTGCAGCGTGATTTCGATGCCGAGTATAACCGTTCGGCCGAAATCTACAAGCGCCGGCATCTGATGTGGTTGACCGAACAGCAGCGGGCGTTCCGTGAAAAGCGGGAACCCGATTGGGAGATGGATCCGGGGGATGCGCCCCGACGGAAGATTCAGAATCTGCCGGCTACCATCTCGCAAAGCCAGCTCATCCTTTCGTTGAAGGATATGGAGCCCGAAGGTCCGGTGATGAACGCTACCGAACTGGAGGAAATCAGCAATGCGATGGGTGCCGACTACGGTAAACATTCGCCCATCATGCGAAAGGTGGCCATGCAGGAGTCGGTAGGACAGAGCTTCAAGATCGACGGACGTCCCATTCATGTGGACAACGCAAAGATGGGTATTCTGGGTTCGGGCACTGTCGATCAGGTGTGCGTGTTCATGCCTTCTTCGGAAGACGGTATGCTGAGCCGTTTTCTGGTAATCATGTTCGGAGGTGAGCCGAAATGGTTCTCGGCGGCTCCCGATGAAGAGAGTTCGGATATGGATTCGCTGTTCAAGGAGCTTTCGGAAGAGGTGTGCAGCATGTACCGTTTCCTCGAAAAGTGGCCTACGGAGGTGTACTTTACGTCGGCGCAGTGGGAGGAGCATACGGCGTTCTTCTCGAAGGAGATGGATAAGGTGACCTTGGAGGGAGGCGGCAACGCCCATTCCATCGTGGTGCGCTACGGCATGCAGGTATCCCGTCTGGCGATGGTGCTGACGGCCATCCGCAAGTTCAAGGCCGGCATGACGATGAAGGATGTCATCTGTACCGACGAAGATTTTCAGGTGGCGATGGAGATGGCGAAGACTTGGCTGATGCACAGTCTTCAGTTGAGCACCATCCTGCCCGAGAAGAACGTAAGACGCAGAAAGATGACTTCGTTCTTCGGTTCGCAGTCGGTGCTTGATTCGCTTCCCAAGAAGTTCGTAGGCGGTGCTTTCGTGGCGGGTATGATGAAGCTGGGAAAGTCGCGTTCGGCGGCGTATCGGGTGTTGAAAAATCTGGTGAGAAACGAGGCGTTGAAAGTGAAGAGGAAGAGCGGAATACGCTATTATATAAAAAACGCTGATTGATAGCGTTTTATCCGATTTTACGCACGGAAGCAAATCCATATATGGGACAGGTGGGATTGTGGGACTGGCAAAGTGGGATTTGGGGTGGGATTTTGTATTAGAAATTTTTTGAGGAGTTAAGGAGTTAAAGGGGGTTAAGGAGTTAAAGCCGATAGTTTCGACTATAGTTTTCATCCTTTTCGCATAAAATTCAACGAAAAAGTTGTAAATTTTCCAATTCTTGCGTTATTATCCAATAAAAACATTAAATTTGCATTGTCGAATGATTTCAATTGAAGAGGTGAAACTGTTTCTGGATCGGTTTCATCAGAAAATGAAAGTGTACAGCATCTTTTTCCTCGATGGAAGAGAGAAAAATATGCAGACTTTGTTTGAGTTGGAAATAACTCCGGCCTATCGGGAGTCGGTTATCTGCAACTTGATGCCGACCGATTATTCCGAAGGGCCTTTACCCGATAACCTGTTTCATGGGAGTGACCTATGGGTATTCGGCAAGACGGTGAAAGGGAAGGAGGTCTATATTGAAATCTGCATGGGCAGAGAAAACAGTCAAACCATTTGTATTTCGTTTCATCTGGCAGAATATCCGATGAAATATCCGTTGAAAGGAGGATTGAAAAAATGAAAAGTCCAATTACAGGAAAGGAAATGATTTTCCGTCAGGAAGAAGCCGAACTGACGTTCCGGAAAGAAACTTTCCGCTACATACACCTATTTTACGAGTGCGAAGACAGTGGTGAGCGCTTTACCACGACCGAACTCGATACGCTGAACGTCAATCAGGTATATAATCAGTATCGGGTGAAATATGGGATCCCTTTCCCCGATGAAATCAAACGGATCCGAAGCCGTTACGGACTCTCGGCGGTGAAAATGGCCGAGATACTGGGCTTGGGCGACAACCAATACCGACTGTATGAGAACGGCGATATGCCCAGCGAGGCCAACGGCAAGACGCTCAGCTCCATCCGTCGGCCGGAAATCTTTCTGGTTTATGTGGAAAATGCACGTAACCAGTTGGGCGTGAAGGAATATGCGAGGGTGAAGGAGCGGATTGAAACATTGGTACGTACGGCGGTTCCGGAGGAAAGCACCCGTTTGATTTTCGATTCGTACAGCCGGAGCGCATCCAACGGCTATGCCATGCAGTCGGTCGGTAAGCTGAAGAACGTACTGCTGTATCTGATCGGGAAATGTGGTCCCTTGTTTGTCACGAAGATGAACAAGCTGCTGTTCTATACCGATTTCCTGTCGTACCGCACTTCGGGATTCGGACTGACCGGATTGGCCTATAAGGCAATCCAATACGGACCTGTACCGGCAAGATGGGACCGTGTATACAGTTTGGTCGACGACATCCGGATGGAAGAGGTGCTTTTGCCGTCGGGCAATTTCGGGTATCAGCTTTGTGCCACGTTGCCACCCGACAACAGCGCTTTCACATCCGAAGAACGTGAGGTCCTCGATCGTATCGTAGCCCGTTTCAAGGATGTATCGGCTGCCGATATCTCCGGATTGAGCCACGAGGAGGATGCATGGAAACATTACCGTGATTCGTCGGCTTTCATCGACTTCAACGAAGCGTTTACGCTGAAGCATGTGTAGGGGCTCCGTTCGCTTGTCTTAAGTACAGCCGGAATCGTCTTGTCTTCCGAAGAAATCCGTCGGGTGAAAGCAGGTAGTGTGTCGAGTCGTTTGGGCGGAAGTCCCTTGGGATTTTCCGCAACATGGTTTGACAGGTTGGCAGAATGTCAAGGCATCCGAGCGTCAAACGGCTACACTGAAACAGTACGTTTTTTTGTTCTTTTTTAGTTGCATAATTCATTAAAAATGAGTAAATTCAAGCTATAATTTTAAACCATAGGATGAATTATGACATACTATTCAAGACTACAGAAAGAGGATGAACCTTTCCGTTACCGTTCCTACCGGAAATCGGAGTTGGCACGGCTTTATTTCCCCCAAGTTTCACGTACGGCAGCGTTGCAGAACCTGCGCCGTTGGATCGACCGCTGCGAGCCGGTCCGCAAAAGATTGAAGGAACTCGGCTACGACCGTCGTCGGCAGTATTACCTCAAGTGCGAGGTGGAGGTCATTGTCGGACATTTCGGGGAGCCGTAAAGGGGAGGGAATCCAAAACCCGAACCAAACCGTCACCGCCCTAAACTCCCTCCCAAACGTTAAAAAACTTTTTTTCGAAAACATACAAAAACCTGAAACTTCAAACCGCTACATTGCCCCATACCCCCTGCCGTATATTTGTACTACGAAATCGAGGTTGCAACCCATGAGATCGGAAATGAATATTGATTGTTTAACAACTTAAATTTTTGTAGTAGTATGGACAGAGCAGTAACTTATTCGGTAGTAGGACGTAGAAACCCTCGTAATCAGGACGCACCGGTGAAATTCTATGCACAGGCGCAGGCACGTGGCGAAATGGGTATCCGCACCATGGCGGAACGTATCCAGAACGCTTGTACGGTAACACGTGCCGATATCATGGCGGTGCTTATCGCCTTGAGTGAAGTGGTGTCGGAAGGCTTGCAGAACGGCGAAATCGTGCGCTTGGGCGATCTAGGTTCGCTTCAGGTGAGCTTGAGCAGCAAGGGCGCCGAAACACAGGACGATTTCACCGCCGGCATGATCAGCAAGACACGCGTGAATTTCCGTCCCGGCGAAGACCTTGCGAAGGCGCTCGGCATCATGTCGTTCCAGCGTGTGGAAACGAAGTCGCAGCCGGAAGCGAAGCCGGTAGGCGGTGCGGAAACTGAAGAAGTGCAGGCCTGATAATGACGGAGTGCGATGAAGGAGCGTGTGAGATGGTTTCTGCTCAGGTTGCTCGAGTGTTTGTTCTGCCTCCTTACGGGCAACAGGAAAGGGGGAGGACGTGCGGAAGATTGACCTGATTGTGATTCATTGTTCGGCTACGAGGGAGGACAGTCCTCTCTCGCCGCTCGAACTCGACAGGATGCACCGGCAGCGGGGCTTCAACGGATGCGGCTATCATTACTATGTGCGGCGCGACGGACAGATCTGTTCGATGCGTCCCGTAGAACGGATCGGAGCGCATGCGAAAGGTTTCAACGAGCATAGTATCGGTATCTGTTACGAAGGCGGACTCGACCGCAAGGGTCGTCCGGCCGATACACGTACCGAACGCCAGCGCTATTCGCTGCGGGCATTGGTGAAGGTGCTCCGGAAAGACTATCCGGAGGTGAAGAAGGTTTGCGGACACCGCGACCTGAGTCCCGACCTCAACGGCAACGGGACGATAGAGCCCGAAGAATGGCTCAAGCAGTGTCCGTGTTTCGATGTGGCTACCCGGTTGTAGCCGGTTTACGTGCCTTGCAGGGGCTCTACCAGAAGAAGAAAAGAATATGCTGCAGCTGTTGTAGGAAATTGCTGTGCAGACGGTTCTTTTGTCCGGTACGGAGACTCAGGCAAGGCACGTTTCCCATTGTATAGAAATCGATGTCGCGTGAGGCGTAGCTCGGAGAGGTAGGGGCACTGTAGAAGTGGACGATGTGGTTCTCGCAGTAGTCGATCAGCTTCGCGATGGTGTCCGACTGTTGCGAAGGCATGCTGCAGAACAGGTAATGGATGTTCTGGTGGCTGTTCAGGTAGTTGTTCACGCTCTGCGGGGTACCCAGATACCGGCATCCTTTCGGGAAATGCGGATTGGGGGCATCGTCGAAATAGCCCTCCACACGGAAGCCCATCGAGGGATCGTCGGTCAGTTCGTGATACAGACGCGCGTTGTTTTCGGCGCTTCCCACCAGAATGACGAAACGCAGGTTGCCGCCACGGGTCCGGATGCCGCGGATGATGCCCCTTGTCACCAGCCGGAACGTGCAGAAGGTGAGGAAGGTGACGGAAAGGTATGTCGGGTAGAACATGGTGTTCAGCTCCATGTAGTTACCTATCCGAAGCAATATCACCGACATGATGCCGAAAAACACTATGTTGCCGAAGGTGCGCAGTATGATGCGGTACGGATTCGACTTGCGGTGATGGAGGATGACGCCACGCGTAAATGAGCAGGCGGGGTAGCAGAGCATCAGGATGATCATGATCTTGGGGATGGAAGTGTGGAGCACGACTTCTTTCCCTGCAAAAATCGACATGTGATAGAACAGGTAGAATACTGTTCCGCACAGACAGGTCTCACATAAGATGACTAGTGTCTTTATCGGATTGTCCAATCTATCGTTGTGTTTATACATACTATTTTACGATTTTTGATTGCAACAGGCCACAGCATGTATTGTCTTGCAGTGGGTTTGCAAAGATAGGGCACTTTTATGTTAAATGAAAACAATTTACAATTTTTCTCCAGAAAAACTTCACGACCTCTTAAAAAACAATCTTTGAACGGCCCGGTTCCGGATATTTCTTCTTTTTTATGTTAAATAATATTAAATTGGGGAAAATCTTTCATTCTCTTAGTGTTACGTCATGAGAAAACATTATCTTTGCAATGTGTTTTTCATGGTATTAGATTTAAGGTTCATGAAGATTGGGAGTCTGGGAAGATTCCCTTTTTTTATGCCCTTTCATAGGGCGGATGTTAGAGTTACAGATTGATTTAGAAAACCTGCTTCACGGCAGGTTATTTTTTTGCGTAAAAATCCGCTTCTTCAAACTTCTTGTCTTTTGACTTGCAGAGCTCAGATAATTTTTATTATATTCGGGATGAGTTTAGTAATACCGCCGAGGCGGATAATAGTAGTATGGTTAACTTTTTGATACTTATGAAAATGAGGGATTTGGCCTGTAGAGCAGACCGTATGGGTTGGAAGAAGGCGTTTCTAAACGGGGTTCCGGTGTGTGAAATCATTCCTTATTGTATGGCACCTCCTGCGGTCGTGCAGGAAATGCCGGGCTTTTCAACAGCGACGATATCGGTCCGTCGGGATTCGGTATGGCGGTGGATCTCGGTGCGGTATACAAGCTGAACGATACATGGACCTTCTCTGCATCGTTGCTCGACTTCGGTTTCATGTCGTGGAGCCACACCATCAAGGCGAAGACCCTGAACAAACCGTGGGAATTCGACGGATTCCACGAACTGGCAGTCGACTCCGAACTGGGTGACGACGACCCGATGTCGCTCAAGAGCCAGGCCGACGACCTGGGCAAGGACCTTGAAAACTTCGCCAGTTTCCATCGTGAAGAAAACGACGGAAGCGCATTGAACATGCTGGGTGCAACCCTGATTCTGGGAGCCGAATATACCTTGCCGGCCTACAACAAATTCAAGGTAGGTCTTTTGTCGACCAGCCGTCTGCAGGGCCGTTACAGCTGGTGGGAAGCAAGGCTCTCGGCCAACGTATCGCCCGTGAAATGGTTTGACGCCGGTGTGAACGGATCCGTATCGACTATCGGATCGTCGTTCGGCTGGATCGTCAATTTCCATCCGAAGGGCTTCAACCTCTTTGTAGGAATGGATCAGATAATAGGCGAAGTGAATCCGCAATGTATTCCGGTAGACAATATGAATATGAGCGTAAGTGTGGGTATGAACGTCACATTCTGAAAAAATGTCTGAAAAAATTGCCGGAAGTCCGTCGGAAGGCCGTTTAGCCCGATGAAAACGAGGATAATACCTCCAAGATAAAGGAATGGGAAGGGAATCCGTAAAAAAAACGGATTCCCTTGTTCCGTATAAAAACGGCTGTAGTAATATCTAAAAAGCTGATATGTAGTGGACTAATTGAGGCGTGTGAGAAACGGTGGAAAAAAATCACGGGAAAAATAGCGGATATGATAAAAAAAGTATTACCTTTGTGACATAGATTTATGATATTAGGTATAAGGCTAATGGGATTGGGAAGTCTGCGAAGATTTCCCTTTTTTTAAGGTATAATGGAAAAACTTGTAAATAAAAATATATATAGCGGTATTATTACTGTTTTTTTTACTAATTTTGAGCGCAAATACGATTGAATGACATGAAAACTTTAAGAAACACATTTATTTTCTTCTGGGTTGTGGTGGTCGGTCTTAGTCTGAGCGCATACGCCGGTAAAGGGGTGTCTGCTTCGGAAATGACCTTCCATTCTTATCAGAGCAATGTAACCGACTCTAT
Source organism: uncultured Phocaeicola sp. (assembly GCA_944321335.1). Classification (GTDB taxonomy): domain Bacteria; phylum Bacteroidota; class Bacteroidia; order Bacteroidales; family Bacteroidaceae; genus Phocaeicola. The sequence goes on along the minus strand of CALUKX010000002.1, from coordinate 141,015 downwards.
TCTTGCCCACATCCACGATTCGATTGTTGCAAGGGTGCGTGATTCGATAGCCTCACGTTTGCGCGACTCTATCATGGCCAGCATGCAGCAAGCGAACGCTGCAAAGAATGCGCAGGTTGCCGCTGCCCGGGCTCGTGATTCGATTGCAGCCAGTGTCCGCAATTCGATTACGGCCGACGTGCGTGAAGCGATGATAGCCCGTATCCGTGACTCTATAGCCAATGCAGCCGCTCAAGCTGCGATGGGTAATGTCCCGGCTCCTGCTCCGGCAGCAACTCCTGCTCCTGCAGCGACCGAACCGGGTCTCAACGACGATATCATGAATGCCATCCTGGGAGGAGGTTCTCCGCAGATGGTGACATCGACAGCCGTTCCTGTTCCGAAGACACCGGTCAACACCCCTTCGGGTTCCACTCCTTCGGCTCCTACGGCAGCTCCCGCTCCGACACCATCGGCACCCGCTCCATCGGCTCCGGTAGTGACAACAGTAGGGGGCAATACGCCATCTTCGCCTGTCGTGACAACGGTAGGAGGAAACTCGCCTTCATCGCCGGTGGTAACAACGGTAGGAGGTAACACACCTTCTTCGCCGACGGTAACGGTAGGTGGCGGAACATCGACAACCTCTTCGCAGGCTGCTCCGGTAGTTGTGGTGACTACCAATACACCGGCTCCTGCACCTGCTCCGGCGGCTCCTGTATTCCAGAGCAGCGGAACCGTGAACTTCGCTTACCAGCAGTCGGGTTCGAGCATGGGATTCATCAAGGAGTGTATCGATGAATGGAAGAAATGCCGTACCGGTGCCATCACGGCCCGTGGCGGTGGTGTATGTATCTACGGAAGCAACGGATATGCCTGTACAGGTCTGGCTCCTGTGGAATTGAGAAACTCGATCAAGGAGCTGAACGAAAACAAATCGGCTGTACTCGACGTGAACATTACCGAAAAGAACGGCTATATGTTGCTGTTCGGAAACAACGGATATGCCTTGTGCGGTGCTCCCGATGCGTTTATCACCAAACTGGCGGAAATCAACCAGGCGAAAGACACGATCGTTACCGCCTGCTTCAACGATGCCGGTGCATGGGCGGTAATAAAACGCGGCGTTTACATGGCTTCCGACAATGTGGTATCGGCCTTCCTGACCAAGAGCCATCAGTTGTACGGAAACATCAAGTACGTTTTCATGACCGATAACGGAAAGATTGCCTGCTGCGAAAAGGGCGTATATTACGAAAACATCCCGTCGAATCTGGCCGACCGTCTGAAGGCGCTGCCGTTCCTTCCCAAGATGGTGAAGTTTACCGATGGAGGACTCTTCCTCATCACCGACGGTGAATCCAAGTATGATTATTTTCTATAGCAATGATAGGACTTGTATGAAATGACAAGTGGGGGTGGCTCTTTCGGGGGCCACCTTTTTTATTTTCTTTAAAAATATGCTTTGCTTTTTGGAAAGTTTACTATATTTGTTTTTAAATAATCGGAGTTTCACAAGCGGGATGATATAACTTCTTTGACTCCTGAACTTTTGTATACTTGCGGAACTTATATAAAAAAGAACAGACAGAACCTATGAACATTAAAGGACGACTGATTATCATGAACTTCCTGCAGTTTGCCGTGTGGGGAGCCTATCTGACTTCGATGGGGACTTATCTGGCAAATATCGGACTGGGAAGCCATATCGGTATATTCTACGCCATGCAAGGTATCGTATCGCTGTTTATGCCTGCCATACTGGGTATTATAGCCGACCGGTGGATTCCTGCCCAACGTTTGCTGGGACTGAGTCATCTGTTGGCAGCCATCTTTATGGGTTGTGCCGGATATTACGGTATGCAAGCCGGAGAGAATATCTCGTTCCCGATATTGTTCACGTTCTATTCGTTGAGTGTGGCGTTCTATATGCCTACGCTGGCCTTGTCGAACTCGGTTGCCTATACGGCTCTGGAACAGCGCGGATTCGATACCATCAAAGCCTTTCCGCCCATCCGAACCTGCGGGACCATCGGCTTCATCTGCTCCATGTGGATGGTCGACCTGCTGGGATTCCAGTCGAACTACAACCAGTTCTTCGCCTGTGCGGCGTGGGGAGTGATATTGGCCATCTACGCCAATACCCTGCCTAACTGTCCGACCAGCAAAGGCGACGCCGGAAAGAAGACATTGGTGGAAGCATTGGGCTTGCGCGCCTTCCTGCTGTTCAAGCAACGCAAGATGGCCCTGTTCTTCATCTTCTCGATGCTGCTGGGCGTATCGCTCCAGATAACCAACGGATTCGCCAATCCGTTCATCACCAGCTTCGAGGCGATACCCGAATACGCCAATACCTTCGGGGTGGAACACGCCAACATGCTGATATCGCTCTCACAGGTGAGCGAAACCTGCTGTATCCTGCTCATCCCGTTCTTCCTGAGCCGTTTCGGTATCAAGCGTGTAATGCTCATCGCCATGATAGCCTGGGTGTTGCGCTTCGCCTTCTTCGGACTCGGCAATCCGGGCAGCGGTGTATGGCTGTTCATACTTTCGATGATCGTTTACGGTGTAGCGTTCGACTTCTTCAACGTGTCGGGCTCACTGTTTGTAGATAAGGAAACCGACATCTCCGTGCGTTCGAGCGCACAGGGACTGTTCATCATCATGACCAACGGACTCGGAGCTACCATCGGTACGCTGAGCGCCCAATGGGTGGTGAACCAGTTTGTCGATTTCAACAGTACGGAACCGCAGATAACCGGCTGGACACAGGCCTGGTTTATCTTTGCGGCTTATGCATTGGTTGTAGCTATTGTATTTGCCCTCGTATTCAAGTACAAGCATGTACGCGGAACGGAGGGGTAGGAAACGATACTTTGGTTATGAAGTTTTTAGGTAGGTGAGGGATTTAAAAAATGAAAGGAGTACTCTATGAACGAAGTTAGAATGAAAGTTCTTGATATGTCGGCTGTTCTGAAACCGTCGACAGCCTATGCGTTGGTATTGGAAGAAGTGGGCGGAAGGCTCCGCAAACTGGCTCTGATTATCGGAACGCTGGAGGCCCAGGCCATAAAGATGGCGATGGTGGAGTATCATCCCCCACGCCCGTTTACTCACGACCTGATGTTGGATGTAATGAAACAAGGAGGTCTTACACCCTTTAAGGCCGTGATTTATCACATGAAAGACGGCATCTATTATTCATACCTGTATGTCCGTAAGCCGAACGGCGAAGAGTATTTCGTCGATTCACGCACTTCGGATGTCATTTCGTTGTCGATGAGAGGCGGTTTCCCTTTGTATGTACTTGAGGATCTGCTGGAACGCGAACATCTCCGGAATATCTCCGACGACGGATCGCAGTATACGATGAGCATGAATTCCGTTGATATACCGACCTTACGGAGGGCGATGGATGAAGCCATCAGACGCGAGGACTATGAACGTGCCTGTGAAATCCGCGATGAAATCCGACGCCGTGAAAAGTCGGAGAACCAACCTTTTATGGACATATCGAACGAATAACCTATGCATGTATTCTATACTCCCGATATTGCCGTGAATCCGGAATTGCCTGAAGAGGAAGCCGGACATGCGCTTCGTGTGCTCCGCTTAGGCGTAGGCGACGAGGTGATGCTGACCGACGGTAAAGGCTGTTTCTACAAGGCCGTTATCAGTGCGGCGACAGGCAAACGCTGTCAGGTGAAGGTAACGGAAACCATCACTCAGGAACCTTTCTGGAAAGGGCATCTGCATCTGGCAATGGCTCCCACCAAGAACATGGACCGCATCGAATGGTTCGCCGAAAAAGCTACCGAGATAGGCTTCGATGAATTGAGTTTCCTCAACTGCCGCTATTCGGAGCGCAAGGTCATCAAGACCGAACGGGTGGAGAAGATCGTGGTATCGGCCGTCAAGCAGTCGCTCAAGGCGCGTAAGCCCATCGTCAACGAAATGACCGATTTCAACCGTTTCCTCCAACGTGAGTTTACGGGACAGAAATTCATCGCCCATTGTTATGAGGGGGAGAAGCCGTTGCTGAAGGACGTGCTCAAGCCCGGCGAAGATGCACTGGTACTGATCGGACCGGAAGGCGACTTCAGCCGTGAGGAAGTGGAGAAGGCCGAAGCATTGGGATTCCAGCCCATCAGTCTGGGAAAGTCGCGTCTGCGTACCGAGACGGCTGCCTTGGTGGCGGTACACATTATGAATTTGTTAAATTCTTAAATAATAGTGATTTATGAAACGTTATGTTTGGTCTATCTGTCTGGCTGTGGCCGTGGTATTCATGGCATCGTGCAGCGGCAGCAAGTATGAAAACGCTTTGCCGGGTGATGCGGCAGTAGTGGCATCGGTCGATTTCCAGAAACTGGCGGATAAAGCCGGACTGGCAAAGAACGAAACCGTCAAAGCGAAAATAAACGAAGCGCTGAAAAGCGGTATGCAAGGAGCCGGAAAATTGATAGATAAGATAGTGGAAGACCCGAAGGAAAGCGGTATCGATTTCGCGAGCAAGACTTACCTCTTCCTGGAACCGGGATGTAACATGGCAGGTATCCTTTTCCGCCTGGCCGATGAAGGCAAGATGGATGACTTCTTCAAGGCGTTGAACGAACAGCAGGTATGTGACGCCGTAAAGGAAGCCGACGGATGCAAGTCGACTGTATTGGGCGGTATGCTGGCAGCTTACAACGGCGATGCGTTGCTGTTGCTTTCGTATCCGATGACCGGAGCCGATCCGCGAGAATTGGGAACGACAGCATCACGTTTGCTCCGTCAGGACAAGGATGCATCGTTTGTAAGCAACGACCTTTTCGGCAAGCTGCAAGACGCTGATGGTGAAATGGCCGTAGTGGGCAATATGGATGTTTTGCCTGCACAATATTCGGCTTTGGCCACATTGAACTTGCCTGCAGGTGTTCAGCTCAAGGATATCAAGATGCTGGGTGAAATCAGTTTCGAGAAAGGAAAGGTAGTGATGGATGTCGAAAGCCTGACAGAAAACAAGAAGATGAAGGAGCTGATGAAGCAGAACGAAAAGATCTTCTCGAAGATGGACGATTCGATTCTGGAACTCTTCCCGTCGATATGCGGACAGTTCTTCATGGCTATGAATGTGAATGGCGAAGAACTGTATAAGGCGATGATGGCCAATCCGACACTCAGCCAGCAGCTGGGAAGCTCGATGCTTCCGGTCGACCTGAAAGCTATCATCTCATCCATCGACGGAACGGTTGCGGTGGGTATGAATCCGTACAATGCAGCCTATCTCGCCTATGCCGATGTAAACAATACCGACTTCATGGCAACTTTCGAAGATATGAAATCGATGCTTCGGATGACAAACGGACAGATGGTACTGGAGAGTACCGGAAAGAACGCCTACTGTTTCAGAATGCAAGGCCTGAGTGTATGGTTCGGTATTGACGACAACCGTTTCTATATAAGCTCCGATCCGAACATGTTGCAGGAACCGGCTGCCGACAAGAGCTTGAAGAGTGTATCGTGGGCGGATGATGTGGACAAGAAGATCTTCTTCTTCAATTGCGACTTGAACCAGCTCATCAGACAGCTTGCTACCGAAATGAGAGGAAACCAGGAGAAGATGGAGTACTTCGCTACTGTATCGGGTGTGGAAGGCTACCGGATCTTTGCCTCTGACCTGGAGCATGCGACAGTGGAATTCGCAATGGTCGACAAGGACAAGAACGTGTTGGAACAGTTCCTTGAAATGGTAAAATAATTTCGGTTCCGACTTACGAAACTTTAGAATAATAATCGATAGGCAAGTGAATACGATTGAAATGAAACAAACCCTGCCGGAAGTATTTGCCGGCAGGGATACCATAACCTCCGATGTGTGGCACAGGGAGGTAGCTTTTGAAAAAGGGAAGACTTATCTGGTGGAAGCCGCTTCGGGCACGGGCAAGTCTTCTCTTTGCAGCTTTATCTACGGATACCGGAAGGATTATCAGGGCATCATCTGTTTCGACGGAGAGAATGTGCGCAGCTATCCGGTACGGCGTTGGGTGGAGCTGAGAAAGCAGTCGCTGAGCATGCTTTTCCAGGAGCTTCGTCTGTTCAGCGAACTGACGGCCTGGGAGAACATACGCATCAAGAACCAACTGACCGGACACAGCGACAAGAAGCAGGTGCGGGAATGGTTCGAACGGTTGGGCATAGCCGACAAGTGGGACCAGAAGATCGGACGGATGTCGTTCGGCCAACAGCAGCGTGTGGCCTTCATCCGGGCACTCTGCCAACCTTTCGACTTCATCTTCCTCGACGAACCCATCAGTCACCTGGATGACGGAAACGGACGGGTGATGTCGGAAATCCTGCAGGAAGAAGCAAGGAAACAGGGAGCCGGAATTATCGTAACTTCTATCGGAAAGCATCTGGAACTGGATTACGATAGGGTGTTGAAGCTATAATATAAATAAGGTATGATCTGGAAATTACTAAGACAACATATCAGTGTGCCGCAACTGGCCGGTTTCTTTTTCGCCAATCTCTGCGGTATGGTAATCGTACTGCTGAGCGTACAGTTCTACCGCGACGTGATACCGGTATTTACGCAAGGCGACAGTTTCATCAAGAAAGACTTCGTGATTGTAAGCAAGCGTGTAAGTACCATCGGTACGTTTGTGGGTAAAAGTACCTCCTTTTCGGATGCAGACATTGCCGACATCGAACGGCAACCGTTTACCAAGAGTGTCGGCCGTTTTCTGCCTACCCGTTTCAAGGTATATGCCGGGATGGGTATGCAAGGTGTACGCATGTCGACCGATATGTTCTTCGAATCGGTACCCGATGCTTATGTGGATGTGAAGCTCGACCGGTGGCACTTCGATCCGTCGCAGGACGTGATCCCCATCATCATTCCCCGTAATTACCTGAACCTGTACAATTTCGGTTTCGCGCAGAGCCGGAATCTTCCGCAACTTTCGGAAGGGGTGATGGGCATGGTAAACCTTGATATCCGCATCATGGGCAACGGACAGATGAAGATGATGAAAGGCAATATCGTAGGCTTTTCGAACCGTCTGAATACCATTCTGGTGCCCGAATCGTTCATCGAATGGGCCAATGCGCAATACGGAACGGGAGAGGAGGTGAAACCCTCACGGCTGATTGTGGAAGTAAACAATCCGACCGACGACCGTATAGCCAAATACTTCAAGGAACGGGGCTATGAAACCGAAGGCGACCAGCTGGATGCAGGAAAGACCACCTGGTTCCTGAAAGTCGTGACCGGTATCGTCATTTCGGTAGGTCTGCTCATCAGCATCCTGTCGTTCTATATCCTCATGCTGAGCATCTACCTGCTGCTGCAGAAAAACACCACCAAGCTGGAGAACCTGCTCCTGATAGGCTACAGTCCGGCACGTGTGGCACGTCCGTATCAGCTGCTCACCATTGTGTTGAATCTGTTGGTGTTCGGTCTGGGAATCGGAGCGGTAATCCTTGCCAGAGGTTCGTATATGGAGATACTTACAGGACTTTATCCCGATGCGGGAGCGGCTACTATACTGCCGGCTTTGGCGGTAGGTTTCATCATCTTCGTGGTGGTATCGCTGCTCAATATCGTGATTATCCGGCGGAAAATCAATGCTATCTGGTTGAGGAAATGATATCAGGAAAGAGAGTCAAGGCGGCTAAGCGGAAAAAATAAATCCGTTTAGCCGCTTTTTTCGTGCGCATGGTAAGCTGACTGCAGCTTCCGTTTACTATGACGATGCATTCGACGGCGAAGGCACTTACTACACAACCATTACTTTCAATGCTGAAAACGGTGGTGCACTTACTCTTACTCTGAATACAAAGGGTGAAACAATCCCGACAGGTGAAGTTCCTTTCGTAACCGACTTTACTACTGAAGGATGGCGTATGCTGATCTACTACAAGAGTGCAGAAACTCCTGAATGGGGTGTCGACTGGAGTTCGGTAGAAACCAACAGTCCCGCTACTATCGAAGTTGATGCTGAAGGCACCTACACTATTTCTATGAAGAATGTAGTCGTATACGACGGTCTTACATTCATGACTCAGGCTATCGGTGACCTGTATTACCACGGAACCATTTCAAGCGATGATAACAGTGGCGACAACAACGGTGGCGGTGTAATCGGTGAAACCAGCGGTGTAGGAGTTTATAAAGGTGGTGACGGTAGTTCTTGGGATTTGGCCAAAGCTTACTATACTGTTGCTTCATGGGATGCCGGAGTTTATCAGATGATAATCTATCTGTGTAGTGAAAGTGTAGATCCGAACGCATTGAGTACTGGTGAAGGTTTTAAGGAAGGTGATTACTATACAACATTCCAGTTGTGGACTGCCGATGAAAATATTCCTGTAGGTTCAGTTCCGTTCGGCATGGAATATAATGTGCTTCCTTCTTGGGGCTTGTGCGACTTGAACGAATATGTTCCTGCCGACTACCCTTATATGGGTAATGTATGGATGGCCGACTGGGAAAATACAGCTGCTGCCGAAATTACAGAAGTTGACGGTGTATATACCTTCAAGCTCGATAACTTCAGACAGATGGCAAGCGATTGGACAACAATCGTAGAAGGCGGTTCGATGGAATATACCGGTACATTGGCAAAGATCGAATTGCCGGACTCTGATCCGGGTTTCTTCGCCAACAAGACCATCAAGGAAAATATCGCATTGCGCAAGGCAGGCGTGAAGAAAGCAAATAATCCTTGGGGTGCAAGATATGCACGTATGATCAAATAAAAATCAGTTATTCAAATAAAAGAGAATCGGGTAGGCCGGCAAAACGGTTTACCCGATTTTTTTTGCTTTACTGTTGATTTTTAATCGGTTCTGATTCCTTTTCTTGAGGAATATGGTTAAATTTGTGGGTATAACCTATCCAATAACATCGGACAACTATGGTAGAACAAGTGGAATTTACATTAAAACCTCGTCTGAGAGGTTTTCATCTGATAACGGGAGAAGTGACGGCACACCTTCCGGAATTGCCCGAAAAAGGCTTGCTGAACCTCTTCATCAAACATACGAGCTGTGCGCTGAGCATCAACGAAAACTACGATCCGAGCGTGCGGTGCGATATGGAACAGATATACAACCGCCTGGTGAAGGAAAACGAACCCTATTACCAGCATACCGATGAAGGAGCCGACGATATGCCAAGCCATGCAAAATCATCGCTTACAGGCGTATCGATCACCATTCCCATAACCGGAGGAAGACTCAATCTGGGAACCTGGCAAGGCATCTACCTCTGCGAGTTCCGTGATTATGGAGGACCTCGCCGGATGGTAGCCACCATCATGGGATAAACGGGACGAGATGCACATGAAAAACGGCTCTGTGCATATTCTGTACAGATATTTTAAGATATCTATTGTGAATAAGTGTTTATTTGTGTAATCTTCTATGAAGTGACCTGTTCTTTTTTTCTTGAAAGTTGTCCATATTTTAAGTTAGTGGGCTAAAAAATGTTATTGCAGAGTACACTTTAGTGCAATTTGGATATAAATTTGCGATACTGAACTAGAGAAAAAAAGAATATTAGTAAACACTCGGCTATGTAGGCAGGACGGGGATAAATAACACATTCGGATTCCGTTCGGAAACACATAGTGATACACATGGAATATACTTTTATTTACACATTATAAAAGATTGTAGCTTATGTCAAAAATCGTTGGACACATTTCACAGGTAATCGGCCCGGTAGTCGATGTCCACTTCAAGTTTGAAGAAGGTATCGATGTGGAACAGGCTTTGCCGAAAATCCACGATGCGTTGACCATTCTGAGACATGATGGCCGTACGCTGGTAGTGGAGGTGCAGCAGCACATCGGTGAAGATACCGTTCGTACCGTTGCTATGGACAGTACCGACGGATTGCAGCGTGGAATGGAAGTCGTGCCGACCGGTCAGGCCATCACAATGCCTGTCGGGGCTCAGATCAAGGGACGAGTAATGAACGTAGTCGGAGAAACGATCGACGGTATGAAGGAGCTGGATAAGGAGGGAGGTTTCCCTATCCATCGCGAACCGCCGAGATTCGAAGACCTCGCCACTACTCAGGAAGTCCTTTTTACCGGTATTAAGGTGATCGACCTTCTGGAACCCTACCTGAAGGGAGGTAAAATCGGATTGTTTGGTGGTGCGGGTGTAGGAAAGACCGTACTTATCAAGGAGTTGATCAACAACATCGCCAAGAAGCACAACGGTTTCTCTGTATTCGCCGGTGTAGGTGAACGTACCCGTGAAGGTAACGACCTGCTGCGCGAAATGATTGAATCGGGCGTTATCCGCTACGGCGACGAATTCCTGAAGAGCATGGAAGAAGGCAAATGGGATTTGTCGAAGGTGGATTACAACGAAGTGGAGAAATCGCAGGTAGCCATGGTATTCGGTCAGATGAACGAGCCTCCGGGCGCACGTCAGTCGGTAGCTCTTTCAGGTCTGACACTGGCGGAATCCTTCCGTGACCGTCAGACTGGCGACAAGGGTCCGCGTGATATCCTGTTCTTCATCGACAACATCTTCCGTTTCACCCAGGCAGGTTCGGAAGTATCGGCCTTGCTGGGACGTATGCCTTCGGCCGTAGGTTATCAGCCTACACTGGCAACCGAAATGGGACAGATGCAGGAACGAATCACTTCTACCAAAAACGGATCAATTACATCCGTTCAGGCCGTATATGTGCCTGCCGATGACTTGACCGACCCTGCTCCGGCAACGACCTTTACCCACTTGGACGCAACTACCGTATTGAGCCGTAAGATTACCGAGCTCGGTATCTATCCGGCCGTAGACCCGTTGGAATCTACTTCACGTATTCTGGATCCGCTGATCGTAGGAAAAGAACACTACGAAACGGCACAGCGCGTAAAACAGATCCTCCAGCGCAACAAGGAGCTGCAGGATATCATCTCCATCCTCGGTATGGACGAATTGTCGGATGAAGACCGTCTGACAGTAAACCGTGCCCGTCGTGTACAGCGATTCCTTTCACAGCCGTTTGCCGTAGCCGAACAGTTTACAGGCGTTCCGGGTGTCATGGTATCCATCGAAGACACCATCAAGGGCTTCAAGATGATTCTCGACGGTGAAGTGGACTATCTGCCTGAACAGGCCTTCCTGAACGTAGGTACCATTGAAGATGCCATCGAGAAGGGTAAGAAGTTGCTCGCTGCAGCAAATGGAGAATAAATTCAACGGATTATGAAAGAATTGCATTTAGTTATCGTTTCACCCGAACGCATGGTGTTCGACGGAAAAGTGGATGAAGTGACGCTTCCGGGCGAGCTGGGCCAATTCCAGATACTCGTGAACCACGCACCCATCATTTCGTCGCTCGTGGCAGGAACAGTGAGATACAAAACAGGAAAAGAAGAAACCACTTTGGAAATCCAGGGAGGATTCGCCGAAGTGAACAATAACCAGATTTCGGTCTGTGCAGAGCTTTGAGAAAAGTAGTGTACGGAAGTTGAACCTTAAGAAGTTTTTTGCAGTTTTTCGAATCAAAAAACTGTATGATACTATGTTTTTGTTAACCATTAGAAAAAAGTTTATCAAGCAGCTCACTGTAGTGGGCATCGTGTTGACGGCTCTGGTGGCCATAGTGTTTCACCTTTTCATACCCGACAGGTATTTCCTGTGGTTCCCGTCGATACCGATATTCTTTTATCTGATAGGTTTATTCTACATAGGCTTGTTTTCGTTCTACTACCGTATGGGACCCGACAAACTGGTGATCTGTTACATGATCTGCAAAGTAGTGAAATTCGTGGCAAGCGTACTTTTCATTGCTGCCTACGGATTTCTGGTAGGACACGAGATTGTGGTATTCATGCTCACCTTCGTATTCTTCTTCTTTGCGTTCCTGATTTTTGAAACCCAATTTTTCCTTCGATTTGAAGCGAAACTGAAATTACAGAAAAATAAAAAACAATGAAAAAATTACGGTACATAGCACTCTATCTGCTTCTGCTGGCAAGCCCGGCAGGAATGGTATGTGCGCAGGAAGCCGATACAATCGCTGCACCTTCTGCAGCCGACACGACACTGAGAGAGGAAATCGCTCAGGATGTGGCACAGGCTGAAGTGATGGCCGCCGATTCGCTGGTAGGCGAGGACGGCAAGGAAGAAGGCGGGGTGGATGTGAACGAACTGGTGTTCGGCCATATCGGCGACTCGTACGAATGGCACATCGCATCGTTCGGCGACACGCACATCAGCATTCCGCTGCCGGTGATCGTCCACAGCAGTACAGGCTGGCATGTATTCTGTTCGTCGAAAATAGCTGAAGGCGAGGAATACGAAGGACTGTACATCGCCAAGGGCGGGGCATACGACGGCAAGATAGTAGAACGCAATGCTGCCGGTGAGGAGGTTCGTCCGTTCGACATATCCATCACCAAAAACGTACTGGGACTGTTCATCAACAGCGCCGTACTGCTTATCATCATGATGAGCTGCGTACGCTGGTACAAGAAACACCCGGTAGAACAAGGTGCTCCGAAAGGTGGAGTGGGAATGATGGAAGCCCTGATCCTGATGATCTACGACGATGTGATCAAAGGATGTATCGGCGAAGACTACAAACGCTACGCTCCCTACTTGCTGACCGCATTCTTCTTTGTACTGGTAAACAACCTGATGGGATTGATTCCGATCTTCCCGGGCGGTGCGAACGTAACCGGTAACATTGCCATCACCATGGTATTGGCCCTGTGTACATTTGTGCTGACCAACGTTTACGGTACAAAGGAATACTGGAAGGAGATTTTCTGGCCTGAGGTTCCTACCTGGCTGAAAGCTCCGGTACCTATGATGCCGTTGATAGAATTCTTCGGTATATTTACAAAACCGTTCGCATTGATGATCCGTCTTTTCGCCAATATCATGGCAGGACATGCCGCTATTCTGAGTTTGATTGCCATCATCTTCATTACAGTGAAAGCCGGTCCGGTGATAAATGGCTCCATGACTGTGGTTGCCGTGTTGTTCGGAATCTTCATGGATGCGCTGGAAGTACTGGTTGCATTCATCCAAGCCTACGTGTTTACGATGCTGTCGGCCGTATTCATCGGTCTGTCGCGCGTCAAGGGACACGAAAGCAAAAAATAAAAGAAATAAAGAAACAAAAGTATAACCATTTAAAACTTAAGAATTATGTTATTGTCAGTATTATTGCAGGCTGCTGCAGGTGTTGGAATTAGTAAGTTGGGCGCTGCTATCGGCGCAGGTATCGCTGTATTGGGTGCAGGTATCGGTATCGGTAAGATTGGTGGTTCTGCTATGGAAGCAATGGCTCGCCAGCCGGAAGCTACAGGCGACTTGCGTATGAACATGATCATTGCTGCCGCACTGGTTGAAGGTGTTGCACTGATTGCCATCGTAGTTTGTTTGTTGACATTGTTCTTGTAATAAAATTGAATATAAGATATGGGATTATTAACTCCGGATCCGGGGCTGCTGTTCTGGATGGTCATCGTCTTTGCAGTCGTATTCTTCGTCTTGGCGAAATACGGCTTCCCGGTGGTCATCAAGATGGTGGAGGACCGGAAAGCATATATTGATGAGTCGCTGAAAGCCGCACGTGCAGCCAACGAACAGCTGGCCAGCATTAAGGCTGAAAGCGACAAGATCCTGGCTCAGGCTCATGAGGAACAGGCACGTATCCTGAACGAGGCAGCCGCTACACGCGACCGTATCATCAGGGATGCGGAAGATCGTGCACGTACCGAAGGAGCTCGTCTGATGGAAGAAATGAAGCGACAGGTGGAAGTCGAAAAAGAATGTGCCATCCGCGACATCCGCCGTCAGGTAGCCGTACTCTCGGTAGGCATTGCCGAAAAGGTATTGCGCAGCAAGCTTGCCGACGAGATGCAACAGGAGGAACTGATCGACCATATGCTTGATGATATGTTGGATTCCGTTAAAAAATAGTAAGCTATGAATACAGGAGTTGTTTCTAGACGTTTTGCAAAGGCACTGCTGGATTATGCTAAGCTCGAAAAGGTGGAGGAAAAAGTGTACGAGGAAATGAAGATTCTGAGTGGACATTTTGCCGAAGTACCTTCGTTGGGTCATGCGATAACCAATCCGGTGCTTGCCAGATCGAAGAAACTCGATCTGCTGGTAGAAGCGGCAGGAGGCAAGGACGTGTGCAAGGAAACCAGACGTTTCTTTGAACTCGTGCTGGAAAGCAAGCGTGAAGATTTCTTGCAATTCATGGCGTGGTCGTACATCGACTTGTACAGGGAAGACAAGAAGATTCTGATGGGACGTCTTACTACAGCGGTTCCTTCGCCTAAACTGGTTGCATACCTGGAGAGAATGGCTCGTCTGCTCACCCACGGAACAGTGGAACTGGAACAGAAGATCGACCGTTCGCTGATTGGCGGATATATCATTGAACTGGCAGGCACACGCCTGGATGCCAGCGTGACATCACAGCTCAAAAGCATCAAGGATCAGTTCATTGCGAGAAACAGAAGAATAGTTTAATCGAAAAAAAGAAATTATGCCAGAAAATACAATAAAACCCAGCGAAGTCTCTGAAGTGCTGCTCCAACAGCTGCAGGGCATCGATACCTCACTGAAGTTCGACGAGGTGGGTACGGTGTTGCAGGTGAGCGATGGTGTAGCTCGTATCTATGGCTTGCGCAACGCAGAAGCCAACGAGCTTCTGGAGTTTGAAAACGGTATCATGGGTACCGTGATGAATCTGGAAGAGGATAACGTGGGAGCCGTGTTGCTGGGTCCTACCGACCAGATCAAGGAGGGTATGATTGTAAAGCGTACCAAACGTATCGCTTCCATCCGTGTGAGCGAACATATGTTGGGACGTGTCATCGACCCGCTGGGTAATCCTCTTGACGGTAAAGGCGAAATAGGCGGCGAACTTTGCGAAATGCCGTTGGAACGTAAGGCACCGGGAGTTATCTTCCGTCAGCCGGTTACAGAGCCTTTGCAGACCGGTCTGAAGGCGATCGATGCGATGATTCCTATCGGCCGTGGACAGCGTGAGCTGATTATCGGCGACCGTCAGACAGGTAAGACTGCCATCGCTATCGATACCATCATCAACCAGCGTGCGAACTACGAAGCCGGAAATCCGGTTTACTGTATCTATGTAGCTGTGGGTCAGAAAGGATCTACCGTAGCCAGTCTGGTAAACGCCTTGCGTGAAAAAGGTGCGATGGACTATACCATCGTGGTAGCTGCAACTGCATCCGATCCGGCTGCCTTGCAGTACTTCGCACCGTTTGCAGGTGCCGCTATCGGTGAATACTTCCGTGATACCGGCCGTCATGCTCTGGTAGTATACGATGACTTGTCGAAACAGGCGGTTGCTTACCGTGAGGTATCTCTGATCCTGCGTCGTCCGTCGGGTCGTGAAGCCTATCCGGGTGATATCTTCTACCTGCACTCTCGTTTGTTGGAACGTGCGGCGAAAATCATCAGCCAGCAGGAAGTGGCTGAACAGATGAACGACCTTCCACCCAGTCTGAAAGGCAAGGTAAAGGCAGGCGGTTCGCTGACAGCATTGCCTATCATCGAAACCCAGGCAGGCGACGTATCGGCCTACATCCCGACCAACGTAATTTCCATTACCGACGGTCAGATCTTCCTCGAAACCGACCTCTTCAACCAAGGTTTCCGTCCTGCCATCAACGTAGGTATTTCGGTATCGCGTGTAGGTGGTAGCGCACAGATCAAGAGTATGAAGAAAGTGGCAGGTACACTGAAAATCGACCAGGCACAGTATCGCGAACTGGAAGCATTCTCGAAGTTCTCGAGCGACATGGACCCGGTAACCGCTATGGCTATCGACCGTGGACGTAAGAACAACCAGCTGCTTATCCAGCCACAATATTGTCCGATGCCGGTAGGCGAACAGATCGCCATCCTGTACTGTGGTACACACAGCTTGATGCGTGAAATCCCTATCAGCAAGGTACGTGCGTTCCAGGATGCATTCCTGACCACTTTGCGTGCCAACCATCAGACAGACGTTCTCGATGTATTGGCAAGCGGAAAGATCAGCGATGAAGTAACAGCAATCATTGAAAAAATAGCTGCCGAAACAGCCCGTCAGTTTAAAGTAAAATAATCGTCATGGGATCACTGAAAGAAATAAAAGGAAGAATCAACTCCATCAACGGAACGCTGAAGATCACTTCGGCCATGAAGATGGTTGCCTCTTCGAAGCTGCACAAGGCGCAGGAGGCCATCGAAAACATGCTTCCTTATGAACGAAGACTGCATCACATGCTTACCGACTTCTTGAGTTCGGGGCTTAGTGTGGAGTCGCCTTTCATTGAGAATCGTGACGTGAAGAAGATTGCAATTGTTGTTTTCGCGTCGAACAGCAGTCTGTGCGGCGGCTATAACGCCAACGTTATCCGTCATCTGCAGGAGCTGGTCGACAAGTATATCGGGGATTACGGCAAGGAGAACATCCTTATCTATCCGGTAGGGCGTAAGATAGCCGATGCGGTAAAGAAGATGGGATTTACTCCGATGGGTGATTATCAGCACATGAGCGGCAAGCCGAATTATCAGGAAGCTGCCGATCTGGCTGCCGAACTGATTGACCGCTTCCTGAAGGGAGAGATACAGAAGGTAGATCTGCTGTACAATCACTTCAAGTCGACTTCGACACAGGTACTGACTCACGAAACCTATCTGCCTATCGATCTTTCTACAGCTGGAGAAGGAAAGAGCGGAAACGACAACATGCAGGCCGACTACATCATCGAACCGTCGGCCATGAAAGTGATGCAGGAATTGCTTCCGAAGGTGTTGAGAATGAAAATCTATACCGTATTGCTCGATGCGAACGCTGCCGAACACGCAGCACGTACCATGGCAATGCAGATAGCGACCGACAACGCAACCGATCTGATACAGGAACTGACCTTGCAGTACAACAAGAGTCGCCAGCAGGCTATCACCAACGAGTTGCTTGATATCGTCGGCGGTACAATGGCTTAAAAGCGAAGCATTATTCTTAGATAATTTGAATCCGGTAGGATGGGGAGTGTATTTCTCCTGTCTTACCGGATTTTTTTGTCGCCAGGCAATAAGAAAGCCGGCTGGGACATCACTGCCTCCGGCCGGCTATTCCTTCAAAGGAGAGAAACGGATTATGATATGTAGAGTCAATTAGTGCTTAGAGAGATCTTGCAGATATTATCTGCCGTCGAAAGTAACCCATTCCCCGTCGAACTTACAATCCATAGACCATCCGTTGAACGATATATGGTCGAGATAGCTCCGGCCATCGCCATAATCCATACAGATCCGGTCGTATCCTGTCCAATCCCAGTAGAAGTTGAGTACAGACGTACGGCGGTTGCCGTATCTGTCGGTCACTTCGAGGTAATCGGTACCTGTATTATCGTAGTAGAAACGTAATTCCTGATAGTATCTCAGACCTTCATAATCGTTATACCAGCTGTCGCTCCAGGTACGGCTGCAAAGTATATCGGTAGCTTCGTAATAGCCGTCACAATCGGGACCCCAACCAATACCGACTTCGAAACCGTCGCAAGAACTCAAAGTAAATGTTGCTATCAGGACAGCAACTATATATTGGAATTTTCTGATAATAGTTTTCATAATGTCCTCCTTTGTTCTTTAATGTTTCTTTGTCCTTTTTTTGATATAACAAAGATAAAGGAGGAATATCATACTAACGAATGATTTTTCCTAAGTGTTGGGAGGAATTTTCCTATTTCTGATAGGGAAGTCCGCAATGCGGCAATCAGAAACAGTCCTTGGTCTTTCCGCTTACCTCTTCGATATCGAGGCGGATAATTTCCGTACGTGGGAATGATTTTTCGGCATATTGTATACCTGCCATCTTGTGGTCGGGACAGTATTTGCTCAGCAGCAGCGAGAGAGCCGACATGCGTTCGGCTTCATGCAGGCCATGATGGGCGGTGCAACGCAACACCACACTTTCGTAGGCGGTAGTAAACTTATCGGGGATGACTTTGGTACGGCCAACCACACAGAACGAAACGTTTTCGCAGGCATCGATGCACTTCAGTTTCCGTCCTACGGGAGCACAATGCAGATAGATGGAATTACCTCTATCCCAAACATAATTGACCGGAACACCGTAAGCTCCATTGCCGTCTTCCGACTGCATGGAAAGAATACCGTATTCGCCGTTCTTCAACAACTCGAAAGCCTTTGCTTCATCGAGTGTCCTATCCTGTCGTCTGATTTTAGAATTATCGAATTTCATGGTATCTTTGATTTGCTGCACAAAGGTAGCACTTTCTACAGCAAATCCAAAGAAACCTCGGCTTCAAGCTCCCTCGATAGCCTGTTCGGGCGTATCGGAATCGATTTTCTTCCCGATACGTTCCTTGACTCCTTTCAATGCACCCTTGATTCCCTTGACAATCTTTCTCGGGTCAACGCTCAGGTGAGTTACATTGTATTCCTTGAGCATCGCCGTCAGTCTTCGGATTTCACGTGTGTATTCATTGTCGGAAAAGGGGTCGAGCATCTCCTTGCGGTTGGTCTCGTTGATCAGTTCATTCAAGCGCTTCTTTACTTCTTCTTACTCTGCGCGGTCATTAATACGTGATTTCATAGTAGTTGAGTTTTTGAGTTGAACCACCCAAATATACGAAAAAATCTGATAATATCAAACAAATTTAAGAATAACTGGTCTATTTATCAGATATTCTGCAGAATCAGGTCGGCGTTGATGTGCAACATATTCATATATAGGCAATAAAAAGGGAGGCCAAATGAATGGTCTCCCTGATTCAATATTGAAAGTATGATTAACGGTTTGCAAGCTCATAGATTTCGCGGGTAGCTTTCTTGTCGAGCTGAACATAATTGCCGACCAGTTCACCCTTGTTTTCATGCAGCTTCTTGACCAACAGGTCGATATCCGGATTTTCGATACCCAATTCCTTGAAAGTGACAGGCATACCGATTGCTTTCAGGAACTTCTTGAAACGTGCGATACCTTCGAGAGCAACGGCTTTCTTGTCGTCGGAAGCCGGAACATCCCATACACGTTCGGCAAACTGAGCCACCTTATGCACGTTGTGATCGGCCATGTAAGTGAGCCATGCCGGGAAGATGACAGCCAGTCCGGCTCCGTGGGTAACATCGTAAACGGCACTCACTTCGTGTTCCATGAAATGGGAAGCCCAATCCTCGACGCAACCTACGCCGCAAGTTCCGTTATGAGCCACAGTACCGGCCCACATGATATTGGCACGTGCATTGTAATCTTTCGGGTCGGCGATGACTTTCGGAGCTTCGGTAATGATTGATTTGAGCACACCCTCACACATACGGTCGGCAATTTCGACTCCTTGGGTATTTGAAAAATAACGCTCCATGATATGAGCCATCATATCCGTAACGCCGGAAGCTGTCTGCCAGGCGGGGAGAGTATAGGTAAGTTCAGGATTCATGACAGCAAAAGCCGGACGGAGTGCTTCGGGGGTACGCACACTCAACTTCTTCAATCCGTCGACCTTGGTGATGACCGAATTGCCCGAACCTTCGCTACCGGCTGCAGGGATAGTCAGCACGACACCCAGACGCAAAGCCTTCTTGATGACTACCTTGCCTACATAGAAATCCCAGAAATCACCGTCGTAAAGGATACCGGCTGCAATGGCCTTGGCTGTATCAATAACCGAACCTCCACCTACAGGAAGCAGGAAATCGACCTTCTCCGATCTTCCGAGGTCGATACCCTCATACACTTTCGGATCGGTAGGATTAGGCTGCACACCACCCAGTTCGACAAACTCGACACCGGCATTCTTCAGCGAAGTCTTCACACGGTCGAGCAATCCGCTGCGGACAACCGAACCGCCACCATAGACGATAAGCGCCTTATGTCCGTTGTATTTTCTTACCAGTTCGCCTGTCTGCAATTCTGTATCCTTACCGAACACGAATTCGGTGGGACTATAAAAAGTAAAGTTGTTCATAAGATTTCTCCTTTCTTATTATAATAATACGGTTTAAAGTTTCGTAAGTATGCTGCAAAACCTCGGTTGCAGTGTCACAAAGTTATAAAAAAATCGTATCTTTGCCTATCCAAAATTTAAAATCGATTTTATGAAATCAGATATTGAAATTGCACGCAGCATCAAGCTTGCTGACATCAATGAGGTAGCTGCCAAATGCTGTATACCTACCGAAGAGTTAGAGCCTTACGGGCGTTACATCGCCAAAGTTCCTGTAAAACTCATCGATAAAGAGAAAATCAACAAGAGTAACTTAATCTTGGTTACTTCCATCACTCCGACAAAGGCCGGTATCGGTAAGACTACCGTTTCTGTAGGTTTGGCCTTAGGATTGAACAAAATCGGCAAGAACGCCATCTGTGCGCTTCGTGAGCCTTCACTAGGTCCTTGCTTCGGTATGAAAGGAGGTGCAGCCGGTGGCGGTTATGCACAGGTCCTTCCGATGGACAAGATCAACCTTCACTTTACCGGCGACTTCCACGCCATCACTTCAGCACACAACATGATCACTGCTTTGCTGGACAATTACATGTACCAGAACCAAGACAAAGGCTTTGCTATGAAAGAAGTGCTTTGGAACCGTGTGATGGACGTAAACGATCGTGGGCTACGTTACATCGTGACCGGACTGGGAGCCAAGACCAACGGTATCACCCGTGAATCGGGCTTCGATATCACTCCGGCATCAGAAATCATGGCCATCCTTTGTCTGGCAACCGATGAAGACGATTTGCGCCGTCGTATCGAAAATATCCTCCTCGGATATACCATCGACAACAAGCCGCTGACTGTAAAGGATCTGGGTATCGCAGGTGCCATTACAGTGCTGCTGAAAGATGCAATTTCTCCAAACTTGGTTCAGACTACCGAAAATACTCCTGCATTCGTGCATGGCGGTCCGTTCGCCAATATCGCCCACGGATGTAACTCAATCCTTGCTACCAAGATGGCGATGACCTTCGGCGATTATGTAATTACAGAAGCCGGATTCGGTGCCGATCTGGGTGCTGAAAAATTCTTCGACATCAAGTGCCGCAAAGCTGGTCTGCAGCCTAAGCTGACAGTTATCGTTGCTACAGCACAGGGCTTGAAGATGCACGGTGGTGTGAGCGTTGACGCTATCAAGGAACCGAACATGGAAGGCTTGAAGCATGGCTTGGCGAACCTCGACAAGCACATCCGCAACATGCGTTCGTTCGGTCAGACCGTAGTGGTTGCATTCAACCGTTACGCCAACGATGTAGATGAGGAAATCGAAATGGTACGTCAGCATTGCGCCGGAATGGGCGTAGGTTTCGCCGTAAACAACGCTTTCGTAGAAGGTGGTCCGGGTGCTGTAGAACTGGCTAATCTGGTGGTAGAAACCATCGAAAAACAGCCGTCGGCTCCATTGCATCTGGCTTACGATGATAACGACAGTATCGAAGAAAAGGTTACTAAGGTTGCTTGCAACCTGTACGGAGCCACTTCGGTTACTTTCAGCGCTGTTGCCCAAAAGAAGATCAAGATGGCTCAGGAACTGGGTTACGACAAGTTCCCGGTTTGTATCGCCAAGACCCAATATTCGTTCTCTACCGATCCGAAACTTTATGGAGCGGCTGAAGACGGATTTACTGTCAACGTACGCGACATTGTATTGAACGGCGGTGCCGAAATGATTGTGGCTATCGCTGGAGATATCATGCGTATGCCGGGATTGCCTAAGGAATCTCAGGCACTTCACATCGATATCGTAAACGGTGAAATCGAAGGATTGTCCTGATTTGAATAGGAACAGATGATAGGGAGGTATCTCCCCAAAAATATATCAGCTCTGCTGCAGGAATCTGTGGCGGAGCTGATTCTTTATTATAGGTACTAGTAGCTGATATTGTAAGGAATGTTAGGTCTTTACACGTATCACCTCATTGAGATTCGTCGTATATTGCTTGCTGATATGTTCGCAGGTAAGATGCCAACTCTTGTCGAAGCCTTGTACGGCAACCTTTACCGTATTGTGTCCGTTCTTTCGGTTGATGGCATCGATGGCTGCAGCCAGACGGGCTTGTTTCTCACGGTCGACCGTATCGAAAAGGGAAGTCTGGATGGCCGTATCGGGGCAGATATCCCAAACGATGACTCCCGCTTTCTTATACAAGGCACCGTTTCCGATCCATGATTCCCGAAGCATCTTTACTGATGTGGAAACAAGCTCCTGAGTATCGTTTGTAGGCACCTGTAAATGAATGTTCCGGTTAATCTGGTAGGAGACTATATCTTCACGGAAACGGCTCGTATAAGCGAAAACAGTGAGTCCGCTGCAGCAGCTGTCCTGTTCCTTCAACTTACGGGCACAGGCTGCAGTAAAATTGGCTACAGCCTCTTCCAATACCTCCAATCGATTGATACCCTGACCCGGAAAACTCCGGCTGGTACAGATACTCTTCTTATCGGTCATATCATCTTCCACGATACAATCGATCCCCTGCAGCTCCTTCCATGTACGCACGCCAGTAACGGTAAAATATTTCCGTACCCAACTTTCGGACTTACAGCAGAAATCCCAAGCCGTACGGATATCGAAATAATACATCCGTTTCCTGTGCCGTCGTCCGATACCCCACACATCACCTATATCGCAAGCCTTCAGCGCCTTCTCACGTTTCTCCTCCGTATCGATGATACAGACACCTTCGTAACCCTTGTATTTCTTCCCGAAACGGCTTGCAAGCTTGGCCAATGTCTTGGTAGGACCGATACCCATCGTTACAGGAATACCTGTACCACGTGTGACCGTACGTACTATCCGTTTGCCGTAATCGCGCAATGTTTCACCTTCTCCCAAACCGGAAAGGTCCATGAATGCTTCGTCGATGGAATACTGGATGAGGTTCGGAGTAAATTCGGAAAGCAGCATCATCACTCTTCGGCTCATATCGCCATAGAGGTTATAGTTACTGCTGAAGACTGCCACCTGATGCTTCTCGAGCATCTCACGAGCCTGATAAAACGGAGTACCCATCCCGATCCCCAACATCTTGGCTTCGTTGCTACGTGCAATGATACATCCGTCGTTGTTGGAAAGGATGACTACGGGCTTGCCGTTCAATGCCGGATTGAACACACGTTCGCAGGATGCATAGAAATTGTTGCAGTCGACCAACGCTATCATTTGCGGTTACGGTTAAGTTGTCGTTTGATATTGTAGGTAAGAACACCCCAGATGATGAAATTATTCTCTTCGGTCACCTTGATAGGTTCATATTCGGGATTTCCGGGAACGAGCCATACACAATCCTCATTCTCGTCCTTACGGATGCGTTTCAAGGTAAATTCACCGTCGATAAAAGCTACCACGATATCTCCATCTACCGGATCGATACCCTTATCGATGACAAGCAGATCACCGTCGGAAATACCGAACCCGATCATCGAATCACCTACGGCCTTGGCATAGAAGGTAGTGGCCGGATGGCGTATCAGCTCTTTGTTGAGGTCGAGCGAATCGCTAAGATAATCCTGGGCCGGACTAGGGAATCCGGCTCTCACACCCTGATCGGCGAAAAGCAGTTCCAGATGGGTGCTCAGATCGGCTGAATAAAGAATCAGTTTAGTCATTCGTTTCGGTTTCTAGATATGCAAAATTAATGTTTTCTACGGATAATGGAAACGGAACAAAAAAATACTTTTCCTGTGCATTAATATGGCACATCCTTCAAGAATCTTTGCAGTGTAATAGATAATAATTAGGTTATGATTGAGAAAATTTTGAAGGATAGTCGGAATACGTTCAAGGCAATGAGTCCCGGAGGCAAATTGATATTCTGTATCAGTTGTTTTGTGGTGATAGCTTTGTCCTTTGCGTTAGTCTATTTCCTCCAGAACCTTTCCGGAGGAGAACGATGGATTAAATTATTCTGACTCTCGTTTGTTTTTCCCTTCATGGAATGAAAAAGGAGAAGACCGTTGATGGTCTTCTCCTTTGCTTTATCTCTTATTCTCCGATAGAAAACTTGAATGCCGTATGGCTTTTGAATGTTTCTCCGGGATGTAAGGCGGTAGACGCGAACTGCGGATTGTTGGGACTGTCCTGGAAATGGCAGGTTTCGAAGCAAACTGCGGCTCGGAAAGGGTAGTAGATATCGTTCTTTCCCTTCACCTTTCCTTTCAGTCCGTTGCCGGTATAGATATGGATACCCGGTTCGGTGGTATAGACTTCCATCTTACGTCCGCTCTGTTTGTCGTACACCCACATGGCCGGTCTGGTATCATCTCCGGGATTGTTCAACACCCAAGCATGGTCGTAGCCGTTTACTATTCCCAACTGACCGTATTTATCATTGATATGATCTCCGATGGCATGAGGCTGCTTGAAGTTGAGCGGAGTGGATTCGACAGGCCACATTTCTCCTGTTACACATTTATTCTTATCGTATGGGGTGAAATAATCACCGTCCACCCACATGATCTGGTCTTCCACGCTTTTGTTGAGATTGCCCGAGATATTGAAGAACGAATGGTTGCAGAGGTTCAGAACCGTCGGCTTGTCGGTAGTGGCTTCGAAACGGAGATCGAGGGCATTGTCATCAGTTATGGTATAGGTAAGGGTCACTTTCAGATTTCCGGGGAAACCGTTTTCACCATCGGGAGAAAGATAGGAGAGAGTAACCGACGACGGAGTAGTCCTTACGACCTTCCACATACGTGCGCCGAAATTCGGATTTCCACCATGAGCCGTATGTCCCAACTGATGGTTGGCCTGCAGCTTATATTCTACGCCATCAAGGGTATATTTTGCACCGAGGATACGTCCGATATAACGTCCTACAATTGCTCCGTGATTCTGCGACTGGCCTGTATATTCCTGAATGGTGGGAAAGCCACAGACTACATCCTGCAGTTGTCCGTCCTTATCGGGAACCATAAGCGATACCACTCGGGCACCGTAATTGGTTATGCAAGCCTCCATACCGTTCTTGTTTGTTATCTTATACAAAGCCGTCTTCTTTCCGTCGACTTTCTCTAAGAAATTCCGGCTATCGAGTCCCGAAGCACTGACAAACTTCTGAGTGGAGCATGAAGCCAGCAATACGGCTGCCAGTCCGATACCCGCAATAGAGTATAGTTTTCTGTATGTCATAGTAATTTTAAGTTAATTAAAGCGTATCACAAAGGTAGAGTTTTTATTTTAATAGGCAATACCATAAATTCGATGTATCTTTGCAAGCATGAAATACATTTTCGTCATACTGGGTTGTATCTCGCTGGTATTGGGTATCTTGGGTATTTTCCTGCCGGTGCTTCCTACCACACCTTTCCTGCTGCTGTCGGCTGCCTTGTTTTTCCGCAGTTCTCCGAGGATGTACGGATGGTTGTTGTCGCATCGTTATCTGGGACCATACATCAAGAGTTTCCGGGAAGACCGGTCGATACCTTTACGGGCTAAAGTCATCGCCTTGGCTTTGTTGTGGATAACAGGCTTGCACTGCATCATCTTCCTGTTCCCGCAGTGGTGGCTTAAAGCGATAATGGCGGTAGTCGTAATCAGTGTGACTGTTTATATATTATCATTCAAGACACGGACTGCTAAATGAAGACTTCTCTTTCTTTCTGCAATCGGGATGAGGCGGTTGCGAAGATGAACTTGTGGGGCAAGCAAGGAAAGAGCTTTTTCTTTCTGATTGGTTTCGATGAGAAACGGTGTATTGTAGAACGTCCGGAGGATATCCCTTCGGATGAACTTTTATATCGTTTTCCGGAAGTGACGAACGCCGGAAATACAGGAACCGCGAAACCTTTGGATTTCCTTTGGGAAACACAACCGGAATCGTTCGAATCGTATCGCCGTTCGTTTGATGTGGTTTCCCGTAACCTGCATGCAGGAAACTCGTTTCTGACCAATCTGACTTGTGCCACACCTGTAAAGACCGATCTGACGTTGCGACAGATTTTCGATTATGCGGAAGCGAGATACAAATTGTGGATGAAAGATAAGTTCGTGGTTTTTTCTCCGGAAATCTTTGTACGGATAATCGATGGGATGATTTGTTCTTATCCGATGAAAGGAACTATTGATGCGACTTTACCCGATGCGGAGAATCGTCTGCTGGAAGATATGAAGGAATCGGCCGAACATGCTACAATTACCGATTTGATACGCAATGATTTGAGTCAGATATCCGATGGTGTGACCGTAACCCGGTATCGCTATATCGATAAGTTGCAAACTCACAAAGGACCTTTGCTGCAGATGAGTTCGGAAATCCGTGGCCGTTTGCCAGAAGATTATGCAACACGTCTGGGCGATCTGTTCTTCCGCATGCTGCCTGCCGGTTCGATTACCGGAGCACCAAAGAAAAAGACCGTGGATATTATCCGAGAGGCCGAAACATACGAACGAGGATTCTATACGGGAGTTGCGGGTTTCTTCGACGGGAAAAATCTGGATAGTGCCGTACTGATCCGTTTTATCGAACAGTTGCCGGACGGGACAATGGTATTTAAAAGTGGAGGAGGCATCACTTTCCAAAGTGATGTTCGTGCAGAGTATAATGAAATGAAACAAAAGATTTATGTGCCGATTTATTGAAACAATCCATATTGAATGTGGTCGTATATACCGTTTGGATTATCATATCCGAAGAATGGCGGCTACGATGCATTCCGTTTTCGGAAAAGGGGATGCGATGTGTCTGCCCGGTCTGCTTGTTCCTGAAAAATACAAGGAGCGCACCCGTTGCCGGATAGAATATGATGATGAAATCCGGAAGATCGAATATATCCCATACCATATCCGTCCTGTCCGTTCCTTAAAACTTGTTGCCGATGATGAAATTGATTATTCATTGAAATCTGTTGACCGTTCTTCTTTGGACAGGCTTTTCGGATGTCGGGGACAGGCTGATGAGATACTTATTGTAAAGAACGGACTGCTGACCGATACTTCCATTGCCAATATCGCATTATGGGACGGATATAGATGGTCAACTCCTCGGATACCCTTATTGGCAGGTACCAACCGCCAATATTTGTTGGATAATGGGATCATTCATGAAGCGGATATCCGTGCGGATGATCTTGGCAACTATTCAAAAATCCGTCTGTTCAATGCGATGATCGAATTCGGCGAAGTGGAACTCGATTGCCGCATGATTTCATTCGTGTAGAGATTTGAAGGTGGAATCTCTTGATGTTTCGCCAAAATATCAAAGGATATTCCGAAAAATGTTAAAATACATTGTCTGAAATATAAAGACGCATCGGAATATTTGCAAAGTCATTCGGGAATAGGCGTCAAATAAGATAAAAATAGCAATATTGTTCCCTGATTATTTAGGAAAATGAGAATAAAGTGTATTTTTGTAGTACAACATAAAAATAAAGGGGTATTATGAGACAGAACATGAATAAATGGGTAATTGGTTTGTCGGTATTGTTTCTTGCTTCTTGTGGGGGCAAATCGGGCAAACAGGATATCACGGTAGAAATGACAGATACGATAGCGACAGAAACAGAAGGTCTGAAAACGATTCAGCTGGACACTCTGGCGGTTACTTGGATCCAAGATAATGCAGCCCCCAAGCTGATGCCAAGTTCCTTGTTCGAGGGTGCTTCCAAACAGGTTATCGACAGCCTGGGACTTCAGGAAGGGGTTCCGGCTTCCATGAGTACTTTCTTGGTGCAGACAAACGGCAAGCGAATCTTGTTCGATACCGGATTGGGTGATTCAAGCAGTTGTCTGCTGCCACACTTGAAAACGATGGGAATCACCCCAGAGGATATCGATTATATCTATCTGACACATTTCCACGGTAATCATATAGGAGGTATGATGAAAGGCGACAGTGTAGTTTTTCCTAAAGCTGAAGTCTTTGCAGCCAAGATGGAGTACGACGGATGGATGTCCATGCCGGACGATAAGAAGGCACAGGTGGTAAAAACCATGACAGCCTATAAGGACCGTCTGCATCTTTTTGAGTTCGGTGATACCTTGCCTGGAAATGTGTTGACTCTGAACGCTATCGGACATACTCCGGGGCATACCGTGTTTAAGACGGGAAAGCTGCTTGTCGTAGGCGACCTGATTCATGGAGCGGCCTTGCAGTTGCCTTATCCCGATATCTGTGCTTCTTTCGATATGGACAAACGGCTGGCCATTCTTTCGCGGAAATACTTTCTGCAATATGCCGAAGAGAACGGATTGGTTGTAGCGGGAATGCATCTGCCGTCACCCGCTTTTCTTCCGAACAAGCAATAGTATGATACATAAAAAAATCCGCTCCGGACATGAAACGAGTTTGGAGCGGATTTCTTTTTGTCTTTTCCGAAGGGATCAGATATCCCATCCTTCTTCACGCAGGGCTTCCTTGAGTTGGGTGAAAGCTTCGGCTGCGATATCGTGGCCGATCAGATCATCGAAATCATTTGCATTGGCTGTTTCCCACGTAAGATTGTCGGCAATCCTTGTTTTCGGATTGATTGACAGATAGAGTTTCATCGCTTCCTCGTAATTGCCTGTTACCACTTCATAGTGTGCGCGGTTTGCTATCACGGCAGGAAGTCTGCGGAACTTGTCGGGGATACACTGATAAATCATTTCGGCAGCCTCAGGCTGTTCCACAAGCAATGCACTGTATAGGCCGTCGATCTGGGCATTGATTCCCTCTGCAGTTGTAACGAAGGCTTCGAATATCCGGATGGTCTGTATCTGGTTGATGACGAAGATACGCGGATCCGGGTAATGTGCACACATGGCAATGATATGGTCGGGATCTATATCGCTGGAAAACATATCACGGAAGATTCCTTCGTGGGGCAGACGGATCCGTTTTCCGTTCTGTGGAAGGAAACTGATCCAGTATAGGTTGCGGTTGCTTATACGTCCGTTCTTATCCCGATAGGTAATCTGGATAGGGCGGTAGCTGCAGATAGCCATAAGTAAAGTTTCCGCCACTTCGGTTGCATTGCCTTCATCGGAAAAATCACATTCCATCACTTCGGTAGAGAACGGGGTTTCCATTCCTTCGATGTCGGCGATCTTGTCGTAAGCGATGAAGTGTGTATCGTCCAAAATAACTTCCTTTCCTTCCACACCCCAGATAAACAGCTCGGCTTTCAGCTGCAGGGTCTTCGATTCGAAGATGAACTGAGATCCGTCGGGTTCGGTGGTGATTCGGGTATAGGGGTAGTGCAAGGTGCTCTGTTCGAGCTTCATCTTCATGTCCTGATAGGCATGCAGGATATCTTCTGGCTCATTCTTTGTCTTTTCAGTTTCTCCTGTTCCGTTTGGGGTTACAGATTCTTTATCCGCTTCCGTTTCATCCGGCATTGGAGTTGCATCGTCTGCTTTAGATTCTTCTCCGATCTGCTCTGTTTCGGTTTGAGAAGAATCGGTTTCTTTTCCGGAGGTATCGGTATCATCTGCAGGGGAGAGTTCCATCTCCGGAATATTCTCATCCTCTGTTTCCTCGGGCACTTTACCGTTTTCGGATATGGGTTGGGTAGAATCGGCTCTATTCTCCAATTCTTCAATCTTATATTGGAGGTTATTATTTTCCTCTTCCAGTCGGGCATTCCTTTTCTGCAGCTCACTTATCTCCTGAATGAGTGCCTGCTTGTCGTCGGATGTTGCTTCAATGGTAGCTTGTTGGGCTGAAAGGGCTGATTGAAGCTGACGGTTGGTTTCTTTCAGTTCATCATCTTGCTTCCGTACATCCTCCAGATTATGTTCCAGATTTCCGTTTTTCTGGATAAGCTGCTGGACGGTGTGTTCCAGTTCCTCCTTTTCCTGTTGCCAATGTGTCTGCGAATCCAGCAGTGTCTGGTGTGCCTGTTTCATGGAATCATATTCCTGCTGTAATGCAGTCAGCGATTCGACCAGTTTCTGTATTTCGGTTTCCGACTCATCGGTAGTCTGTACAAAAGCGTTCTTTTCCTCTTTCAGCGAAGCGTTTTCGGAAGACAGTTCGGCAACCTTATCCTCTAAGGCCTGTTTGGCTTCTTCCAGCTGATGATTATGGGCGGAAAAAATCTCAATCTGCTGGCGTATTTCTTTTTCTTTATCGGCCGATTCATCCAATTTCTTTTCCAATTCGGCTTTCTGTAAGGTCAGTGCATTGATCTGTTCCTCAGCTCCGTTCAACTGGTTATTGAGCTGGTTGACCAGATTCTCCTGAGACAAAGCCTCTTCGGCACTCGACTGCAGTTTGTTCAGGCTATCCTCTTTGGCCGATTGCAGTATGGAAATCTCTTCCTGAAGTTTTGAAATATCCTTTTGCAAGGAAGAAATTGATTCTTGCAGTGTGGTAATCTCCTTTTGGGCGGTGGAGAGCTCGTTTTGAGTTTCGGTGAGTTGGGTACGTTTGTAGGCCACCTCTTTGTTGGCATCCTTGATGTCTATTGCTAATTGTTGGTTCTTGATAAGCAGAGTATCGTTGTCTTCCTGCAACTGCTGGATATCTACACCTGTCAGTTTTTTAATCAGGTGAAAAGTAAGTTTGCCCATATATGATTCGGATGAAAAATTAATGATTTAACATATTTGTTTCGAAAAATACACAATTTTTCTGGAATCAAGCATATCAAAGCTTCCTTTATTGGAGATTTATAGCTAAAATGCATATATAAGTCCTATCTTTTCATTAGTTTTGCATAAATAAACCCGATAAAATGGAAAGTTTCATAGATAATGTACATGTAGGGGGACGACGCGGCAATAGTCTGATAAACCGGAAAATGATTTTCCGCATTTTGGGAATTCTGCTTCTCATCGAATGTTTCATGTTTCTGGTATGTGCCGGTGTATCCCTTCTCTATAAAGAATCAGATTATATATATTTTATCTATACAACGCTGATAGCAGCTGTTGTTGCCTGTTGCATGTTGCTCATTGGCCGCAAAGCCGACAACAAGCTTACCCGTCGTGACGGTTACTGTATCGTTGCATTTACCTGGGTACTTTTTACCTGTTTCGGGATGCTTCCCTTCTACATCAGCGGAGAAATTCCGTCTGTAAGTGATGCGTTTTTTGAGACGATGTCGGGTTTTACCACTACAGGAGCAACCATTTTGGACGATATTGAATCGCTTCCTCACGGCATGCTTTTCTGGCGTAACCTCACTCAATGGATCGGTGGTCTGGGTATCGTGTTCTTTACCATTGCTGTGCTCCCGATATTCGGCGTAGGAAACCAGGTGCTTTTTTCGGCGGAAGCGACAGGGGTAAACCATAACAAGATACACCCTAAAATCGGTACCATGGCCCGTCTTATCTGGTCGGTGTACCTGATGTTGACTATTTCGGAGACAATCCTTCTGATGGTTGGAGGCATGAGTTTGTTTGATGCATTGTGCCATTCGTTCTCGACAACGGCTACCGGCGGATATTCGACCAAACAGGCCAGTATAGCCTATTGGAATTCACCATACATCGAATATGTGGTATCAGTCTTCATGATTCTTTCGGGTGCCAACTTTACTTTGTATTTCATGTGTCTGAAAGGAAAATTCGACCATATCTGGAAGAATACGGAATTCAAATGGTATCTGGGGTCGTTGGGAGTTCTTACGCTGATCATAACGTTGTCGCTGATAGTGCATAACAGTTACGGAGTGGAATTGGCGTTCCGCAGGGCATTGTTCCAGGTATCAACCATTCACACTACGTGTGGCTTTGCAACCGATGATTATAATCTATGGGCACCTTTTACGTGGTTGCTGCTTGTCTATGCGATGGTATCAGGTGGTAGCACAGGTTCCACCAGCAGCGGACTGAAGACTTTGCGTGTGCTGATTGTGGTGAGGAACGTGAAGAACGAATTCAGCCGTCTGATTCATCCGCGTGCAGTTCTTCCGGTTAAGGTGAACCAGCAGAGCCTTTCCCAGAATACCATTTCAACGGTAACGACGTTTGTTGTCTTCTATATCATGTGCATCTTCATGGGATGGCTGACACTGATGTTTTTGGGTCTTTCCATTGTCGATGCTTTGGGTATATCGGTTTCGAGTATGGGTAATATCGGTCCGGGACTCCAGAGCTTTGGACCTGCTTATTCCTGGTATGCGTTGCCCGAAGGAGGAAAATGGGTAGCTTCATTCTTGATGCTGATAGGCCGTCTGGAGCTTTTCGGTATTCTGTTGATGTTTGCTCCATCGTTCTGGAAAAGCCGGTAGACTTTTATTGCAGATAGCAGAAACGGAAAGTCTCCTCATTCTGTCCGTTAAGGTAGGGAATGAGGAGACTTTCTTATTGGAATATGTAGGAACAGTAGCTTACTCTCAATCGATATACCGTTTTGTCAGATTTTCAAACTCATCGATCCGACGGTCGCGGAGGAAAGGCCACCAACGGCGTACATTCTCACTTCTGCCCATGTCGATATCAACCACCAGATTTTCTTCCTTCAGATTGCTGGCTTGGGCAAGCAGTTCGCCTTGAGGACCGGCAACGAAACTGTTTCCCCAGAACTGGATACCGTTGGTCTGTCCCGAAGGATCGGGTTCAAGTCCTACACGATTGACAGCAATGACGGGTAGTCCATTGGCTACAGCATGGCCTCGCTGAACGGTAACCCAGGCTCCTAACTGCCGCATTTTTTCTTCCTGAGTATCGGTACTTTCCCAACCGATGGCAGTAGGATAGATAAGCAGTTCGGCACCTTTCAACGCCATCAGGCGTGCCCCTTCGGGATACCATTGGTCCCAGCAAACCTGGACCCCCAATTTTCCGATGGATGTTTCGATAGGTTCGAAGCCGATATCGCCTGGAGTAAAATAAAACTTTTCGTAGTAAGCGGGATCATCAGGAATATGCATCTTGCGATATTTGCCTGCAATGCTTCCGTCATTGTCGAACACGACAGCAGTGTTATGATACAGTCCTGCAGCACGACGTTCAAACAACGAGGTGACAAGTACTACGTGATAAGCGGCAGCTATTTCGCTATAAAAGCCGGTAGAAGGTCCGGGAATAGGTTCAGCCAGATCGAATAAGGAAGTATCTTCCGTCTGGCAGAAATAAGGAGTATTGTGCAGCTCCTGCAGTACAACCAACTGTGCTCCTGCCTGAGCGACGGAAGCAATGTTACGGTGCAGTTTTTCCAAGTTCAGTTTCAAGTCGTTGGTACACGACTGCTGTACGATTCCTACGCGGATTATTCTTTTCATATCTATCAGTTTTACAGTTTTACATTTTCCGGATATTGCATGGTTACACAATGGAGCGAACCATGTTGTTTGATCAGAGCCCTGCAGTCGATACCGACAATTTCACGTCCTGGGAATGCTTCGGCAAGAATACGTGCCGCCTGTTTGTCGTTTTCGGGTTGGTTGTAAGTCGGATACAATACAGCCTTATTCATGACCAGAAAATTGGCATAGGTAGCCGGAAGCCGTTCTCCCTCTTCATCAAACGTAGCTTCGGCCATCGGTAGGGGAAGCAGACGATAAGGTCTTCCGTCGGTCGTCCGGAAAGTCTTAAGCTGTTCTTCCATAGCATGAAGCTCGGTATAATGTTCGTCTTCGGTATCGTTGCATTGCACATATACAATGGTGTTGTCCGGACAAAGACGGGCCAATGTATCCACATGGCTGTCTGTATCATCGCCCGCCAGGTAACCGTGATCGATCCACAAGACCTGTTTCAGGTTGAACCGTTCCTTCAAGTATTTTTCTATATCATCTTTGGTCATCGTATCGTTACGGTTTGGAGCGAGCAGGCAAGGCGCTGTGGTAAGCAATGTACCTTCGCCATCACTTTCGATAGAACCGCCTTCGAGTACGAAATTCCGACAATTGATATATTCACCGTTCAATACGCCTGCATCTTTCAGACGGCTGTTGATGAGGTTGTCTTTACAGGCTGCAAACTTCATGCCCCATCCGTTGAAACAGAAATCAAGGAGCAGGGGAGTGCCGTTATCTTGAAGAAGTGTGATAAAACTATGGTCGCGTGCCCATGTATCATTGGTTGGGCAACTTACGAAATAGAGGTTATCCTTGTATTCGAAATCTTCCAAAACTTTCGGAAACTCCGGAGCAACAAGCAACAACGGTTGACGGGAAGCTATGGCCTTGGCCAACTGCAGGAAGCAGGCTTCCACTTCGTCGAGCATATACGCCCAATCGGTTTCCGCATGAGGCCATGTCAATTGGATATAGCTCTGCGGATACCATTCGGAAGGTAAAAAATAGTTGTTTTCCATTCTTTATTTCGATTCTATATTGTTTTGTTGTTCTCTTTTCTGTTGGGCTGCCGCTTCCGGTTTTTCTTCTTTAGTCGACCGTTTGCGTCTGTTCTTTAGTAACATCCAATCAATCAGTTCTCTCCAGTTCGTAAAATCTTTCTTGTACATCAGACCAACTCCTTGGGTTGTCATGGTTGATTTTGTAAAATACCTGTCATTGGTTTGGTTGTAACCTTTAAGGCGGAACTCACCGTTCTTATTTAACAGCCACATCGCTTCGAAGTCGCCGACAAAATTGGAGTTTCTCATCGGATTGTCTCTATAACCGAAGTTTCCGTTGATGATTAATCGATTGTTGAGCAGTCGTCCTGTAAGAATTGCTTCCGCTTCCACATCGGTCCATCCTTTATCGCCGGTACTGAGATTTGTACCTACGTTCCAGTTCTGGCTATTGATAACTTGGGAGAGCATATTGTTCAGCTGTCCCGAAAGTGTACTGAACGCCAAGGAACTTGTGGCATCAGATTGGTTGTTGTTGTTTGTATAATCGTATGTATAAAACTTACCGATACTAAGCAGATAGATGATTTGTGTATTCATCTGTTCCTCTGTACTTGTCAGACTACGTACAAGCTCTCTGTCCTCATCGCTTACTGTCGGTAACTCAAGATCGAAAGTCATGGTCGGTGAAGTCAATATTCCGGACAGATTGGCGATACAGTTCACTCGTACTGTTCCCTTCGTATTCGATGCATCGGGGACGAGATCGTTCAAGGAAACGGAATTGACGGTGTAGACAGCCTGTACATTGTTCAGGTTGGCTTGTCTCGGATTCCCGTTGAATGATACAATACCTCCTGAATTCAATGTAAAGTCTTTTCGGATAATGTTCTGCATACTCATCTTATAGACGCCCTCTTCGATAACGTAATTGCCGAACATGTTGAAATCACCTTTGTTATAATAGTTGATTTGCAGATTACCATTTCCTCTGGCCGAAATATTGTCTCCGGCAAGCGGGTCCATGATAATCTTCATCAGTCCGGCTGTTGTCGCTTCAATCTGCAAGTTGATATGCATATCAAGTGTGGTTTCATCTGCTTCATTTTGTTTCACTACATTCAGCGGATGATACAGCTCTGTTATGACTGTTTCCTGTTCACGTTTAGGAGTCTTGTCGAAGAATGTAATGAATTGTGTACTGGTTGCTTCAGCAGCCGTAGTCGTTACATAGGTGAATCTTGTTCCTTGGTCTATTCGGAGATTTCCGTCTACATTCAAGGTATTGTTTCCTCCACGTAGGCTTATACGTCCCGACGAATAAATTTTTCCATAAAATGGGAAGTCGGGTGTTTCCTTTTCGGTATGATATACCAACATGTTCTGTGTGTTAAAACGGAAATTATACATCAGGTTCTTAAGCTTTGTATGGCTGATTGAACCATTGACAGTACCCGTATTGCCATCATTGTCGGTAAGACGGACATTGTTGAAGCCAAAGTATCCGGGACGTATTTTCACCGAATCGGCTGTTGCCTTGAAAGAAGTGTTGAGGATGTTTACCTTTACACTTGCCTCAGCGTTCAGACTGCCTTCCAGATCCAGTTTGGAGAATGGTCCGAAGAGCCGTACATTCCCAAAGCCTCTCCCTCGCATATTACTGAATATTCCGTCGATGAACGGTTGGAGAAAGGCGAGTCGTGTACCTCCTGCCTGGATATTCAGATCGAGTCCTTTCTGTTTAGGTGATACATATCCCTTCAGTCTGGTAAAATATTTTTCGTCTTCACGGATATCTGCCAATAACTGTACTCCTCCCAGTTTGTTGTCCCAGGAGCCAAGTATGTCCGCTTTTCCCAACAGTGCATCATTGAGTTGGAAATTCTGTACCTCAAGCCGGGTTTGCATCATCGGATTATTAAGCAGATGTTTAAGGTGTACATCCCCTGTAGCACGTCCGTTGAATTTTACAGCACGGAATTGTATGATGTTCATAACATATTGCAGGTTGATGTCTTTCAGTTTGATCAGGCATGAATCTGTTTCTTCCTTGCCTATACGTCCATGAGCCTGTACATACTGGTTCCCATGCTCGAAAAGGAAATTATTGATTTCGATAATATCCTTGTCGACTTTAATCTGTGACGGATGTATCTCCCAAATACTGTCGTTTAGAATTACCTGACTTGGTTGAATCTGTATGTCGGCAGCGATATTTCCCCGTGATTCGGATTTGCTGAAATATGCAATGGTTTCTACTTTCCCGCTGAATGTCGAAGAGGTATTGTTTCCCCAATTGACGGTAGCCATTACCTTGTCGTTTTCAGCTGTTGCATTGATTCCAAGTGAGAGCATGGAACCATTATTCATCCGTTTATTTGAATATAGACGAACTTGCAATGCCTCTCCTGAATTGTCGCACAACAAATTTCCTCCCTCATAGTAAGTTTCCTTGTATACAAACTCGGGAAGATAGCCTCTGATGTGCAGACGTGTCTGGTCATCATCAAAAAAGCCGTTTAAAGTTGCAGGAAGCTTAAGTTCAAGAGGAATGTCAAGAACCTTAGAAAACAATTCACTGTTGTCGACTTGGATATTGAATTTGAAATTGTTGTCTGTTTCCGGTAATTCTTTGCTTATATTCAGTAATGATGGTATGTAATGTTGTACCGTCTTAATGATGCTTGCAGGTAAAGTATGATACGAGAACTCACCGTCTATGGTACCGTTCATGAATGATGAACGGATATCAATTCGTTTCTTTCCGTTTTCGGCCATATTCCCCGCAGTTA
The DNA here is from genome assembly GCA_944321335.1 of uncultured Phocaeicola sp. Lineage (GTDB taxonomy): Bacteria > Bacteroidota > Bacteroidia > Bacteroidales > Bacteroidaceae > Phocaeicola. The sequence continues at coordinate 104,058 of CALUKX010000002.1, read as the reverse complement.
TACTTAAGTTCTGCAGGTAATACGATTTTTCATTTTCCGGAGCGTTGACGGTCAGACTGTCTACGCTGATAAGCCCATACAGGTCGTCCAGAGTATGACCTTGGAATCTGGATATCAGGTTCATTGAAAAGTCAGTATCTTTGTACTTCTTTTCAACCAGGTTCAAGTTGTATGGACGTACCTTTCTGACGATAGCGGTAAGGTTGTAGGTCGGGATTGGTTTGCGGGTTGCGAAATCCCCGTTAATTTCTATTTGAGCGTTGTCATCATTTATAGCAAGTTTTCCGTTGAAGCCTCCGGGGGTGTATTGACCGTCAAGTTGGATGTTCTTGTATTCATATTGTTGATATGTGAAGGAAGAAACGATTCCTTTTATATACGATTCGGCGTTTCCGTTATTATATTGGAATCCTTTAAGTTCGACATCAAAGGTAGTTTTTCCGAACGTCTGCTGTTTGTCCAGAAGAACTCCCAAATCCAAAGCTTCGCTTGATATTTGACCCGAATACGACCGTCTTTTTGAAAGACTGTCTATATTCATAGTTACATTGGCCAATAAATCACCGATACCTGTGTTCAACTGTCCATGTGTAGTCAGCTGTTTCAGTTTGCCTGAAATATCTCCATTAAAGTTAATGAATTGGATACGTTTTAAGATTCCTGATATGTCATCGTTTCCGGATAAAGATTGGATTAGCCATGAAATGCCTTTCGTGTCGGCAGTAAGTTCCGATACTTCACCGGCAAAAGACATCATTTTGGGTTCATCCCATCGGTCAAGAAATCCTTTGGCCTTGATTTGAATGGTGTTTTCTGAATTGGTCAGCTGGAAATCGGTGCAACGTGTCTGGTTTCCTTTTCCGTTGATCGCAAAATTTATTTCTATCGGCTTGCTGAAATCTGCTAAAGCCGGGATGAAGCAGGCCAAATCGCTGGGCGTAAGTTTTATACGGGTTTGTCCGGCATACGTAGTCGTTTCCTTGAGAGAAGGGAATGCCGACGGTATGCTGTCGTAAGAGGCTGTCAACCTGTCGAAATGGATTTCTGTATTGGGCAGCTGTATTTCAAAATTGTTTGCCTTAAAATGTTGTTTGTTGGCAGTAATACGCGTGGTTAGTTTTTTAAGCTTGAACCCACTTTGTTCGTTGAAACTCATGCGTTTTATCTGTGCATTCAAGGAGTCTTTTGTAAGAGCCTTTAACGAGAGGGTAGCCGATAGATTATTGATTCCGATATGGTTCGGGTTGAATTTGGATGGTGTCTCTTCTGCCGATAGAAGGTCATAATGAATCTGACCTCGGCGAATCAATAAGGCATTGATTCGCAGGTCGATGTTTGACTCCTTTTTTATGGAATCTTTAGATGCAAATGTATCTAGGATAAATTGAAAATTTGCTTCGCTTTCTGGGGTTGCCTTGTTCAACCGGGCATTCAAACCGAAAAGTTGGACACTGCTGATTCGGATTTTCCCATGAAACAATGGACTTAATTCAAATTTGGCTGAAAGTCGGGATATTTTCAGTAATTCCCCGTTGTTCCGGTCTTTAATGTTGATATCTTGGATAATTATTCTATTGAATAGTCCGAGATTGACGTTTTCTATCGAAACTTCAGTCTGGAAAAGCTCACGCAGCTCTTTCTCTGTCATTCGTGTAATGCCTCTCTGTACTCCCGGAATGCTAAGTACAGCTATGATTCCGAAGTATAGGATCAGAATTAGAATGATAGTATATCTGACAATATGTTTTATGCGATTGAATTTACTCATGTATAGTCTCCAAAAATTAATCAAAATTACAAATATTGCCGGAAGAATCAGCTACTTTAACCGTTTATTTCAATATTTTTAAATAAGAATGAGTATTTGGAAGCAGAAGTTGAAAATACAAATTCAATTTTGTACTTTTGATGCGGTTTTTTTACAATAAATCAAAAGGACATGAAAAAGAGTATGATGTTTGTTTGCTTTATGGCAATTACGCTTGCTGCACAGGCTCAGAATGGCGGTATCTCACAGGATATGCTCCGGCAGATCAAGAGCAGCTGTAAGCCGACGGTTGCTGATAAAGCGATTTATAACGCAATGGCGGGGACTAGCATTGCCGTTCTGGCAAAGAATCATGAAAACAAGGCGAATTTCAACGCCGATTTCTCGAATAAGGTCGTATCGCATGGCATTACCGACCAACAGCAGTCGGGACGTTGCTGGTTGTTTACCGGTATGAACGTGTTGCGTGCCCAGATGATGGCGAAGTATGGTATCAGTGATATGGAATTCTCACAGAATTACAGTTTCTTCTACGATCAGTTGGAGAAGGCGAACCTTTTCCTTCAGGGAATTATCGATACTCGTGAAAAACCGATGGACGATAAGATGGTGGAATGGTTGTTCCGTAATCCGATCGGCGATGGGGGACAGTTTACAGGTATTTCCGACCTGATAGAGAAATATGGCTTGGTACCGGCATCGGTAATGCCGGAAACTTATAGCAGCGAGAACACTTCGCAGATAAGCCGTTTGTTGGGCTTGAAACTGAGAGAATTCGGCTTGCAGCTGCGCGATGAATCGGCCAAAGGAACAAAGGTGGGAGCATTGGAAAAGAAGAAGACCGAAATGTTGGGTACAATCTACCACATGCTGGTCCTGGCTTTCGGTGAACCGGTAGAAAAGTTCGAATGGACATTCAAAGGCGAAACCAAGGAATATACGCCATTGTCATTCTATCAGGAATTTCTAGGCAATGATCTGAAAAACAATTATGTAATGCTGATGAACGACCCGAGCCGTGAATACTACAAATGTTACGAGATTGATTTCGACCGTCATGTTTATGACGGAAAAAACTGGACATACGTAAATCTTCCGGTCGAGGAAATCAAGCAGATGGCTATCGAATCGATCAAGGATAGTACCATGATGTATTTCTCTTGCGATGTAGGCAAGTTCCTCGACAGCAAACGCGGTACGCTCGATCTGAAGAATTTCGACTATGAATCGTTGATGGGAACTACTTTCGGAATGGACAAGAAACAGCGTGTGCAGACCTTTGCCAGCGGTTCGAGCCATGCCATGACCTTGATGGCTGTCGATCTCGACAAAGACGGCAAACCGAAGAAATGGATGGTAGAAAACAGCTGGGGATCTGAATCGGGTTATCGCGGACATCTGATCATGACCGACGAATGGTTCAATGAATACATGTTCCGTCTGGTAGTGGAAAAGAAATACGTAACCGATAAGGTCTTGGATATCCTCAAACAGAAACCGATCCGTTTGCCTGCATGGGACCCGATGTTTGCTCCCGAAGAATAAAGGGGAACACGGCGTGACATAATAAAATAAGGTGGCAGAAACACAATTTTATGAACTTGTGTTTTTGTCACCTTTTTTATGGTATATATGTTAAAATATAGGTCCGTTTTAGACGTTTTTAAGGGAAATTTCTCCCATTTTTACTCAATTGTTTGCCCTGAAATTGCTTACTATAGTTTGCAAAACCGCTACAAACGCACTACAAGTGCTCAAGTCGGGAAGATATTTAAGGAATTATTTCCGTAATTCGGGCCTAATCCTTGGCATTGTGACTAATTTTTTCTTTAATTTTGCAGTCAAAATTATAAAACTATTTTTTATAACCCGATATGGCTAATTTAATAAAATTGCGTAAAGGTCTTGACATAAACCTGAAAGGCAAGGCTGCCGCCGAAGTGGTGGCTGTAAAGGAACCTGGCTTCTATGCTTTGATGCCGGATGATTTTACAGGCGTTACACCGAAAGTGGTGGTTAAGGAACAGGAATATGTCATGGCTGGAGGACCCTTGTTTATCGACAAGAATCATCCTGAAGTGAAATTTGTTTCGCCAGTTAGTGGCGTAGTGACAAGTGTAGAGCGCGGAGCTCGCCGTAAGGTGATGAACATTACCGTGCAGGCTGCCGAAGAGCAGGACTACGTTGAATTCGGCAAGAAGGACGTTGCCGCAATGGACGCAGCTGCCGTCAAGGAAGCCCTGTTGGAAGCAGGTTTGTTCGCCTTTATCCGTCAGCGTCCGTACGATGTCATTGCAGATCCGAACATTGCTCCACGTGCAATCTTCGTTTCGGCTTTCGACACCAATCCGCTCGCTCCTGATTTCGAACTCGCTCTGAAAGGGGAAGAGGCAAATTTCCAGACAGGTTTGGATGCTTTGGCTAAGATGGCCAAGACTTATTTGAGTATTAGTGTTAACCAGAAATCTGCTGCCTTGACACAGGCCAAGAACGTTACCCTTACTACATTCGAAGGACCTCATCCTGCCGGTAATGTAGGTGTACAGATCAACCACATCGCTCCGGTCAACAAAGGCGAAACTGTTTGGACTATCGATCCGCAGGCTGTTATCTTCATCGGCCGTCTGTTCAATACCGGTCGTGTAGATTTCACCCGTACCGTTGCCGTTACTGGATCAGAAGTGAAGAAACCTGCATATTGCAAACTGCAGGTGGGCGCTATGCTGACCGATGTATTTGCAGGCAATGTTACAGAAGGCAAAGAGTTGCGCTATATCAGCGGTAACGTGCTTACAGGTAAGAAAATTTCTGCTAACGGTTTCTTGGGCGCATTCCACAGCCAATTGACTGTGATTCCGGAAGGAAACGACGTTCATGAAATGTTGGGATGGATCATGCCTCGTTTCAACGAGTTCAGTACCAGCCACTCTTATTTCAGCTGGCTGATGGGCAAGAAGAAGGAATATGTACTCGATGCCCGTGTGAAAGGTGGTGAACGTCATATGATCATGTCGAACGAATATGATAAGGTGTTGCCTATGGATATCCTTCCAGAATATCTCATCAAGGCAATCATCGCAGGTGATATCGACCGTATGGAGCAGCTTGGTATCTACGAAGTGGCTCCGGAAGATTTCGCTATCTGTGAATTTGTCTGCTCTTCGAAGATGGAATTGCAGCGCATCGTTCGTCAAGGATTGGATATGCTCCGTCGTGAAATGTGCTAATACTAACCAAAAGAATTATCAATTAAATGAAAGCATTAAGAAATTATCTTGACAAGATAAAGCCGAACTTCGAAGAGGGAGGCAAATATCATGCTCTTCGTTCTGTATTCGACGGATTCGAAACATTCCTGTTCGTTCCGAATACAACTTCGAAGACAGGTACGCATATCCACGATGCCATTGATAGCAAACGTATCATGTCGCTCGTGGTGATTGCTTTGATACCGGCATTGCTGTTCGGTATGTATAATGTAGGTTACCAGCATTACACTCATGCAGGAATCGAAGGCAGCTTCATCGAAATGTTCGGTTACGGTTTTCTTGCCGTATTGCCAAAAATCATCGTTTCATACGTTGTAGGTCTTGGAATCGAGTTCGTTGTAGCTCAGTGGAAGAAGGAAGAAATTCAGGAAGGTTTCCTTGTTTCAGGTATGTTGATTCCTATGATTGTTCCTGTTGACTGTCCGTTGTGGATGCTTGCCGTAGCAACAGCATTCTCTGTAATCTTCGCTAAGGAAGTATTCGGTGGTACAGGTATGAACATCTTCAACCCAGCATTGATTACACGTGCATTCCTGTTCTTCGCTTATCCTACTAAGATGTCTGGTGACACTGTATGGGTGGCTAGCAACAGCATTTTCGGTCTTGGTAAAGACATCGATGCCTTGACTGCTGCAACTCCTCTTGGTCAGGCTGCAACTGAAACTCCTATATCAGCTTCTTTGAGCGATATGATTTTCGGTTTCATCCCTGGTTCAATCGGTGAAACTTCAGTTATAGCAATTGCAATCGGTGCCGTTATCCTGTTGTGGACAGGCGTAGCAAGCTGGAAGACGATGATTTCAGTATTCGTAGGTGGTGCATTGATGGCTTGGATATTCAATGTTGCAGGTCCTGATACAGCTATGGCTAACATGCCTTGGTACATGCACTTGTGTGCCGGTGGTTTCTGCTTCGGTGCAGTGTTCATGGCTACAGACCCTGTTACATCTTCACGTACTGAGAACGGTAAGTTCATCTACGGTCTGCTTATCGGTATGATGGCTATCATCATCCGTGTGTTGAACCCTGGTTATCCGGAAGGTATGATGCTTGCTATCCTGCTGATGAACATCTTCGCTCCGCTGATTGACTATGTAATCGTTGAGAACAATATTTCACGTCGTGCAAAACGTGCTATGTCTAACAAATAAAAACCGAAAACAATGAATACTAATAGTAACTCATATACTATAATTTATGCTTCGGTAATGGTTGTTATCGTAGCATTCCTGCTGGCATTCGTAAACTCTTCTTTGCGTGACCTTCAGGGCAAGAACGTAGAACTCGATACTAAAAAGCAGATTCTTTCAGCTCTTGGAGTAACCGAAGTAGAAGATGCTGAGAAGGCTTTTGCTGAATATGTTGAATCAGATATGATTGTTGCAAAAGATGGCTCTTTGAGTAAATACGAAGGAAAATTCGTAACTGCTTATGAAAAAGAATATAAGGAGAACGACCGTGCACACGTCTTTGTTTGCAATGTTAAGGGTGAGAAAAAATATGTAATTCCTGTGTTTGGTGCCGGACTTTGGGGCGCTATCTGGGGTTATGTAGCTCTTGATGAAGATAAGAACACAATATTTGGTACATACTTCTCTCATGCATCTGAAACTCCGGGTCTTGGTGCTGAAATCGCATTGCCTCACTTCCAGAGTCTGTTCGTAGGCAAGCACGTAATGGAAGGTGAAAGTGTTGCATTGAGCGTTGTCAAGAACGGTAAGGTGGCAAATCCTGAATTCGAAGTAGACGGTATCTCAGGTGGTACAATCACTTCAAACGGTGTTGATGCTATGCTTAAGAACTGCATGGGCCAGTACACTAAATTTTTAACTACTAAATAATAGGAGGGAGACGAACAATGGGAAAATTATTTTCAGCTAAGAATAAAGAAGTATTTTCTACTCCTTTAAACATGAACAACCCTGTGACTGTACAGGTTTTGGGTATCTGTTCAGCATTGGCCGTTACCTCTAAACTGGAACCGGCTATCGTTATGGGTCTTTCTGTAACTATCATTACAGCTTTCTCAAACGTAGTGATTTCTTTGTTGCGTAAGACTATTCCTAACCGTATCCGTATCATCGTTCAGCTGGTGGTTGTTGCCGCTTTGGTAACTATCGTCAGTGAACTGTTGAAGGCTTTTGCATACGATGTGAGCGTACAGCTTTCAGTATACGTAGGTCTTATCATTACTAACTGTATCCTGATGGGACGTCTTGAAGCATTCGCTATGGCAAACGGTCCTTGGGAATCATGTCTTGACGGTATCGGTAACGGTCTTGGATATGCCAAGATTCTTATCATCGTAGCTTTCTTCCGCGAACTTCTCGGTTCAGGAACACTGCTTGGCTTCAATATCCTGAACTATCAGTGGCTTAAGGATGCAGGCTATGTAAACAACGGTATGATGTTGATGCCTCCTATGGCTCTGATTATCGTAGCATGCCTTATCTGGTATCAGCGTGCTAAACATAAAGAGTTGCAGGAAAAATAATAGGGTGTTGAATAAAAAATATTAATTGTATAATATGGAACATTTATTGAGTTTATTCGTCCGCTCTATATTTGTGGACAATATGATATTCGCGTTCTTCCTTGGTATGTGTTCATACCTTGCCGTTTCGAAGAATGTGAAGACTGCGCTCGGACTTGGTATTGCCGTGACATTCGTTCTTGTTGTTACACTTCCTGTAAACTACCTGCTCCAGACTAAGGTTCTGGCTGCCGACGGTATTCTTGGTATTGATTTGAGCTTCCTTAGCTTTATCCTCTTTATTGCCGTAATCGCTGCTATCGTACAGCTTGTTGAAATGATTGTGGAAAAATTCAGCCCATCGCTTTATGCTTCATTGGGTATATTCCTTCCACTTATCGCTGTAAACTGTGCCATTATGGGTGCTTCACTCTTCATGCAGCAGCGTATTACTCTTGCGCCATCTGATCCTAAGTTCATCGGTGGAGTAGCAGACGCTATTTCATACGCACTTGGTTCAGGTCTTGGATGGTTGCTCGCTATCGTAGGTCTTGCCGCTATCCGCGAGAAGATGGCTTACTCTGATGTACCTGCTCCACTTAGAGGTTTGGGTATCACATTTATCGTTGTAGGTCTGATGGCAATGGCATTTATGTGTTTCTCTGGTTTGAACATCTAATAAAGAAAGGAATAAACAATGGATATTAATTTTATTTTAGCAAGCATTGGAGTATTCCTTGTGACTATTCTGGTGTTGGTAGTAATACTTCTGGTTGCAAAAAATTTCCTTGTTGCTTCAGGTAAAGTGAAAGTAACTGTAAACGGTGAAAACCAGTTGGAAGTTGAATCCGGCTCTACACTGCTGAATACATTGGCTGTGAACAATGTGTTCCTTCCTTCGGCTTGTGGTGGTAAGGGTTCTTGCGGACAGTGCAAATGTCAGGTTGTAGAAGGTGGTGGCGAAATCCTTCCTTCAGAAGTGAGCCATTTCAGCCGTAAGCAGCAGAAAGACCATTGGCGTCTTGGTTGCCAGGTTAAGGTTAAAGGTGATTTGTCAATCAAGGTTCCTGAATCAGTAATGGGAGTTAAGGAATATGAATGTACAGTTATCTCTAACAAGAACGTTGCTACATTTATCAAAGAGTTCAAGGTACAGTTGCCTAAGGGTGCACACATGGACTTTATCCCAGGTTCTTACGCTCAGATCAAGATTCCTGCATTCAAGATGGATTACGATAAGGATATCGACAAGTCATTGATCGGCGACGAATACTTGCCTGCATGGCAGAAGTTCGGTCTGTTCGGCTTGAAATGTGTGAACCCTGAACCGACTATCCGTGCATACTCTATGGCCAACTATCCGGCAGAAGGTGACGTATTCATGTTGACAGTACGTATCGCAACTCCGCCGTTCAAGCCGGACCGTAGCGGATTCATGGATGTTAACCCGGGTATCGCTTCTTCTTATATCTTCACTTTGAAACCGGGTGACAAGGTATTGATGAGTGGTCCTTACGGAGACTTCCATCCGATCTTCGATTCGAAGAAGGAAATGATTTGGGTCGGTGGTGGTGCCGGTATGGCTCCGTTGCGCGCTCAGATTATGCACATGACACGTACATTGCATACTACCGACCGTGAGTTGCATTACTTCTACGGTGCACGTGCCTTGAACGAAGTATTCTACTTGGATGACTTCCTGAACTTGGAAAAAGATTTCCCGAACTTCCACTTCCACTTGGCACTCGACCGTCCGGATCCGGCAGCCGATGCAGCAGGCGTGAAGTATACTCCGGGATTCGTTCATCAGGTAATGTTGAACACTTACTTGAAAGACCACGAAGCACCGGAAGACATCGAATACTACATGTGTGGTCCTGGTCCGATGTCGAAAGCGGTTGTCGCAATGTTGGATAGCCTCGGCGTAGAAGAGTCTTCTATCATGTACGATAACTTCGGTGGATAATCATAGATTTCATAACAATTATAACAGGCAGGTTTCTGATTCTTTCAGGAACCTGTCTTTTTTTATGAAACAACTTGATGTTTCGGATAGAACATCTTTACGTTTTGACCGTCCACCGTACCGAGGACGACCGTCTTCCGTACCGAGGACGGTACGAATCACGAGAAATTCAAATAATCTTACAAATTATTTTCGATATATCGCTTAAATGTTTGGATAAGAGCGTGAAAAGTTATAATTTCATGTTTCGATAAACATATTTGTCGTTTAAAACTGATAGTTATGAAAATGAAATTAAGGGTCTTGCTCTCATCTCTCTTCTTTTTGGGTTCTATGGGGATGAATGCACAGATTGTTGTCAAGACCGACAAAAACACTGCTAAGGTTGATTTCAGCTCAGCATTGAAGAACCGTAATTTTTCGGTGGATGCAGGAAAGGTAATTAGAATCGTTACGTTGGAAAAACGTGTTCAAAAAGACAATGATACGTTGGCGTATACTTCCGAAGCACTGGTGGCTTATTACATCTCCCCGAAAAAGGATGGAAACCTGAAGGTAAAGCGTAGCGTAATAGATGGAAAACAATCGGTTTATGTAAAATCCGATGCCAGAAAGGAATTGATGCCTGACTTTACCTTGGTTTCATCGAATACTCTGTTACAGGATGCAGTTCCTATGATGAAGATCGACCATGATTTTGTGATACGTGAATCGGCTGATTCTTTGAACCTTGATAGCCGCTACAACGAACCTTACATTCTGGTTCGGAACAATGCGGAGAAGGAGACTGCAGTGTTCTATAATCGGCTTTATCCTCGTCCGGAAATTACCGTGACCTTGCAAGATGTGCCGTTTGAGTTTATCCGTATGAATGAATACATCTCTTACAATACCCTAGACGGATTGCTGTATCTGGATGACTTGAAATCGGTAAAGTCAAGTATAGAATGTGTGAATCATAACAATGGAATGAAATATTGCACAATCGATGAGGATGTAACCGTGTTGAATACCGAGTATCTTCCTAAGAAAGAGGTAAAGAAACTCAAGGATTCGGTCAATTTGGATAATGTCAAGAAGATTATTTCAAGAAAAGGATCAGTCTCTTCATTATTCTGACACTATACATTATTATATATTTAAGGAGTTGACAGTTCTATTTTAAGGACTATCAACTCCTTTTTGTCAAATAGTAAAAGCCTTATGACAATCTTGTTAAAAAGTGTAGCTAATCCTTATTAAGTCTTCCATATTGAAAGCGAATTGTCCGAAATCAATTCGATATATTGCGAAAATATTGCAAAAACGTGCACTATGACAGACGAAAAATTGATTTAAATCAATAAATGATAGGGTAGGTGCATCTTTTTTGCTTATTTGTTTTTATGTTAAACAACATGTTCTTACCTTTGCATTGTAAAAAGATAACAGAGATAACAGAGATAACAGACAATCGGTTAACGATTGATGTTTTTTAAGGTAAAAAGTTTTTAGGTATTAATTTTTAAATTTTTAGGGTAATTATGAAAAAGTTAGGTTTGACATTAGTTGTTGCATTGGCATTTTCTGCGTCAGTATTCGCAAACGGTGCAAATGAAAATGGTGAAAAGTGGGATGGTACTATCAACAAAGGTAAGTTGACTAAGTACTTGAAATTGACCTCTGCACAGCATGAAGAAGTAGCAAACATCTGTGATTACTTTGAAGAGCAGATGAAGTCTGCAAACAAAGACTCTAAGAACAGCAACGAAAAGGTTCGTAAAGCTGTTTATGGTAACCTGAAATTGATGAAGAAGACTTTGACAGAAGAACAGTACACAAACTATCTTCGTTTGATGGCTATGACTCTGCACAACAAAGGAATTGATATCAATTCAGCTGAATAATCAGGCTATAGTTTAAGTTAAAAATAGGGAAGAGGGTGTAAGCCGTGTGCTTTACACCCTCTTTTTTCTTTGTTGCCGATAGGATCGGCATAGATTCTTAATCCTGTTTTTCCAAACGTCTCTTTACAACGGCCGGATTACCTACTGCAATGCAGTCGGAAGGAATGTCTTTAGTCACGACACTACCGGCCCCGATGATACATCGGTCGCCTATGGTAACTCCCGGTAAGATTATCGCACCGCCACCTATCCAACAATCTTCCCCGATGGTAACAGGATAGGAGTATTCCTTGTAACTGCGCCGTTCCATATAATCGATCGGATGATGAGGGGTGTATATCTGTACGCCGGGACCCACTAAAGTATGGTTGCCGATGGTAATGTATGCTCCGTCCAGAAAAGTGCAATTGGCGTTGATGAATACATGTTCTCCCAAACGGATTCCGTTGCCGTGATCACAATAAAAAGGTGGCATGACCGTAGATGTGGCCGGAATGCCCGGAATGAGGTCTTCCAGAATGCTTCTGAATTCTTCATGATAGCTGGATATCATACGGAAACGGGCCAGCAGAGTCTTGCAATGACGGAAACTTTCGTTTATTTCAGGGTCGGAACAGTCAGCCAGCTGAGAGCTCCGCATCTTTTCGAACTCAGTCATCTTTTTCATGTAAATCGATTTTGTGTATTATTTCAGTCTTTTTTCTTGTAAAGGTCTTCCAGCTTGATAAGTTCGTCGCGATATTGTGCCGCTTCGATAAAGTCGAGTTTCTTGGCTGCTTCCTGCATCAGCTTGCGGGTGCGATCCATACTTTTCTTAAGCTGCTCTTTCGTCATGTATTGTACAATCGGATCGGCTGCGGCCTGTATCTGTTGCGGTGCACCGGTATATGCCTTGCTTTCCGGTTCTTTCGGTGTATCTCCGGTTGCGCCGAGCAGTGTATTGTTTCGTGCTTTCTTGATCTGTTTCGGGGTAATGCCATGTTCCTGGTTGTATGCCAGCTGCTTTTCTCGGCGCCGGTTCGTTTCGTCAATGGTCAGTTGCATACTTTCCGTAATCTTGTCGGCATACATGATGACCTTACCGTTGACATTACGGGCGGCACGTCCGGCTGTCTGCGTAAGCGAACGGTGGGAGCGAAGGAAACCTTCCTTATCGGCATCAAGAATAGCCACCAATGACACTTCCGGCAAGTCCAAACCTTCACGGAGCAGATTGACACCGACAAGCACATCGATGATTCCTTGTCGTAATTCATCCATGATCTTCACACGTTCCAGTGTATCGACATCGCTATGCACGTAGGTGCAATGGATACCGTGGTTCAACAGGTATTCGGTCAGTTCCTCTGCCATACGTTTGGTCAGTGTAGTAACCAAAACACGCTCTTCCATTTCGATGCGTTGCTGGATCTCTTCCATCAGGTCATCAATCTGGTTCATGCTGGGACGTACTTCGATAATCGGATCCAGCAAGCCTGTAGGACGGATAACCTGATCTACCACAATGCCTTCGCTCTCTATCAGCTCGTAATCGGCGGGAGTGGCGCTCACATAGATTACCTGTTTTGCCAATTCCTGAAACTCCTCGAACTTGAGCGGACGGTTGTCGAGAGCGGCAGGCAAGCGGAATCCATATTGCACCAGATTCTCCTTACGGGCACGGTCGCCACCATACATGGCACGTATCTGAGGTACACTCACGTGACTCTCGTCGATGACAATCAGAAAATCTTCGGGGAAGAAATCAAGCAGGCAGTAGGGGCGTGTACCCGGTTCGCGGCCATCGAAGTAGCGCGAATAGTTTTCTATACCCGAACAATGCCCAAGTTCCCGAAGCATCTCCATATCATACGTAACACGTTCATACAACCGTTTGGCTTCGAACGGTTTTCCTATCTCTTCAAAATAAGCAACCTGTTTTGTCAGATCGTCTTCTATCTGATGGATGGCACGCAAGGTACTTTCCTTGGTCGTCATGAAAAGATTGGCCGGATAGATCTTATATTCCTCAAATTCACCTACACGATGGCCGGATACGGGGTCTATTTCTTCGATTGCATCAATCTCATCGTCCCAGAACATCACACGCAGAATATGGTCTGTATAAGCCAGATAAATATCCACCGTATCCCCCTTTACCCGGAAATTCCCTCGGTTCAATTCAATATCGTTACGTACATAAAGACTATCGACCAACCGTCTCAAAAATACGTTACGGTCGAGTTTCTTTCCTTTTTTTACATCGATAACATTGTTGTAGAAATCGGCCGGGTTACCCATACCGTAAATACATGATACGGATGAAACCACGATTACATCTTTCCGTCCTGAAAGTAAGGCGGAAGTAGCTGCCAGACGCAATTTATCAATCTCCTCGTTGATAGCCAGATCCTTTTCGATATAAGTGTCTGTCGAGGGAAGGTAAGCTTCGGGCTGGTAATAGTCATAATACGAAACATAATACTCTACCGCATTGTTTGGGAAGAAACTCTTGAACTCTCCATAGAGCTGGGCGGCAAGGGTCTTGTTGTGGCTCAGAATCAATGTCGGCTTGTTAACGTTCTTGATTACATTGGCTATGGTGAATGTTTTTCCGGAACCTGTAACTCCAAGTAAAGTCTGGGCCGGAACACCGTTCAGCACACCTTCTGTAAGCTGTGCAATCGCTTCGGGCTGGTCGCCTGTCGGTTTATATTCAGAAATCAGTTCGAAATTCATGATTGGAGTCAAAATGGTATGACGGTAAAATTACACAATATTTCTCATCTGTCGAGCTATCCTGTAAGAATTTGAGGGAAAAAATGGGAAAGACTCATGAAAAATCATCTGCAAACCGTCCGGGAATGATAAAATTTATATAAAAACCTTTTTGATATTGCATTATTCGTTGGAAAAGAGTAATTTTGCACATCTATATTGATTAACATGAAAAAATATATTGTTATGGCTCTCCTTTCCGCTGGGATGTTATCATCTTGCGGAGAGTACAATAAGGTGCTGAAGAGCACAGACTACGAATATAAATACGAGGCTGCAAAAGCATATTTTGCGAAAGGGCAGAATAGCAAGGCCGCTACAATCCTGGAGGAGTTGATTCCTATCATGAAAGGAACTACGAATGCGGAAGAGTCTCTCTACATGTTAGCGATGACCTATTTCAACCAAGGTGACTATGTTACCGCTTCCCATTACTTCAACACCTACTATACTACTTATCCACGTGGAATCTATACCGAGCTGGCACGTTTCTATAGCGGTAAGGCTTTGTATCTGGATACTCCGGAACCACGATTGGACCAGAGCAGTACATATAAGGCCATTCAGGAATTGCAGATGTTCATGGAATATTTCCCGACTAGCCAACGTAAACTGGATGCTCAGGATATGATTTTCGCTTTACAGGACAAGTTGGTTGAAAAGGAATATCTTTCGGCGAAGCTTTACTACGATTTGGGCTCCTATACAGGAAACAGCTCGTATAGCAGTACCGGTAACAATTATCAGGCTGCAATCGTGACAGCTCAGAATGCACTTCGTGAATATCCGTACAGCAATATGCGTGAAGAACTTTCATTGATAGTGCTTCGTGCGAAATATGATTTGGCAAAGGAAAGCGTTCAGGAAAAGAAAGAAGAGCGTATGCGTGATGCAATAGATGAATATTACGCCTTCAAGAATGAATTTCCGGAAAGCAAACATTCCAAGGAAGTGGAGAATATCTTCAAGGAAGCCAGTAAATATGTGAATAAATAAGATTTATCTATCAATTTATAATTAAAGGACAATTATGGATTACAAAAAAACAAACGCCCCTACCAATACCGTAACACGCGATTTGATGGAATTGTGTGAAGATACCGGTAACATCTACGAAACTGTGGCAATCATCGGTAAGCGTGCCAATCAGATTGCTGTAGAGATGAAGAACGACCTGTCAAAGAAACTGCAGGAATTCGCTTCTTACAACGACAATCTGGAGGAGGTATTTGAAAACAGAGAACAGATCGAAATTTCTCGTTATTATGAAAAGTTGCCGAAACCGACTTTGATCGCTACTCAGGAGTATATCGAAGGTAAGGTTTATTACAGAAATCCGGCAAAGGAAAAAGAAAAATTACAGTAATTTTATATTGATGGAGCACAGAGACGCAAGGGATTGTCGGCCTTAGGTGGGATGGTACGTTGCGCTTCTGTGTTCTTTTTTTGTGTTCAAGCTAATACCATATCTTATGATACAACGTATTCAAACCGTATATTTGCTTATTGTCGCTATCATGATGGTAGTGATGATGTCTTTCCCGGTAGGTTCATTCTATACTGAAACATCCGTTTCGGAAATGAGTAACATCGCTTTGACAGTTGCCGATGGGACTGTCAGTTATGCACCGTGGGCTCTTTTTGCAATTCTGGTGATTGTTGCAGTATTGTCTATCGTGACAATTTTCTTGTATAGCAAACGTATGTTGCAGATCCGTCTGACTATTTTCAGCATTATTGTCCTGATTGGCTATTATGCTACTGCTGCAGCTTTTGTCTTCTTCAAATTCAATGAATTGGGAAGTTTCTCTCCATCGTGGACTTTGTGTCTTCCTGTTGTAAGTATCATCTTCAACTGGTTGGCTATCCGTGCAATCGGTAAGGATGAAATGTTGGTGAAGGCATACGAAAGATTGCGTTAAACATTAGTAATACATCAATAAAATAATGTCCCGATTCCTGCTCTTTGAGAGTTTGGAACCGGGACATATCATTTAGATTAGGCTATAGTTTAATTATTCCTTTGTTGGAGTAATTAAAGAACAGCCGGCCGTTAACCGGCTGTTTGGAATGTTGCTTATTTAGATTGTGTATCTTCAATGGCAGCCTGCGCCGCTGCAATTTATCACGAATAATCAGATACTTATCAGACTTTTGTAAGTAATCTGTAAGCTGGCATATAGGCTAAGAAAGTTTAATATTATAAACAACTTTCAGTTTATAAAAATTAGTTCCTTAGTCCATTTATCAATCATAAGATCTTCATCTATTATGTAGTATCTATTATTTAAAGCCATAAGGAATAATATTACCAGTACAATGAAGGCAATAATAACTTTGACTAATCGATATTGGGATTCATTCATGTTGTCAATGAATTATTGTTTTTTTAATATTCTGTCAATTTGTTTAAATATTATTTTTCTTTGTGTAAATATAAGATAGCCACCAAATGCTGCAATGATTGGGGCAAATACTCCAATTGATACGAACGTTGTAAGAAATGCTATAAAAGATATTGTAATGAATATCAGAATTATCAATATCAGATAATGTAGTGCTGCCATAATAGTATGTTGTTAGTTTATATTAATATTTTCGTACAATGGTATAACCTCTGAATATGTTTTTTATATATTCGGAAGCTGCGTCATAAATTTCCTTATATGCTTTAATGGTTACAGTAAACGTATATCCTTTGTAATAATATAGGTATGATAGAGTGACTATCTTTAAATCCTCATCATATCTATCATCCTTCAAAGATGATAAGTTTGTTGTTTTAAAAGCATGTTGACCACATAAGGTACATTTAGAAAATGTACTTGAAATAGTCTTTAATCCTGTATTTTGTTCTGTGATTTTTTCTGTTGCTTTTAGAATGTTTTTAATATATTCTTGATATTGCCAAATGTCAGCTTCAATAGGTTCTTTGGTTTCAATTTTTGAGGCATTTACAAACACTGTAATATTTGTATCAGGTTGTACTACTTTGAAAATTGTATGCTTTTCTGTTCCTGTGATTTTTTCCCAAGTGACATCATTAGGTAAAGTCCATGAAAATCCATATTGATAGTTGGAATATATATAGTTGTTTTTATCCCATCGCTCATTCTGTCCTTTAGCTTCCTTGCTATTTATAAGGAGGAATATAAACATAAAGAGATATAGTGTTATTTGAGACCATTTTTTTGTTTTATTCAGGATTTGTTCTTCCATAGTTTGTATATGATTAAAAGGAAATAAATTTGATGCTATAGTTCGTTTTGTCATAAACAAGATGGCTGAAACTATTGCTGGAAAATTCAGCCCATTCTCCATAAGTCATACATATTCCTGTTTGGGGGTCTCTATAGTCGTCACATTCCCACATGTTGCTAAGTGCTGGAAATACAGTAAAAGGATTTTCACCAAGAACGTCAACAACTTCTTCAGGGTAGTTCTCTATAAGAGCTTCTTTCCAGCCTTCACATTCCATCCCATTATAATTATCGTAAATGGTTTGGAAGGCTGCCTTTTTTAAATCGTCCCAATTTTTCATACATCATTCCTCGAAAATTTTCTCATACCACTTTGATACATCATCCCGGATAAGGTCATAATATTTGTATAAAATGAGAGCCAAATCAAAATCAGCACGATTGCTAGCATACTTATTGGCTGTTAAATAACCATAGAAGTTCCCTTCTTTATCAACAAGAACTGGTGGGTTAGTTGCATATTCATTCCACGGTGATAGGCTGCTATATTCACTCCCAAAATCTCCGTATGCGTTCCAGATAGAGTTACTGTTATATTTGCTTCCATGGTCACCATAAGCATTCCATATTGAATTGCTGGAATACTTACTGCAAGTTAAACAACCAAGAAAGACATCGTGATCTTCTCCACCGTAGATGTATAGGTCTTGCGCTATCCCTTTAAATGTAAAAGAGAGTAGTGCAACTATTATGAATATTAGTTTTTTCATTGTAATCTCTTTTTGGTTAACAAATCATAAATTATGCACTCTTTCCCGGAACTTCTTTCCTCTGAGGTAAACCAAGTTGCTCTCTTAGCAATCGGTTTTCCCCAATCATTTGATTCAATTCAGCCTTTATTTTTTCAAGTTCGTCTTTCTCTGAAGATGGATTATTCGGTTCTCGTTTGAGTAACATTTCTCCGGTTCCCCTCATTAACCATTCCGCAGATAAATACGGATTTCCGTCAAGAATTGCTTTGATAGTAGAATAACGTGGCTCACTTCCTCTCAAAAACTCCGATAAAGTGGTGTATGGAATACCCAATTCTTTAGCCCATAATCTTACACTCTTATACCCTGTGGAGTTATAGAACTCCATAACACGTTGATTAATAGTGGTTTCCATATCCGGATAGTTTTCTAATTATTAAAAATAGTTAATTATATACGGAAAACCGTATGTTTTATTTGCAATATACGGTAATCCGTATATCTTTGCATTCAGAAAGTTTCTGTTAGAAACATTCAATAAATACACAGTAGAGTAATTTGCAAATATAATAACAGTTATGTTCAAATCAAAGGAAAATTCTAAAAAACAGCCGGTTGTGGTTGATGGTATTGTTATGAAGCCAGACTTCATCGGCACCTTTATGCTTATGGCTGTTGGCGAAGAAAAGCGTTTCGACCGTCTTACCCTCACAGCGTCAAGAATACGGACTATCCTTTCAAAGATTCATAAAACAAATCCTGATCGAAGATACTCTTCCAGTGCCTTCGACAGCGATTCTTATTGCATCGTGACAAGACTGAAATAAGTTTCACCTTTAAAATAGTTGCTATGAAAAGATTCCTGATTACCGTCTACGGTGAAGAAATTAAATGGTTCCGTTCACTCACCAACCGGCAGAAAGCCGCCCTCTTCGTAATGTGTGTGCATCTGCTCCTGTTCATCCTCTTAGTGTCTTCCGGCTGCCTTCCTCTGTATGCGTTGGCAGTTCTCAACCTGATTGAGATAAGAAGACTTTCCAGATTCATCCCTATAGACAATCTTAACGAATGACCTATGATGCAGATTCAATTCCCTGACAAGATGGTTACCTACGACACGTTCATCAACGATTTGGCGGCCCGTATCACAGCAATGATGAAGGCGGATGCTAAGAACAACCTTCCGCCTAAAATCTCACAGCGTGAGGCTTTCCGGCTGTTCGGCCAAGGTAACGTGCTCCGGTGGCGCAGGCAAGGGAAGATTGAACCTTGCAAACGTCCCGGTAAAGTCGAGTACGATACGGCACGGCTGATCGAATTGCACAATACCGTGCAAGACTACTTCTAACAATCCGGTCCGGTAGTGTAAAGGATGCACACATCAAAAGGATGCAGAGAGGGTTCGATGCCCTTCCGGACTTCTACTTATAAAAGCGACATAAATTTAGCAGGTTATCCGCAAGGCACAGTACCACGGCCTCAAACTGTAATACATAGCGGAACTGAACAGGACGGCGAAGTTAGGTAGCCTACGGCCAATATTGGAGATTGTGCGACTGTTGTCGTGATTACTCCATATTGATGGACTATGATAGCATTTATTAAGCGAGTAGTATGTATGACAATGATTATCCTTCAGTGGATAAACTACATATAAGTATGCCGGATAGTTCAGCGGCAGAACATTCCAGCAATGGAAAGGTCACGGGTTCAATTCCCGTTCCGGCAACGAATTTTACTATCACAAGTCTGTGGACCAACCATGTGAATACAATCCTGACAAGTCGAGCGGAGTTAGGCCGGCGCTGTCTTATTACCCATCCCCATCAGTGCGTAGTGTACCGTGGTAGATACTATCAGGATTGGTGTTCTAATACAAGAAGGTTCCGTCCCTGTTGTGAAACACAGGCGGAACAAAACGGGCGGTTATATATGCATGGCAGCAATTACAGTCAAATCCGGATTTTGACTGTGAGGCGGGCTCGATTCCTGCACCGTCCACGAACCACCAGAGGAAGGTACACCGGACAGGAACAAACATTCTTATCCTAACGTTGGGTTTGCTCATGAAGCTATACACGACTGAAAGAAGCCGAAAGGGATAAGCAATGCCTGAAAGGTGTACCTTGTTTGATTTAATTGTACACAGCATTCATTTTCTTGTGTGTATTCATGTATGTGATTAGGAACGGGCTGGCACCACGGGTTGGTGCTGCCCGTTTCTGTTTCATACACATCACGGAAAAGAATCTATATCAATATTCATTAATTCCTAAACACATTATTATGAGTAACATTAATCTTACCGTCGATCAGCTTAATGAGATTAAGCCGCTCGAAATCATCTTGGACGAAAATGTGAAGCAACGTTTTATCCTTATCCATGATACCCTCTGGGGTAACGGAAAGGAAGCGTACGAACGTGAATCAATCTATTTCAACCGTCTGTTGTCTGAAAAGCCTGAATTTGCCAACAACGTGACGCATTTTTCCATCTTCACCGCATTCATCGATCTGGCCGTATGTGGTCTATCCGTTGAGCCGGGTGTACGTGCCTTGTGTTACCTTCAGGGCCGCCGGTTCTGTATAGGGCAGAACGAACGTGGAGTCAAGCAGTATGAGCCACGTCTGGTACTAACAATCAGCGGATATGGCGAACTGGTATTGCGTGCCCGTTGCGGACAAATCAAGTATGCCGACAATCCGGTCCTTGTCTACAAGGAAGACAACTTCTCCTTCTCCGACAACGGCGAACGCAAGTCTGTAAAGTACACCTGTAACCTCCCTCACACGTCGGGCGACATTATTGCCTGCTTCATGAAGATTGTACGCACGGACAATTCAATCGATTATGCAGTCATGTTCCAGGAAGACTGGGAACGTCTTTCAAACTATTCTGCTGAGAATAACAAATATTGGGATAAGACCAGAAACGAATGGGTGAAAAACCCGAATGAACTCTATAGCTCCAACAACGGCAATATCGACACCGGTTTCCTCATGGCGAAATGTATCAAGCACGCCTTCAAGACTTACCCGAAAGTCCGTATCGGTAAAGGAACCGAACTCCAGTCAGAACAGCCGGAGGATTCACAGCTGATGGACGACTTCTATAACCTCGGTGACGTACAGCAAATGAATCAGGATCCTAATCCTCCTTTCGAAAATTCACCTGACTATTCGTCTGGTGTCCAGTATGCCGGCGACGGTCAATCTGCCGGCGATGGTGGTACCGCTCCGGCAGATACTCCAGCGGCCCCGAAAGAAGAAATGCCTGAAGATGATGGAGCATTCTAAGTTAAACCTTTAAATAATCATAGATATGGATACACAGTTAGCAGTTGTTCAGCAGGAAAATATCCAGCTGATAGTTTCACAGGCCCCGGTAGCCTTTAAAGAAAACCAGATTTCCCATGACCGCTGCATCGAGTTCGGTCAGCGTCTGTTGCAGAAGATTGAAGCATACGGCATGACCGACGAATTGGATCAGGAAGCGGCAACCTTCATTGACCGTGCACGGAAAACGGTGGTGAAGATGAACGAAAAACGGTCGCCGGTTACCAAGATATTTGATGTTGTCCGTTCGGCCTATACTTCGATGGAAAACGAAGTGGACCCTTCCAAACCGAATACTGTCCCAAACCGGCTACAGGCTTTGCGTAACGAATACGCCGCCAAGAAGCGTGCGGAGGCAGAAGCCAAACGGCGTGAAGAGGAAAGACGGATGCGTATCGAATCCGCAAAGAAGAAATACCGTTCAGATGTTGAAATGGAGTTCAAGCAGTCTTTCAACCGCTACTTGAATAACCAGTACAACGAACTGAACCGCCTTAACTCTTCCGTCACTCTTGAAAACTTCAGCATCGTACTGAACCAGATAAGGACCTTCCCGGTCGAACTGACTGAAGAAGCGTTGACCGGAACAATCTTCCGGTCTAACGTCGTCCGTCCGGTTGAAGTGGAGGCGGCAACGCTTACCTCTATCGTAAATGATGTTGCATACCAGCTGAAATCCCAGTTCTGCGAACAGTACAAGTTCGAAATGGAAAGTAACCGTGACAACATTCTGGAGCTGTTCCCTTCCAAAAAGATGGAGCTGGAGGCCATCCAGAAAGCCGGTGAGGAAGAAGCTGCAAGACGCAAGTACGAAATGCAGAAGCGTGAAGCGGAAGAAGCCAAACGTCGTGAAGAGGAACGAATCCGCAAGGAACAGGAAGAGAAACAGCGCATGGAACTGAAGGAGAAACAGGCACAGGCTTGCTCCCTTTTCGATTCTTCCAGCGTAAGTGTCGCCACCTACCAGCCCAAGACACAGGTGAAGAAGAAGGTGGTTGTCACTGATCCACGTGGGTTCCTCGACATTATCAATCTCTGGTGGGTGGAGGAAGGTGCCGGCATGAGTGTGGATGAACTGGCCAAGAAACTGAAATTCATGGTCACCACAGCCGAAAAAGCCGCCAACGACAAGAAGGATCCTCGTACCATCGAATCACAGTATGTGATATATGAAGACGAAGTAAAAGCAAAGTGATATGAGTAACCCCGATGCCTATTATAACAGAAGTGAGGTCAGTAACTCTGACCTCACTGAACTGAAAAACATGCTCCATCCACGTATGCAGTACGGTAATAAGGAAGAGGCGTTCCGTTTCGGTACACTGGTCGATGCCATCATAACCGAACCGGCAAGGGTCAATTATTACCGCTATATGGTGGATGATGTACAGTACACTCCCGACGAGTTCGGGCTTGCTCGTGAAATGTACAGGTCATTGAAGATGGAAGCACGGAAAGATGAATTTCTCCGGCTGGTCCTTGAAACGGCTGAAACGCAACGGTTCATGGTAAACAAGCAGCAGCTCTTCGAATACGGTTCTTTCCCTTTCCACCTTGATACCCGTTGCAAGTGGGACTGGTGGTTGGACGGAATCGGATTTGGAGGTGACCTGAAAAGTACGTTCGCATCTACACAGAAACAGTTCGAAGAAGCGATTGATTTCTTCGACTGGGACCGCTCACGTGCATGGTACATGGATATCGCCCGTTCGGAACGTGACTTCATCTACGCCATTTCCAAAAAGAACTGTCTGGTTTTCAAGAAGCATATACGGCGTGGCGATGAAATCTACAACCGTGGGCGTGAAAAATATGAAGAACTGGCATTCCAGTATTGGTGCCTCAACTTGAATTGACAAACACTGATGAAAATCTACTGCCAAGTGACGGAGAACGGTCTTGTGCCGATGTATGACAGTGACTATGACGAAAAGAAACGGCTGAAGGTCGGTTCAAAGGTGCTGTGTGAGATAAAGAAACCACGTAACTACGAATTTCACAAGAAGTTCTTTGCCTTGATACGGCTCACGTTCGATAATCTCCCGTACAGGTTGCAGGACGAACTGAACATATACAGTGAGGATGATCTGTTGCAGTCGTTGAAGATAGACCTCGGATTGAGTGCTGTAGTCACTATTTCCGGCCGTGACGTCTATCGGGAAGGAAGTATTTCCTTTGCGGCGATGGATGAAACGGAGTTCGACGGGTTCTATCACCGTTGCGTGGACATTATCCTACGTCGTTATCTGCATGGCACAGATAAGAAAGCGTTGCTGGAAGAAGTAGATCGATTCAGATAAAAAGGAGTACACACATGAAAGAAGGAGAATACCACTACATTAAATCCGGCGGCATGTACCGCATATACCAATGCGATTTCAGCCGGAACGGAATAGTAACGTCCTCTCCGGTGTACAATGAACCTTATATGTTCACAGACCCGGAAGAGGCCCGGAAACGGGTATATGAATTGAACGGATGGAAGTACAAACCATTAAAAAAGAAAGATGCTTCATCACAATCTTAAAGTGAATCCCTATCCCTATCAGGAAGAAGGGATTATTCAGGGTTTGAAATGGAAACGGTTCTTTCTGGGCGATGAACCGGGATTGGGAAAGACGTTGCAGTCAATCGGCGTTGTCGATACAGCCGGTGCCTATCCTGCGCTTGTTATATGTCCTTCCTCTTTGAAGATAAACTGGAAACGTGAGTTCGAGAAGTTCACAGACAAGAAGGCTCTTGTTCTGGATAACGGTAATGCGACCACATGGCCATACCTCCTGCAGATGGGTATGTTCCATGTGGCCGTTGTCAATTATGAAAGCCTGAAAAAATATTTTGTCTGGGAAATCAAGGGTTCCTCCAGATCATTCCGGCTGAAAGATGTCGTGTTCGCACAACAGATTAAGATGTTCCGGTCCGTTATCCTCGACGAAAGTCACCGTGTGAAGGATGCCTCCACACAGCAGACCAAGTTTGCCAAGGGTATCTGCATCGGTAAGGAATATATCATCCTCCTTTCCGGTACGCCGGTGGTCAACCGTCCGGAAGATTTGGTTTCACAGCTTTCCATCATGGAACGTCTGAAAGAGTTCGGTGGCAAGTCACAGTTCCTGATCGACTTTGCCGACGGGCGGAACCTGAACGTGCTTTCCGGACTGTTGTACAGCCGCTGCATGATACGGCGTGAAAAGGCGAAAGTCCTCAAACAGCTTCCGGACAAGACACGTTGCGACCTGTACGTGAACATTTCCAACGAAGAGGAATACAATACCGCACAAGAGAACCTTGAAGAATATCTGCGTGAATACCGTGGATGCACCGATGAGGAAGTCAGAAGGAAGATGCGGATGAAGGCTCTGGTCCAGTTCATGGCGTTGCGTTCCATCGCTGCACATGGAAAGGTGAAACAGGCCGTCGATTTCATCCGGGTGTTTCTTGAATCTGGAAAGAAGCTGATTGTCTTCTGTTCCCTTCATGATATAGTCGATGAACTGAAGAAGGCTTTCCCGAAAGCGGTAACCGTTACCGGGCGTGACAGTCCGGTCATGAAACAGGCTGCCGTGGACGCATTCCAGCAGAATCCGGAAGTAAAGCTGATTGTCTGTTCCATCAAGGCTGCCGGTGTCGGCCTGACGCTGACAGCCGCCAGTAATGTTGCATTCATTGAATTTCCGTGGACCTATGCAGACTGCCTGCAGTGTGAGGACCGTGCACATCGTATCGGCCAGAAGGATAATGTTACCTGCTATTACCTTATCGGTAGCGGCACGATTGACCATTATCTGTATCAGATCATCTACAAGAAAAGGAGCATCGCCAACGAAATCATGGCTTCCGATGATGAGATACCAACTGACAGACAGTATTTCGATGAACTTGTAAATTCAATGTTTCAACTGAAATTCGATGGAAATCTCTAAAACCGATGTCGAAACAATGATTCGATACCTTGGTCAAGCTGCCGGGTTCTACCGGGTACACGCCAAAAGCACACGTGAACAGGATAAAATCAGGCAGTTCAACAACATGATTAAGAAACTCAATAAAAAATTAGATCACTATGACAAAGAACGAAGTGGCGGAGATACTCTCCACCAAGACAGGAATGAAGATGTCAACGGCTATCAATGCCGTAGAGGGAATTATGGAAATCATGAGTGAAACCTTCTCCAAAGGGGAAAGCATTTTCCTGCGTGGGTTCGGTACCTACCGGGTTGTGGTACGCAAAGCGAAAACCGGACAGGATATAACACGGAAGAAAACGATACATATCCCTGAACGCCGTACTGTGAAGTTCATACCGAGTAAAACCTTAAAAGATAAGATGAAATGATAGAAACACGTAAAACTGAGATTCGCTGCAAGACAAGCGACCCGAAAAGGATGCTGAACAAATACATTGCCGGCAGAGTCTTGAAGACATGGAAAGAGGGAGCGTTTATGAAAAGCGTGAAATCCATTCCTCTATCGAGGAATCTAAGATTATCCCGGTCGGATGCTTTATCCCACGTGAATTTTCGGAGGCATACCAATGAAATTTGAAGAAATGCTGAAACTTAACAAGAAGTCAGGAAGCCGGAAAAAGCAGGATGATGAGGAACACCGCATCCAGACGGCTATGGTAAACTGGTTCCGGCTCCAGTACCCGAAAATGAGACACAATCTTTTTGCGGTACCGAACGGCGGACGGCGTGACGCTGTTTCGGGTGCCCGGTTGAAGGCGGAAGGTGTACTTGCCGGTGTCGCTGACCTGATTCTGTTGAAAAGCAACCGTTTTTACGGGGCCCTCCTGATCGAAACGAAGACACGTACCGGAAAGCAACGTGAATCACAGAAAGAATGGGAGGCCAAGATAACTGCGGACGGTTACAAGTATGTGATTGTCCGTTCTCTCGATGATTTCATGAAAGAAGTGAAATCATATTTGGGCGACATGTGAAGCTCTTTTCTCCATGTGGCTGTATGCTGGCCGCATGGCGGTATTTATTAACACCGTTCACAATATTACAAGATGGCTAATTCAAATGGAATAGACTACTTTCCTTTCAACGTCGATTTTTTCGACGATGATAAATTGGCTCTCATCGAAAGTGAATTTGGCCTGAAGGGTTCTATCATCGCAATACGTCTTCTCTGCAAGATTTATAAAGAGGGTTATTACTACCAGTGGGGTGATGACGAGTGTCTGCTGTTTGCAAGAAAAGCGGGTGCCGGCATTGTTCCGAATGTGGTTAAAGAAGTCGTCAGTGGGTTGGTCAAACGTTCCTTTTTTGATAAAGGGGTATTTGATTCGTTCAATATATTGACTTCTCGTGGTATTCAATCCAGATATTTCGAAGCGGTGAAACGTAGACAGCGTGTAGAAGTCAGAAGGGAATTTCTTCTTGTTGATGTGTCGAAATATTCCAATGTACACATTTTGGGTGAAAATGTAGGCATCGAAAAAGAAAATGTAAACATTTCCGCACAAAGTAAAGTAAAGGAAAGTAGAGTAAAAGAAACTCCTCCTCTTACTCCCCCTCATGGGGTCGTATCGTCGTCACAGGAGGCGGAGCTTTCTTTTGAAAATTCTCTTGGGGATAAAAATTCAGATACGTTGGTAACAGCCTTGTCGAAGTTCGGCGCAACGTCCGAACAGATCAAGGAGCTTAAACGGTTGTCTAACGACGGTGATCCTAAATCGGTTATCTGGACGTTGCTTGAAAGCATGGAAAAGTCAAAGGGTAAAATCTCCATGAACGAAACTCTTCAAACCATGCTCATGTATGAACGCCAGCGGTTGATACGCTGCAAGACAAAGGAACGTGTCTGGATTGAGGAAACGCTTCCCGATGTGGTGAAACCTGACGAAAAGGCGGCTATCCTTCTGTCGCTCACGACAAGGGAACGTGAAGCAGCATGTATCAGGGCTATATCGGAGGTCCGCAATTCTTCTGGGAAAATCCGGATGCCGGGAAAATTCATTATTTCGGAAATTTCAAAAATCAGGGTATGAGTAAGATAGGGTTATTATACAGGAATATCTATAAAAAGAATACCATACCACAGTGGCAAAAGGATTTGTCGCAATGGGCCAATAGGAAATGGTTCTTTACCTCCTGTGAGTTCAAGGACTATGAACCACGGAAAGGATTCAAGTGTAACATCTATTTTGAAAGACTATGAAAAAGTTAAGAGTTTGTACAGCATTTTCAGGCTATGATTCTCAGTGTATGGCACTTGATCGATTAGGGATTGACTACGAACTTGTCGGATGGTCTGAAATCGATAAATATGCTATTCAAGCGCATAATGCTGTTTATCCTCAATGGAAGGAAAGGAATTTTGGAGATATATCGAAGATTGACTGGAATTTGGTTCCTGATTTTGATATGTTTACTTATTCGTTCCCTTGCACTGATATATCTGTAGCAGGATTACAGAAAGGACTTAAAGAAGGGAGTGGAACACGTTCATCCCTATTGTGGGAGTGTAAGAAGGCTATCGAGTTGAAGAAGCCGAAATATCTTCTTATGGAAAATGTCAAAGCACTTACTTCTAAAAAGTTTCTTCCTTATCTAAAGGAATGGGACAGCTACTTGCGAATGAAAGGTTACACGAATTTTACGAAAGTTCTCAATGCAAAGGATTATGGAGTGCCACAAAACAGAGAACGTGTTTTTATGGTGTCAATTCTTGGTGAAGCGATGTTTCACTTTCCTCTTACGATAGGACTTGTTAAAAGGTTGAAGGATGTGCTTGAAACAAATGTTGATGAAAAATATTATTTGTCAGATAAGAAAATAGAAAGTTTTATCAGGAATAATGAAAAGCATGGGAAGAAAGAAAATGGTTTCTTATGGAAGCCGAAGACCGGGAATGATATAGCTAACTGTATACGAGCCAATGTGTACAAAACAGGAGCTACGGACAATACCGTGTTGATTGTAGGCAGAATCAATGCTTCACAAGATGGAAAGGTTCATGATACTAATGGAATAGTCCTATGCATATCAGCAGGCCATAATAATAGCCCCAAGATATTACAGCCGATTATATGCGCCATGAGAGGAAGAAATCCTGAAAATCAGTCTGACAGGAAATGTGGCTCTCCAACTGAACAGCGCATCGAAGTTGGAGGAGATGTAAGCAATACTATCACTACAGTTCAAAAAGACAACCTGGTAATTGAGCCTATATTTTTAGAAGAAATAGGTAACAAACGATTGAAGGAAATGATCGAAAGTGGACAGATTGCATCTGATAAGAACCAAATTATAGATGTTTATAACAGATCAATATCTGAAGATTTATGTCCGACTATACGGACGAATATTGATTCTTCCTGCAATTATTGGGTCAGTGAACCTTTGTATATTGCGCAGGCAACAGAAAAAGGATATGCGGAAATTTATCCGGGTGGGGTTTTTGATGCGAGTTTTCCTGGAAGTAATACAAGAAGAGGACGTGTTCAGGAATGTGGGGAAATTTCTCCTACGATACTTGCAAACCAACAACCTCCTTGTCGTTATGAAGGGATTAAGGTAATAGCAAATATTAACAATGTGATGTCTGGGCGTATTTATGACGTTGAATGTATTTCTCCATCCTTGACTGCATCGCAAGGGGGGAATGTTCAACCTAAGATAATAGACAATGTTGAATTTATAGGTAATGTCAATCCTTCTGGAAAAGGAATGAATGGTAATGTGTTTGGAATTGACGGGGTTTCTCCAACACTCACTACCAACAAAGGGGAAGGTGTGAAGATTGTTGAATATGGTATAACATATCGCATCAGAAAACTCACACCAAGGGAATGTCTTCGCCTTATGGACGTTCCGGAGAAGTATATTGACAAAATGCTTAATTCCGGTATAAGTAATTCCCAACTTTATAAAATGGCTGGTAACAGCATAGTGGTAGCATGTCTTGAACATATTTTCAGGAAGATGTTCATCGATAAGGAGAATGAAGCGCAACAATTAAGTTTGTTTTAACTTGAAAAATAACAGCTATGAGATACAAAAC
Source organism: uncultured Phocaeicola sp. (assembly GCA_944321335.1). GTDB lineage: Bacteria > Bacteroidota > Bacteroidia > Bacteroidales > Bacteroidaceae > Phocaeicola. Next base: position 74,638 of record CALUKX010000002.1, on the reverse strand, counting down.
CATTTATGAGTGCATGGACGGTGCAAGGTTCGACCGCTATGAGGATGCAGCAGACCATGAAATGAACCATGTAGTTAGGAAACATGAGAATGTAATGAAGGTGAACATAGTGAGAGAAGGAGCTATAAGAAGAATCCTGAAGAATTATTCTCTGGATGAAGAATCTTTCCTGTCCTCCATAAAGGATAAGATTATACAAAAGCTCCTACGGACTAAAGATGATGATAAAGGGGAACCCATCCGTATCGATTGCCAGATAGATGCCGGTCCTTGGCACCATGATTTTTTACTGGAATTTCTTCCGGTACAGGAAACTCGGAATCACGGTAATGTGATTTATACGGTGAAGTTTGGAAGGTAAGATTAAATGTGAACATGAAAACAAGAGAAAAATTGATCGCTGAACTGGAGTACCAGGTAAGCAATCTGGAAACCATGCTCTGGTTCCTGAACAAAGCGGAACACAAGGACGACGGTTTCGAGAATAACGGAGATACGTTATCAAAACACCTTTCCACTTACTTCAATACCATCAACGAACTGAAAAGCACTGTGAAGGAAATAGAAGAAAGCTATGGATAGGAAACAATCGGAGAATTTATAACCAATCAGAATTGACATGAGAAAGAAAGTTAGAAAGCGTAAGCACCACCTGAACAGATATGAGGTGCTTACGCTTATTTGTTCCAACACATTGGAATGTAAGATTGAAACACCTGCAGCTATATCATTCATGAACGGCTGGAGAGAATTTGTAAGAGTGGATAAGGACATGCCGGAAATAGAACTGTTGCAACTGACGCTCGACAACCAGCGTAATTTCAAGGCATGGCTATCAACGTATGCAGGCAAGGGAAAACCAGTAACTTTAAAATAAGATGGAAGCAAAGACATTTTTTCAGAAGGTTGCAATTATGCGGCAAGCTCAAAAGAAGTATTTCAATACCCGTAGCCCGAAAGCACTACGGGAAAGCAAGGCTCTCGAAGCCGAGATTGACAGGGAGATTGACCGTGTAAACCGCATTATAGGTACACCCGAACCGCCCAAACAAGGAAATTTGTTCAACGACTAAAATTGTAAACTATGAATACTACTGTATTGGAAGAAATTATAGCATTCCTTTTCGGTCGCAAATATTATGCGAACGTGATTAACCGTAAAGGCACCGACGAACTAAGCCTTAGCTGCTTCATCTTCAAAAGCAAGGAGGAAGCGATGGCACACAAAAAGTCTTTGGAAGATAACCGTTCATTCATGTATATAGAAACGGTTTCCTTCCGCTCACGCAAGGACTATTGATTAACAGATAAACAGACAGTAACCGGAACACAAACTAAATTCGCTACATGGAAATATTCAATCTAAAATGGTTCAGGCAGTTGCGCATGTTCGTGATTGCGGATCCTCGTGACAATTCAATAACATTCTCGAAGGCATTATACAAGAAGCTGCGTCTTCTGGACTATGAAAAGGAGCCGAAAGCCTATGTATTCTATCTGCCTTACGAAAAGAAGTATGCCTTCTGCATCAATCCAGAACTCGGTCAGGATGATGCACCTTTGGCAGAGATACAGTACAATACCAAGCACCGGACAATCGGATTTGAGAGCTTGGTACCTACCGTACAGAAGATTTTCTACGATTACGGCCTTCCGCATGACAAGCCCTGCAAGCTGACAGTTACGGAACGCATAATCGAGAAGGAAGATTGCTATATCAACTATTTCGTAATTGAACGGCCCTATGTGTAGCGTATTAGGAAACTCCCGGTTGCCGGACATCTATTTCCGTTCGGACGGACGCATCGACATAACTGCCGATGTGGTCGCCGAACTTGGCATCCATGACGGCGACGTTATAGACATCTGGCAGGAAGATAAGGAACAACTTCTGTATATCCTTCACCGCTCGGAGAACATATTCGGCAAACATGTCGCTGTGTGTCATGGTACGAGAAAGCATCATAAGTATATGCGTGCATGGTGCGTTAAGCTGTGCCGGCATATACTTTCCGTTTGTGGCGGTGACGCCAGAGAAGCCCATCTGTTCGTCGGCCTGCCAATAGAACACCCAAGAATAGGAAAGGCAATTCCGATAATCACTAAGAACAACCTATTTAAAAAAGCAATCAAAGATGGACGTTAAGGAAATCAAGTACACTGGATTTTCCGCTACACCATCCGACTACGAATGTCCGGACGGTGAGCTGGCCGCAATGCTTGATGCGGTCATGGAGGACGGTTCGATCAGGCCGATATATCCGTCGGCAGAACTTTTCAAACTGTCGGAAAACCAATATGTGGAGTTTATCCACAAGAATACCGGTTATACCCATTTCATCGTGCTGGACAGTAGCAACAACAAGATTTACTGGAGGACGATGGATGATGATACCCTGCATCTGATACACGATTTCGGAAGTACGGTGGTAAACAGTATCAACGGAATCGGAAACACGTTGGTCGCCATTTGTGGCGACGGGATGCACTACTTCCTCTGGAAACCGGACGACGGAGCATATCTGTATCTTGGCGGCGAAATGCCTGAATGCCCCATATCGTTCGGACTGAAAGGAAAATCTAAGCTATATTCAAAGCAGGTGAAGAATGACAAGGAAGTAGGAACCTTTACAATCTCTTTCGACGCTATAGACGAAGACAGGATTTATGAAGAGTTTACCGACGAAAACAAGTCAAAGATAACCGCACAGGTGCTTGCAAAGGTGAACAAGTTCATCAATGACGTGGCGACGGAAGAGGGGAAGTTTATCTATCCTTTTTTTGTCCGGTATGCCTACCAGCTGTATGACGGCTCCCTGTCACATCATAGCGCACCTATACTGATGATACCATCCACAAAGGGAAATCCATTGATTCTATGGAAACACATCTACGGCAAAGGCGCATACAAGGAAGCGGAGCTGGATATATTCACCATTGTCTGTACGCTCGACTGCCAGCCGCTTCTGAATCAGGAGGCTCTGGCAAAACTTGTACTATGGAAGGACATCATCAAAAGTGTGGACATCTACATATCGGCTCCTATCTATACCTATGACCAGAGCGGCGTGTGTGAATCGTTCAAGGAAACGGGTAATTTCGCCGGCTTCTTTGTCGGAAAATACGACGGAGGCGATAAAGGGGATAGCAGCTGGACTGTCGGAATGAGCAACAACGCAACCAAATACTACCAGAAATGGAGCTTCGCACAGGTGTATTCCTTCACTCATGGAGGTTCATATCCCCAGTATTGTCTGGATCTTCCTCAATTCTCCGACGCAAAGATAGCGAACAACATCAAGGACTGCCACGACTTTTACTTTGTCCGGTCCATTCCGGTAGAGGACCTTACAACTGAACGGAAGGATTTGGAGATAGAGGAAGACTACCTGAAATCGCTGGTGGCCAAAGAGGTGATGACGGACGATTACCAGACACATGACAGACTGATCCCCACATTTTCTTACACCTATAATTCCCGTTTCAATATTGCAAATGTGCGCCGCCGGCTGTTTGCCGGTTATGATACCGCTTCAATGGTATGCTATGCAAACGGCTATATGAACTACTGGTCCGAAGAGGTTGAAGGTGCAGTCAATCAGCACTGGCAGGATATGGGTGTATCTTCGGCCGCATTGGTTTATACACAGATAAATACGGATGGCCGGGAGGTAGTGGTCCGCAATACCTGTTCACTTGCTCTGTCTACGGATATAGGCTATTACATGTTCTATCCTGACACGTCCGCAAAGAAGATGGTTATAAGCAGGTTTATGCTTACCGATAACGTGAAGCTCGAACCGCATACCGGACTGAACGGGGCATTCTACTTCGACGGGTTCAAGGAGCCTTCTTATGGCGGTTCCATACCGGCTGTTACAAGGGATCCTATTGTGGACCTTCCGAATAAGCTGTACACGTCACAGGTAAACAATCCGTATTACTATCCGTTGGAAGGGATAAAGACAATCGGTACAGGAGAGATTCTTGGAATCCGTTCTGCTGTAAAAGCATTGTCTCCCGGACAGTTCGGCCAGTTCCCGTTATACGCATTCTGTACGGATGGAGTCTGGTCACTGGAAGTGAAGAATGACGGTACATTTTCACCCGGGCAGCCGGCAACGCTTGATGTCTGCATCAACTCGGCTTCCATCACACAGTTGGATAGTTCCGTCCTTTTTGCAACGGCACGTGGTATCATGCTTATATCAGGCTCCACCAGCCAGTGCATTTCCGATATACTGGATGGCGAACAGTTCAACATTTCAGAACTGCCCAACATTGACAAGATTCTGGAGGCTATCGGGATGAAGCTCCAGAAGTTCGATTACATAGACTTCAAGGATTTCATTGCCGGTTGCAGGATGGCTTACGACTATATCCGGCAACGTATCGTGGTGTTCAATCCTGAACAGCCTTACGCCTACGTCTATTCACTTGAATCGAAGAATTGGGGTATCATGTCCTCCGATTTCTACAGCTGCATCAATTCATATCCGGACGCTTACGTTATGACAAAGGATAACAGGCTTGTCAATCTGTCACAGTATGAAGTGATAGACGACGATATAACAGACAATGAGGAAACCGGCGGCACCGATGGTACAGGTGGCATCGGTGATACCGGAACAGAAAACGGAACGGAGGAAGAAGACAAAGAGGATGAACCGCTCATCAAGGGAGTGAACGCCGTTCTTGTCACACGTCCGATAAAGCTGGATGCTCCGGACATGCTGAAGACAATAGCCAGCATTATCCAGCGTGGAAAGTTCAAGAAAGGACACGTCGCCCAAGTCCTGTACGGATCACGTGACCTGATAAACTGGTTCTGCATGTGTTCCAGTGTTGACCATTATCTCCGGGGATTCCGTGGGGTACCGTTCAAGTATTTCAGGCTTATGCTGATCTGTAAGCTCGACGAAGAAGAAACGCTGTATGGATGCTCCGTACAGTTTGAAACAAGGTTCCTCAACAAGTTGAGATAAAAGAAAGAGAGGGCATCCGGTGGGATGTCCTCTTTCTCATATTAGAAAGGCGTTTGCGTGCGCCTGATTCTTCCGCCACGTGCGTTCATGCACGAAATTATGGCCTCCTCTATTTCCTCCAGCTTGTTTTTCCATATAGGCTGTGCCTGCGGATTCGTTATGCTCATCCAATCCTCGATCACACGGCACGTCATGTATTCATGGATGAGATTCTTCAACAGTGCTACGGTACCTTTACTGAAATCAGGCGGCACGAGAAGACGCATCTTGTAATGTTCCGGGGCACCGAACGTGTTATCAAGAGAACTTGCCTTGAATACGTCCGCTTTGGTATATGCGTACAGAAAATCTACGCATTCTTGGTAGGCAAGGTTCAGTATTCGTGTAACACGGTCCACATTACCGTCCTGACCGATGTCAATGACCTGATGGCGGTCATGTTCGTCGTTGGTCTTCATCACGTCGCCCTGCACGTAGGCTATATTCTCTATGTCATAGAGAAGGTCCTTCCGGTGGAAGATGAGGAAAACCAGCTTTTTCCTTCTCTCTTGCGGGTTCTTGCAGAAACTGTGATTCATAACTCATAGGCTTTTAGTTGTAGGTCGGACGTGTAGGTCGGCTTCTTTTGTACAAGGCACGTTTCACAATCTCAAGGCTGGCTGTTGAGTGGTTCAGGTAGTCTGCTGCATCTGCCTTGTTGGTGATTGTGAACCATTCGGTAAGTGCCATATCCACCAGATAGGAGTGTATGCCGTTACCTAAGCTGTCTGCCGATGCGTTGTTGTAGTTGGAGGGCAGCTTGAATGCCAGCACCAACCGCCCGTCATTGTCAATCTCCTTGGCGATGATGTTGTCAGAGGTGGTCTTGTCCTCATCCAGATATTCACCGAGCAAGCTCTTTAGGCTGCTGAATGCGTTGGCAATGCTACGTCTGATCTGGTAGCTGTTCTCGTTATCTTCCGAGGCCTGCATGTTTGAGCTTGCCTCATATCCCATTCCTCCCGCTTCACGGGCTTGTCCTGTCAGGTAGGCTTTGTTCATGATGTCATACATCAGTTCTTTTACCTCTTGGGTCACTGTCAATGTTTTCTTGTTCTCTGCCATAGTCTGAAATGTTTTAGGTTAGTTCCTTAATTATACGTCGGACGCTGGGGCTTCTTCTTGAAGTATGCCTTACGCATGATGTCCTCCACGTTCGAGGCGGCTCCTGCCGCATAGTCGGTTGCCTCTTTCTTGTTGGTGAACGTGTACCACTTGGAGGTGATGTTCATTACAAAGAAACTGAACAGGCTTCTCTCCATGCTTTCCACCAAGGTTTCGTCGAATGCCGACGATAATTCCAGTGTCAGTGTATAGGATCCTTCTGATTCCGTTTCGTCCACAAGAAATTTTTTCAGGCTTCCTGTAATGGTGTTCTTGCTCTCGTTCCAGAACCGTTCCAGCATTTCCCGGTCAGAATCGGTGGTGAAAATTCTGTCGTATGCGTCTTCGTCATCCATCTTTGCGCCCGTGTAGCTGGTGGTCTTGGCCACTTCGTTGTACACGTTTTCCTTTCCGATTGTAAATACTATCTGTTTCATACGTCTACTTGTTAGCTTCCTGATTCTTCAGGAAAGTTGGTTACATTCACATCTACTGTATTGGTTACAGTTACACTGCCGGTAACTCCGATTGTATTGTTTACATTCACATTCCCGGAAACAGGTACGGACGATGCACTGACCGATGCGATATCTACTTTCGGGGTCCCGCTGATCTTTACGCCGTTTGTCTTCAAGTCGTCGAAATGTGTCTTCTGCTGCGAAGAAATATTCCCAAGATTGACGTTGATGTTATACAAGATTTTGTCAGTGGTCGATGTGAGTAGTTTCGGATTCAGGTCTATTTCCTGTTTCTGGTTTGAATCTTCCGGCGTTTCGGCACGTACACGTGCTGCCTCCTGCATCATGAGCTGCGCTATCTCGAAGCTCCGCTTTACGGCTGCTCCTATCTGGAAGTTGTCGGCATGGAGTACATTGGGCATTCCGTTCAGGATTCCTACCAGAGCATAACAGGCGAAGGTTTCTCTCGGCTCCAGTGCCTCTATCTGTATCGTTTCAACACCTGTTTCTCCGGCTCTTGTGGCTGCGGTCCCTTTCGTCTGTTCTATACCCATATTCAGGATATAGAGCTGGTGTTCGTTCCCTTTGCCTTTCCCTTCCTTGTCGCAATGATATTCCACACCGTCCACGTTATAGGAATAGACGGTTTCGGATTCCTTCCTGAAATCAGTTGCTACTATTACGTTGGATTCTTCTTTCCATCCGATGCTCGCCCCGTACAGGGCCATATCCAGATTGAAGGGTTCGAGCGTTACTTTTGTTGTATCCATAATCAGAACTCAAATAGTTTGTACTGTACACTTACGTTCAGGCATGGAGTGAAACCATGTTTCCCCACACCGTAACCGGCACCGACACCGACACTGAATCTTTTCGGCTTGTCACGTATATGTATGACTGTTGTCTTCGGAAATACAAACAGGCTGTCCAGATTAGGCCGGTAGCCGCTTATGTAGGCGGTATATGCGCTGTCTTTATAGACCTTCTGCGTGATGGGGATTTCCACATCTGCACTGTCCGGAATATTTTCAGCTACAATGTTGCTGTCATTTGGAATAAATTCCTGTTGTCTGTTACCTGAACTTACCGGAAGTCTGGCCGTCACATAACGTATGACTATACTGTCTTTCGGAACAGGATAGTAGAAGGGTATAGTGTCTACGTATGTGGTGCTGTCACGTTCCGTTCCTTCTGACTGCCTGCCCAGTTGTATGTGTATCTTCCCTCCGAAAAGAAGGAAACAGCATAGCATCGTGACCAAGGTCCATCTTAATATCTTCCACCAATCAATGCTTTTCATCTTGCAGCTTGTTTATATACCGGATGATTCCGTCTACATGGATTCTGGCGATGGTCATTCTCCCGGCTGTAGACAGAAGATAGTCTACATCGTCGTTATTGTCTTGGAAGAGGTTTTCCGTCAGCACTGCCGGACATTTGGTTTTTCTAAGCATCCAGAATCTGGCTTCCAGATCAGCGTCACCGTCGCTGTAGTCCGTGCGGATAGGAACCTGCTTGTTTTTGCGGTCTTCATCCGTGAAGGTCTTGGCATAGTCTTCAAGATGGATTCTTGCCGCTTCGTACAGACATTCCGCCAGTTCGTCGGCCTTGGTTTTTCCCGGACTTGTATAGGCGCACCAGCCTCTTGCGGACATCCATTCTCCCATTCCTGCTGCGTTGCAGTGGATTGAAACAAGAAGTACGTTTGCCGCTCCACATTCGTTGCAGATTTCATTCACCCGGCCTGAACGTACCTCCAGCTTCACGTCTATGTTTTCACGGACGATTCGTTCAACGTCATAGCCTTTCAATCTAAGTTGTCGTTCAACTTCCTGCGCAATTTCCCTTGCATACAGGTATTCACGGAGTGAACCGTCAGGGCTTCTTTTCCCTGCTGTGTTTTCACCGTGTCCGTTATCAATCAATATCTTCATTCCCATTTTTCTTCTTGTCTTTTAATGTTTCGTCCAGAGCGTCGCCCAAATCCTTGTCTTTCTTTCGTGCAAAGGATATAAGCAACTTCCTAAGACTGAAATCTTCTATACCTCTCGATTCACAGTAATTCTGGATAATGCTGTCCACCTCGTTCAGACAGGCGAGTATCATAACGACTGTAGCAATTACTATGCGGTCAATACCCAACGGCGTTCCGATGGCTGCGCCAAGTACGCCGGCAAACATCAGCCAGCACATGTAATCTATGAATTTGTTCACGGTACGCCTCGATGCTCTTGACCTTCGCCATTTTACACCGTGTACCTGCGAATTTTCCAACCCGAACTTCAGATCAACAAATATCAGGACAACGCAAAGCAGAATCAGCCACCGCATATCGAAGATGAGTACCTGTATCTCTGCGTAAAATGTCAGACCTACACTTGTGCCTACCCGTGTCACTTCTCTTGCATCCATAAGCATTATTCCTCATCTATCGTTCCTTCAAAATAATAACCTCGCTTATTGCGTATGATGGTATCGAAAGGAAGGTCTTTCTTGTTCACTTGTTTGAGCACTTCACACAAAAACTGGTAGCCGCCACCCACAAACCGTTTCTTCCCTTCAAACCGAATCTGCATCTTCAGATAATCGGTGTTTGGTTTCTTCTCACTCGGTCTGACTTCAAAGTCAAGGACCTGAATAGGGCGGTCTATGATAGCCTCAATCTTTATGTTGTCACCCTCAAATGGACGTTCAATCTTCTTTATACCTAACTGCGCTAAGTTCATATCATTATCTCTTTTTATAATCTTTTCAATCAAGTTCTTTCCGTCGCAATGCTGAATAATTCCTACATAGCTTGGTACGCTCTTCTCCAAATGGCGTTTACGGGCAAAGGACTGCTTGATGCGCTTTCTTACCATCGTACTGTTGCGTCGGAACACATAACCGGCGAAATCAATGCCTCGCTCGGTACGGTATCTCCCGACAGGGAATATCTGCCTTTTCTGGTTCACTTCCAGATGCAGAACATACCAAAGGAAATTCATGATGCGCCATTGCCATTGGTTCAGTACACCTTTCTCCGAATGGAGTAGTGTAATGTCGTCCATGTATCGGAAATAGTGCTTTACTTTCAGCACCTCCTTGATGAAACGGTCCAGTACAGTCAGGACTATGTTAATCCATAACTGGCTGAGAAAGTTACCGATTGGAAGTCCTTTACCGTTGAAGTTGAGAAGGTCGAGAAGCTCCAGCATCTTAGGATCCTTGCAGTATCTCCTGTTCAGGTCGGCAAGTATCTGGTTGTCTATGCTCGGATAGCATTTCTTTATATCCATCTTCAAACAGTATAGAGGACCATGCTTGTATTCGCCGATGGCCTTCTTTACCTTCTTGTTGAGGTTGTATCTGGCTTCCTTACAGTTGATGCCACGTCCTATCAGGCAGGCGTAACTGTCCGATGTGAAACTTTTGTTCCATCTTGGGCGCAATACTATGCTGATGCAGTGCTGGACTACCCGGTCAGGGAAGAATGGCAGCTTGAAAATTTCCCGTTCCTTACCGTATTCTGTCTTCATGATTGATGTGATATACGGTGATGGGATAAACGTGCTTTTGGTCAGCATTTCATGTAACAGGTCCGTAAACTTGTCTATGTTTGCAAGGGCTTTCCTTACCTTCCGGTATTTGCGTTTCCCTTTTGCTGCATTCAGTATCGCTTCATGAATAACCTCTTTGCTACAGAATTTCTCCCAAATGTTTCCTATTCTTTTCATATAGCTTCCGTCTTTTTTTCTGACTAAGCCCGTGTGAGCCTTTTTCGCTAACTTTCGGAACACCTACAACTGTGCGCCTACTAATAAGCGTGCAACCTCGGTTTGCAACAATGATGTTGCGTTGCATTGTCTGTCATTTTTCACCATGCTGGTGTGGTTTTGATAGGTGGATTTACCAATTTGTTGTGTAGCTGCTTTCACACGTAAGCTGGAACCGCAGTTCGTGTTCGCATTCGACGGAGCGTTGTTGCAATTCGCCCAACGCAGCACGGCATTACCGTTGTTCGCATTGCCGCCGAGGTGGGACCCGCACCTATCAACAACCTATTTGGGTTATCTTTTCAGTCTAAGGATTATTCATAGCCTGCTTCCTTCGCCGCTTCTGTAATTTCCTGAACAAAATTCTTGTATCTGGAAACCTCTTCATCGTCGCTGTGCCCGAAATTACGCATGATGCGTTTCAGGGATTTTTCGTCAAATTCTGATTGGATTGCCGCATCGACGATGCTGTTAACGGTTACTGGCTGTTCAACTTTGGGAACAAGGTCGGCACGGAAACTGGTCTTGGTCTGGCCGTCTTCAATGTTTGTTTCCTGATTGATGTTCAGGGGAACAATTTTCTTGTCGCCCCAATCCATTGGTTTCGGATGGTTTTCAAAATAGATTTGTCTTTCCATGATGGTTTGTTTTTATTTGTTAGTATCTATTGTTCCAAAATCGCCCGATTTTCGGGTGCGTCATGAGTTTTGGTTTTCGGTTTAGACCTCTTCGCCGGAGCGAAGAGGTAAGGTTTTCGGTTTTGACTTGTGTTTCGGCCTTCATCAAGCGGAAATCTCCACACGGAAGCCGGAACCGCAGCTCGTGTCCGCACGCGACGGAGCGCCGAAGCAATGCGCCCAACGCAGCACGGCATTACCGTCGTTCGCACCGCCGCCGAGGTGGGACCCGCATCTGGTGTACTGACCTTCCTGTGACAGTCCGGCAATACCGACTACAGCGTTCTCGTGGGTGCCCATGTTTCCACCTGTCTTGCCGCCGATTGCAGTAGTGATACCTTTTTTTGTACACATCTGTTCCTTTGCCCAATTAGTTGTGGATGATGTGCCGCATGTAGGCATTTCTCCCAAGTCTTCATAAGTCTTTTCAAATGAGAATAAACCAGCACTTGCCTTGGCTGCAGTATCTGAATCGGTGGTAAGGTCTGCAACGCTTCTTGCACGGAACAACTTGTGGTGGGTTGTTGTGCCGTCAAACCAGTTGAGAATTTCATAACCTCCGTGCCATTGTGAAAGATGGCCCCACAAACGGGTACGTCCACGCCAGATAGGTACACGGAATACGACTTCCACGGTCCAGTTATTGGCTTCTCCACCGTTGGTTGTAGCGGCGTTCACTTGGAATGTGAAGCGTTTCGTCCAGATACCGGTCATTACGCCGTCTGCAATACCCTGTACAGGATTTCCGTCGGCATCTGTTACGGCTTCCAGACTGTCACCGTTTGAAACAGACAGCTGTGCTTCGAAGATTTTCAGCAGCGGACAATTGTTGTTGATGATCTGCCAGAAGTTGAGGGCGTTGTTCCCGTTCACATAGACGGTTCTGTTCAATGGAGCATAGACATAGTTCCCGTCATTGGATGGAGAATATCTTACGCCGGTAACCTTGCCCCAGTTTGCAGAAGTAGGCGAAGCGTTTGAAGACAGCCCATGTCCCAGACATGCGTTGAGGTTTTTGGTTCTGAACTCGATGAACATAAGAGCCTGTGCAAGTTCGATTTCCTGATTGGTTACAATCGTGTAAGGGAGATTTGAGTTCTTGTCATCATTGTTGGCTCTCGCATAAGCCTCATACTGGAATCGGTTAAGGTTCGTACGTGGGTAACCGCCGGCCTTTCCATTGCCATATACGTCAGAGCTGAAGCTGGTACCGTAGGACGTTCCCTGTGTTCCTGAAACACCGTCGTTACGGATGGAACGTAATTTATTGTTCAGGACTGTCGCATAATCCGGGCATTCTCCGAACGGGGTTATGGCTACGGCCACATCACCGTCATAGCTGAACGGTTCATCACTGACGATAAATCGTTCATACTTGGCGTTAGTACCGCCAAGAATAGCATAGATTGTACGGTCGAATACATTCAGAATGTCCGAACCGTCCGAACCGTCGATTACCGATGCACCGCCATCTTGGGTTTTGTTCCAGTTTACCTGATTAAGCACCTCCGTAATGGCTGCATTCTTTACCATAGCTGTCTTCATTTCATTGTGGAAACGCATCTCTTTAAGCAAGGATTCATCTCCAATCATCTGATGGTAGCCGTTATCGCCGCCACCGTTACTTGCACCACGTTCAAATTCGATACCGACATAGTGCTCCAGTTTTCTGAGGGTGTTGTCCGTCACGGCTGACGGAAGTTGTACTTTTAGACCTTTCATCTTTAAGTAGTTTTAAGTGAGTAATATAATTTGTTTATCCCAATACGATACGTTTGTAGAAGTTCAGGCACCAGTTCTGCATCGGATATTTCTTTCCGACGATTACTGCGCCCTTAACGTCCTGCGGATGATAGTTCACCGGATTGTACGGTCTTGAAGCATTGTTGTCTTCAAGGCTTTCCAGTACGACAGGTTTGACGTTCTCGATGATGTTATAGAGAACCTTGTCACCCTTGGAGTATTTCGTCTGTGAAGCGTAATTAGCATCCCAATATTGGAGCGTACTCAAATCTTCGTCGGTAGCTGTAATCGGGCTGCTCCAGTTGGCGTTTTTGCTCCCGTGGTCTGCCGAATCCTGTCTGTAGGAATACAGCGGAATCCATGTATCGCTATCTCTAAGGTTGCCTGCTCCTTGGTTGTGGCCGCTGTATCCGCTTGCTCCTTGGCCTGCATAGATAACTTCTACGGCACCGGTAAACGATTCCACTTCTCCACAAGTCAGGACTACACAGTTCTCGATGATTGAAATGTCGGTAATCTTGACATTGAGCTGGGATGCGGATTTGTTGGAATCCAGTTCTGCTACGCTTCCGTTTCTCACGATGAAACCGTTGTCCTTATAGGCGTTGTCGAGTGTGTACTTGTCAAACCGGAGTGGCGGAACGATTGGATTGATATAGATGTAAATCTTGTTGCCGGACACCTCAAAGTTGTAGGGCTGCATCGGCCGCCAGTTGATACCTTTCAGATAGACATGATAGAGGGCTTTCGCACAATATTCTCCAAACCACCGGTAACCGTTCATGGAAAGATGGCCTCCGTTATAGTCCGGTGTGACGTATGTAGGGCCGACTTGGATAACGTCGTCCTGATCGTCCGCCATCTGCGATGTAGCATCGTTGATTGTCATATAGGCATTGTTGATGTAGGTACCGCATACGGAGTATGGCATGAATACAGGACGTGCCGCTTGGTCTTCTCCGAAAATCTGTTTGGCCAGTGCGAAGATGTCTTCCTTCAGGATGGTCAATCCCTTGTAATATGCGTCACGACAGCCGGACATTGAGCAGCTGGTCTTTCCGGAATTTCCATCAACGACGGTCTTCCATTGGTCATAGGTCTTTCCGATATGGCCTGTACCATAGTCCGATTCACCCTGCTTCCAGAAGACTGCACTCAACGAAATGGTCTTTCCTTCCTTGTCGGCAATGGCTTTGACTGCCTCGAAGAATGGTTTTACCCTTATGTCAAGATTGTATTCGTTGCAGGTGGGGTAGCGTTTTGTTACTTGGTCGCCTTCACGGTATTTGCATCCGCTTAGCTGGGCAACAGTTCTACCGCCTACGCCCAATGAACAGGCGATGAACTTCGTGTTCTTATCCCAAGGTCTTTCCTTGTGGTAGAGTGTGACAAAAGAGTTTACAGTGGAAACGATGGTATCTTGACGTGTGCCCGTCGCTACTCCGTCTTCTCTCACTGTTCCTCCGACTTTCAGCGGATTCAACGTGTCACCGGAAGTGCTCCATACATTGTTGCCCAACATATAACAGCCTTCTACAACCGGGTCGTCAAATCCGGCAGGATTCTCTGAACCGTTTGAAAGTGATTGACCATACATCATAAGGATGCAATAGTCAGTCTTTCCCGGTTCCTGAAGAGTTACGTTACCTAAGTAAGCTCTTCCTTGATTTCCGTTGTACATAACTTTACTGATGGATTTGTTGTTGTTTTCTGTATAATCCTTTATTCGCTCTTCCACTTGGGAAGTACGTTCTTCTACGTTGTCAACTCTTTTGGTGAACTGTGCGATGGCCTTCTTTACATCTTCCGGAGTGCCTTTAGGTATATAGATGCTTCCATCGAAACGGATACCGAAAAGTATTTTACCGGTTGAATCTGTCATCACATGAATGAACTCCTTATCGTTCAGCTCTTGAAGGCATGACAGTTTTTTCTTCAGATCATTCGGCAGTTCAAACTTTGACATACAGAATGTCCCGTCATGCTTGATTCCGAAAAGGAGATTGTTCTTGCTGTCGGTCACGCTGTATATAAAGTTCTCATCATCGCATTCTTCTACCACGACAATCCCGTTGATTGAATTGACATAGGTTGCGCCGGTTTTTGTAATTCCGAAAAGGACATTATTCTGTTTGTCTGTAATGGCGAACAGGAAATGCTCATTCTCCATAATCTGGAGTCCGGCCAGCTCATCAAATCGTTTCTTCACCTCTTCTGGGATGCCTTTAGGCTGGTAGCATGAACCGTCCGAACGGATTCCCCATAAGAGTGTACCATATTTGTCTACGATTCCATAAACGAACTCATCGTTCGTAAAGTGCATGAAGTTTTCGGTAAAGATACCGGTAGCTTCCTTTGCCGCTTCGGTTTGTTCCTTGGCTTCCTTTGCCGCTTCCTTTGCGGCTTCTGCCTGAATACCGGCTTCCGTTCCATTCGTTTCTGCAAGTTCGGCTGCGGCTTCTGCACGCACAGCCGCCTCTTCAACCCCGTCGGCATTCACGATATATCCCCAAAGTGAAGGGTCAAATTCTTCTCCGCTTACGTGGTCTTCCTTTGCATAAAGGGAGCTTCTGCCTTTCGTTATCATATCGTCCTTGCGATACCGTTCGTTAGGCTTCCATGCACCACGTGGGCGGAATCCGATTGTTCCTAATGATTTACTCATATCACTTCTTGTTAATAGTTATACTGCAAATAGCATCCCGTCCTCATTGATGAAAACAGGACCGCTGTAATTACTTGGGTAGTCTACCATAAGCTCCATATTGTCATAATCAATCCAGAACTTTGGAAGTACGTTCATTCTCCCATGATAGACAAGTGTATTCGCTTCACGGAAAAAGGCGTATTCCTCACCGGCAGACAATGGCTTTCGGTTCAGGAATGCCCCTTGCAGGCTGCCGTCATTGCCTTGTATGACATAAAGGATATGTTCGTCAATATTAGCTTTCTTGTATTCTTCCCAAGTTAATATTTCAACAATGCCTTTGGGAACAATGACAGTTCCGTCTTTCTTTATTCCAATCAGGAGTTTGTCGTTGATGTCAGTAATCGCATAGATGAAATTTTCATCGCTCATCAGCTGATAACCTTTCAGCTCGTTAAGACGTGTTCTGACCTCTTTAGACATTCCTTTGTTGTAAACGACTTCTCCGGTATTGGTGATCCCGAACAGAACATTATCGTTTGCATCCATGATTGCAAACAAATAGTTCCTGTCGTCCATCAGCTCTATACCGCTTCTGTCACCGTCAAGGATAAGTCCTTGTTGCATGACAACCTTACCTTTGCTGTCAATACCGAACAGGAAGTTTCCCAGACAGTCTACAATGGCGAAAAGGTATCTGTCGTTCTCCATGAACTGAATGCCTGAAAGTTCGTCGAACCGTTTCTGAACTTCTTCCGGTATGCCTTTTGGCTGGTAAACGCTTCCGTCATATCTGATACCGAACAGCAGGTTCCCTTTGCTGTCCACAATTCCGTAGATAAATTCGTCATTCAGCATTTCACGTCCGGTATAGACGGCTCTCCAGCGGCCCGTATCTTCATGGATTTTGTTGCCGCTATGGTATTTATACCATGTGTCATTGTCCCGGACATACTTGCAGAATCCGTTAGGAATGCTTGTTTCGTCAGTGGCCATAAGCTCCTGAAGAGATTGGCATTCCTTCCGTTTGTCCAGAAATTCCTTACCGGAATAGACGAAAGTATCTATAAGCTGTATTCCTCCTTTTTTGTCCATATCACTGATAGATTTGGGTTACATTTGAAGCCGACACTTCTTTGGTCAGCAGGTAACAGTAATAGTTCACATTGTCCACGACAATATCCGAGAGAGTGTAGCTGCTGATAACTTCATATCCGTTCCCGTCCTTGATGCTTGTCAGCTTTCCGAACGATGAAGGATAGGCAAAACAGATTTTACCGTTTGTGATGTTTATCTTTTCACGGGTGAATGAACGGCTTCCGTTCAATGAGCCTGACAGTCCCTTTATGCCAGATTCATCCGGAAGGAAATCTTTCTGTACGGCCCCGAAATAGCTTCTATATACAGCCTTTACGGTTTGTGTCTGCTGGGCTGAAACACCTTCATAGGCGGCTTTCATCGTATAGGTCAAGGTACATTCCGATTCGGGCGTTACGCTGATCGTCTTTGATAATCCTTCCGCCGTTTCACCGTTCAATGTGAAGGTGGAGTTTGCGGAAACGTCGGCATTCTTTCTCCGGGCAGACCAGCGCAAGCTGATGTCGGTTGTCTGCTTTACTTCGATGAGCAACGGCGATACGGTGAATGAAAGCGAAAGAGGGAACACAGCGTTCCTAAGTTCGGTAACGTCTTCATCATGTTTTGCCTCCAGATCATCGATGGACTTTTCTATTTCACTCAGGTCAATGTTGTCTATCTTTTGGCTTAGCGCATTGTCTGCGTTCTTGCGTTCTTCCGCTTCTGCTTCGATGGATTTCTGTAGGATGGAATCGGCTTCCTTGCGGTCTGCAGTTTCCTTGTTGATTGCATTCTGTAATTTGATATCCGCTTCCTCACGGGCTATTATTTCATCCTGTAATTCGTTGTATATCTCGGTTACTTTTGCAAATTCAAGGGCCGGTTCACCTCCTTGCTCGCCGGTTGCTACCCATTTGCCTCCCCATGCACGGTAGATGTCAGCTGGCAATGAATTGCCGACCAAAGCATACCATCCGTTATGAGGGTCCGGGTAAGCTGCGTTCAGCTTCTCGACGGTTTCATAAAGACCTTTGCCGGCACCACGGATATTTCGTGCGTTCAGCCAGCCTTTGACATAAAGGTCCCGTTCTATGACCGAGTTACCCCGTGTGGTCATTCTTCCGCCGACGAAAATGTCACGTCCTACGGACAATGTGCCGGGGATTGACTGGTTATGTATGTCGTTCTTTTCGTTCATAAGCTCGGATTTTTAGGTTATCATACTCTGTGCCGTATTAAGGAGTGCAGCCGACGAATCATTTTCTCCAAGTACCTGCGCTGTCATTCCGGCACATTGGTAGATGAATGGCCGGTAGCATTGTTCGCAAATCTCGATGCCTCCGTTTATCAGTTTCGGAACAGGAAGATATACGGCCTGTTCTACGGTCGCTTCATCGCTGTTGCAGGAGTAGAACTCCAGAACCTTACCTTCGGCACGGATGGTGATTGCACATACCGGTTTCTGTGGATTACCTCTGATTCCCTTGAAACGTGAATGTTGCAGGGCGTATTCCGGTTCACCTTCAGAAATGGCTGCATATACAGGCCGTTCCCAATCGCTCATCCTGAATACTATGAGGCGCATGAAGTTGTCCGGCAGGACGGTCCATCCGGAAAAGTTGCTGTTCCAGAAGACATCTTCCGCAAAGTTGTGTCCGCTATCCAGCATGTAAAGTGGTGCCGCTATCTCTACGGCCTTGGCCGCATCTTCAATCTTACTCTTGATAATCTTGTCGATGGAGATTGCATCCACATCTTCCAATGCAATGAGTGACGGGCTTTGCGGATAGTCGTCCATCGCTATCCTTACATCACGCTGTATTTTTTCCACACTGTAAACCATAGCTGTTCAATCATTCATCAAGTCCTTCAAACTTAATCCCGTTCTTTGCTGCGGCTTCGATGATTTTGGCTTTGGACCGGAGATTGGTACGGCTGATGCCGAACGTGTCTGCCAGATATTCCTTTGCGTCTGATGTGCAGGTAACGGTTACGACACGGAGGCCGTCATCTTCATCGCCTTCGGTTTCGTTTTCCATATCCTTTTCGGTCAGACCGTCCTTCTCTTCATTTGGAATCTGGTCCTCTTCCTTCGGCTGTTTCTTCTTCTTGTCCTTCAAAGGAATCTTAGGGGATTTCTGTTCAGGTTCATCGACAATACGGAACAGGTTCCCGAAACGGTAATGGCTTTCCAGTGCGGCCTGAATGTCTTCGTTGTCTGTTCTGTACACGCTCCCTCCACCGGTGACAGGGAGGAAAGATATATGCTTGCTCTTTCCGTTTTTCAGCACGACGTTGATGCTTACTTCACTCTTGGCTCTGTATGTCTTTTGTTTTCCCATTGCAATTAGTTTTATTTATAAAGAAAGGGGTAGGCTGTCAATCCCGCCCCTTCCGTGTTATCCAATCAATCTTTACCTTAACTAAAACTATTATGGGTTGGGTGCCTTGGCCAGACGTACACGTGCGTGTGCCTTGGCATAACGCAAATACAGACATGATACTTCCTGAATGACTACTGCATCTGTATTGCGGACACCGGCTTTCTTCAGGTCAAGGATGTTGCGGCTCCAGCTTACATGGGTCTTCTTGGTGAGGTATTCAGGATCCATTGCAAAACCGCAATCGCTCATGCCGTTGATGTCAAACAGTTCGTGATGGATGGTCAGGACTTCACCGAAATCGGTATCCCAGCTCTTGAACTTCAGGTTCCATACTTCTACTGTATCTTTCAGACGGAATTTCTCTGACTTGATTTTTGAGAATGCAGAAAGAAGGTCGCTGCCACAGAATAGGATTTTACGCTTGTTGCCGATACCGGTACCTACGAACAGGTCACGGGTAATGTCCACCAGATTCTCATCCGAAATGACCGCACACTGTTTTTCTGCATCCCATTCGCCGACTTCAATATCCTTTCCGGCCATCCACCAGATACCACCGGTGAACCATGTGGCCATACCGTCCTTCGTTACATGTTTGATGCAGTTCTTGACACCCCACAGGTAGCTGTTTTCCTGTGAAAGACGCATGTCATAGATACCGTCCTCTTCAATGTCGCTGAAACTCCAGTCTACTTCCTTGGCTGCAATCTTGTCGAACGTAGACTGTTCGATTTGAATCATGAAGTTCTGGCAGTATTGGATTTCTGCTGTAGGAATGTTGTTGAATCGTCCGGTTTGAACATCAAGTTCGCCACAGGCTTTTCCCATTCGTACAAGGACGGTTCCGGCAGGAATTTCCGGCAGCCAGATAGCCTGATTGGTGCTTGTGTCAATGTGCCCGTTTACAGCATAGACAACCGGATTGTTTGTAGCGTTGTCACGTCCGCACACGCACAGAACGAGGTCCGGGGTGTTGTCGTCTTCCTGATCGTATTCCTTTCCTTTATAATCTGTGATACCTTTCACTCCAACCACACGGATGGTATCATCCAGTGTAAACATGTTTGTATCATCCACCTGAAGGATAACGCTTGCACCTGACGCTTGTTTTTCAACAGCCGTCTTTACTGTGGTTTTAATCGGACGGGTACCGACACTGTAATATTTGACCTCAAAGGAATCGGCCTTCTGTGCGTTGGCATATCGGCTGATCTGGTCGATAGGGGTCGCCATCGGTCGGATTTTGACGATGCGTGAGTCAATGTCCTTGGAATAGAACTCCGGATCACCGTCAGCACGTCCTTGTGTTTCGGTAGCAATACCGTCAGTGCCGCCGGTACCGTCCGCACCCGAATTGGTCTTTCCGGCATCGGGCAGGTCAGAAGCGGCAGCCATAATCACATTACTACCTGCGCCCGTTAAGAGCGTCAGCAACATGAGCATTAAGCCCATGAGCCATTTTGCAGTTGATTTGGTTTTACTCATTTCGCTTTGATTTAGATTGTTAGACAAAAAAAATATTGGATTATGCTTTCGTTCGTTTTTCTCCGCCACGTTCCCAAATGGTCTGGTTGCCGCTTCCATAGTGCTCCAATGCGCCCAAACTCTTTTGTGGCTTGGCTGGCTTGGGCGAACCGTTCTTTCCGTTCAGCGATGCGGTGCCGTCACCTTTCTTGCTTTTACGTAATTTCTCTTCAATCTTGGCGTTACGTCCACGTACTTCACCTTCCTCTCCGGCGGTGGCTACGTCGTTGTCGTGGTTGATTGCGTTGAATGCAAGCTGCATGGTTTCAGGAGTAATCTTGCCAACGATGAAATCTTTGCTTATTGTGGCTATCAGTTCCATCGCCGCATCTATTTCATCATCGGAAAGTCCTGCTTCCTGCTGCATCCGTTCCAGATCAGCCAGTGACTTCTGGAGGTTCTCTTCATACTGGCCTTCAAGTTCCTTCTCCTTTGCCACACGTTCTACGTATTCCTTGTTGGCCTTCTCGATCTCTTCGAGCTTTTCCGGGTCGTCGATGGCATCCTTGATGTCGGTACCGAACTGGCGTACAAGGGCGATTGCCGGGTCCTGTCCGTTTTTCCAGTTCATCAGGAAGTTTGCACTACGTGGGTCACTGGTGAACATGTCCGAAAGCTCGGATTCATGTTTCTTGTAACCTGCAATCTGGTTCTCGTATTCATCGTAATCATCGTTTACTCTACCGAAAAAATCCTCTTCTTGGTCGAAGTTCTGCTCCGGGTATTTGGCCTTCAGACGTTCTGCGAATGCGTCTTTCTTGGACTTAGTTTGCTTGTTTTCAGCTCCTTCCATATATTGCTCCTGATTAAAGAATTTTTGTTTAAGCAAATATAGCTTTTGCATAGAGTTACTCTTTTTTATCCGTTAACCGCATTTAGTAAATTTGTATAGGTGAACGACTAATGAATCAGCTATGAAACCGGTTGGAAGTAAGTTTGAATACGAATCGGAACGGAACAATGACCTTATGTCTGTATATCACAACCTTATCTGCGGCTGTGAGGAAATAAAACTGTGCGAACTTATGGAAAGGGTTGTCAATTCTCCCTCACGCCGGTTCTGGGTGTCAGAAGAAAGATCTGCAATCGTTGTGTCTGCCATGATGAAAGGCGACTGTCTTGAAGGCATGAGCGAAACGAAACGGGAAATGTTCACGGAGATATACAGAAGGGTTATGGATATGAAAGGCAGCCGCTCTAAAATGTCACTGTCTGAAATAATCTTCGATGTCATACGACAGCCTGCGCCCAAATTCTATCTCACCCCCGGCAGCGCAAAGGTTATCATCCATAAAATCAAAAGGAAATGGTACGAAGAAAGGAAGCGAAAATTGCGTCACTTGTTCTGACGGTGGCCGTACTGCTGTTGCAGTGCCTTGATGTTCCGTTGGAGAATGTCGGACTGTCTGGAGATTCGCCGGTATATGCAAGGTTCCTTTATCCTTTCTTCCATGCGAATATGCTCCATGCGGCCATCAACTGCTGGTGCCTGCTTTCGGTCGTCTTCATATATGATGTTTCATTGGCTGCAATGGCTGTATCTTATCTGGTTGCAGTCCTTTACCCGATAGGTTTCTTTTCTCCCGATGCGTTGCCTACAGTCGGTCTTTCCGGTGTATGCTATACACTGATGGGGCGTGTGGCATTCTGTGTACGGGAGCGGTGGAAGTACCAGCTCTATGTGTTGTCATACATTGCAGTGGGGTTCCTTCTGCCGGGATTCAACGGATGCCTTCATCTGTACTGCTACATTGCCGGGCTGCTGGTCGGCTTTCTCAATAAACCGATCAGACGATGAAACGGAACAGCCTACAGAAAGAAGTCCTTGACATGCTCAATGAGAATGAGCGTCGTAATAAGGAGATAAATCAGGTCTTCAATCCGATAACCGGTGAAGGCTCGATACTGGAAAGGGTGAAACTTGAAATATCGGATTTCCCTTCTCCTGTACAGTATGTGCCAAAGCGGATGATGAAGGTGCCGATGGTGCGGCAGCTTGCAGAAACCGGAAGCATCGAGGCGTTCTTGGAGGATTTGGGAGCGGACAATACGGATGAGGAACGCCAGAAGGTGGTGGAACAGTTCGTAAGGATTAGATGTCTTTATGACTTCTGCTTTTGGGCGGCTCTGTTCGTGTTCATCAAGTGCAAGGGAGGTGGTGAAGACGTTCGCTTTGTCCTGAACCGTCCTCAACGCCGGCTGGTGCTCCGGTTCGAGAAACGGAGGATAGCCAACAAACCAATCAGGTTGATTCTGCTGAAAGCACGTCAATGGGGCGGTTCGACTGTTACACAGCTGTACATGGCTTGGTTGCAGTTCGTCCATAAGACTGGTCTGAACTCGCTGATTGTCGGTCATGTGAAGGATGCTTCCACCGAAGTAAAGGATATGTTCGACCGTATGATTAAGGCATATCCTGTACAAATGCTCCATCAGCTTGGAGAAGCCTACAATGAGAACGAACCTAAGATTATCGGGGTAGGTAACAGCGGTAACATACACCGTGTACCTCAACGGAACTGCAAGATAAAGATTGGTTCTGCGGAAAAACCGGATTCGGCCCGTGGCGGTGACTACAACCTTGTGCATTGTACGGAGGTAGGTCTGTGGAAAAAGACTGACGGGAAAACTCCAGAGGCTATTGTACGTTCGGCCACGTCCGGTATTCTGCTGAAACCGTACACGATGATTGTCTATGAATCTACGGCGAACGGTGTAGGTAATTTCTTCCACCGTGAATACGTGGCTGCAAAGGAAGGACGGTCACAGTTTGAAGCGATGTTCGTCGCTTGGTGGGAAATCGAACAGTACAGTATGCCGTTCGAATCCTTTGCACAGAAAGTCAACTTCGCCAAATGGCTCTATGAGAATAGGGAAAATGCGAACACGGACAACAACCGTGAACAGCCGGGCAAATACCTGTACTGGCTATGGCAACTCGGTGCGACATTGGAGGCCATCAACTGGTATGTGGCAGAACGTACCAAATACGCCGAAGAGGGAGATATGGCTTCGGAATATCCGTCCGACGATGAAGAGGCTTTCGTTCATTCCGGTGCCCGTGTGTTCGACAAATACAAGGTAAACAAACTGCGCCCGTCATGCAGGAAACCGAAATATGTAGGCGATGTGTATGCGGACGGCGACGAAGGAGAAGACGCTTTGAAGAATATCCGCTTCATGGAAGACAAGCAGGGCCAGCTGTGGATATGGGAAAAGCCGGAACGTGACACCGAAGAAGAAGAGGTTACGGACCGTTATCTGGTGGTTGTCGATATCGGAGGCCGGTGGAAGAAAGCGGACTACTCCGTGATAGTGGTGTTTGACCGTATCTGGATGATGGAAGGAGGAAAGCCGGTTGTGGTCGCCCAGTGGTACGGACACATCGACATGGATATACTCGCATGGAAGGCCGCACAGATTTCGGCCTATTACAACAATGCCTATCTGGTTATTGAAAGCAATACGCTTGAAACAAAGGACCGTGACCGTGTGGTGGACGGCGATCAGGCCCAGTTCATCCTGAACCAGATAAAGGGTGTATATACCAACCTTTACGCACGCAAGCAAAGCGAAGAGGATATTATCGAGAAACGTCCGGTCAAATACGGATTCCATACGAATGTGGCGACGAAACCGATGGTTATCTCTACGCTCGTGAAGGTTATCCGTGAAGGGCTTTATACGGAACGTGACGAACGTTGTCTGGATGAATACCTGACATACGAAAGGAAACAGGGCAATGTGTTCGGTGCCATTTCAGGAAAGCATGATGACTTGCTTATGACACGTGCAATCGGGCTGCACATCTGTTTCTTCGAAATGGAGCTTCCACGTATCGTTGTCCACATAAGGAAGAAGGTAAAGAAACGTAAAGCGGTGAGTGCCGCAACAATATAAACTTAAAATATTCAGACTATGAACATCTTTACAAGATTAAAAGACTATCTGCTTCTGCGTGAAGCTGTGAGAAAGGCTGACAATGCCTATGAGAAAACCGGTAACCGTTA
Organism: uncultured Phocaeicola sp.; assembly: GCA_944321335.1. GTDB lineage: Bacteria > Bacteroidota > Bacteroidia > Bacteroidales > Bacteroidaceae > Phocaeicola. The sequence continues at coordinate 50,235 of CALUKX010000002.1, read as the reverse complement.
CTATGTGACTGGCTCTATTGACGGGAAACTGGTAGTTATGGACCGTAAGAATTTCCGGAAGCTGAAACAGAAGGGATATATCAGCCGTGACGCACGGATCAGTGACCTGATTATCCAGTCATTCTACTTTACTCCGTATGCTTTGGGGAACGGACGCATGTCTGAAGACATGAGAAAGAAAACTATCAAGAGTTACTACAAATGGCGTGATGATTTCCGTAAGGCGGAAAAGATGAAACGGAAGGCAAGAAAGGAGGCCAAGAAGAATGGGAAAAAAGGAAAAGCCTAAACAGGACCTGACTGGAATAGCGACATTGACAAACAATCCGCTTGCTACATTCAATATCAGAAACGGCAACAAATGACATAACAAGAAAGGGAGCAAATCTACATTGCTCCCTTTCTGTTTTATCAGGCTGCCTGCCTTCCCATTGCACGGGTAAGCATTTCGATTGCTTTCGGGTTGCCCTGCTGCTGTATCTGCTGGAGCATTTCCGGAGAAAGCCCTTCCGGTGTCTGGCCGTTTTCCAGCTGTTCCTTCTGGCTCTTGATGCTTTGCAGAAGGTCGTCTGCAAACGGGAAATCACCGTGTTCAAGCAGCTGTTCCAGTGAAATCTGACCGGCACTCCATATCTGCATAAGGAAATCGTTTGCCATCTGCCGGTAGGCTGGTGTACTGGAGCTTTCGACAATGCTAAGGTCAAACTCAACGTCACGGATTTTTTTCGGGTCATATTCCACCTGTGCGCCGCTTTTCCCGGCTATATTGAACACACGTTTGCTGTCATAGAACTGCTGCATGTTCTTTACGTCCTTGTATGCCCCGTCTATGATGAAGCTGCTGAAGGAATCCAGCAGGTCCAACAGTGAGGTAGTGGCGTTCTGCGTCTGCTGTGCATAAAGGTTTCCGCTCATGCCTGAATAACCGGGCTTTCCTTGCAGTGCGCCGTTCACGCCCGATATGTCCTCAAAGAATTTCAGCTGCAGGTTCAGCAGATCACCGATTCCGATATTCGTCGAATTGTTGGCAATCTGTTGCGGCAGTACGGAGTTGTTCTTTGTCTTGATGGCAATGACACCGTTGAACCGGCTCCATTCATCCGCAATGTCGTTGATGTCCATCCCTTTTGGTAGACACTCTTCCGGGAACAGAAGCACACCTTTTGCGCTGGCACGCATAATCCAGTCATAAAGGGTTATCAGTCGGTTCACATAGCGTTGCTGGTCTATGACGTCTGCAACGAACGAGTGGATTTCACCGTCGATGAACGGGTAAATCTTGAACACGTATGGATGGCTCTTGTGTTCGTATGGGGTTTCCCCTTCGGCAAGGACTTCTCCGGTCGGTGTCATGTACCGGTAATACCAGTAATCATCCATGAACCACTCCGTTTCAATCAGCGGAATATCATCGTCCGCCAAACCTGCAGCACGTCCTTTGCGAATACGTTCATCATTCTTTACGGTGACTTCTTCGTAATAGTCCTCTTCATCTATCTTGTAGATGTCGCCGTTGTTGTAGTCATGGCACCGGTAACGTGGCTTCATTTCCTTGTTCCATATCTCAATGACACGGCATAGGCCGGGTTCGGACGAAAACAGGAAATCAAGGTTCCGGAGCTTCTTATGGCCGAACTTTTCACAGTTGGTGGCCAGATAGGTCGGGTTCCGGGCATAGAAATAGATATGCGAGAGTTTCTCGTAATCTTCCGGACTTTTGGCAAACTCACGGCAGATTGTGGCAAAGCTCACGTCGTGGATTTCGCCAAGCATGGAAACGTCCCATCCACGGAAATCCTTCATGTTGTTGTCTACGAAAAAGTTGTCCGGCTGCACGTAATCCGTCCAGCAGTCGCATTTGTCGTTCCTCCAACCGTATGTCTTTTTGTGTACAATCAGGCCGCTGATGAGAAATTCTTCCATCGTCCGTGCGTTCAGTTCGGTCATGCGGTTCATCTGCCAGTTGCACTGTAGGATAGTGCTCATGGTTTCTCCCAACTTCTGTTCATCCCTGTCACGGGCGGTACAGGTCGGCTCCTTTGACTGGCTCCGGTAAACGCCAAGAACATTCCTTACCAGTCTTCGGATAAGGTTGTTCTTTAGAGGAACATTGCCTTGTGAAAGGATATACTGCTCTTCCGTCATGGTCCTTCCGTCCACGGTGATGATGTCCTCCCATTGTTTGCCATAGTTGTAGTTCTTGTTACGTTCACGCTCCCTGCGGAAGTCCGACATGTTGTTCCAGTACATGTTTGCCTGCATGAGAATATCGAATGCCCTTCGATCTCCTTGTTTCCGTGAAGCTGCCACACTGTCAAGCCCCATCTTCTTCTGGCTTGTGATGCGGCTCTTGCTCCTTATTCTGTCATTGTTTATAGCCATATCTTCCGTTTTTATCTAAGCGAAGATAAAGAGGCAGGTCCGTACAGCCTCTTTATCAATTAACTCTATTTCTCTGTTTCCTTCAGCTCATCAATAAGTTCGGCTTTCAGGACGTTGAGCATCATTTCAAGGTCTTTCCGTTCGTCACGGTCTTCCGTTTCGTTGATTTCATCCTGCAAATCCTTAATGTCAGGCATGTAGTCACTCATGATTTCATAGCGTTCATATTCCTTAGAATTTTCAAGGAAATCTATCTTTTCTGCATATCCCATGACACCTGCGTCGTCTTCGTTCTCGTAACCTCTGATCCGTTGCTGTGTCTGCTGGTATTCCTCCAGATAATGGTAGTATTCCTCATTTACACGGCTGAATGCGTTACGTTCGTCGGATGAACTGTAGAACCGGTTCACTACAGGTATGTTACGGGAATTTCGCTGGTCTTCATCCCAGATTGCGGAAATGCCTTTACCTAACTGATTGACGGTTTTACCCATGCCGCCAAAATAGCTTTCAAAGAAATGTTCCACCATTGCAGGGTTCATATCCACTGCTCCCTTCTTGTACTTGTCGCCGCCGGAAAGTTCGTTCAACAGTTCTGCACATCTGATAAGCTGCTTGCTGGTGCCGCTGTAGGCTTTGGTCCATTCAGGCATGAGCTTGTTATAGTCCTTATCCTTGTATATCGGTTTACCGAAATAGTCAGTGTTGGTCATTGCCTGATAGAACGGTTTGCCTGCATCCGGAATGACATTTGACAGGGCATCGCCGCCACCTCCGGTAAGGTTCAACGGAAGTAGGTCGCTGAACTGTGCAAGCATTTCATAACCTGCGTTCTTATGCTCTATGCCGCTTGCAATGGAGTGGAACAGCTCGCCGCTACCGTAGAAGGCACGTAACTCGATTGGCAACGGTATGGTCAGGAACCGTTCACCGCCCAACCAGAGAACAAAGTTGTTTCTTCGTACCCAGTCCGGAAGATTGTTGTATGCGTCCTTATCATCATCACCGCCCAAAGCGTTGATAAGTATCTGGTTCATCATTGGTACCAGTATGCCGGCGGCTGTGAAGCCGGCTGTCCATGCAGCGAACCTCAACGGTTTGTTTCTTGCAAGACGGACCGCATTGTTCAAAGACTGCACGGCCGCATTGAAGAAAAGATACAGGCTCTTGAATGTGGTAGCTCCTAAACCTCCAGCTCCTTTCTTATTGAAATTCACTGTGATTTCCTTTGCGTCGCTGACACTTCTTGTTACACTTCGACCTTGCTGTCTTGAAGTCATGTAGACTGCGAAACGGCTTGTGTCTTCTGCACAACGGTTGAAGAATCCCGTCCATTTGGCAACGAAACGGAAAGCAGGCACAATACCTAATGTTGTCGGAGTTGTCACTCTTCCCGGTTTCAGCCCGATGATACGCCCGATATCTACACGTCCTTGTGCTTCGATGATTTCACGTGCAATCAGCTTCTTGTATTCATCGACGCTGTGAAGGTTCGTGTAGCCTGTTTCTCCGCCATTTTTTAGGAACTCAGAAAAGTAACGTTCAATAGGGTTGTTTATGTCAAGCGTGCCCTTTTGACGTTTCCACATCAAGCGTGGAATTGAGGCTTTACCGAGAAGACTCAAAATGTTCTTGGTATAGTTGCTAACATACCGTCGGTTTTCTTTAATGGCAACAGCGCTTCCGGCGAAAATCAAATCTCGTGAAAGGTTGCTGACGACGAAAGCTGGGTTACGTGTCGTAAAGTTGGCCGCCATCTGTCGGTTCAGCCTTCCTACCAGCTTCATGAACTTATGCTGCATACTGTCTGTCGTCAGTCCGTTGAGGGCTTGGGCCGCTCTCGGATTCCCGTTCACATACACAACATAGTCTTTACCGTTACGCTTTATCTTTACGGCATGTTCCTGCTTTTCTCTTTTCGATGCACGGTAGTCGATTGTCAGGTGGCCACGTTTCTTCGTTGCCATTCCTTTATCCCGTAAGTCATTCATATCTGCCTCATGTTTTTCGACGATGGCCGCCACTTCATCTGCTGTTGCATCATCCGGGATTTCGGGAACGGATTCTACCCAGATAGGATCCTCTTCGGTACCCTTGTTTTCATACCACATTTCGCTGACGGTAGCAAGGCTTGTTGGGTGGTTCATTACCATGTTCAGGAACTTCTGTTTCATAAGGTTTCTGTTCCCTTGGAGGATTGCGCTTTCTGCCATGTTACCGATGGTAGCCAACGGATCATCTGCCAAAGACATACGTCCCTTTGCATCCTTGACCGGAGAATTGAAAGAACTGCGTTCGGAGGTCAGATAATCGTACACGTCGGCCGCTGTGTCTTCTTTCCATCCTCTCAACGGAATGTAGTATTCGAACATTCCTTTGACGTATTCGTACTGGTTTTTGCTCATCAATCCGCTTTCATAGGTCTTGCGGAGGGTTTCTTTTGTGGCAGTGTTTATAGCCTTCCAGACATTATCAGTCAGGTCGTTGTCGTCCTGCTCCATTTCTTCCACCATTTGGCGTGCTACAGTTTCATAGTCAGTTTCTTCACCGGTCAATGCTGTCAATCCGGAATAGTCCTTTTTCCTGAACTCCAGATAACCGGGTGCATACAGTTCACGGAGCATATCATCCTGCACACGGTAGTCGCTCCAGCTGATTTTCCCGTCGTTGAGGTCCTTTATAAGTCTTGCCCTTTCAGGATCATTCAGGTATGCGTCACGTTGTGTTTTGGTTGCAGTCATATCATCCTCGCTGTTTGCATTCAAAGCATCACGGAAAGCAAGCTCTACATTACGTTCAAGGCCGCTTTTGGCTATAAGGTAGTTCACCACATCATTGTAGGAGTGGTGCCCCTTTTTCATAAGGTCTGTTACAGCCTTCATCATCGGCTTGAAATAGTTGTCCTTGTAGAACTCGGTTTCATCGGTGCTACGGCTTGACATATGGTTTTCTGCCACGTAAGCGTTTTCATGGTCCGTAATGTCTTCTCCGCTTTCTTCTGCAATGGCCTGCTGCATACGGAGCAATCCTAACATGCTGTCCTGATATGCTTCCTGCAAGCGGTAAGACTTTCGTCTGGTCGCATCTTCATACATACGTCTGGCAATACCGTCGGCAGACTGGTCACGGAAACGGAGTGGTCCGTTTTCCGGCGTGGATGAATAGTTGCCTACCTTTAACCGGCTCTGCATGGAAACATCTTCTGCCTGCCCGAATATGCTGCGTGTACCCGGTTCTTTCAAGTTCATGTAGCTTCTCCAGAGAATGTACCGAAGCTCGTTGTCTGTCAGAGTAGGGAGAGTGATTCCTACCTCTGTAAGCATACGGAGGAAGAATTGTTTTACTTTGTTCCACCATCCTTCAGTCTTCGCATTCTCGAAATTGGTATCTTCTGCGAGTGCGGCCAGATATTCTTCTGTGGCGACACGGAAATTCCATCCGTTTTTCTTTGCCAAGTCCACGATACGTCTGCGAATGTCGGACGATACATTGTTGAACACATTATCAAGGAACGTGTCGAAATGTTCACCGAACAGCTGGCGCAAACCGTGATGGGCGACACCTTCATGAAGGATTGTCGCCATTACATCACTTACGCCGGTGTGGTTGGGAAGGACAAGGACAATTTTACCCGTTCGTGTATCAAACCATCCTTTTGCCTTCGCTTTTCGGCCTTCAAGGTTTTCTGTATTCTCTATGATTTCAATGTCAAGATTCAGCTTCTTTCCGACATCATTGATTGCCTGTCTGGTGTTTACTGTAATTTGCTCATTCAGTTTCTCAACTTGTTCATCGGTGATGGCTCCGTTTTGTCTTGGTTGTGGTTTCCGGCCAGCTGCTTCCACCATTGCATCCACTTCGCTTGGCTTCAGTACACGGTTCACTTTCATGGCACCGGTAATGATCCAATCGTCTGTTTCTGGATTGGGGTTTGTCCGGTATTTGTATGACCCGTTTTCTGGAAGTCTTGGAAGGCCTGCAAGACTGTGCTGGAATTTGCCGTTCTGGTTGTAGCCGTAACTCATGGCTTCATCCTGATAATCTATATCATCAGCATATTCTACTTCTGCCCATACGAAGTTGGCAGGGAAAAGCTCACGCTCTCCGGTTTCAGGGTTCAGCCTGTTGAACTGCAAGGCATAAGGTATTTCTCCAAGATGCCATCCCGGTCGGTAGGCCAGTTTTCCGCTACCTCCCTGTGTTCCCTTACCACCGGCCTTCACTTGCATACGTCCGGTTTTGCTTGTTCCTGCTACCGGTGCTGCGTCTGCATCGAGCCATACGCCTACAGGTGTATCTGCTCCATTGGGATTTGCAACCATTGGAGGATAAAGTTTGCCGTTTTTGAGGACAAACACCTTATAGCCGATTCCGGTTTTCTTCGGCGGTTCTGCTTCACGGATGCGGAAACGCACATCTTCATCGGAAACCTCCGGCGCTGAAGAAGGTGCTTCTCCTGATTTTGAATCCTTGTTTTCGTCGGACAGCTTCTTGTATTCAGCATCCAGACGTTTCTTCTCTTTGATTGCTTCATCAAGTTCTGCCTGCTTCGGGAAGATGTTTTCTCCCGGATCAGCTCCGTCTACCTGCTTCTTGTATTCTTCGAGCTTGGTTTCATACACCTTCTTGTTGTTGATTACCTTCAACAGGACAGTACGCAAAGCACAACCGGCGGCCGTATCATCATCCGAAAGCTGGGTAGTATATTTGATTCCGGAAACAGAAGACAATTCAATCGGACGTTTGCCGAACATATCATCCTCCGGTATTCCGATTTCCGCCTGCATACCAAATCCTTTCAGTATGACGGCTTTCCCTTTCTCCAGCAGCTTATGGATATAGGCACCGGCTTCTTTGGGCTTGTCGAACTTCTGGCCGGAAGTCATTCCTTTTTCTACAACTGTGACTTCGGACGGGTAGGTTCCTTTATCGTCAGGCTTGAAACCGTTACGTTCAAGGGCTTCTATATCTCTTGCATTAAGACGTAAAAGCCTTTCCATATTTACCATGCCGCTCCTGGCTTCCTCGAATGCTTCTTTTCTTCGCTGCCAGTCACTTTCATAGGCCCGTTTTGCACGGCGTAACTTCTCGACCTTCTTGTCCATCTTGGACTTCTCGAAGATGACAGGATTACCAGACAGCAGGGCGACAATCTCTGACGGGTCAAATCCGCCTTCTGCATCACCGGTACCTTCATCAAAGTTTCTTTCGCCTACGGTTCCGGCTTTGAACTGGGTGAACATTTTCCCTTTCGTGTCCTGAAGCTGGTATTTGTACATATCCAGACTTCCTTCTGTCGCATAGAAGAAAATGTCTACCTGATTGTCATTGAACTGCTTTGCAATCTCATTCCCTTGTCTTACACCACGTCCTTCACGCTGTTCACGGTCGGCCGGTGTCCAAGGAACATCGACATGGTGCAGGGCGACGATACGTTTCTGTACGTTCACACCGGTACCCATATTCTTGGTGCCTCCGATCAGGATGCGTACCTTCCCCTCGTTTACTTTTGCAAAGAGGGCTTTTCTCTTTGCGTCGGTGTCGGCTACATGAATATCTACAATCTCTTCACGTGGAATGCCGTATTCCTTCACAAGGCGGTTGATAATGTCCGTATAGGCATCGTATGATTTGCCTGCTCCTGGAATACCGGTATCACAGAAGATAAGCTGCGTTCCTTTCTGTTCGTTGAACTTGTCGTATATCTTCTTGACATTCTCACATACGTATTTTATCTTGCCTTCATCATCTTCAAGATTCGGGTCGATAAGCCGTGTGCTGATGGCAGCCTTGGTTGAAATACCTGACGCAAGCAGGCCGAATGGAGAGCGTTCATTTGTGGTCAGCCCGAAGTAACTACCGTTCTTGTTCTTCACCATATTGACCACTTCCATATTGATTTCCTTCAACTGTTCGCTTGCCGGCACAGTGACAATGTGCATTCTCGGTTTCGGCTTTGGAAGCTGGAGGTTCATGTCATTGCGTACATCGGCTATTTCCGCATACATCTTGGCCAGTTCCGGTACATTGTCAAAGTTACGGAAACGGTTCTTTTCTTTCAGCTCGTTGGTTACTTCATATTCCAGTTCTGCGCTACGGAGGGCAAAGTTGCTTGCCCATGCATCGAAGGTGGTGAAACCTAACCGTTGCATTTCATTCGGACGAAGGTATTGCAGCAGGTTGTAAATCTCTACCAGTGAGTTGGTGATGGTGGTACCGGAAAGGAATACCGTTCCCATATCACCTTGATGGAGCTTCTGTAGGTAGCGGATTCCGTTCAACAGTGCGATGGATTTCTGGCTTCCTTTTGCATCTGACAGTCCGGCCACATTCTGATAGCTTGTGACGTATGGAAGGCTCTTGAACGCTTGGCATTCATCGACAAACAGATAGTCAATACCCATGCTCTCGAAAGTAAATTCACGGTCTACGCTTCGGTCAAGCAATTTTGCGAGCTTTGCTTCCAGATTTGCCTTTCTCTTTTCAAGTCCTTTAATCTGTCGTTTGGTGAGCTGTGATGCGTCGTCCTGACCATACAGAAATTCGATGGCAGCATCCAGCTGTGCCAGCTGCTCGTTGATAACCTGCGTTTCTACCTCTTCCGTATGTGGAAGTTTGATATACTGGTCATGGGATATAATGACACAATCATAGTCATTCAACGCAATGTTGGCAAGGAATTTCTTCCGGTTTTCCTTCTGGAAGTCCTTTTCGGTAGGTGCAAGGATTCTCGCTGCCGGGTATGCTTCGACAAATTCCTTTGCTATCTGTGCAACGGTGGCTTTCAGTGCGACTATCATCGGTTTCTTTGCGATACCCATGCGTCGCATTTCCATGATAGCAGACTGCATGACCAATGTTTTTCCGGCACCGACTATATGATCGACGATACCGCCTCGGTTGTTGATAAGCATCCAGACTGCATCCTTCTGGTGCGGTCTAAGTTCCATGCCCATAAGTCCGGCTACGTTCAGGTGTGAACCGTCAAACTTCCGTAGTACAGAACGGTTGAACTTGTCGTTGTATATAGCCTGCAACTGTTTTACACGTTCCGGGTCTCTTGGCAGCCAGTCTTCAAAGGCTGTACGAAGGTCCTGAATCTTGTTGTTCACAAGCTCCGTCTGCTCTTTGTTCAGCACGGTAACCTCCTGTCCGTTATCCTTGTACGTATCATACACGGTAAGCGTCTTATCCTTCAGGGCCGCTTCAAAAACATCTCCGGCAGAACGACGTTCGGTTTTCCATTCCGCTGCCTTTCCACTCAATTCCGTGCTGACGATGTTGACTGTGTACGTATCGGCTTCAGGAGAGTAGGCGATTCCGCTTTTTACACGGTTCCACTGTGTAGGACGGGAGATACCGTATGTTTCGTATAGGAAATCATTGTACACCTCGATTGGAATCCATCGTGCGCCCATACGTATGCTTATATCGTCGAAAGGAATGTCTTTAGGCTGTACTTCTTCCAGTGCCTTTACATTCTTCTCGAACTCGCTGTTCTCTTCTGCTGCCTTGCGTGCGTCTTCCAGTTTGCTCTTTACGTCGCCGCTCAGATATGCGTCCTTGGTATCATATCTGTCTTCACTGAACGGAATCCGATACAATACATCGGAGCATTGTTCATACCAGTTCTCTCCAAGAACCTTTTCCATGAATGAGGGACGTATCTCACCATATTCCGAAAGGGAAATGCTGATTGCGCTTTGCGGATCATTCGCTTGTGACAGGTTGAGTGCTGGCTTGATGGTGTTCTTGGTGAATATATCAGACAGCTTCACCAGTTTGTCTTCTTTCCAGATTTCAAGTGAACGGACGCTGTAACCGTCAATGTCGTAACTGATGAAATCATTCTCTTTATCATGGAGGCGACCGAATTTCTTGACATACTTGTTGTAGGAATCTGTCAGTTCTTTACGTAGCGCATCTATCTTCCGGTTATCGGTACCGGCTATTTCTTCACTGATAATCTGCTTCATCAGTTTTCGCAAAGGAATATACGCACGGATTCTGTCAGCGTATTTTTTCAGCTTGGGATTCTCTTCAAATGTTCTGGTGGTGTCACCGTATTTGTTCTTTTCAGAAGAGAGGATTCCAAACTTTCCGTTCTGCTCGATGATGTTACCATTCCCTTCAAAGCTGCCGTCGCCGGTATAGCTTTCACGTACTGCCTGATATACTTCCCGTTCACTGCGTACCGTATTGAACAGCTTTCCTTTCCGGTTGCCTACAACGGATTTGTCTATCAGCTTTTCCATTTGCGCCGCTATTTCGTCGGTGGACTGATTACTTGTAAGACCGAACGCATCAGCACGGTATTGGCCGCCGGCTATCGGCGTGCCGATCATCATTTCCGGGTGTTCCTTGAAATATCCGTTCACTTCAACCTTGTAACTTTGTCTGTCACTCGGATTGGTCACTTCAAGGACAGTTGAACCTTGGAAGGCTTCTTTGATTGTCTGGTACCGGGAATCCTGAAGAGTGCTGTTGCGGTCCTCTTCGTCACGGTATTTACGAAGGAACAGCACATCTGTAACAACGCTGGTACCTGCACCCTTGAAAGTGTTGTCCGGCAATCGGAGCACACCAAGGACTTCCGCCTGATCCAGAATGTGGTCACGGATTATCTGGTTGCCTTTCGTGTCAAGAATGGCATTGCTGGTCATGATTACACACAATCCGCCCGGACGTGTGCTTTCCAGCATTTTCACAGCAAAGTAATTATGGATTTTCCCTTGTGCAGCACGTTTAACAGGTGAAGAATCGCTTTTCCAAGAGGAATCGTTTACCCTGATGCTGCCGAAAGGAATGTTGCTTTCCACTACGTCATATCCTCCACGTGTGGTATTGGCGTTCTCATAGCCGGTAATCTTCACGTTGGCGTCTGGATATAGATGTTTGGCAATCTGTCCGGTCAGCCAGTCCAGTTCAACACCGGTTATCTGGGTACGCTGTTGAACGTCTTTCGGCAAGGTCCCTTCAAAGATACCGCTACCCATTGACGGGTCCAGCATGTTTCCACCCTTGAATCCGGCTTTGACAAGGAAACCGTTCATGGCTCTTGCCACCGCTGTAGGAGTGTAGTAGGAAGTCAAAGACGATTTGCGGATTGCATCAATCAAATGACGGTTTTCTTTAGGATCCAGTTCTTCGATTGCATCTGCAAGTCTGTCTGCAAGCGGATTCCTCAAATTACGTAGCTGCCTTGTATTGTAGACGTTCAGAATATCTCCCAAACCTCCCCATCCACGGAAACGGCCCATGATTTCACGTTCCTCTTTTGTCGCTTCCCGTTGTTCACGGATAAGTTTACAGAGGACCTCCAATGCGTTCACATTGGCTTCGAGCCGTTTCTGTGGTGTAAGGTTGTCGATTTCAGAAGCGTCGGAAGGATACAGGTAGTTACGTGTATTCTTCGGATTCTTCTTTTCGTTGGCAGTCTTTACTTCTGTTTTCTCATCTTCCTTAGATGGTTCAGGAGTTTTGGAAGTGGAATGTCGTCCATTCGCATCTGCTCCAGTTCGAACGCTTCGTCCTCCGTCAGACTCCGGATGTCTAATTTCACTGTGTCCGTTATCGACGCTCTGGCTGTTTCCGACGCTCCGCCCGCTGGAAATTCGTCCCGGTTTTCCACTATCCACCGATTGTTCTCTTCCTCGGCTTCCTCCAGTTTCTCCACTGTCAGTTCGTCCAGTGCTTCCGGATTCCAGTATTCCGTTTCCGTCAGGAGATACATTGCCCACGGTCCGATCTGTTCCGCTTGTTCTTTCAGATTGTTCAGTTCCTTCTGTGTCATTTCTATCGTTGTTTAAGGATTCATTTTCAAACAGGTCGCCAAACAGATTGCCTATCTGTGTATGCGAAGATACTTCTTTTTCGTTCGATTTTGAAGGCTTTTCGTTCGATTTTTGGGATATTGGTTTTATATCTCCCCACTCAACAACTTCATAGAGGACAGGGGCAAGGCCAGTGTCCAGTACGGGATTATGTTCTCCATAATTCTCGAAATCGTGGATAACAGCCTCCATAGGACTTCCGCTTCGCTGCGATGGCGTATAGATTACCTTATCGCCAACTTTGTAGTTGTTGTACGATTTAGGTGTATCCTTTTTATTCGGTTCTACTGCCCGAAACTCTTTAGGCTCGTTTAATCTGACGGTGGCTTCAATATCAATTTTATCAGGTGTAAACTCTATCAGGCTACCTTTATATGAAGCATATAATCTTTCAATATGTGGTTTTGAGAATTGTACGGCTCCGATTTGCTCTCCTGAATGCATTACTATTGAAAGCAAAACATTTCTGCCGTCTTTCAGGATAACCCGCATTCCTGATCGGAGATTGTCTACATAATCAAGTTCTGATAGCTGATTGTCTATAATTGACAAATACTCTTCAACTTCGCTTTGTACAGATTCTATTTGTTCTTTAGTTTCTGCTTCTTCAATTCTCCTTTCTGAATCACTTGCAACAGCCTCTGCTTGGCTTGCAACAGTTTCTGTATTTGCTGACGTTTGTTCATTGTCTTTTCTTCTTTGTTCATTACGCTGGTTTGTTAAAGTGTTCTTGGCTTCTTCTGCTTGGGCTGCCACCTGATTTTCCTTCACAACCATTTCGGCGGTGGCCATGATGCTGCCTTGTTCCTTATCGAAGTTGGCGATGTCAAATTTACGCACTTCATCATAGGAGGTCATTTCAGAGGTGTAACCGGCATCTTCCATTTCCGGCAAATCTCTTGCACCGTTGTAGAATGCTTTCAGGTATGGACGTATAGCGTCGCCCATATCTTCGATCATCGCCTTGGCATATTCAGAGAATTTACGTGCTCCCTTCTCAATGTGATATACTGCCATTTCGGTACCGATAGCAAGTATTTCCGGGTCGATACCCATATTCATCTGGCCGCCAAGTTTCTTACGCATCCGCTCACGCAATTCTGCATAGCGTTCATCAGTGACAAGTCTGTTGCCACTTGGGTTCTTGGTTTCCGGTTGTGCAGAAGGTTGTTCTTCGGAGTTATCCTTTACATGGTCGCTAAGTTTTGCTTCTCCTTTTTCCTTGAGTTCTTGCATGAGGGAAATGACATCTATTTCCTTCATTCCTGGACCTTGCTTTTCAGGTTGAGTACCTTTTGATGGTTCCTGACTGTTCTTTTCGATATAAGGGAAAAATACCTGTTCAGCCCATTTGTTTGCCTCTTCCGCTTCCCCCTTATACGTTTTACGGATAACTTCCCTTATGTTGTTTTTCCATTTGGTGGCGTTCTTTTCGTTGCCTTGGCTTTTGGCTTTCAGATACAGTTCAGCCCATTTGATAACGGAGCCTTTCATTATCCGTTCGATAAGGGAACTGTTGTCTTCTGCCAAATCACCATTTGCGGATTGTACGTCATGGAGCGATAACGGTTCTGCATCATCAAGCTGTTCGCCTGACTTATCCAGAACGGCCGAAGCGAATTTGCGAGCGTCCTCTTCATTGTCAAAGATAAATCCACCTTTACCGAATGAAGAGTAGTAGCCGCCAAAGTTCTTGACTTTTGTCTTCAACGCCTTGAAAGCGTCTTTATCCATCAGTTCGGTAAATTTGACAGCATAGATGTAGGTGCCGTTTTTCTTGTGGAAACGACGTTCAACTGTGAATCCTTCTTCCTTTTTAACGCTGTTCTCTTTCGTTCCTTCTTCCTTTTCGCTATCTTTGCTTGGAGGAAGAGTGTCTTGCAGAGGAGCTGTGCCATTCTGCTTGCCGTTTGGTTTCGGAACGATGTCCATACTACCGCCGGAGGCACTCTTTTCTTTCTTTTCAAATGTAGCCTGCACAGACTTATATTCGCTGAAAGGTTTGGTTTTCCGGTGGGATGAATCTACCCATTTCCGGAAATCATCTTTGCTGACAGCGGTAATGGAACCAAGACCTTTCCATCCCTTGCTGTAGTTTGACAGGTATGCTTCACGGGCCTCTTCCTGTGAATTGAAGCCGTACATTACCTTATGCTCATCGAAGCCGCCTCCATCTGTCACTTGGTCCACAACATATACGGTTCCGTTCCAGTCATTGAGGTGATCTGAAAGGAAAATGTCGATGTGGTCACCGTCTACGCTTTCGGTGCCTTTGATATAGCCGTAATCGTTCTGCATTTCGGTAGACCACTTGTTGCCTTTTTCGTCTACGCCAGAGCGTACGCTTCCTTTCGGATTCTCTATTGTGATATCGAATCCGTCAATCTTCACATGGCCTTTCCGGTAGTTGCCTGCCTTTATCTGGGCTTCGGTAGGACTTGTGTTCACTTCCTGACGTGCCTGCTCAATCTGAACGTCTATATCTTTTGCAGGAAGAATGGAACCTTTGTCTAATGAAATTACCTCAATTGGATAATCGCCTACCGCACGCATGGCTGGTGACGCATAAATAATAATCCCGTCATATCCTTCTGACTTCAATCTGTCTGAAAACTCTTTCGCTTCTTCTTCGGACAAACCTTGAACGCCATAAGAATAGTATGGCTTTTTAAATCTGATATTGGCAGAGAAAACTTTCTTCTCGTTGTTGTCTGCATACTCTAAAGCAATGTCCTTTGATGGGGTGAAAGATACGCCATCACCGTTAAAGGTTGCTTTATCCCCATCATCACGGCGATGCCCCGGCTCCAGATCAGACGATGAGTTTACTCCTTCGTTTTGTGTTCCATGATACAAAGTCATTGGAGTTCCGTCCTCATTGACCAATAATCCGTCCTTGTTAATGTGCTTGGGCAATTTTTCGTCGCCTTCCCGTGAATCAATATAATTCACTGCTTCAGGAATGCCGGCAAACCGTTCATTCCCATACAAGAAGTATGAACCGGTGTATTCACCCTTGCTATTAGGCTCATCCACCTGTGTTATTACGTAGGTCCCATCAATATATATCCCACGATAATAGATAGTACCGTTTGGACCTTCCTTTTCCGCTTCGTTATCAGTATAAGTGACACGTTTGGCAAGTGCTTCCTCTGCACTTATTTCTGCTTCTTCGGAGGCTGCTTCTTGCTGTCCTGTTCCGTTTCCATCATTGCCTGTGCCAGAATCGACATCTTGTTGAACGCTATTTTCTTTGCGTCGTTCGTCTGCTTGTCTGACTGCTGCTGCTTGTTGTTCTTCTGTTCCATTGCTGAATAATTGATTTACAAATTTAAGAATTTCATCTTTCGGTACCACTGAACCGGTGAACAAATCCATCTGTCCTTGTGCGCTGTCATTTGCTTTGGCATTGTAGACAGACAAAGCCCTTTTCAGACGGGTAACACGCCCGTCGTTGAGAATGTCGGCCAACATCATAACGGTAGCATTGTTATAGTCTGCTACGGTTGCTCCTTCGTCAATCTGGAACAGATTACCCTGACGTGCGTATGCGCTGGCAGATTCTCCAGCTTTCACGCCGTTCTTACGTGCGGCATACACAAGTGCGATGGCTTGCGACAACTCGTTTTCAAGGCTGTATTCCTTGCCAAGCATTACATTGTTGCTAATCTCTGACAATGCGGAGATAACGGCCTGACGTACCGATTTGAAAGCGGTGATCTGCCTTACGGCATCCGGGTTGCTTTCGAATGCCTTACCGATAAGAAGATTCTCCAACAGTTCTTTACCGCTGGCCGACAATGTTTCTCCATCGAACATTTCTGCAAGTTGGTTGCTGTTGATTACTCCGGCACCATGCAAAGCCTTGATTGCTTCATTTGCGGCTGCGCTGTCTGCATAGAAGTCGCCCAATGAATCATAGGAGTTGATTCTGCGTACAATCTGGTTGAAAGTGCTATCGTCTACCACCTTCCCAAGTTTTACGGCCTGCTCCGTCTTGCTCTGGCCCTTCATGTCCTGCTGGTTGAACTTAGCGAAGGTTTCTGCGGTATATGGCATAGCGTCATTAGGCACGAATACCACACGTGGATGCTTCATGCCTGCGATCTGTTCTTTGGTAAATCCAAACTGTTCAGGGTATTTCTGGAGATATTCTATGTAGGCTGCATCCGTATTGCCGGCTGCGGCCATTTCTCCAGCCATTGTACGACCGTTTCCAGAAAGCACAATACCATCGTTGCTGACAACAACCGGTGTCTGTAAAGCACGGCTGTCATAGTTACCTGCTATCTGGCGTGTAATGTCCTGCGCCTGCTTGTCACGTTCATAGTCACGGTCGTTCACGCTTTGTTCGTTTTCATCTATCGGGAAACCTTCTGTCTTGGCGAATCCGTTAGCTACGTTATGTGAAGGAGTGGCTGCACCACTTTCCACAAGGACGTAACGGCCGGGAATCTTTTCACCGTTGGCAAGGACAATCTCATTCGGTAATCCTTCCACCTTCGGTGCCTGATTCCATCTTTCACGGATGGCAGGTGCGACGTTGTTGGTGCCGATGCGCTGCTGCTCTTCCGCCTTACGCTTCTCTTCTTCGATGCGCTGCTGCTCTTCCAAGATAGCCTGACTGGTAGCCGCTTCCTGTTCTTTTCTGCGACGCTCCATTTCTTCGGATTTAACCTTGTCATGTTCAGCCTTCACTTGCGCCCAATAGTCTGCTTTCTGTTGTGCTTCATTGACCTTGGTCTGATATTCCTGCTGCTGTTTCTTGTATGCGGAAAGGCTGGTACCCATTTTTGGAGCTGACTTCTTGACCTTCTCCAGTTGCTTCTTGGTTGCGTCGATATTGGCCTGAACAAAAGCGTTCGCCTCATCGTTTGAAAGGCCGGCTTCATTGTATAGGAAATCATGGCTGCGTTGTGGAGTGACGCTTGCGAAGTCCGGTTCTGCATTTTCTCCTTCGCCAATCATCGGCATGGGTTCAACAGTCGGTGCCTCTTGCTGCTGTGCCTCTTGCTGCTGTGTTCCTGCATCGGCGTTGGTATTGATGAAAGGAAGGTAGCTCTGTGCCTTTTCCCTTGCAGCCTTGGCGATGGCCTCCGCTGTTGTGTCCTTTGAATCGAGCCATGAGTTTTCACCGGTTGCATACCCGACAGCCGCCAGATAATCCCTGTCTGACAGTTTGCCGTTCAAATAGTCCACGGTCGGAGGTACCTCCTGTTGCAAATATTGTTGCACAAGCTCCGGACTTTTGTTGAAAGACGATTCGTTGATATTTGGATTTGCCTTCTTATAGTCTTCTACAGTTGCATTCCTGATTGCTTCATCATTGACAGATACGCCTTCCGTTTCTTGTTGAGCCGGTTGTGCAGCCTCATTTGTGACGGGAGCACCGTTATGCTCGATCACCATGCCGTCCAGCTCTTCAGGAGTGAACAGATTCACCTTCTTTCCGTTGATTGGTGTTTCTGTATATACTTCAAACTGTCCGTCGTCATTCATTTCGGAAACGATGGATCCTCTTACGCCGATACCGTCCTGACCTTTCAGTGTCAGTTCAGCCTGATAGGCATAGGAAGGACGGGAAGCCGCCTGTTCGTCCGCTGCTTCCATCGCACGCTTTTCTGCCTTTTCCTGTTCGAACTGCGCCAACCGTGCCAGATTGGTAGCGTCGTTCATCTGCTGGATTTGCTCCTTCTGCATGGGGATAACGGTGGTTCCTCCGTCATAGGTCACATTTACAGTTCCGTCACCGTTATCGACGATACCCTGTTCATTGGGAACAACCTGCATGTCCATCTGCTTTCCCTCTTCATCGGTCAGCGTATAGGTGTCGCCCGGATTGAAGGAAAGTGTTCCGTCTATCTGTCTGGCCGCCTTCTGCGCTTCCTCCTGCATTATCTGGTCTGCCAGCATACTCTTCTGGCTGGCTGCGTCGATAGGTTCATCAACGGAAAGCACGTTGTGTGGGTTGGTGGTTTCAAGATTTCCGGTCTGTGCGTCACGTATGACGATGAACTCATCGGACTTGCCGGTGTCTATTCCGGTGCCGTCCTCGTTCATGACAATCTTACCATTAACCACATATACCTGTCTGTCATCAACCTTCATGGTGGCCGGCTGAATCATGCCTGTTTCATTGGAGTAGGAATCTATGCGTGCATTGCTCTGTTCGATTTTGCCGTCAATATCATCACGTACATGCTGAATCATGCCGTCATACGTCGCTTTGGCGTTCGCATAGTCAATAACAGCCTGTATTTCCTCCTGCGGCCGTCCAAGCTCACGCATTTCTGCGATGTATCGCAACGGGTCGCCGATGGATTCGTCCACGTCGTCCATTCCAAAGAGTTTCTTCATGTTCTCACGCTGGTAGTCCAGCATGTTCTTGGCATCGTTCTGTTCCTGCGGAGCTTCAAGGGAATAGCCGTTGTCGAAAGAGGTTTCCGTATCTACTTGTGTCGGGTCCTCTTCCTCCCTGCGTTTGGATTCTCCCTGAACCATTCCACGGTAGGTTTCCACGGCCTTCGCATAGTCCAAAGCTGCCGCTTTCTGCTGTTCCGTGTAGCTGTCATTGGCAAGTACGTCGTTCAATGCACCTCTTACCTCATCTTCGTTGCCGAATGCAAGGGTGTTTCTGATTCCTCCCCATGTTTCCTGATCGCCGAAAGCGAGCGATGCGGCGTTGTCCTTGCTCTGCATGTCCTTCTTGGCACGGTATTTCGGCGTGCGGTAACCCAAGGTCTTGACGGAAGACAGGAATCCACCCATCAGTGATACGCCCAAGAATGTATCAATATTCTGGTCGAGGTTGAACACGCCGGTTCCTTCTGCGGTGTCGAGTGTCATATCACCGACCACAAGGGCATTCATGATATTGCCTGCAACCTCTTCGGCATATTCTCCGATAAGCCCGTTCCACTGCGAGCTTTTCTCGAAGTCTGTCACCAGCTTCGCCACGTCGCTTGCGGCCACATTGTCAATAAAGCGTCCTACACTGCCCAAACCAATCTTTTCCATACCTTTCCTGACACCGCTGCCGACAATTCCCAATGCCGGTGCGAAGTAATTGCCGACCATTTCAGAGTAGTTCTCGATGGTAGTGGATGCGAACGCCTTGCCGAATGCTTCCATCGCATCATCGCCTCCTGTGTGCCCGGTGAAGTATGATGTTCCGTCTTCAAGGTCGGTGTCATAGGTAACTTGGCCTGCCATGCGGTCTACTGCATCGGCTGTCACACGTCCGGTTCCCGTGCTGGCAGACATTAAGGCAGAACCGGCCACGTCACCAAGTACACGTGTGGCGGCTTTGGTTGCGGCATATTTCTTGGCGTTCTTTTTGAGTGCCTGCTTGCCGAATCGCTGGATGGCATACCGGGAAAGCTGGCTTGTAGCTGACTTCCCGGCTGTAGATGCAGGATTGATGCACATTTCAATCATGAAAGGAATACTTTCTGCCGTGACCTGACCGGCTTTGTAGCCACGTCCGACGTATGAACCGAAATATGCTTCAGTGGCCAGCTTCACGCTCATGGCATCCAGCAACATTTCCTGACTTCTGGTCAATGGTTTTCCTTCATCGAAGGCTTTCAGGGCCATCAATGCAGAAACATTGTTGTTCAGATCAGTCATTCCGGCATCCCATGTGGACACGTCGAAAAGTTTCTGGCCGAAGCCTCGTGAAGCACCACCGGCAAAGGAGGATTTCAGCCAGTCTGACATGGTTCCGTTCTTTGCGTTGATGTCCGCCTCGTTGATGATTCGCTGCGCCTCTGTCAGCTGGTTACGTGCTGCGGACAGGTCCTTGTATTCCTGATCGGCCATACGTCCGTTGTTGGTCGAGAAGTTGAAGGTAGTAATGGCTCCACCTCCGCCTCGTGGAAGGTCCTGCCACCAGCTGCGTTGTTCAGACGCTTTTCTATCAAGCTCGGCACCTCTTCTTGTCAGCTCGCTGTCAATGTCGGTTGTGAGGTTCGCTACCTGCTGACGGTTGGCAGTCTGTAGCTTTCCGGCCTGCTGGTGCTGCAGGTGGCTTTCAAACATGTTATATACCTTGTCGTCACCAATGATAACCTTGCGTGCTTCCGGTGTTAGTCCGCTCCATGCCGCTTCCTGTTCCATCGTCCACGGCTTTTCCGGGGAAATGACGACATTGCCGGCATTCTGCAAACGCTGGTTGACATCCATCTTTTCCCATTCCTGTTGCGTGTATGTAGGCTTGATAGGTATCTGCGGCTGGTTGAAGATGTTCTGTCCTGCCGGTTGTTCGGTAAAATTGGTAGGTACGGTATCTTTGGGCATAGTGGCTGCAACCGTGTCGGCTGGTGCCGCCGGTGCTTCCTCGGTAGTAGTTGTTGTACCAAACATCTTGTTGAAATCGTCATAGGTACCGACGTTCAGCTTCATGGAGCTTGCCTTGTCATAGTACCATTTCCGGTCTTCCTCGTTGTTCAGGGAAGATGAAAATTCATCGTAGGTACCGATGTTGTAGCCTTGATTCTTCAGCTTGTTATAAAGCCATTTCTTATCATCGTCGTTTGTCATAGCTTACTTACGTTTACTTGGTGGGGTATTATCATCATCGTTGGTTTGGTTCCTCATGCTCGGTGGGGTGGAATCGTCGTCGTTGTCTTCGTCACCTTCCAGTCCTGACACCATCGTCGCCGGATCAATGCGTGACAGTGCCATCATAATGGATGATGCGTTACGTGACTTGCTCCAGTTCTGCTTTACGAAATCCTCTTTCTTCTGTGGAGTATCGAGCTTTCTCATTGTGCGGTCCCATTTCTTGGCTTCCTTCTCACCGGCCGGCCTCAAATCTGCTGCAATGGCATCAAACACCTGCTGCATGGAACCTTTCCACACGTTTTCATAGATTCCGACCTCATTGCCTTTGCCGTCGCTGAATCCTATCCGCTTGCCTCGTACACCTTTGGCTCCTGAAATTTTCAAACCAAGTTCACGGAGGCGTGCGTTCTCTTGCTGTGCCGTCTTGTTAAGGTTGTAATTTGCCCAACCGAGGGCGATGGACTGCTTGCGCTGATTCTCATTTGCGTCGAACTGTTTCTGCCAGCGTTCCTGTTCATCCTTATACCGTGCATCGTTACGTTCCCATTCACGGTTGTACCGTTCCTCGTTGCGGTTCCATTCGTTGTTATACCGTTCATCAGATACACGGTCACGGTCAAGCTGCCGGTTCCATGCACGTTCAGCCTTTTCGTTTGCATCGTCGGCCTGCATAGCTCTCATGTAACCGGCCATATACTCACGGTTGTTCGCTTCACGTTCAGCCTTCAGCTTGTCGTACCTCTTCCTGTATGCGTCAGAAAGGGAATACTGGGGATTGTAAGAATTTGGTGCCCCTTTGGTCGTGAAGAAAAGATTGGAGAGTGCAGCTATACCGTCACCGATGGCGGCGAAGATTGCTTCTCTCTTCTGCTTCTTCTTTTCCTTCTCCAGTTCCTCCTGTGTCGGCGGACGGTAAGGGGTCAGCTGTTGGAACAGCTGCACATAGTTCAATTTCGCCGGAGCTGCTGGTGCTGCCGGTGCTACGGACGTTTTTCCATCCGCCGGAGCTGCCGGAGCTTCCGGTGCCGATGATGTTGGCGCTGCTGGTGTCGCCGGTGGTGCAACCTGATTCCCTGTATTGTCAGCTGGTTCAGGCTGTGCGCTGGCTGCTGTCTCCACTGGTTTTGGCTGTGGCGTTACCACCGGCGGTTTCTGCTGGTTCTGGTTGTCCTTTCCAGATTCAGCATTGTTGATAATATCATCCAGTGTCATAGTTGAAGATTATTAGAATGGTAAAGCGTTTCCTATACTCTGTGCCGCACTCGTTACACCTTGGATAGCCTGTGCGGTGTTCTGGGCCTTCTTCATCTGGAGGTCGTTAAGCTGCTGGTTCAGATCAGCCTTTCTGTTGAGGTACTGCTGTTCGATATTGTCCTTACGCTGTTCTGCGTTCGCCACAATCTGCGAAGTGGTGTCAGACAACGCCTGATTGTTCGCTTCCTTGGCCATTGCCACAGCTTCCTCGGAACCTCCCATGACAGCGGCGGCACCGGCCGCCTGCTTGTTCCGCTTCTTGATTGATTCGTTCACCATCGTAATCATACGCTGTGCATCCGCACGTTGTGTAGCGTCTTCATTGTACCGTCTATCGTACCAGTCCTGATTTTCCTTCTGTTGCTGCTCGATGTTCCGTTTGACTTTCTTCATCGCCTTGCTTGCGGATATACCTCCGAAGATTCCGCCTATAGCGGATATACCTGCGCCGATTGCGCCACCTATCAGTCCCATAATCGATTATTTTTTGAGTTAATACTTATAAGTCTGTGGCTAAGTTAAGGGTGTATATTTGCTTGATTATTTTAAGTATTAACGAAGGAGGGTAACGAATGAAAGGAAAGAAGACAGGTGGAAGGCAGGCCGGCACGCCCAACAAGGTCACAAGGCAGGTTAAGGAGTGTCTTTCCTCGTTGCTGATTGATTACACGAACAACGAGAAGTTCAAAGATGATTTCTACAAGTTATCGCCGAAGGACCGCCTGATGCTTGCCGAAAAGCTGATGCCTTACGTCGTACCGAAATTGCAGAACACGGCTGTTGATATATCGACAGAAGGGAAGAAGACAATCGAAGACACACTGATCGCATTGTCAAGGGCACCCAAAGATGATGAAGAAGAGGATGAATAGTCTATTATCGTCTACTTTAGAACAACAAAAAAGGGGCACCGGTTATCCGATGTCCCTTTATATTGCCTGTGTGAAATCTACACTCCTTTGCCTTTCATGCGTTCATAGATGGCCAGCTGGTCCTTGTCCTTGTTCTCAACCTTGAACTGAATCATCGACCGTTCAGGAATATCTTCCGGTATATACTTTGCAAGTTGGGCAATGACTTCTTCCTTGTTGTTGAAACCTATATCCTCTATCTCGTGCAACAATCTTCCACGGAAGTACATGGAACCATGTATCAGATATTTTGGTGAGATACGCAACGTGTTTTCTTCGGTGTTCGTGTCTTCATGTCTGGAAGCCTTGTCTGTAAAGAAGATGAACTCCACCACCTTCTCATTGAGTTTCCATGCCGGGAGAAAGTCAATCTTCAGATACCCACGTGTCACACTGTAGCCGGCTGCATGGTTCATGGCGAATGCCACTTCATCCACCGATGCGCCACAATCGTTCCGTGCGATGGTTCCCCATGTATGCCGGAAGGTGTATATGCAGTATTGCTGCTCCTTTAGGATATTGAGCGATGCACATATCTTCTTTATACCGATATTGACGTTTGCCCCGAAGCTGTCCGATGTGGTATGCCTCTTGTGGAAAGAGAACAGGAAATCGTCTTCCGGATCAGTCGTCATGTATTTCTGCATGACCGGTTCCAGAATAGGAGGAACACGCATTTCAATGTAGGCAGAATCTGTCCTTGCTTTCCGTGTCTTCGCCCGGTTGTATTTCAGAATACCGTCCACGTAATTGGATTTCTTCATTTCATAGAGGTCAATCGTGTTGATACCGGCAAGGCAAATCACCATCATAGCAACGTCACGCCCAAGTTCAGGAAGTGGGGAAGCCATCTTTGATACCGGCAGCGGTGCTGAAAAGAACTCCCGGCACGCTTCGGGGGTTATCGCCAGCTTTTCAGGAACGTCAGCTTTCGGAATCTTCACTTTTACCCACGGGTTTGTCTTTATACGTATGATACCGTTGTCGTAGTCGTTGTATTCTACCAGTGCAGCTTTAGTGATCTGACGGATGCAGATAGGGTACATTTCCTTTGCACGCTTGGAAGTGGAAAGGGTATTTATCCATTTTTCAATGAAGGAAGAAGTAAGGTGAGAGAACATCACCTTGTTGGTGCCGGCGAATCTCTCCAGGTGCTGGTATGCAAGTTCATAGTTACGTGCATTCCTCTTTTGCCCGGCATCAATCATTTCGTCATGGTATTTCCTCGCATATTGGGAGAAAGAAATGTCTGTATCTCCAGAAAGAAGATATTCCTTCACTTCTTTCACTGACCATGTGCTGGTGTCCACTCGGTTCAGCCGTTCCACGTAATCGGTAATACATTCGGCACAATACTTCAGTACAAAAGGATCCTTTATTTCCTTTGTCTTTGTAAGCCCTTTACTGTCCACCATCTTATTCGTCTTTATATATTCCGGTGCCGTCTGGTGAACGATTCTAATATAGACGGGATAAAATCCATCTTTCCTTTTACTCCTAACACAAGCCTTAAATGTAGCCATAATATATAATGTTTTGTTTTACTTCGTATTACCCGATATATTTTACTGTAAGTTTACTGTAAGTAGAGGTTTCTTCTACTGTAAGTATACTGTAAGTTTTTAGCTGCAAAATATACAAAAACCGTGTAAAATGCAAATAAAAAACATAGGCGGTAACCGCTCTATAACAAGTGATTACCGCCTAATTATCTGATATTTAAGTGTTTCCGCTTATTCTTCAAGTGCAGCCTGCGCCGCAGCAAGTCTGGCTACCGGTACACGGAACGGAGAGCATGATACATAGTTCAGCCCTACTTTGTGGCAGAATTTTACAGACGAAGGCTCACCGCCATGTTCACCACAAATACCGCATTTCAAGTCAGGACGTACTGAACGGCCTTTTTCTACAGCCATTTCAACCAACTGGCCCACACCGTTCTGGTCGAGTACCTGGAACGGGTCAACTTTCAGAATCTTCTTGTCGAGGTAAACCGGCAGGAAGGATGCGATATCATCACGAGAATATCCGAAAGTCATCTGAGTCAGGTCGTTTGTTCCGAATGAGAAGTATTCGGCACGTGATGCGATACGGTTGGCAGTCAGAGCGGCACGAGGTACTTCAATCATTGTACCTACCTTATACGGCACTTCCACACCTTCTTCCTTGAATACTTCGGCTGCGGTTTGACGGATAATCTTTTCCTGAGCCTCGAACTCGTACAAGATACCGATCAGAGGAACCATGATTTCCGGATGCGGGTCGTATCCTTCTTTCTTCAGTTCACATGCTGCTCCTAAAATAGCTCTTGTCTGCATTTCTGTGATTTCCGGATAAGTATTACCCAAACGGCAACCACGATGACCCAACATCGGGTTGTTTTCGCTCAGGCTTTCTACGCGTTGATGGATATATTCGACTGTTACGCCCATTGCATCGGCCATTTCCTGCTGTCCTTTCAGATCGTGCGGAACGAATTCATGCAAAGGTGGGTCGAGCAGACGTACATTGACCGGATAACCGTCCATAGCAGTGAAGATACCTTTGAAGTCGGCCTTCTGGTAAGGCAACAATTTGGCAAGTGCCTTCTTGCGTCCTTCTGCATCCGGAGCCAAAATCATTTCACGCATTGCCACAATCTTCTTGTTCTCGAAGAACATGTGTTCAGTACGGCAGAGTCCGATACCTGATGCACCGAAGCCACGTGCCACTTCTGCATCGTGTGGAGTATCGGCGTTGGTACGAACCTGCATGCGGGTATATTTGTTGCACAAATCCATCAGTGTAGCGAAATCGCCGGAAACTTCGGCGGCACGGGTTGCAATCTTACCTTCGTAAACTTCACCTGTACTACCGTTGATGGAGATGAAATCACCTTCCTTCATTACGATACCATCGATTTCTACGGTACGTGCTTTATAGTCGACATTGATGGCTCCTGCACCTGATACACAACATTTACCCATACCGCGGGCAACTACTGCTGCATGCGATGTCATACCGCCACGTGCTGTCAGAATACCTTCGGCTGCAGTCATACCGGCCAAATCTTCCGGAGAAGTTTCGATACGGACAAGAACCACACGATGTCCGTCGGCACGCCAACGTGCTGCATCTTCGGCAAAGAATACGATCTGTCCACAAGCTGCACCCGGAGAAGCCGGCAAACCTCTTGTCAAGACCTTAGCCTTACGCAAAGCCTCCTTATCGAAAACAGGGTGGAGGAGTTCATCGAGCTTATTCGGCTCGCAACGCAGGATAGCAGTCTTTTCATCAATCATGCCTTGCTTCAACATTTCCATGGCTATACGTACCATTGCGGCACCGGTACGTTTACCGTTTCGTGTCTGCAGGAACCACAACTTACCTTCCTGTACGGTAAATTCCATATCCTGCATATCGTGATAATGGTTTTCAAGTTTGGTCTGCAACGCATCCAGCTCGTGATAGATTTCCGGCATTGCTTCTTCCATAGAAGGATAGGTACGGACGCGTTCTTCTTCGGAGATACCTTGCAGCTTAGCCCAACGCTGGGAACCGATCTTGGTAATCTGTTGCGGAGTACGGATACCGGCTACAACATCTTCTCCCTGAGCGTTGATCAGGTATTCGCCGTTGAACAAGTCTTCACCGGTAGCGGCATCGCGAGAGAAACATACACCTGTAGCCGATGTGTTACCCATATTACCGAATACCATAGCCTGTACGTTGACGGCAGTACCCCATTCGGCAGGAATACCTTCCATCTTACGATAAAGGATGGCACGTTCGTTCATCCAGGAATCGAATACGGCGCAGATAGCTCCCCACAATTGTTCATACGCACAGCTTGGGAAATCCTGACCGGTCTGAGCCTTTACGGCAGCCTTGAAACGGGTTACCAATTCTTTCAGGTCATTCACATCGAGTTCGTTGTCGAGCGTTACCCCTTTCTGTTTCTTTATATCTTCAATGATAGCTTCGAACGGGTCGATGTCATCTTTGTTTGTCGGTTTCATACCCAAAACCACATCACCGTACATTTGTACGAAACGGCGGTATGAATCCCATGCAAAACGTTCGTTGCCGGTTTTCTTTGCCAGACCGACAACCACTTCATCATTCAAACCCAGGTTCAGGATTGTATCCATCATACCCGGCATAGATGCTCTTGCACCCGAGCGGACAGAAACCAACAATGGATTCTCTACATCGCCGAACTTCGATTTCATCAACTCTTCGATGCCGGCTATAGAGCGTTCCACATCTTCTTTCAAGAGAGTAACTACATCCTCTTTCCCTTTTTCGAAATATTCGTTACAGACTTCCGTCGTGATGGTGAATCCTGGAGGAACCGGGACTCCGATCAAATTCATTTCCGCAAGGTTCGCTCCCTTGCCACCTAAAAGATTTCTCATGTCGGCTTTACCTTCGGCATGACCGTTGCCGAAAGTATAGACTCTTTTCTTTTCCATGTTTTTCAATGTCTTTTTAAGGTTATAATTTATCAATACGTATTTGTTTAAGGTAACATAGCTTGGGAGAAACAGACTGCATCTTCTGCAGCTGCAACTTTGCCCATGTGTTATGTAAATGCAAAACTATTCATATTTTATTAATAAACAAATGTTATCGGCATTTTTTACATTATGTTTTGCAATATAGAGTTTACAAAAGCAAGTTCTTGCCGAATAATGACAGAATGTCGGATTTATTTCGTAATTTTGCTCCCAAATTGGATTTAGAGAAAACAGACGTGGCAAGAAAGAAAAAAGAACTTCCTTTACTGGAAAAAGTAACGATTACGGATGTAGCCGCAGAGGGTAAAGCAGTGGCTAAAGTGAATGACTTGGTGATTTTTGTACCTTATGTGGTACCGGGCGATGTGGTCGACTTGCAGGTGAAACGCAAGAAGAACCATTATGCCGAAGCGGTGGCGGTGAAATTTCATGAAAAGTCGCCGATGCGTACCGAACCGTTCTGCCAGCATTATGGAGTGTGTGGCGGCTGTAAATGGCAATGTCTGGCTTATGAAGACCAGATCCGGTACAAGCAGAAACAGGTGTTCGATAACTTGACCCGTATCGGAAAGGTGGAACTGCCGGAATTTATGCCTATCCTGGGTTCTGAAAAGACCCGATTCTATCGTAACAAGCTTGAGTTTACTTTCTCGAACAAACGTTGGCTGACCGAAGAGGAGGTGAAGCAGGATGTGAAATACGACCAGATGAATGCGGTTGGTTTCCATATTCCGGGAGCATTCGACAAGGTATTGGCTATCGAGAAATGTTGGTTGCAGGATGATATTTCTAATCAGATCCGTAACGCGATCCGCGATTACGCTTACGAACACAATTACGAATTTTTCGACTTGCGTACCCAGAACGGTATGCTGCGTAATATGATGGTGCGTACTTCATCTACCGGTGAGTTGATGGTACTGCTCCAGTGCAAGATTGTGAACGACGAACAGATGGACAAGATGAAGGAACTGTTACAGTTCGTTGCCGACAAGTTCCCGCAGATTACGTCGCTGCTTTATGTTGTTAATAATAAATGTAATGATACAATCGGCGATCTTGATGTAGAGGTGTTCAAGGGCAATGACCACATCTTCGAGGAGATGGAAGGTCTGCGCTTCAAGGTAGGTCCGAAATCGTTCTATCAAACCAATTCCGAACAAGCTTATAATTTATATAAGGTGGCACGTGAATTTGCAGGACTGGCAGGTGATGAGCTCGTGTACGATTTGTATACCGGTACCGGAACCATCGCCAACTTCGTTTCGCGTCGTGCCCGTAAGGTAATCGGTATTGAATATGTGCCCGAAGCGATTGAAGACGCTAAAGTCAATTCACAAATCAACGGCATCACAAATACCTTGTTCTATGCCGGTGATATGAAAGATATTCTGACACAGGATTTCATCAATGAGCATGGACGTCCGGATGTAATCATTACCGATCCTCCTCGTGCCGGCATGCACAACGATGTGATCGATGTCATCCTTTTTGCAGAACCGAAACGTATTGTATATGTGAGCTGTAATCCGGCAACCCAGGCACGTGATCTTCAGTTGCTTGATGCGAAATATAAGGTAACGGCTGTTCAGCCGGTAGATATGTTCCCGCATACACATCATGTGGAGAATGTAGTATTATTGGAAAAAAGAAACGTTTAATTGGTTAGAATCGTGGGAAGAAGAGATGGAAATGCAGGTGGACGCCCAAGAGCGCGTGCTGCTTCGAAATATACAATATATAATGTAACCGAACCGGCCGAGCTGATGGAATTCCTGATGAAGAAGATGGATGGAATCAGCCGTACCCGTGTGAAAGCATTGCTTACCAATCGTGTGGTGTTGGTCGACAACAATATCCAGACCCAATATAATTATCCGTTAAAACCGGGTATGAAAGTTCAGGTGAGCAAGGAGAAGAACAAACATGAGTTCCGTCATCCTATGCTCAAGATTCTGTATGAAGATGCCTATCTTATTGTGGTAGAGAAGAAGGACGGCTTGCTTTCCGTGGCTACCGACAAACAAAAGGAACGTACCGCCCAACATATTCTGAACGAATATGTAAAACGTAGTCACCGCAACAATCGGATTTTTGTGGTGCATCGTCTGGATCGTGAAACTTCGGGAATCATGATGTATGCCAAGGACGAGAAGACGCAACATACGTTGCGCGACAACTGGCACGATATCGTATGCGACCGCCGTTATGTGGCTATTGTGATGGGGGATATGGAAAAAGATAACGGAACAGTAGAGTCCTGGCTGACCGACCGCAAACTGTATGTGAGTTCCTCGCCGGTTGACGATGGCGGAAAGTTTTCTGTAACCCATTACCGCACCATCAAACGTGCCAATGGATTATCTTTGGTCGAACTGCAACTTGAAACCGGTCGTAAGAACCAGATCCGTGTACACATGCAGACATTGGGCCATCCGGTAGTAGGAGATGCCCGTTACGGGTGTGAAATAGATCCGTTGGGCCGATTGGCTTTGCATGCCTTCAAGCTCTGTTTCTATCATCCGGTAACCGGTGAGCTGATGGAATTCGAGACTCCCTATCCGGGACCATTCAAGAACCTGATGTTGAAGAAATAAATAACAGATATAGCGACAGTCATTTCCTGTAAAGGAAGTGGCTGTTTTTATTGGAGACAAATCGCATCGTTTTATCGGATATTTGTTAATTTTGAATGTCCAATCAATGTTGATATGAAAAAGATGCAAACAATATTTTATGCCGTAACGTTGCTGATGTTTGTGGTGGCGGGAACCATCTTATGGCAGTCTGTCAAGGAGTATAATTCCATTAACTCAGCTTCAGCTTATATAGATAAAGGTGTACGTCAATTCGTGCCGTACAATGTTTCGTCAATCTTGAAGGATAATCCGTCATCTTCCAGCAAGGATCGGCGTCTGCATCCCAAGACTGTTATCTATCGGGTGGAGTACAAGGCGGTCGACGGGACAGGGCTTGAATATCGTCAGGAAACCGGACATGTTAAGGATGAGGCCGAACGGATTCTCAAGGAGGCGGTTCCTGTTGATCGCCGGGTATTGTTGATCAAGGATTCCCATTCCTATATTACAATCGATCCGGATAAAACCGCAGAAAGTTATGTCTCGGATTTGCGGCAGAAATGCAAGTGGATGATTATTCTTTCATCGGTCTTTATAGTGGCTTATCTGGCATATTGCATTGTCTATTGCTATAGAAGAAACAGATGTTGACATTGGCTTATTCCGGATCGTCAAGTATTTGTAAGGCTATCTGTGCACAGGCTTCCGCATCGGCCAGCGCATGATGGTGGCTGGTCAGGTCGTATCCGCAGCGTAATGCTACAGTCGGCAGCCGGTGGTCGGGGATTTCGTCCTTAAAGATTCTACGTGCCGCCCGACAGGTGCAGAAGAATTTGTAATCTGGATAATCCATCTGATAGGTCTTGAAAACCGCTTTCAGACAACCCTCATCGAAAGGACTGTTATGGGCAACCAGAGGTAATCCTTCGATTAAAGGAGCTATCTCTTTCCATACATCCGGAAAGACCGGAGCAGCATCCGTATCTTGGGCTGTAAGTCCATGTACCTGAATATTCCAATAGCTATAATAGTTCGGATGCGGATGTATCAGTCGATAGATTTTCTGCCGGACGATTCCGTCACGTACTATTACGATGCCTACACTACATACGCTCGACCGTTCACGGTTGGCTGTTTCAAAATCGATGGCTGCAAAATTCTTCATGATGATGCAAAAATAATTCTTTATTTTTGTGGCGACAATAAATTAAGGAGATAACATTATGGTAAAGAATATCGTTTTTGATTTCGGTGGTGTGATCGCTGATTTGAGCAGGGAAAATGCTGTCAAGTCATTTATCCGTATGGGACTGCTTGATGCAGACCGGCGTTTGGACAAATATCATCAGACGGGAATCTTTCAGGAACTGGAAGAAGGTAAGCTGAGTGAAGAGGCCTATCGTGCCGAACTGGAAAAATTGTGTGGCAAATCATTGACAAGAGCCGATGTGCAGGAAGCGTGGATGGGATTCTTTACCGGAGTGGATATCCGTCGGCTGCATCTGCTGGAACAGCTTCGTGAAGAAGGGTATAGGTTGTATATCTTGAGCAACACCAATCCGTATGTGATGGGATGGGCGTGCAGTGATGGCTTTACGACAGAAAGAAAGCCATTGGATGCATATTTCGATAAGATGTATCTTTCCTATAAGATAGGGTATACGAAGCCTGATTCACGGATTTTTGAATTTATGTTGAAGGATTCAGGTATGGTTCCGTCCGAAACTTTGTTTGTCGATGATGGAGGCTCGAACATAGAGATGGGCGAGAAGATGGGAATGTACACCTTTCAGCCTGTCAATGCGTCCGACTGGCGTAATGATTTGTTTTTGAAAATTAATTGTATCAACGGTATTTTGTAATACCTTGATTTCGCGTAGTTTGTATCTGTGCATGATTTTATCTAAGAAAAAAGTATTGGAAAAGCTTGCATATTAAAGTCAAAACCTCTACCTTTGCATCGCTTTTGAGAAATAAGCCAAACAATTCGGGGTGTAGCGCAGTCCGGTTAGCGCACCTGCTTTGGGAGCAGGGGGTCGTGGGTTCGAATCCCGCTACCCCGACAAAGTTTTAAGTTAGACAATCAGGAAGGAGTAACGGCGGAAGTTGTTGCTCCTTCTTGTTTTATATGCAGCGGTTTCTTTGGTGGGATAAATAGGGATGATGACAGTTATTTTCGCATTGTTTGAATAAAATTCCTGAAATTGGAACTGATGTAATAAAAAATAGTCTATTTTTACGTTCAAAACCAATTCTAAATATTATGAAAAAACTGGGTGTCCTTTCTTTGATTGTCCTGCTGTTCCTTGCAGGATGTAGCAGTGTACCGCTTACTGGACGTAAGCAATTGTTGTTGGTATCCGATCAAGATGTATTGTCGACAAGCTTGACACAGTATAAACAATATATGCAGGGTGCAACCCGTTCGAGTAATTATACAAAGTCGGCAATGGTAACCCGTGTCGGTCAGAAATTAGCTGCGGCAACCGAGCAATATCTTCGTCAGAACGGTCTGGCAAGTGAAGTCAATAATTTTTCCTGGGAGTTTAATTTGGTGAAAGAAAATCAAATCAATGCTTTCTGTATGCCGGGAGGTAAGATTGTGGTTTACGAAGGATTGATGAAACTGGTATCTTCTGATGACGAGTTGGCTGTTGTTCTTGGACATGAAATAGCCCATGCTGTGGCCAAACATAGCAACGAACGTATGAGTCAGGAGGTATTGGCTCAATATGGAGCCCGTATACTTGGCAATAGTCTTGCGGATAAGAGTGCGGCTGTACAGGCCTTGGCCGGAAAGGTATATGGTATCGGTGCCCAATATGGAATGGTTCTTCCATTTTCCAGAAAGCATGAATCGGAAGCCGATTATATGGGTTTGGTACTTATGACAATTGCCGGTTATAATCCGGATGTGGCTGTCAATTTCTGGAAGAAAATGGCTTCCAGCGGTCAGTCGAATGTTCCTGAATTTATGAGTACGCATCCTAGTGATGCCCGCCGTATCAGTGATATCCAAAAGGAGCTTCCTGCAATCAAACAGAAATATAGACGTTAGGATCCGGATTCTAAAATTGGAGATTCATTGACTGATTATGCTTTAATAATGGGAGAAAAGAATTATCTTTGTCTTTGGGAACATTCAGTAATGAACGATGAATTATGATCTGATAACCATACTTGGTCCGACAGCTTCAGGAAAGACTCCTTTGGCTGCGGCTCTGGCTGCACGGTTGCATACTGAAATTATCAGTGGTGACAGTCGGCAGATATATCGTCGGATGGACTTGGGTACAGGAAAGGATCTGGCCGATTATGTCGTCGATGGGAAACCGATTCCATATCACCTTATTGATATTGCCGAACCTGGATATAAATATAATGTATTCGAATTCCAACGTGATTTTCTGAAAGCATACGAAGATATGCGTTCCCGTGGCCTGCTGCCGATCCTTTGTGGCGGTACAGGCATGTATCTGGAATCTGTACTTAAAGGCTACCGCCTGCTTCCTGTCCCTGAAAATCCGGAACTGAGACTAAAGTTGGCCGACAAGTCGTTGGAAGAGCTTACAACCATGTTGGCTTCCTATAAGAAACTTCATAATACGACAGATGTAGATACGGTCAAACGTGCCATCCGAGCCATTGAAATAGAGGAATACTATTTGCATCAGCCGGTAGATGCACGGGAATTCCCAACACTGAAAAGCCTGATTGTGGGTGTAGATATTGATCGGGAGTTGCGAAGGGAAAAGATTTCACGCCGTTTGAAGCAACGTTTGGATGAAGGTATGGTAGAAGAGGTGAGGAGATTGATTGACAGCGGTATTGCTCCGGAAGACCTGATCTATTATGGACTGGAATATAAATACCTTACACTTTACGTTACCGGACAGCTGACTTATGATGAAATGTATCATCAGCTTGAAATTGCTATCCATCAGTTTGCCAAAAGACAAATGACATGGTTCAGGGGTATGGAGCGGAGAGGGTTTACTATCCATTGGATTGACGCAACCCGACCCATGGAAGAAAAAGTGAATGAGATAATGGAATTACTAAACAACTAAAGATATAGATTATGGCCGTAGAACCTACTAGATGGGGGGTAATCTATAACCCCAAAGCCGGAAGCCGGAAAGCGCAGAAGCGATGGAAGGCGATTCTCGATTATATGGATAGTCGCGGAGTACAATATGACTATGTACATTCGGAGGGATTCGGCTCGGTAGAGAGACTGGCACGTACCATGGCCAATAACGGCTACAAGACCATTGTGGTTGTCGGTGGCGATGGTGCTATCAATGATACACTGAACGGGATCTTGAATTCGGAAGTGGAAGACAAGAACGATATAGCGATGGGAATCATTCCAAATGGTATCGGTAATGATTTTGCAAAATATTGGGGCTTGGATTCCGATGATTATAAAGGAGCGGTGGATGTGTTGATAAACCGTCGTTTACGTAAGGTGGATGTGGGTGTATTCTCCTATTATGACGGTGAGAAACATCTTACCCATTACTTCTTGAATGCCGTATATATCGGATTGGGTGCCCGGATTGTCCGCATCACCAATGAAACCCGTCGTTTTTGGGGGATACCTTTGCTTTCCTATTTGTCGTCGCTGTTTCTCGTTGCTTTCGAACGCAAATTGTATCGGATGCATTTACGTATCAATAACGAACATATCAGAGGGCGTCTGATGGCTGTTGCCATTGGCAGCTGCAGAGGCTATGGCTTGACTCCTAGTGCGGTGCCATACAACGGTTGGCTGGATGTTTCCTTGATCTACCGTCCGGAATTAAGGCAATTGATTTCGGGATTGTGGATGCTGCAGCAGGGACGGCTGCTTAATCATAAGACCGTCAAACCTTATCGTACCCGTCATGTGAAGATCTTGCGTGCCAAGAATGCGGAAATC
Organism: uncultured Phocaeicola sp.; assembly: GCA_944321335.1. Taxonomy (GTDB): domain Bacteria; phylum Bacteroidota; class Bacteroidia; order Bacteroidales; family Bacteroidaceae; genus Phocaeicola. The sequence goes on along the minus strand of CALUKX010000002.1, from coordinate 15,288 downwards.
AGTTACGACGGACGAATCTGTTTCGACCGTCATTTCCCGATTGATATAACGATTGCGCCGGAGGCGTTGACTTTGATAATTCCTAATTGAAAAATATGAAGATACAGACTATTGCAGATTTGAAGAAAAACGATAATTTCTTCTTGTTGGCGGGCCCTTGTGTTATCGAAGGGGAAGATATGGCTCTACGTATTGCCGAACGGGTAGTGAAAATTACCGATAAATTGAATATACCTTATATATTTAAAGGGTCGTACCGAAAGGCCAACCGTTCGCGTTTGGACTCGTTTACCGGTATCGGTGATGAGAAAGCGTTGAAAGTGCTGGCTAAGGTCCGTAATACTTTCGGCGTTCCGGTCGTAACGGATATCCATGCAGCTGATGAAGCGGCAATGGCTGCCGAATATGTAGATGTGCTGCAGATTCCGGCATTTCTCTGCCGTCAGACAGATTTGTTGGTGGCTGCCGCTAAGACCGGTAAGATTGTAAATATAAAGAAAGGGCAGTTCCTTTCGCCGGGTGCGATGCTTTTTGCTGCTGATAAGGTGGTTGAAGCGGGTAATCCGCAGGTTATGCTTACTGAAAGAGGAACTACTTTCGGTTATCAGGATTTGATTGTGGATTATCGTGGTATTCCAGAAATGCAGACATTCGGTCATCCGGTGATTTTGGATGTTACCCATTCCCTGCAGCAACCCAATCAGACTTCGGGGGTTACGGGAGGAATGCCGCAACTGATCGAAACAGTAGCCAAGGCAGGTGTAGCTGTGGGTGTAGACGGCTTGTTTATGGAAACCCATGAAGATCCATCGGTTGCCAAAAGCGATGGCGCCAATATGCTGAAACTGGATCTGTTGGAAGGCTTGTTGGAAAAATTGGTTCGAATTCGTCAAAGTATCTTATAAAGAATGCTTTTCTGATAAAATGACGGCATCCGGTAAACTTAATAGTACCGGATGCCGTTTTCATATATTGTAATCTCTTTGTTCTTGATTTCTCATTCAATATATGATACTATTATGACTTGTATTCAGAGAAAATGGGTGATACTGATGGTTCAATTGTGTATGGTTTCCGGATTGTTTGCACAGAATGAATCGCTGGTTTCTACGGAGGAAGCGGAAACCTTGCTTGAAAAAATAACCGACAAACGTCCGGAAATCGATTGGCCGCACATGAATGTACAGTTTGCGACGTCGGCAAATGCCGAATTCGTTGATGGAGATTTCGAGGAAGGCGTATTTAAGGTGAATCGTATCCGTTGGGAAATTCATGGTTCTTTCAATAAAAAGTTCTCGTATCATTTCCGCCAGAATCTGAACGAACATGCAAATCCGGGATATGCTTTGGATAATTTGGCGGGTTCGGTGGAACTGGCGATGGTAGGCTGGCAACTGAACGGAAGATTGTTGATGACGGTAGGGAAGCAGGCGGTTCAGTTCAGCGGATATGAATGTTGGGTAAATGCCATTAAAGTACGTTATTATTCCGATTTCAATAGTTTTTTATCTTGTTATCAGGCAGGGGTGAATCTGGAATATAAACTGAATCCGAATCAGGTATTCAATTTCCAGTTGGTCAATAACCGTAACGGAAGCACCGACGAGATGTTTGTATATGGTTTGCCGGAAGAAGAGAAAGAATCAAAAATCCCGTTGCTCGGGACGATAAATTGGGCCGGACATTTCATGGGACATTCATTGCAGTTGCGGTATTCGCTTTCGTATGGGCAACAGGCAAAAGGAAAGAATATTTTTTTCTTTACCTGTGGTAATGCATGGGACAGGAAACCCTTTCTTGCCTACATCGATTTCATGTATTCACGTGAGGGACTGGATTCGAAAGGGTTAATTAGCCGGCTTACCGGTGATGAAGAAGGTCGAGGGCGGACATTGAAGTATGTTGATTATTTCACAACGATAGCCAATCTGGATTACCGGATCGGTCCGCATTGGAACATGTATATAAAAGGAGTATATGAACTCGGCAATATTTATAGGTCGTACGATGAGATTCAGGCGGGCAATTATAGAAGGACATGGAATGCCCAGATCTGTGCCGAATATTTCCCCATGAAGAACAGTGAATTTCTGTTGTATCTCCATCTGTTATACAAGAAAACCCATGTGAGCAGTCGTGCACGTGTTTGGGGGGCTGATGATATAAGCGCTCAGAGGATATCGGTAGGATTGGTCTATACATTGCCTGTTTTCTGATTTTGATAAATTTATATAATGAATTCTCTTGTACATATTTCAATAAAAAACTATATCTTTGCAGCATTATAAAAGCAATGATATAGTTCCATTAAAGTAAAAAGATATGCTTACAATTAAACAAATTACTGAGGATACCGACAAGGTTATCCGTGGATTGGAAAAGAAGCACTTCGCGAATGCAAAGGAAGCTATTGCCCAAGTGCTTGAATTGAACGACAAAAGACGTACGGCTCAAAATCAACTAGATAAAAACCTGGCTGAGGTAAACGCTACTTCCAAGACTATCGGTGCTTTGATGAAGGAAGGTAAGAAGGAAGAGGCTGAAGCAGCAAAAGCACGTGTTGCAGAAATTAAGGAAGCCAGCAAAGATTTGCAGGCACAGATGGATCAGGCTGCGGAAGATTTGCAGAATCTGTTGTACACAATTCCTAATGTACCATACGATGAAGTGCCTGAAGGTGCAACAGCCGAAGATAACCTGGTTGTAAAGATGGGTGGTATGGAAACGGAACTTCCTAAAGATGCACTGCCACATTGGGAACTTGCAAAGAAATACAACCTGATCGATTTCGATTTGGGTGTAAAAATTACAGGTGCCGGTTTCCCTGTATATAGAGGGCAGGGTGCCCGCCTTCAGCGTGCATTGATCAATTTCTTCCTGGACGAAGCCCGTGCTGCAGGATATGAAGAAATTATGCCTCCTACAGTTGTAAACGCTGCTTCCGGTTATGGAACAGGACAGTTGCCTGATAAGGAAGGACAGATGTATCATTGCAATCTTGATGATCTGTATCTGATTCCGACTGCAGAAGTTCCTGTAACGAATATTTATCGTGATGTAATTCTGGATGAAAAGCAGCTGCCTATCAAGAATTGTGCATATACACAGTGTTTCCGTCGCGAAGCAGGTTCATACGGAAAGGATGTCCGTGGATTGAACCGTCTGCATGAATTCTCAAAGGTTGAATTGGTGCGTATCGATAAACCGGAACATTCAAAGCAGTCGCATCAGGAAATGTTGGATCATGTGGAAGGCTTGTTGCAGAAATTGGAACTTCCTTACCGTATCCTTCGCTTGTGCGGTGGCGACATGAGTTTCACTGCTGCTATCTGTTACGACTTTGAAGTATATTCTGAAGCCCAGAAACGTTGGCTGGAAGTTTCATCTGTTTCAAACTTTGACACATATCAGGCAAACCGTCTGAAATGCCGTTATCGTAGTGCTGAAAAGAAGACCGAGCTTTGTCATACATTGAATGGTTCCGCATTGGCATTGCCTCGAATCGTAGCGGCATTACTTGAAAACAACCAGACTCCGGAAGGTATCCGGATTCCGAAAGCTTTGGTTCCATATTGCGGATTCGATATGATCAAATAAGACAAGAAATAAATCGTATAATAGAGAAGGCTGTCTGCTTTTGCAGGTGGCCTTCTTGCATTTTTGTATGTTAAATTTATGTTGCTCGACACATCTTTCAAGAAGAAAATAAACAAAAGATTGTTTTTGGCGGATTCTTTTTAAAATATGTCAAAAAAAAGAAGCATTTAATTTTGCTTTCTCTTTATAATTACTAATTTTGACGTACTAAAAAGGCATTTTTATCGAACTACTAACAATAACCTTAATATAACAACTATGAGTTATTTACGATTTGACAAAACGCTGATGACGAATCTAGAAGAATCTCTTCCGCGTGAAATTCTTCGTACGAATCGCTCGGGTGCGTACCATTGTTCTACAATTGTAGATTGTAATACTCGCAAATACCATGGACTGTTGGTAATTCCTGTTCCTGAATTGGATGACGAAAATCATGTGTTATTGTCATCTCTGGATGAAACTGTAATCCAGCACGGAGCGGAATTCAACTTGGGGCTCCATAAATATCATGGAGATAATTTTAGTCCCCGTGGTCATAAGTATATCCGCGAGTTCGAGTGTGAAAAAGTACCTACAACCATCTACAGGGTGGGAGGAGTCGTTCTCAAAAAAGAGAAGGTATTTGTACATCATGAGAATCGGATCCTGATCCGTTACACATTGTTGGAGGCACACTCAAAGACAATCTTACGCTTACGCCCCTATCTGGCATTCCGTAGTGTTCGTCAGTATACTCATGAAAACGCACAGGCAAACCGTCATTACGACGAAGTGAAGAATGGAATCAAGACTTGCATGTATCCGGGTTATCCCGAATTGTATATGCAGTTGAGCAAAAAGAACGAATTCCATTTCCAACCCGATTGGTACAGAGGCATCGAATATCCTAAAGAACAGGAACGTGGTTATGATTTCAATGAAGACTTGTACGTTCCCGGTTATTTTGAAGTCGAAATTACCAAAGACCGTCCGATCGTTTTCTCCGGTGGTATATCTGATATAGGTTCAACCAATCTTAATACGTTGTTTGCCAATGAGATGGAACAGCGTACACCGCGTGATAACTTCAAGAACTGCCTGATCAATGCGGCTCATCAGTTCCTGAACAAGCAGGGTGACGATTATTATATCCTTGCCGGATATCCGTGGTTCAAGTGCCGTGCCCGCGATATGTTCATTTCATTGCCGGGATTGACGCTTTCTGTAAATGAGGTGGAAAAATTCGAAACTGTCATGCAGACAGCCGAAAAGGCTCTATATGCTTTCATGAATGGGGAAGAGAACAGTCTGAAAGTGGCGGAAATCGAACACCCGGATGTAATGTTGTGGGCCGTATGGACTGTTCAGCAGTATGCGAAAATGGTATCTCGCGAAGGTGCTCGTATCAAGTATGGAACTTTGCTGAAAGACATGATGACTTATCTGGTGGAAGGTAAGCATCCGAACCTGCTGGTGAAGGATAACGGATTGGTTTATGCCGATGGTAAGGAAAAGGCTGTGACATGGATGAATGCTACCGTTAACGGTCGTCCGGTTACTCCTCGTTCCGGTTACATCGTTGAGTTTAATGCACTGTGGTACAATGCTTTGATGTTTGTCGCTGAACTATCGGTTGGAGCCGGTGATGATACATTCGCTCAACGTCTTACCCAGTTGGCTGAAAAAGCCGGCCAGTCGTTCAAAGATACATTCCTGAATGAATACGGTTACCTGTTGGATTATGTCGATGGAGATATGATGGATTGGAGCGTACGCCCGAACATGATTTTTACGGCTGCTTTTGATTACTCTCCGTTGGATGCCAAGCAGAAGAAGGGGGTTATCGATATCGTTACCAAGGAACTGCTTACTCCGAAAGGATTGCGTTCGTTGAGCCCGAAGAGCGGTGGATATAATCCGAACTATGTAGGCCCGCAAATCCAACGCGATTATGCTTATCATCAGGGTACTGCATGGCCGTGGCTGGAAGGTTTCTATATGGAGGCATATCTTCGTATCTATAAACGTAGTGCTATCTCATTCGTGGAACGCCAGCTCATCGGTTATGAGGATCAGATGACATGTCATTGTATCGGTTCTATACCTGAACTTTTCGATGGTAACCCGCCGTTCCAAGGACGTGGAGCTGTTTCGTTCGCAATGAATGTAGCAGAATTATTGAGAACTTTAAATCTTTTGGATAAATATGACAATCAATAAAAAGGAGGAAATACTATGAAAGTTTTAATGTTTGGATGGGAATTTCCTCCTCATATTCTAGGAGGGTTGGGTACTGCCAGCTATGGTTTGACCAAAGGTATGGCACAACAATCTGATATGGAAATCACATTCTGTATTCCGAAACCGTGGGGTGACGAGGATCAGAGTTTCTTGAAGATTATCGGTATGAACAGTGTGCCCATTGTATGGCGTGACGTCCAGTGGGATTATGTAAACAGCCGTATCGGCAAATACATGGATCCGCAGCTGTATTATGATTTGCGTGATCATATCTATGCCGATTTCAACTATATGCATACCAATGATCTGGGTTGTATGGAATTTTCCGGACGTTATCCGGATAACCTGCACGAAGAAATCAACAACTATTCGATTGTGGCGGGTGTGGTTGCTCGCCAACAACAGTTCGATATAATACATTCTCATGATTGGCTGACTTATCCGGCCGGCATCCATGCGAAACAGGTTTCCGGAAAGCCGTTGGTTATCCATGTCCATGCTACCGATTTCGACCGTAGCCGCGGAAATGTCAATCCTACCGTTTATGCAATCGAAAAGAACGGTATGGACCATGCCGACTGTATCATGTGTGTAAGTGAACTTACCCGTCAGACTGTTATCAACAAGTATTATCAGGATCCGCGTAAGGTATTTACCATGCATAATGCCGTTTCGCCGTTGCCGAAGGAGATTCAGGAAATCGTTCCGAAGAAAAACCCGAAGGAAAAGATCGTTACTTTCCTAGGACGTATCACCATGCAGAAAGGACCTGAGTATTTCGTGGAAGCTGCAGCGATGGTATTGAACCGTTGTCGCAATGTCCGTTTTGTCATGGCTGGTAGCGGTGATATGATGAATGCCATGATCCGTCTGGCTGCCGAACGTGGTATTGCCGACCGTTTCCATTTCCCGGGATTCATGAAAGGAAAGCAGGTTTATGAAGTGCTGAAGGCAAGTGATGTTTACATCATGCCTTCCGTGTCTGAGCCTTTCGGTATCTCTCCGTTGGAAGCGATGCAGTGCAGTGTGCCGACTATCATTTCCAAGCAGTCAGGATGTGCTGAGATCCTGGATAAGTGCATCAAGACTGACTATTGGGATATTCACGCAATGGCAGATGCTATTCATTCTATATGTACCAATCCGTCCCTTTACGAATACTTGCGTGATGAAGGTAAGAAGGAAGTCGATGGTATCGTATGGGAGAAGGTTGGTCTGAAAATACGTGCATTGTACGATCAGGTATTAAAAAATTATGGTAAATAAAAATTTATACACAATATAGTTATGAAAACAATCTGTCTTTACTTTGAAATACATCAGATTATTCATTTGAAACGTTATCGTTTCTTCGAAATAGGTTCAGACCATTATTATTATGATGATTTTGCCAATGAACAAGGTATTAATGAGGTTGCCGAACGTTCGTATATTCCAGCCTTGAATACATTGATCCAGATGGCGAAGGAAAATGAAGGAGCTTTTAAGGTTGCTCTTTCAATTTCGGGTGTGGCCTTGGAACAGTTGGAAATTCATGCACCGGCAGTTATCGAACTGTTGCAGGAACTTAATGCAACCGGTTGCTGCGAATTTATCTGTGAACCTTATTCTCATGGCTTGTCTGCTCTGGCCAACGAAGATTGCTTCCGCGAGGAGGTTACTTTGATGCGCCGCAAGGTGAAGGATTATTTCGGCAAAGAGCCTAAGGTATTCCGCAATTCCAGCTTGATTTACGACAATGAAATCGGTGGTATTGTGGCTAGTATGGGCTTTAAAGGTATGCTGATTGAAGGTGCAAAACACGTGTTGGGATGGAAGAGTCCGCATTATTTGTATCATTGTGCAGAAAATCCGAATCTGAAGCTTTTGATGAGAGATTTCAAGTTGTCGGATGATATCAGTCTGCGCTTCGGTAATTCGGAATGGAGCGAGTATCCGTTGTTTGCGGATAAATATATCGGTTGGATAGCCGATCTTCCCGAAAATGAACAGATCGTGAATATCTTCATGGAATTGTCGGCCTTGGGTATGGCTCAGCCGTTGTCATCCAATATCCTGGAATTCCTGAAGGCTTTGCCGGGATGTGCTAAGCAGAAAGGCATTACTTTCTCTACACCGAGCGAAATTGTTACCAAACTGAAATCTGTTGATATGGTGGATGTTCCTTACCCGATGTCATGGTCGGATGAAGAACGCGATATCAGTCCGTGGTTGGGTAACGTGATGCAGCGTGAAGCATTCAATAAGTTGTATAGTGTAGCTGAACGGGTTTACTTATGTAACGACCGTCGTATCAAGCAAGACTGGTATTATTTGCAGGCCAGCAACAACTTCAGATTCATGACCACTAAAGATACTGGTGTGGGATTGAACAGAGGTATCTATGATTCTGCTTACGACGCATTTACCAACTATATGAATATTCTCGGTGATTTCTTGGGACGTGTCAATTCATTGTATCCTGTAGATATGGATAACGAGGAATTGGGTTCGCTTTTGACTACCATCAAGAATCAGGGAGAAGAGTTGATCCAATTGAACGACGAGGTTGCCAAACTTCATGCTGCCCTCGAAAAGGCGGAAGCAAAAATTGCAGCCACAAAGAAAGCCACTCCTGCAAAGAAGGCGCCTGCTACCAAGAAAGCCGCTCCGGCAAAGAAAACCGTAACGGAAAAGGAAACGCAGACAAAGAAGGCTTCTTCCAAAAGTGAGGAGAAAAAGGAGGCTTGATGATATCAGATAAAGAAAGTCCATTTGCCTGAGGTTGAACCAATATAAGCAAGTGGACTATCTTTCTTCAAGACCGGTTCCGGTTGAGGACTGAGTTGGATAAAGTTGGTTAAAACATTTTAAATTCAGGAAATTTATTGAAGTGAAAGTGATGCCGATTGTATCCGATGTTGCCCGAAAATACCCTCTGAGAGCAATATTGTAATCTCGATAAGGTCTTTTTGAAGATAAAATATTAAAAAATGTAAAAAAGAAATATCCAAAGGTATCAATTTGAGTTATTTGTATTTACTTTGGATGAGTTTAAAAATTTAATACTATAAACTATGAACGAATTAATTGAAAAAGTAAAGGAATTGAGCACTGCATTATTGACAGATGCTGAATTGCAGGCTACTAAGGGAAACAAAGCAGCTGGAACACGTGCTCGTAAAGCTTCTTTGGAATTGGAAAAAGTGTTGAAAGAATTTAGAAAAGTTTCTTTGGAAGCTTCTAAAAAATAAGAGAGCTTACACTTTGATCCAAAAAAGGCTATATCGTTCTTTTTGAAAAAGAATGATACAGCCTTTTCTTTTTTCTTATATTTTGTTTCACTTCTTCACTATGGAATTTGTATTTTTGTAGGAAGATAGTTAGCTGTAAATCCGTATGAAAAAGTTTGTTCTGACAATTTTAACCGTATCGATAATGATATGTTGCTGTGCTTGTTTGGGAAGAGCCGACCGGAACACACAGTTTTATAGAGCGGATTCTCTCAACAGACTTGCATACGATTTGAGGTATAAAGACCTTGATTCTTGTTTCGCAATGGCACGGCAGGCTTATGACCTTGCCGACGGGAATACCGATATAATGACGGAAGCGCTGAACAATCTCGGATTCCATTCATTTATGAAGATGGATTTTGAACAGGCTTCTCGTCTGTTTCACAAAGCATTGTCTGTCGGTGACAATGAAATAGACCTGCTTATCTCGGACGTGGGGCTGATGAAGATTTGTCAGCGTACATCAATGAACAAGGAGTTTTACGATTATCGTAATCAGGCTTTACGCCGGATGAGACGGATCAGTGAAGACGAATCGCTTATCGCCGACCCGAACGAATTGAAACGTTACCATTATGCGCTTTCAGAATTCTATATCGTTTCCAGTACGTATTATTATTATTTGCAGCAAAATGAGGAGTCATTGCATGCAATAAATGCCATTACAGACGATATGCTGGAAAATGATACGGCTCAGTGGCTGTATTATCGGTATATGCGCGGTTCGGGAGGCCTGTATGAAGCTCCGACCAGGGAAAAGGTTGTGATGGGAGAGTTGCGCCAGTTGGCCAATTGTCTGATGTTAGCCCGGTCGGGCGGATATAAGTTCTTTGAAGCAAATGCTTTGCAGGCCATTGCTGAATTGCTTAATTTCCATAAAAACAGGATCCTGCTTGAAGAGAACCAGTCGAATGTGTTGAGGTTGGTCAACGATAAGAACCTGCCGATCGACAGCTTGCCGCTTTATTGTGCGCAAGAGGCACTGAAACTTTTCAAACAATATGACGATTGGTATCAGATTTCCGGAACATACCGTACCATCGCCACGTATTATAATTATACCGGACAACCCGAAAAGGCGCTTCCTAATCTGGAAGAGGCATTGTCGTATATCAATATGCATCATGCCAAGTATTATCAAATGAAGGATAGTACAGATTGCCTGAAGACGTTTGTCAAGAATGCAGGAGAGCCTGTTGAATTGCAATGGATTGTAGATAACGATATAAAGACGGTTCCTGAAGGGATCCTGAGGCTGCGTGAACAGTTGAGCCGTACATATTCGGCTATGGGGATGAAGCCGGAATCGGATTATAACAGGAACATATATTTGGATTTACTTGACTTTACACGTCAGGATAAGGCTTTGGAAAGCCGGTATGCCGCATTGGCTTCGGAGGCGAAACAATTGAATCTGCTTTTGGCTATGGTGATATTGGGACTGCTGGTACTGGTTGTGCTTTTCGTCTTGTTGAACCGCTTGTGGAGGAAAAGGAACAGGCAATATCTGTACATCCTTAAGCATGTTCAGGACCTGTGCCGTAAAATAACGTCGGCAGTGCCGGTTTATGCGACGGAAAATGAAGAAGTGGTAGATGCAGTGCAACAGACCATCAAATCCGATTTCTTGTCAATATTCGGGGCGGCAGATATGAAAATTACTCTTAATGAGGGAAATTCCGTAGGACAGTCGACCGAAGATGCCGATATGCTTCAGCCACCGGTTGGGACTTCGTTCTATACCTTTGATTTGGTTTCTCCGGGAAAATCGGAGGTCATCGGACAACTTTCTTTGGCTTTGCCTTCCCCTTTGAAGAAGGAAGGGATAAGCCTGCTCCGGCTGTTGTTGCCTTATTTGGCATGGACGTTGGAAAATGGACTGAACCTGGTTTCTCTCGACGATGAGAAACGGCGGCTTGAGAAGGAACAATATATCCACGAACAGCATGTCTGTGAGAACAAACGTCAGAATACATTGAAAAAGGCTTGTCTGTCTATTGTTACAGGTATTCTGCCTTATATCGATCGCGTTGTCAATGAAGTACACAAGTTACGGAGTGCTTCATACGTGAATGATGAGAAGATAAAGAAGGGGAAGTTTGTGTATATCGATGAACTGATAACCCGGATCAATGAATACAATGATATTCTTGCCTTGTGGATAAAAATGCGGCAAGGGGCATTGAGCTTGAATATCGAAAACTTCGAGTTAGACGAATTGTTCCAGATGATCGTAAAGGGCCGCCGTGCCTTTGAAATGAAGCATCAGGAATTGTGGGTAGAGCCTACCGAGGCTGTTGTGAAAGCGGATAAGGCACTCACCCTGTTTATGATTAACACCTTGGCGGAGAATGCGCGTAAATATACTCCTGAAGGTGGACGAATAGTCATTTCAGCCCAAGAAAGCGAAAGTTTTGTCGAGATTGCCGTACAGGATGACGGTCCCGGACTTTCGGCCGATGATGTACAACGGATTCTGGGCGAGAAAGTATATGATTCCGGCACGATAGGAATGTCTACCGCCGGCGATACGGAGGCTCTTCTGAAACAGAAGGGACATGGGTTCGGATTGATGAACTGCAAGGGTATCATTGAAAAGTATCGGAAAACCAACAGTGTCTTCCATGTATGTAAGTTCGATATTGAGAGTGCCCCGGGGAAAGGTAGTCGTTTTATATTCCGTCTTCCGAAAGGAGTACGGAAAATGCTTTCGATATTGCAGGTGGTCGGCTTTTCCGTTCTCGGTGCAGGCTGTTCATCTTCCGGAACGAATGAAGGATCGGCAAAGATGCAGTCGGAAGCCGGTTATGATAGCCTTCTGGTCATCGCCAACGATTACGCCAACAAGGTTTACGATTGCAATGTAAACGGACAATACGAAGATGCTTTGGTTTACGCTGACAGCGTTTTATATTATATGAATGTTCATTACATGCGCTATTCAAAGCGTAAATCACCTCTGTTGAAGCTTTATAGCGAAAATACTGACGCTGCAGAACAGGCATGGCTGGCACAGAATTTCAGTACCGATTATTATATCCTTCTGGATGTGCGTAATGAAGCGGCTGTTGCAGGGTTGGCTGTCAAGGATTTCCCGACCTATTTTTATAACAATACGGCCTATACCGTGCTTTACAAACAGCTTAGTCAGGACCATTCATTGGGACAATATTGCAGGAGGATGCAACAGTCGACCAACAATAAGATCGTCGCTCTCGGCTTGTTTGTTCTTTTGGTGGTGGGCTGTCTGGTCGGATATTATCTGTTGTATTTGCGTCATCGGTTGCATTATCGGTACAACATGGAACAGGTGTTTACCATAAATAAGGCGATATTTACCTCGGTGCAACCGGTCGGTCAGGAGGAGGTGAATCTGGAAGATATCATAACCCAAGGTCCTTTGTTCAATGAAATGAACGAGCTCGTTCCGTTGTCCAATATGGCGTTGGGGGTATATGATGAAGAATCCCACCGGTTGAAGTTCGCTTTCCTGAAAGAAAAAGATGATGAGGAACTGAAAGAACAGATGGAGCGTTGTTTCAACCGCCGGCAGACGGTGTGGAAGGAGGCTTATGCATGGACCTGCCTGCCGTTGGAAGTGGAAGTGGGAGGAGAGGAGCATTGCGTAGGTGTCCTGGCTATCAAGATTACGCAGGCATATAATCGTGAAGAAGACCGTCTTCTTGTTGAACTGGCGGTGAGATATCTGGCTGTTGTCTTGTATAATAGAATCGTGCGTGTCCAACGGAAGTATAATGATATTGAATTGGCACAAGACGATGCACGTCGTGCGTTGTTTGAGGAAAATATGCTGCATGTCCAGAATATGGTGCTCGACAATTGCTTGTCGACCATCAAGCATGAAACGATTTATTATCCGAACCGTATCAAGCAGATTATCGACAAGCTCAATGCTGGCGATGGCGTTTCGGAAGAGGAAGAGAAGTATCAGTTGCAGACCATTGATGAGTTGGTCAATTATTACAAGGATATTTTTACGTTGTTGAGTTCCTGTGCTGCACGCCAGTTGGATGAAATCACGTTCCGCCGTACTGATGTAGATGTGGCCGCATTGGCCGGACATATTACAAAATATTTAAAAAAATGCACCAAAAAACTGGGTTATACATTAGATTTGCAGTTGGATGTAGAGGCTGGATTGATAGGGGCGGGAGATAAGGTGCTTATGGCATACCTGTTGGAGAATCTGGTCGATGAAGCTGTCAGGTACCGGCAGTCCGGAACTTTGAGCTTGAAGGTGAAGAGGGAAGGCGATTTCGTGCGTTTCGATTTTACCGATTTCAGGCGTATGTTTACGCAGGAAGAGCTGAACAGTTTCTTTTATCCTTCGCTTGGCTTGATGCACCAGAATGAGAACGGTGAGTTTGTCGGTACCGAGTATTTGGTTTGCAAACAGATAATTCGCGATCATGATGGGTTTGCCGGCAGACGTGGCTGCCGTATCAATGCCGAACCTGTGGACGGTGGTTTCACTGTTTGGTTTACCATCCCGTTTAAGTCTAAAAAATAACGAATAACGAATGATATGGAGAAATTTAAAGTAATCATTGTAGAAGATGTCAAATTGGAATTGAAAGGGACGGAGGAGATTTTCCGTCACGAAATACCGAATGCGGAAGTCATTGGTACGGCCATGACGGAACAGGAATTCTGGACTCTGCTTGACAGGCAGTTGCCCGACCTGGTCCTGCTGGATCTGGGATTGGGAGGATCTACCACAATCGGGGTCGACATCTGTGCGCGTCTTCATAGAGAACATCCCGAACTGAAGGTCTTGATATTTACCGGCGAAGTGCTCAACGAAAAGTTGTGGGTTGATGCCTTGAATGCCGGCGCCGACGGAATTATCCTGAAAACAGGAGAATTGCTCACCGCTACCGATGTGGAAGCCGTCATGGCAGGTAAGAAACTGGTCTTCAACTATCCGATTCTGGAAAAGATTGTGGAACGTTTCAAGGAGTCGGTCGCTACAGAACAACGGCGTCAGGAAGCTATCATCAATTATGATATTGATGAATATGATGAACGCCTGCTCCGACATCTTGCGTTAGGGTATACAAAAGAGATGATAACCAACTTGAAGGCGATGCCTTTTGGAGTGAAGTCGATAGAGAAACGGCAGAACGAACTGGTGAACCGGTTGTTCCGGGCGGATGAACGCAGCGGAGTGAACGCTTGCCGTTTGGTGACTCGTGCTTTCGAATTGCGTATACTCGACATAGATAACTTGGAACCCGACGATGAATAGGCGGTTCATACATCCGGCGACTTTGTTCTTTCTTCTTACGATATTGATAGCGGTTCTGTCGTGGGTGGGAAGTATATACGGCTGGGCAGGAGTTCAGAATCTGCTCAGTCCGGAGGGACTGCGCTGGACGTTACGCAATGTCGTATATAATTTTCTTGACGCTCCTTTTCTCGGCAACATGCTCGTATTGCTTTTCGGCGTGGGACTGTGGCTACATTCGGGGTTGTGGAACCTTTGCCGGCGTTTGGTTTTCCGTGGTCAGAAGCTGTCGAGGAAAGAGAAAAGGGCTTTTGTATTTAGCCTGACTACTGGAGCGGTCTGTTGTGCTGTTTGTTGTCTGCTGGCTTTCGGACCGTGGAACGTGGTGAGAAGTATCCAAGGAACATTGACCGATTCTCCGTTTGTAAGTGGGTTGGGCTATCTGTTGTCTGTCAGTATAGGTCTGATGGCGGTCGTTTACGGCTACGCTATCGATATATATAGGTCGGATCATGAAATAGTTCAAGGCATGTCGTATGGCTTTATCCGTTTTTCGGGATATTTCGTGATCCTTTTCTTCGTATCCCAGTTTTTCTGTTGCCTGGCGTATACACGCTTGGATGATTTCCTGCATTTATCTCCGAGGGAATTCGATATCTTGTACCTTGTGTGTTGTATAATGCTGCTGTTCTACCAACGGAATTCGGCTAAATAGCTCCAACGAGTCGGAATTTTTCTTAATACACTTGATTATATTTCTGAAAGGAGTAATTTTGCTCCGTTTTTAATTTAATAACCCGATCATTGCTGTCCGGAGAAAATTCGCCAAAACAGCTATTATTGATTAATAATCAGTTAGTTACGAGGATAATAAAATTTTTCGATTAGAAATCATAGTTTTGCAAGAAGGTATAAACAGCCAATTTTGCAAACTATGAACAAAGG
>CALUKX010000001.1 GCA_944321335.1 uncultured Phocaeicola sp. | reverse complement strand
TTCGTCATAACATCATTGCTATGACTACTCTTGTACTACATCTTGTTTGTTTATCTAAAGTCTTTCAAAGAACTATTTCTTGTTTTCAAACTTCCGTTGGCGAAAGTGTCTGCAAAGGTAAGGCAAGTTTTTCAAACCGCCAAATTTTCAGCGGATTTTTATTCCCTTGTTTTCATCATTTCATCACCTCAGCGTCTTTCCCTCTCGAAAGCGGATGCAAAGGTACGCACTTTTTCCGATTCTGCAAGCGTATCGCAAAACTTTTTTCCGGCTTTTTATCCGGTTTTTCCGTAAGCGGCTGTTTATCTTCGGATTATAGGACGAAAAAATTTTCAGTAGACCGCCGGAGGACAAGAAGTCGGCCTGAAAGCCCACCTTGTTATTATTCGCGTGCGCACGCAATGCGCGCACTTGCACGTATGTTACATCGGATCCAAGGGAATGTCCCCTATGTTACATCAAGACCTCCGGATATACACCCTAGTAAAATTGGTATCTTTTATCCTTCACATCCTTCACATTTCAGGAGAAGAAAGGAAAAAGCGAGCTGCACCACAAGGGAAACTTCCACCTGAGCCGAGAACGGATGATGGAAACGGCCGGCAAGAAGACGGGACTGAAGCAAGCGTGAACCATAGATTTCGTTGGTTATCAAGCAGTTAGACGGAATCGTGAATCAAGCGTGAAGGATACCCCATTAGTACAACCGGAATATCAATCTGATTTTCAACCAATTAACTACTTCGTGAAGGATGTGAAAGATAAAAACATCATATAATAGGGAGAGGAAGGGGAAAATGCACGGATACTGAAACATACTGACAGGAAGTGACACCCCGAACACCATCCTTCACCCGAAACGGAGAAAAGGAACGGACAATCGGGGACTTCACCCGGACGGAAATGGAAATTTCCGACAGCACGGCCTGACATTTCACGGACAAATTCATGAATTTTCCATCAGAAATTCATGAATTTCTTCACCAAAGCCGAAGACATCAAACCGGGGACGTCAAGCCGTTTCACACCTCGGACGAAGGAATCTTCCGCAACATTTCAAGGGATATTTTCGGATATGCCAAGGAATACTGCGGAAACATCAAGACATTCCAGCGTCAAATCACTACAGATATTACGTACAAACTTTCACCTCCATAAATCAAGAACTGAACAAAAAAGAAAAGCAAGCAACAACTGTTCATAATCTAAAATATAAACATTAACTTTGGGAACTAATAACCACAAAACAATGAAAAGCATAAAATGAGTAGAAAAAATTATCCTTACCAAACATCCGGCATGTGGAAAAAAATAAGCAGCGTCTGCTTAGCCACATTATTCTGCACAACACTATCGGCATCGGAAATTGATTTCGACAAAGCATTCGAACAATGTGACACCATCGAACAACAGATCAAGCGGACAAGCTTTCCCGATCGGATTTATGACATCACAGAATTCGGAGCCAAGACAGATACCCCGGATTCACCTTGTCACGAAGCAATCAATCTGGCCATAATAGCCTGCAGTCAGAACGGTGGGGGCACTGTGCTCATTCCTAAAGGAACATTCCATACCGGACCGATTACCTTGAAAAGCAACGTCAACCTTCACCTGGAGGAAGGCGCTACATTGAAGTTTGCAACCGATCAGAAACTTTATTTTCCAGCAGTGCTTACCCGATGGGAAGGTCTTGACTGCTACAATGCACACCCGCTGATCTATGCCTATGGAGAAACGAACATTGCCATAACAGGAAAAGGTGTTATAGACGGACAAGGTTCGATGGATGCATGGTGGCCGATGGTCGGCGCTCCTCATTACGGATGGAAGGAAGGGATGGCAAGCCAACGTTTGGGAAGCCGCGAACGGCTGATGGGATACGCCGAGCTGAAACGCCCGATATACGAACGTGTCATGACTCCCGAAGATGCACTCCGGCCACAACTCATCAATTTCTATCTCTGCAATACAATTTTGATAGAAGATGTTACCTTATTGAACTCACCTTTTTGGGTCATCCACCCGCTGCTCTGCGAAAGTCTGATTGTACGCGGAGTCAAAATCTACAACAGAGGTCCCAACGGTGACGGCTGCGACCCCGAATCCTGCAAGAATGTACTGATCGAGGATTGCCTGTTCGATACAGGAGATGATTGCATAGCCATCAAATCGGGACGGAACGAGGACGGGCGCAAATGGAACCGGCCGAGTGAAAACATCATCGTCCGCAACTGCCAGATGAAAAACGGCCACGGCGGTGTAGTGGTAGGAAGTGAAATTTCGGGCGGATACCGTAACCTATTTGTAGAAAACTGTGAGATGGACAGCCCCGAACTCGACCGTGTCATCCGAATCAAGACAAACACCTGCCGTGGAGGTGTCATCGAAAATATCTTCGTACGGAATGTCAAAGTCGGTCAATGCAAAGAAGCGGTGCTAAAGATTAACCTACAATACGAACCTAGAGAAAAATGCAACAGAGGCTTTGACCCAACCGTACGCAATGTCCATCTGAAGAACATTACCTGTGAAAAGAGCAAATATGGCATCGTAGCCATAGGTTTGGAAGATGACAAACATGTATCGAATATCACCGTAGAAGACTGCAGCTTCAACAATGTTTCCATGAAAGGAAATAAATTTGAGAATGTAAGTGACATCACGATGAAGAACCTTTATATCAACGGAAAGAAAGTCAAGAAATAAAGACTCCCTTCCGGACAACAGGAAAGCGGAGGAATGATGTTACGGCATCATCCCTCCGCTTTTTTATCATGCAATGCTGAACAATTCGATTTCGAAAATCAATGTCGAGTAACCGGGAATAGGACTGGATGAACGGGTTCCGTATCCTAACTCGTATGGAATATAGACCATCCAACGGTCACCCACATGCATCATCTGCAAAGCAATCTGCCAACCGTCGATCACCTCCGACAGCCTCAATGCTTCCGGGCAGTTGCGTTCCCATGAATTATCGAACACCCGTCCGTTTATCAATTCCCCTTTATAATGCACCGAAACAATGCTACGCAAATTCGGGCATTGCGTACCTGTTCCTTTCTGCAGAACTTTGTATAAAAGGCCCGACGGATGCCTTATTACACCATCCTGAGTAGCCAGTTCTTCCAGAAACTCCCGGTTCTTCAGCTTATATTCTTCTTTCTTTGCCATACCGAATACAGATTGGTTGATAAACAAATATACAAAAAATGCCAGACAGTCCACAAGCAGACCATCTGGCATTAAATTATATTAATAAATTAGTATTTGAACTCTACCGCAAATCAATCAGCGTCGTTTTCGCTCAATGTAGCAACACTTACACGGTTCCAGTCCGGTTCAGAGAACAAGTCACCTACACCCTGACCTTCTGCAGTGATACGGTTAGCTTTGATCTTATACTTGTTGATCAACATATTCTTAACGGCATCCGCACGCTGCTGAGCAATACGAGCGTTAACTTCAGCACTACCTTCAGGAGAAGCATAACCCTTGATAGAAACTGTACTCTTCGGATTATTCTTCATGTATGTAGCGATACGTTCTACGTTCGGCAACTGGTCAGCGCTGATAGTTGTACGACCCTGACGGAATGTCACTACAGATTCCAAAGACTTGGAGTGAGTATTCTTGACGATAGTTTCAACCTGCTTAGCAGTGTTCTGAGCTTCAACTACAGCATTCTGCAAACGGGCATTTTCAGCATTTGCAGCAGAAATAGCTTCGTTCTGACGAGCATTTGCTGCACGCAAATCATTGATAGTCTTGTTCAAACCATCCACTTCATCCTGATTATAAGGTTTCTGGATAGTCATATAATGTTCACCGTTGCTGTTCTTGAAGTGGTAAGTGATACCGGCCAACAATTCGAAGGCACCACGATTCTTACTCAAAGCCAGACGTTCAGACTGTTTGCTTCCATCGTATTTTTCGCCACCTGAACGATAAACCAATGCCGGACGGATATTGAATGTCCAAGCTTTCTGCTCGCCCATGTTGAAGTTGAAATTGAAACCGAAACGTGAAACGATGTAAGTACGGTCGTGAGTATAACCTTGGTTGTTGAAGTCATGTCCCAGACCAAGACCTGCTACAGCTTCAATTTCGAAACATCTTGGAGTACCTTGATAACCACCGAACAGGTTGTACAGATTAACACGTCCGTTAACACCCAAGTTGGCAGCATCAAAAGCATTACTACTAACTGATGTATTTATAGCAGCCAAACCTTCAAATGACAAACCGAAAGTCGGAGTCAATTGTTTGCTAAGTTCAAGACCTGTGGTAGCACGCATTCCTTTAAAGAAGGCTGAATGAGCCAACGGTGTAATACCACCGAATCTATAACCGAGGGACCAGTTGTCAAAGAACTTGTTGCCCACATAGGCATCCTGTGCACCCGCAGCCAAAGTACAAGCAGCAAATGCAATTGCCAATAACGATCTCTTTTTCATAATCTAGTTTGTTTAGGATTAAAAAATTTCCGTACAAAGATAAACAAAAATATGTTATAGAAACATGTTAATTAATATATTGTTATTAGAAAAGGTTAATTTTTCCAATTTAAATTCCTGAAAAACAGATTTCAAGGGGACACACGACGAGAAAAGGCCGCCTCAGTAATACCCGAAGCGGCCTTTAGTCTATTGAGTAATACGATACTTATTTACGATAGTTACCCAACTCTTCTGCCTTGAACTTACGGATAAAGTTGAAGTGTTTTTCAATTTCAGATTCCGCATAGTCGACATAGACATCAAGAGACTTGGCGAAGAGTTCAGGAGCACGGGTCGCATCCTGCAGCAACAGATGGCTCATCACATTTACAGCACCCATTTCATACAGACGGCGGGCTACGAAATCGAGCAGTTCCTGATCCTGTGTTTCCTTGACTGCAGCCGTACATGCTTCGAACTTACGTGTCATTTCCTTGATACGATCCATGTAACATTCGAATTCGGGAGCACAAGGAACCAATTCGTATTCATGCAAGGTTGCGGCATAAGAGCCGTTAGTAACATAACGGATAGCGGCAACGGTCTGCAGCTGAGTTGTTCCTTCGTAGATGCTGGTGATACGGGCATCACGATAGATGCGCTGACAAGCATATTCCATCATGAAACCGGAACCGCCGTGTACCTGGATACAGTCGTATGCATTCTGGTTGGCATATTCGGAGTTCATACCTTTTGCCAGCGGAGTGAAGCTGTCGGCCAGTTTCGCATAGCGTTTCTGTTCCTGACGTTCTTCCGGAGTAAGCTTGCGTTCGCGGGCGATATCATCCAATGCTTTGTAGATATCAACATAACGTGAAGTCTGATACAACAAGGCACGACCTGCATCCAGTTTAGCCTTGATAGTAGCCAGCATATCGTATACAGCCGGGAATTCGATGATAGCCTTACCGAACTGCTTGCGGTCTTTAGCGTATGCCAATGCTTCGTCGTATGCAGCCTGGCTCAAACCTACCGACTGAGCCGCGATACCCAGACGGGCACCGTTCATCAATGCCATGACGTACTTGATCAAGCCCAACTTACGTTCGCCGCACAATTCGGCTTTCGCATTCTTATATACCAATTCACAAGTAGGAGATCCGTGGATACCCAATTTGTTTTCGATACGACGTACATCCACGCCACCGTCGTTCTTGTCGTAGATGAACATAGACAGACCACGGCCATCGTGTGTTCCTTCTTCCGAACGGGCCAATACGAGGTGGATGTTTGCATCACCGTTGGTAATGAAACGTTTTACACCGTTCAAGCGCCAGCAGTTGTTGGCCTCATCGTAAGTGGCCTTCAACATAACGCTCTGCAAGTCGGAACCTGCATCCGGTTCGGTCAGGTCCATTGACATGGTTTCACCCGCACAGATACGAGGGATGAAGCGGCTGTGCTGGTCCTCGTTACCGAACTCGTACAAAGTTTCGATACAGTCCTGCAGTGACCAGATATTACCGAAACCGGCATCAGCCTGAGCCACGATTTCGGCACACATCGTATAAGGAGTGATCGGGAAGTTCAAGCCACCGAAACGGCGAGGCATTGTCATACCGTTCAGACCGGCCTTCACCATTGCATCGAGATTGGCTTTAGTACCCGAAGCATATTCCACGCGGCCGTTTGCATGATGCGGACCTTCCTGGTCAACACCTTCAGCATTGGCAGCAATGACTTCACCGGTAATTTCACCGGTAATTTCCAAGACCTTATCATAAGAATCGATTGCATCGGCGCAATCCTGCGGTGCATAATCGTATTCGTCTTTATCTCTATAACTGCGTTCCTTGAGTTCGCAGATACGCTCCATCAACGGATTATTCAGATGGTAGCGTAATTCCGGATGTTCTGTATAAAAGTTTGCCATTACTTACTGTTCTTTTTGTAGTACTTAATCATTTTCGGAATGACTTCTTCCACGGTTCCGTTGATTACATAATCAGCGATAGTGTTGATCGGTGCATTCGGGTCGCTGTTCACTGAGATGATAATACCTGCATCCTGCATACCTGCAATGTGCTGGATCTGACCGGAGATACCGCAAGCGATATACAGTTTCGGATGAACGGTCACACCGGTCTGACCGATCTGACGGTCATGATCGCAATAACCTGCATCGACGGCTGCACGGCTCGCACCTACTTCGGCATGAAGTTCTTTTGCCAGTTCGAACAACATATCGAAACCTTCCTTGCTACCCATACCGTAACCGCCGGCTACAACAATCGGAGCGCCTTTCAGGTTGTGTTTTGCCTTTTCAACATGACGGTCGATTACCTTCACGACATAATCGGTATCGTGTACATACTTGGCTACATCGTGACGGATTACCTCTCCTTTGTAATTGGCATTGACTATTTCTTTCTTCATCACACCTTCGCGGACAGTAGCCATCTGTGGACGATGTTCCGGATTTACGATGGTAGCGACAATGTTACCGCCGAATGCCGGACGGATCTGGTACAACAGATTTTCGTAAGTCTTTCCGCTTTTCTTGTCTTCATGACTTCCGATTTCCAACTGGGTACAATCGGCAGTCAGACCGCTCTTCAACGATGAAGAAACACGCGGACCGAGGTCACGACCGATAACGGTTGCACCCATCAGACAGATCTGCGGTTTTTCTTCCTTGAACAGATTGACAAGGATAGAAGTATGCGGAAGGGAAGTATAAGGGAACAAGCCCGGAGCGTCGAACACATGAACACGGTCGACACCGTAAGGCAATACTTGTTTTTCTACATCTGCAAGGTCGCTGCCTGCACAGATTGCTTCAAGCTGGCAACCCAATTCGTTGGCTAACTTACGACCTTTGGTTAAAAGTTCGAGACTGACATCGGCAACATGTTTGCCTTCCATCTCACAATATACAAATACGTTATTCATAGTCTTTATCCGATAGTATGGTTAGCCAACAGTTCAACAATCAAGTTTTCTACATCTGCATCGCTGCCTGAAATAGTCTTGCTCTCCTTGGCCTGGAAGATGATGTTCTCGATTTTCTTCACCTTGGTAGGAGAACCCGAAAGACCGCACTGGGTAGTATCGCCGTTCACATCGGCTACACTCCATTCGGTAATGTTCAGGTACGGGCGTTTTTCATACAGATCGGCATAAGCCAGTTCACCGCCATCCTTGGTAATGGCAGCCTTTTCCTGTGCCCCCAAAGCACGTTTGTACTTCTGCACCAGTTTCGCGTTACGCGGACGGCAAGGAGCCGCACTACCGTTAACGGTCAGCACGATAGGAAGCGGAGCCTCAACAGTTTCCACACCACCGTCGATATGACGTTTTACGCGGATACGTCCGCCGGCAACCTCCTCGATTTCTTCTACATAGGTAACCTGAGGCAAGCCCAACTTTTCGGCAACTTGAGGACCTACCTGAGCGGTATCACCATCGATAGCCTGACGACCACCTACAATAATATCATATTCACCGATCTTACGGATGGCAGTAGCCAACGCATAAGAAGTAGCCAAAGTATCGGCTCCGGCAAATGCACGGTCGGTCAGCAGATAACCGTTATCTGCACCTCTGTATAATCCTTCACGAATGATTTCTGCGGCACGGCCCGGTCCCATAGTCAAGATGGTTACGGTAGAACCCGGATGTGTGTCTTTCAGTCTGAGTGCCTGTTCCAAGGCGTTCAAGTCTTCCGGATTGAAGATTGCCGGAAGCGCCGCACGATTGATAGTTCCGTCGGCATTCATGGCATCTTTCCCAACATTACGAGTATCGGGAACTTGTTTTGCCAAAACTACGATTTTCAAACTCATTAGATTTTATTTTTGGTATTAGTAATTTTCTGGCAGCAAATTTAATCAAACGATTGGTTTTGCAAAAAGATATACCAAGAAAATGCATCCAACACATTCAGAAACCATAAAAGAAACATGACAATCTTATAAACAGGATGCTACAGCCTGCCGTAAATCATCCAATGTGGCAAGCGGATTGTCGGTAAAGATAAACTGAACCGTCGAAGACGGGGATGCTATGTAGATACGTGGAATGCCAGTGGTACAGAACAATTCGTACACAGTACGGTCGGTCTGGGCCGAATATGGCAAGGTAAGCCCTTGTTCCTGCCAATAAGCTTTTATAGAGTTCTCCCCTTCGGCACGGCTGATGCAGGCAATCTCCACTTCCGCATTATCTTTATATATGTCATAAAGCTGTTGCACGACCGGCAATTCCTTCCGGCAGTCGGGGCAACCTGTTGAGAAAAAGACCAATACCGACACTTTTCCTTCCAACCGGGAGGTGGAAAGGCGGCTGCCGTCATTCATCACGACATCGAACCGGGGAAGCTTGTCACCTACCCTCACCCGTTCTTCTGCTTTCGGAGCATCATCCTGCAGACAGGATATACAGCCCAATACGAGCATCAAAACCAAACCGATCCGAAACATGAATGTCATAAGCGAATACTTAATATTAATGAAACGACCATGTCTTATTTCAATCTCACCCCCTAAAATAATAAAATCCTTTGTATATTTGTCTACATAAACCCGAAAATATCTGTTATGAAAGAAATAAGCCAATATATCGCCGGCTGGTTCACCGACATGGGTATCGACCCCGATTATACCAGTTGGAGTGTACGGCTGACCTTACTGGCCAGCATTATCATCATCTCCTATGTAGTAACCAAGCTTGTACGTCATCTTGTCATCCCCATTGTGGAAAAGATTACGGCCAAGACCAAAGCCAAATGGGACGATTACCTGTTCAACGACAAGATGCTTACCGGATTCTGCAGGATGGTACCTCCCATCATGTTATATATCCTGCTGCCTTTGGCTTTCTCGGACATGCCGAATCTGCTCACCATCTTGGAAAAGGCCTGTTCCATCTATGTAGTCATTACGACTCTGATGCTTATCAATACGTTTCTCAACTCGCTGTATGATATATCGAACGAGCACGAGAGCCTGCGCAACCGTCCGCTGAAAGGAATCTATCAGATGATGAACCTGATAGCGATAGCCATCGGAATCATTCTGATTCTAAGCATTCTGATCAACCAGAATGCAGCCACCATCCTTGCCGGACTGGGAGCTTCAGCCGCCGTGCTGATGTTGATATTCAAGGACAGTATCCTCGGTCTTGTGGCAGGTGTCCAACTTTCGGCCAACGACATGTTGCGCCCCGGCGACTGGATTACGATGACCAAATACGGAGCCGACGGATATGTTATTGAGGTAAGCCTCACAACCGTAAAGGTACAGAACTTCGACAAGACCATCACGACACTGCCACCCTACGCTTTGGTCAGTGATTCGTTTCAGAACTGGCGAGGAATGAAAGAGTGCGGAGGCCGACGCATCAAACGATTCATCAATATCGACATGACGACTGTACGGTTCTGTACGGAAGAAGAACGAAAGAAATTCAAGTCGAAAGGATGGATGACCGATGCCGACAAAGATGAAAAGGAAACTGTCAACCTCAAAGTGTTCCGCAACTATCTGGTACACTACCTCAACAACCATCCGCAGATAAACAAAGACATGATGATAATGGTACGCCAACTCCAACCTACAGCCGAAGGACTTCCCTTGGAACTCTATTGTTTCACCGATACGACCGAATGGATCTACTACGAACAGATACAAGGAGAACTCTTCGACCATGTACTGGCAGTACTTCCGCAATTCGGTCTACGCATCTTCCAACGTCCGACCGGCAATGATCTCAGCAATGGAATTATAAACTAACATATATGGAAAAAGGATTGACCTATACAAGTAAAACAATTGTCGACAAGACGAACACGGCTCTGGCCTTAGGCTCGGGAGATATGGAAGTTTTCTCATCACCTGCCATGATAGCCTTGATGGAAAATGCCGCCATGAAAGCCGTAGAATCCGAACTGCCGGAAGGATCGACCACCGTAGGAGCCATGATGCAGTCGTCGCACATCAAGCCATCAGCTATGGGAGAAACCGTAACCGCTACAGCCATACTCGAAGAAGTGGAAGGTAGGAAACTCACTTTCAAGGTTTCGGCTGCCGACAGCAAAGGACTTATCGGTGAAGGCAGACACATCCGCTACATCGTCGACCGCGAACGCTTTCTGAGCAAACTCTAAGCATTCACATAAAAAGCCGGTTCCGTTATCATATTCCAGACAACAGAACCGGCTTTTATTCAGTCGTCCGTTTCGACGACCCTTCCAGTTTTACTTATTCACATCCTGCTTCTTCAGCAAATCACGGATTTCTGTCAGCAACTGTACATCTGCAGGCGGAGCCGGAGGTGTGGCAGGAGCTTCTTCTTTCTTCTTTCGCTTCATGGCATTAAGACCCTTGATAAACAAGAATACAGAAAAAGCAATGATAATGAAATCGATGATCATCTGGATGAAGTTACCATAATTCAATGCAAGTTGGGGAGTAATAACCTTATCCCCTTCCATTACCGCTTCCTTCAGAACGACTTTCAGGTCGGCAAAATTTACACCACCCATCATCATTCCGACAGCCGGCATAATGATATCCGCAACCAGTGACGATACAATCTTTCCGAAAGCACCGCCGATAATGATACCTACGGCCATGTCGACAACATTTCCACGTATGGCAAACTGTTTGAATTCTTCAAATACTTTTTTCATCTGACTTTTAATTAAGGTTCTTGATACAAACTATATTATCACCATTGATATTACTTGGATGAACAATATCAGGAATACCATCGCTATCGGATAAACCGTAGCATAGGCCACTCCCGGAATATTACTGTCGACCATCGAATCGGCAGCAGCCAGCCCCGGGGTACTCGTCATACCTCCGGTAATGGTACCCAGCAAATCGAGAAGGCTGACCTTGAACACCAACCGGCCGACCAATGCTGCAAGCAGCATAGGAATTAAAGTGATGGCCGCTCCGACCCCGAACATCAGGAAACCGCTCTCCTGAAAAGTCGCGACCAAAGTCTTTCCGGCCGAAGTTCCCACTTCCGCAAGGAAAAGCAGCAAGCCCAACTGACGCAGAAGTTGGTTGGCCTGTCCGGACATTGACCAGATAATCGGTCCGGTCTTGCCGACCGCACTCAGGAACAAAGCCATCATCAGAATACCTCCGGTAAGTCCCGGAGAGAACGACATTCCGTCGCCAAAAGAAATATTCAGTTTACCGAACAAAACTCCCAATACAATACCCATCGCAATCGGGAAGAAATCGGTATCCGACAATTTTTTCACATCATTACCCAACAGACGGGCTACAGCCTGAACCCCCTCCCGTTCGCCGATAACCAGTAACTTATCACCAAACTTCAATTCCAGTTCGGGGGAAGGCGAAAGGTCGATACCGCTTCGACGGATACGCGTAACCGTACATCCGAAGTTACGCTGCAGGTTCAGATCGAACAACTGCTTACCCACCATATCTTTCTTGGTCAGCAACAACGATTCGATGACCTGCATATTACCCAATGGAAGCTCCCCTTCCTCACGGGTTCCCAACATCAATGCCAGGTTGTTCAATGATTCCTCGCTACCTACACCTTGCAGACAATCACCTTTTTCAAGCACTGTATTGGCTTTCGGAATAAGAATCTCATCACCACGCTGCAAACGGGAGATAACCGCTCCGGTCATCAGACGGATTTTCAGATCGGCAAGATTACGGCCACAGACTATCGGATTGGTAACACGGAACAGACATGTTTTCAGCACAGGAAACTGATTCCGCCGTTCAGCTTCCAACTGCCGTGCCTCCTTTTCGAGATCTATATGCAAAATCTTCGGCAGCAATTTCACAAACAGGATTACACCGATAACCCCGAAAGGATAAGCGATACCGTAAGCGATGGAAGCCAACGGCGACTGGGTACTGTCGATAGCCACCGCCAAACCCGGTGTACTGGTCAACGCCCCGGCAATCAAGCCCACGACAATAGGCGTATCAATACCAAAGAGATATTTCATGGCAATTCCTGTCAGACAGGCCGAAGCCACAATAAGTAAAGTAATCAGAATCAAAGTTTTTCCCTTGCTTCGGAAAGAATGGAAAAATCCCGGTCCGGCCTGGATTCCGATAGTGAAGATAAACAATACCAAACCAAAATTGCCGAGTTCTTTCGGAATGGTAACGCCCCAATGTCCGAAAGCAAGTGCAATAAATATGACGGCTGAAACATCAAGGGAAAGTCCGGCTACTTTTATGCGCCCTAACATAAAGCCAAGCGCCACAATCAAGAATACTGAAAAATACGATGATTGCAGTAAGTCGAGTAACATAATATAAATTTATAAGGTTATCCAATTCAGGTTACAAAGATAGCTATTTTCTGATATACAACGTTTCACAAAGATTAAAGTTTGGAACAAGAACGTCATTTTTCATAAAAAGACACCTTCAAGCCTGTTCCCGTGACTTGAAAGCGCCTTTGCCGTACATTTATTCTATTTCATTCAAAGAACCGATATATTCATACAGTTTTTTATAAAATGCATGTTTGGTAAGCGTGGAGGCATCTCCTAAAATAATGAGCTTCATCCTTGCCCGCGTGATGGCGACATTCATCCGTCGCAAATCGTTCAGGAAACCTATTTGTCCGTCTTCGTTGGCACGCACCAGACTGATAATAATGATATCGCGTTCCTGTCCTTGGAATCCGTCGACCGTATTGATGGTTATCGCTTCCCGATACGGTTTGAAAAAACTGTCCCTGCGCACCAGCTGACGCAAATACTGAACCTGGGCCTTATACGGTGAAATCAGCCCCACATCAATACGCTCATCCAGAAAACGTTCCTTACCTATCTTGTTGATATATTCCTTCAACTGGTTAATGGATAGCTCGGCTTCAGGCTTGTTGATACGACCGTAATTCTCTCCGACAAACTCTTCATTGCAATCCATACCCTCCGTATTTACCCATTCGATCGGGGTATCGAAATCGAGAATGCTGCGATACTTCACTTCGGGAGCCGACTGCAGCATACCTCCATAAAACCAATCGGAAGAGAAACGCATGATTTCATCGTTCATACGATACTGCACTGCCAACAATGATACGGCTTCGGGCTTGTTCTTCACTATACATTGCATCAACGTATGTCCCAATCCGCCACGTAATGCCTGCGGATTCTTTACAGTAGGAGGAAGCTGGCAATGATCGCCTGCCAAGATAACCCTGTCGGCCTTACGGATCGGGATCCAACAAGCCGCCTCCAAAGCCTGTGCAGCCTCATCGATAAACAAGGTCCCGAACTTCTGTCCCATCAGCAAGCGGTTGGCGCTACTGACCAAGGTACACGCTATCACCCTTGCCTCACTGAACAAACTTTCATTGATACGGATTTCCAGTTCGGTAGCGCGGTCCTTCAATGAATTGATTTTAGTACGGATCGTTTCGCGGTCGGAACCTTTACGGACCTTAGTATAAAGTTCACGGATTGCCTTACGGATACTCCACAACTGCGGATAATCGGGATGCGACTCGAAACGACGCTCGTAGGTAAACGAAAGCATCTTGTCGTTCACACGGCTCGGATTCCCGATACGGAGCACACTCACCCCCCGATCGACCAGCTTCTCGCTGATCCAATCGACCGCCATGTTACTCTGCGCACACACCAGCACCTGATTTTCCCGATGCAAGGTTTCATAAATCGCCTCGACCAATGTGGTAGTCTTGCCCGTTCCCGGAGGTCCATGTACGATGGCCACATCCTTGGCATGAAGCACCTTGTTCACCGCTGTCTCCTGCGTCCGGTTCAACCAAGGGAAACGGATCGGCTGGAAAGAAAAAGTCGAAACCGGCTGTGTGCCATGAAAAATATCACGCAATTCGGCCAAACGATTATTTTTTGCCCCGATTACCTGCTTCAAGGCCTCGAACATCAGTCTATAACTGGTTTCATCGAAATAAAGCTGTACGCCCAAAACCTCCTTGCTCTGCAACATCAGCAAGGCATCGGCATTGGGAAGAACCACCACCATACGGTCTTCGTCCACATAATTGACGGTCGCAACGAAATTCAGATAATTCAGTTTTCCCGAAAGCTCCTGCGTAAAGAAACAAACCGGACGGCCATACTCGAACAAATGTTCGATTTCCTTATCCTCGCGACGCTCCACCTCAACCACCAGTTGGTTGAGCGCATTATAATAACTACGTCCGATGTTCAGCGGATACCAACACATTCCCCGTTTGATCTTCCGCCCGATACCCATCAGTTCCGTCTGCTGCTTGAACTGTTCCTTTTCATATTCATACTCCATCTTCAACAATTCATACTGATGCTGGAGATAAAGGACCGGAGACTTTATATTCGGATTCTCTTTCATTCTTCCTTCTGATTCTGTTCGGCCAACATCTGGGCGCGTGATTTACTCTGAGTCACTACATACACTCCCACAAAAATAAGGATTGCAGCCAAAGACTTGATCCAACCGAATGTTCCCATTCCCCAAAGGATAGAAACACTGGTTCCAACCACCGGCTGGACATAATTATACATACTGACAACGGTCGGACGCAGGGTTTTCTGACCTACCAACATCAAGATGTATGCAATGAAGGTTCCGAAGAACACCACATATCCTACCTGCCACCATACCACAGGCAGGAATGACATAAAATCCATCGCCGAGAAATCACGGTAAGAAAAAGGAATGAAGCAGATGGCGGCATAAGTAAACATCCACTTCATAAGCGTAAACACATTATAGCGTGAAATCAGTTTCTTGAAAATCGTCAGATAACAAGCGAAGCTTATCTGGGCAGTAATGCACAAAGCATCGCCCAAAATACTTCCTCCACCCTGGCTCACCGAACCATGATTGCTCAGAATCAGCATCAGAGCACCGATCGAACCAAGAAAAATGCCCGAAACCTTCATCGGCGTAACAGGCTCCTTCAGGAACAAGGCAGCCAGAATCATGGTAACAATCGGCATGGTAGTAGTTACAATAGACGCGTCGACCGGTGAAGTAAGCGACAGCCCGAAAGTAAAACATCCCTGATTGCATACGATACCGAGCAGGCTGGCGAAAAACAGCATCATCAAGTCATGCGGAGAGACTTTTTCCTTCGGAGCGAACAAAGAAGCGACCCAGAAACAGGCTGCCGCCCCGATCATACGCATATTGGCCAACAACAAACCGGTAATTCCGGCATCCATAGCCGCCTTACCCATAGGCGACATCAAGCCCCACATGGCAGCTGCTCCAAGCAATGCGACATGGGCTCTGACATTCT
This sequence comes from uncultured Phocaeicola sp., assembly GCA_944321335.1. Classification (GTDB taxonomy): domain Bacteria; phylum Bacteroidota; class Bacteroidia; order Bacteroidales; family Bacteroidaceae; genus Phocaeicola. Next base: position 178,510 of record CALUKX010000001.1, on the reverse strand, counting down.
TTCCTTCCATAATTTTACAAATTTACCGCACAAAGGTAAGAGTTATCCGAAAAAAGAGGGAATGAAACATTGATTTATTCCGCAATAATCCTTATTTTTGTTAGTAGTTCAATAAAATATGACCAACCATGAAAAAACGAGCAGACTACATTAAACGCATTGAAATAAAAGGCCTTTGGGGTGGTCGCAAAGATATAGCATGGGATCTCCGTCCGGATGTCAATATTCTGAGCGGAGTCAACGGTATCGGGAAGACGACTATCCTGAACAACACAGTAAGCACGTTGGACGAGAAGGACAATCCACCCTTGGCTAACGGAATCCATCCGGGCGTAAAATTCGAATTCAGCCCATCCGATGCAACTTATATCAGTTACGATGTAATCCGCAGCTTCGACCGTCCGCTTCTTAACCCGAATCTATTGGAAAAGATAGGCAACAAGCTTGTACGAACGGAACTTGACTGGCAACTCTACCTGTTGGAACGTCGCTACCTGGATTATCAGGTCAACATCGGCAACCGGATTATCGAACTGCTGACAAGCGGGAATCCTGAAGACCAGCAAAAAGCGGCCGATGTATCCAAACCTAAAACCCATTTTCAGGATTTGATGGACGATCTGTTCAGTGAAACGAAGAAAACAATCATCCGAAAAAGCAATGAGATAAAATTTGAGCAGGACGGCGACATCCTGACGCCTTACCAGCTCTCCTCCGGCGAAAAACAAATGCTTGTCATCCTCTTGACCGTATTGGTACAAGACAAGCAACACTTCACTCTGTTTATGGATGAGCCGGAAATCTCCTTGCATATAGAATGGCAGCAACGGCTGATTTCGATTATCCGTGACATGAATCCGAATGTACAGATAGTGTTGACAACCCACTCTCCGGCTGTCATCATGAACGGTTGGATGGACGCCGTGACCGAAGTCAGCGACATAACTTTATAACACCTTGGCTTTATGGGAAAAAGACTAACAGAAAACTTGACCTCCCTTTACATTGGAGCAGCCAACAGTCTGAAACCCAAACGAGCAAGAAGAAAAATCGTTGCCTACGTCGAAAGCTATGAAGATATATCTTTCTGGCGTTCTTTATTAGCCGACTATGAAGATGACACCCGCTATTTCGAGGTCATGCTTCCATCACGCAACTCGCTTGCCAAAGGGAAAAAGACTGTACTAATGAACCAGTTGGGCAGCCAATTGGGAGAAAACATGATCGCCTGTGTAGACAGCGATTATGACTATCTGCTTCAAGGCAGGACACAAACGTCCCGCTATATAATAGAAAACCCTTATGTAATGCAGACCTATGCCTATGCCATAGAGAACTACCACTGCTATTCGGAGGGTTTACATGAAGTATGTGTAACAGCCACGTTGAACGATCATATGCTGATCGACTTTCCTTCCTTCATGAAAATTTATTCCGAAATAGCCTACCCTCTTTTTGTTTGGTCGGTATGGTTCTACCGGAAACACATCCTTTCGGAATTCTCCCTACTCGACTTCTGTTCATTCGTAAAGCTTGATCAGGTCAGCACACACCATCCGGAACGATGTCTTGAAGCCATGTCGAAACGAGTCAACCGGAAGCTGCATGATCTGGAACACAAACATCCGAATGCCATTGTAGAAATTGAAAAACTCAAGGAAGAATTCACCCGATTGGGAGTCTTACCTGAAAACACCTATATGTATATTCAGGGACACCACATCCTTGACAACGTAGTTCTAAGGCTGTTGATTCCCGTATGCACCGTACTTCGCAGGGAAAGAGAACAGCAGATACACGACTTGGCTCTGCATGACATGCAACTTCAGAACGAACTTACCAGCTATCAGCGAAGTCAGGTTCCCGTTGAGTTGGTCATTCAAAAGAACACCAACTACAAAAACTCTCCCCAATATAAAATGATGAGACGCGACATAGAACGCTTCCTTAAAATCATCAAATAAGCAAAAATCCCCGAGAAAGAGACTTCCCGGGGATTCCGATATCGTTCAACCTGTCATATCAAAGCTTGACAGGAGTATTCTCCAAAGTTGCAATAAGGAAATCGTAGAACTTGGCAACCGAAGCAATGTTGCATCGTTCTTCCGGAGTATGTGGACATTCCAAAGTCGGACCGAAAGAAATCATATCCAATCCCGGAACTACAGCGCCGATGATACCACACTCCAATCCGGCATGGATTACTTTCACTTCAGGTTCTGCACCGAACTGTTCCTTATACGATTTCTTCATTGCATGCAAAATCGGCGAGTTCACGTCGGGTTCCCATCCGGAATAACTTCCGGAACGTTCCACATGCATACCGGCCATAGCAAAACAACTCTCCAAAGCAGTATTCCGGTAATCTTTCATCGACTCACGTGCACTACGTGTAAGAATCTGGATGGAAGCCTTACCGGCGGCAATATTTACAATAGCCAGATTGGAAGAAGTTTCAACTATATCAGGAATAGTCGGGATGAATCGTTCCACTCCATTCGGACAAGCATAGATTGCATCGACCAGATTATCACGGATTTCTTCAGGAACCATCATTTTCGGCAGGTCGACACGTTCGGCAGTAAAGCTCAGACCATCTTCGATTGTAGCGAACTCATCACGCCAAACCTGTTCACATTCGCCTACATAAGCCAAGACATCCTCGACTTCGGTTTCAGGTACGGTAATGACCACCTCACACTCGCGAGGAATCGCATTACGCATATTGCCGCCTTCCCAGGAAACCAGGCAAGCCTCATCGTAAGCGATCACCTGATTCATGAAACGCGCCATCAACTTATTTGCATTGGCATGCCCCCAACCGATCTGGATACCGGAATGACCGCCACGCAAACCTTTCAATGTAACTTTCAGAGCCACATCTTCCGGATCGGTCTCTTCTTCCTTATACTCCAATGTAGCAGTAAGATCCTCTCCGCCGGCACAGCCGATATACAACTGACCTTCCTCTTCCGAGTCGAGGTTCAACAGGATATCTCCTTCGATCGTACCCGGTTTCAAACCGAAAGCACCATACATACCGGTTTCCTCATCTGCAGTGATCAAAGCAACCAAAGGACCATGCTTCAGACTCTTGTCCTCCATCACGGCCATGATAGCGGCGACACCCATACCGTCATCAGAACCCAAAGTAGTACCTTTGGCAGTCACCCACTCACCATCGACGTATGCCTGGATCGGATCCTTTTCAAAATCATGTACTGTATCTTTAGTCTTCTGAGGAACCATATCCATGTGGGCCTGCAGAATAACGGTCTTACGATTTTCCATTCCCGGAGCAGCCGGCTTACGATAAATTACATTTCCCGCTTCATCCTGAAATGATTCTACGCCTACACTCTTGCCGAATTCGACCAAGAATGCCTGAATTTTCTCCAGATGACCCGACGGACGGGGAATCTGAGTCAATGAATAGAAATGCTTCCACACATTCTGTGGAGCTAAAGAAAGGATTTCACTCATAACTTATTTCTTTTTATTAGTGAGCGGCAGAGCCACCAAACCATATATGCCTAACAAAATTAATAAAAATGTTTGAATACCATGCACCAAAAGGGCAAATATTCCGGCATCGTCCTTACTCACCCCATACATCATCATGATGGTAATGACCGCAAAATGCCACGGACCAGCACCATTCGGAGTAGGAACTATCACGGCAATCGTTCCGGCAACAAACATAACCAGCCCGGCCATCAAGCCCAAATCGGCAGAGAAGTTGAAGCTGAAAAACGCTACGTAGAACTGGAGAAAATAACAAACCCAAATTCCTACAGTATACAGGATATACAGCCAAGGATGTTCTACATGACGAATAGACAAACAACCTTGCCAAATATTGGAAATATAGCCTCTAACCTTCGCAAAAAAGGTCAAATTACGGATAAGCCAAACAGAAAAGACAAGTACCGCCAATATACACACGACCGTAATATAGAAATTGGTAGAAGTAAACAAATGTTTGATGAACATACCGTCGGTGCCTGTTTCATGGAAAAAGCGTGCGAAAATACGCGACTGTAACAACAAGGTAATCCCTGTTATCAACAAGGCACAGACAGAGTCTATCAAACGCTCGGAAACGACTGTCCCCAATGATTTTGAAAACGAAACATTGTCGTATTTAGCCAAGATACCGCATCGGGAAACTTCTCCGACACGAGGAATAACCAGATTGGCAGCATACGAAACGAAAATGGCATATACACTGTCCGCCACCTTCGGATGTTCCCCTAATGGAGCCAAAGCCAGATTCCAGCGCCACCCACGAAACAAATGTCCGAACACGCCGAACACCAATGAGAACAGCATCCATCCATAATTCATTTCATCGTCGAGCACGTCCCACATCCGACTGAAATCGAATCCATGATAGGTCCAGATCAATATAGCCGCCCCTAAAACTACGGAAAGACCGACCTGTAGAAGCTTATTTATTAGTTTTTTTAATTCAGTTCGTTCCAAAACCTAATGTATATTTAATTAGAAATGCTTAAATTTGCATGATGCAAAGATAATATCTTAGCGTTACAATTCTTAATTTATACCCAGAAAATACAAGCGGAATGAAATTAGTTAAGCCCAAAAAGTTTTTAGGACAACATTTTCTGAAAGACCTGCAGGTCGCCAAAGACATTGCCGACACCGTTGACACCTGCCCCCATCTTCCCATTCTGGAAGTAGGTCCGGGTATGGGAGTACTTACACAGTTCCTGATTCCGAAAGGACGACCGGTAAAGGTTGTGGAGCTAGATTTCGAATCGGTCGCATACCTGAAGGAGAACTTTGCGCAACTCGGTGACAATATCATTGAGCAGGACTTTTTGAAGCTTGACCTGAGCAAACTGTTCGACGGAAAACAGTTCGTTCTCACCGGCAACTATCCGTACAACATCTCAAGCCAGATTTTCTTCAAGATGCTCGAATACAAGGATCTGATTCCCTGCTGTACGGGTATGATCCAAAAAGAAGTGGCAGAACGTATCGCTGCCGGTCCGGGAAGCAAGACATACGGTATCTTAAGTGTCCTCATACAGGCATGGTATCATGTAGAATACCTGTTCACCGTACATGAGCATGTATTCAACCCGCCTCCAAAAGTCAAAAGTGCCGTCATCCGCATGACACGTAACGAAACGAAGGAATTAGGCTGCAATGAAAAGCTGTTCAAGCAGATTGTCAAGACCACCTTCAACCAACGCCGCAAGACATTACGAAATTCAATCTCCACGATATTGGATAAGGGAAATCCGCTCTGTGCAGATCCTTTATTCAACAAACGTCCGGAACAACTATCCGTACAGGAATTCATTGACCTGACCAATCGGGTGGAACAGGCTTTGGAAAAGGCACCGGCAACAAGCGGAAACACAGAAGATAAAACTGAATAAAAGGCTTTAACCAGCATTTTTGCTGAAAACAGAACAAATCAGTATGGATAACGAAGAAGTTAAACAAGTATTGGAACTTATCGAGAATAAAGAATCCGATAAGCTGAAAGAGATATTGAACGACCTCCATCCGGCCGACATTGCAGAGTTATGCAACGAATTGGATGAGGAAGAGGCTCGTTATATCTATCTGCTGCTTGACAATGAAAAGGCAGCAGACGTACTGATTGAGATGGATGAAGACGTCCGTAAGAAATTTCTGGAAGTCCTTCCGTCGGAAACCATCGCCAAACGCTTTGTGGACTACATGGATTCGGATGATGCCGTTGACATTATCCGCGACATGGATGAAGACAAACAGGAAGAGGTCCTCTCCCACATCGAAGACATTGAGCAAGCCGGTGACATCGTCGATTTGTTGAAATACGACGAAGATACAGCCGGTGGTTTGATGGGTACAGAAATGGTTGTAGTGAACGAGAATTGGAGTATGCCGGAATGTCTGCGGGAAATGCGTCTGCAGGCCGAAGATATGGACGAAATCTACTATGTCTATGTAGTCGACGATGATGAACGTCTGAGAGGGGTATTTCCACTGAAAAAAATGATTACCAGTCCTTCCGTATCCAAGGTAAAGCACGTGATGAAAAAAGACCCGATTTCGGTTCATGTCGATACCCCGTTGGATGAAGTTGTTCAAGTTATCGAAAAGTACGACTTGGTAGCAGTACCGGTAATCGACAGTATCGGCCGTCTGGTAGGTCGGATTACAGTCGATGACGTAATGGATGAAGTCCGTGAACAAGCCGAACGCGACTACCAGTTGGCTTCCGGTTTGTCACAGGATGTAGAAACCCACGACAATGTTTTCCGCCAGACGACAGCCCGACTACCCTGGCTTCTTATCGGAATGTTGGGAGGTATCGGCAACTCCATGATTCTGGGAAATTTCGATACCACCTTTGCCGCCCACCCTGAAATGGCACTCTATATTCCGCTGATCGGTGGTACGGGAGGAAATGTCGGAACCCAATCATCCGCATTGGTCGTTCAAGGTCTGGCCAACAGTTCCCTCGATGCTGCCAACACATTCAAACAAGTGATGAAAGAATCTGTTGTAGCCCTCATCAATGCCACCATTATCTCCATGCTGGTATACATCTACAACTTTATCCGCTTCGGAGCCACAGCAACGGTAAGCTACTCGGTTTCCATCAGCCTGTTTGCCGTAGTGATGTTTGCATCCATCTTCGGTACATTGGTACCCTTGACACTCGAAAAGCTGAAAATCGATCCGGCAATTGCAACAGGTCCGTTTATATCTATCACCAATGATATCATCGGCATGCTGATGTATATGGGCATCACCGTCATGCTGTCCTAATCAGAATATTTCCAATCTATCGATATTCCCCAATCGTCTTCTTCCCGTAGACACGATTGGGGATTTATTATATCTTTTTACTCCAAACCACTTAACCATCAATAACTTTTTTATCATTTCCCCATAAAATACTTAGCAAAAAAATATGAAAATCAAATTTTATTCGTTTATTTTGTACTCAATGAAGTACTATAACCATGTTAAGTCTTTAAAATCTAGATACGATGGAAGTAAATGAAACAAATCGCTCACTAACTGAAGTTATACCGGAAGCTACTCCTGAAACTTCGGTCCCAACTATTGAAAGTTCTGAAAATATTACGTATGCTCCTAAACAAACCCAGCAAGAGGTAATCGAACGTTTATCAGAAATCAATGAAAACGCATGCAACGCAGACAAACAGGAAATTGACTTACTAAAACAAACTTTCTACAAACTTCATAAGGCAGAACAAGAAGCAGCTAAAAAGAAGTTTATTGAAGCAGGTGGAAATGCTGATGATTTCACTCCTACCCCAGATCCATTGGAAGGAGCGTTTAAAGATGTGATGAATTCCATCAAAGAAAAACGTAGCGCTATGGCTGCAGAACTTGAACAGGAAAAAGAAGCCAATCTTAAGAAAAAGCTGGAAATTCTGGAAAAGATGAAAGCTTTGGCAGAAACCACAGAAGATACAGGCAAAATATATAATGAATTCAAGCAGCTGCAACAGGAATGGAATGAAATCAAGCAAGTTCCTGTAGGCAAGGTCACCGAATTATGGAAAAGTTACCAGTTATATACTGAAAAGTTTTATGACATGGTAAAGCTGAACAACGAATTCCGTGAATATGACTTCAGAAAGAATCTGGAACTGAAGCAACATTTATGTGAAGCAGCTGAAAAACTGGCGGATGAGCCCGATGTAGTCTCCGCCTTCCATCAACTACAGAAATTACATCAGGAATTCCGTAGCATCGGTCCGGTAGCTAAAGATTTACGGGAAAGTGTCTGGGCACGCTTCAAAGCTGCATCTACAGTCGTAAACCGTCGCCACCAGCAACACTTCGAAATGCTGAAGGAAAAGGAACAGAACAACCTTGACCAGAAAACAGTTATCTGCGAAATTGCTGAAGCAATGGAATACGATACCTTCAAGACATTCCAGGACTGGGAAGACAAGACCCAGGAAATTCTGGCATTGCAGGCAAAATGGAAAACCATCGGCTACGCTCCACAGAAAATGAATGTGAAGATTTTCGAACGTTTCCGAGCTGCTTGTGACGAATTCTTCAGAAGAAAGGCCGCGTTCTTCAAATCCGTAAAGGAAAGCATGGCTGCCAATCTGGAGAAGAAAAAAGCATTGTGCGAAAAAGCAGAATCTCTAAAAGACAGTACCGATTGGAAAGCAACGGCTGAAATCCTTACCAAACTTCAGAAGGAATGGAAAACTATCGGTCCGGTAGCGAAAAAACATTCGGATGCGGTATGGAAACGATTTATCGGTGCTTGCGATTATTTCTTCGCCCAGAAAAACAAGGCAACCAACTCACAACGTTCGGTTGAATTGGAAAACATGGCCAAGAAAGAGGAAATCATCAAACAGCTTGCCGCTATAGATGCTGCCGGAACAACCGATAATGCTACAGCTCAACAAGTAAAGGACCTGATGAAAGATTGGAACGCTATCGGTCATGTACCGTTCAAAGAAAAAGACCGTATGTATAACGAATTCCACGGCATGATAGACAAGTTGTTCGATAAACTGAACATTTCTGCCAGTGAAAAGAAACTCAGCAATTTCAAATCGGGTTTAAGTAAGGCAGACAATTTATATCGCGACCGGGAAAAGCTTGTACGCACCTATGAAGGTTTGAAGAACGATATCCACACATATGAAAATAACCTCGGATTCCTTTCGGCTTCTTCTAAGAAAGGAAATACTTTAGTTATTGAAATCAACCGCAAGATTGAACGGTTGAGAAGTGATATGGAACTGGTTCTGAAAAAAATTGCAGCTATCGATGAAAAGATAGAAGAATCGGCTTGATCCAACAATCCGAATCCATAAGCAATATATTACCATCCGTCCAGAAAGTAACTTTCAAGACGGATGGTATTTTTTGTTCATAGATTCCCTATCTTTGCACTATAAATCCAAATGAATATGAAAGATAATAGTGAAGAAATGTTCCCCATTGTAGATGAAGACGGAAACATTACAGGAGCTGCAACCCGAGGGGAATGTCATAACGGCAGTAAATTATTGCATCCCGTAGTACATCTGCATGTATTCAATAGTAAAGGCGAACTATATTTGCAGAAACGTCCGGAATGGAAAGATATCCAGCCCGGCAAATGGGACACTGCAGTGGGAGGTCATATCGACTTGGGGGAAAGCGTTGAAATGGCCTTGAAACGTGAAGTGAAAGAAGAACTTGGAATCACAGATTTCATCCCTGAACAAATAACACATTATATATTTGAATCCTACAGAGAAAAGGAACTGGTATTCTGTTTCCGTACCACTTACGACGGACCGGTGACACCGAGCGAAGAATTGGATGGAGGGCGGTTCTGGTCACTCGATGAAATCAGAGAAAAATTGGAAACCGGCATCTTCACGCCTAACTTTTCGAATGAATTCAAACGTCTGAAATTCTAAATTAATACCTTTTCCTCTCAAACCATTTCAGCAACTTGACATAAGTCAAGAAATTCATAATTTTTGTAAAAAACATATTATATAACATATAAAACATCTCTCAAAACCGTAATTTTGTGTCGTAAAACATAAAAACACAGAAAGACTGAATTTAACAACGACTAAAAGAGAAAATGAAAATGAAAAAGTTTATGAATGTTTTGAGAGAATTGAAAAGAGCAATTGAAATCAATGCAGCAATCATGTACGGTTACAAAGGCTAACCGCTCTCTATTGAGAAAGCAATGAAAATGTAAGTATAACCCAAAGTAAAAAGAGGTTGCAGTTCTGCAACCTCTTTTTATTTATCAATATTCCACTTTATCCGATTTCGCCTCCCAATCCTTGAAAGCCTTGATAGCTTCTTCCGGCAACAATACTTCCGAATGAAGTTTGCGATATTCAGGCTTCAAATCAATTTCATCATAAATAAAGGCATCATCGAAACCGATTGCCGCTGCATCCTTCTTGCTATTTCCATAATACATTCTGTCAAGATGCGCCCAATAGATTGCACCCAGACACATCGGACAAGGTTCGCAGGAAGTGTATATCTCACAGCCGCTCAAATCGAAAGTACCCAGTTTCAGGGCAGCCGCACGGATTGCACTTACCTCCGCATGAGCTGTCGGATCACAATCCGGTGTTACCCTATTTACCCCAGTTGCCACAATTTCACCATCACGAGCTATTACAGCTCCGAAAGGTCCACCACCTTCAGCAACATTCTGCACTGAAAGTTCGATAGCCTTACGCATCAATTCTTCTTTTGTCATATACTATACTTTTTACTATTACAAGATACAATAAAAACTTCATTATACCTCCTTTAGAACTGATAAAAAAGAAAAATATACACTAAGATTCAATAATCGGGATTTATTTAATCAAATAGTCCAAAATATGGAGTAATTTATGTATTTTTGATAATCAAACCCTTAAAAGTATTATTATGAACTACATTCTAAGTGTTTCCACTATAATAAAAATTATTCCCCCTCAGTGTCTTATTATACGGACATTGAGGGGGAATTCGCTTTATCACATGTTCTTTACAGCCAATCCTTTCCTTTCATGATAGCCTCTGCAACATTCTTGGCTTGGAGCTTTATCATCAGTCTTTTGCGATAGGTCTGGATGGTGTTTTTGCTCAAAAATAGTTTTTCAGCAATCTTCTCTGTACTATATCCTTGGGCCAGGTATTTCAGTACCTCTATTTCACGTTCCGATAGGTCGAATATATTCCCATTGTGCGGTATGTGCAGGGTATCTTTCTTATGAATGAATTCGTAGATATCTGGCGTAAAGAAATCTTGCCCGTTGCGGATACTGTCAATGGCAGCTACCAATTGCCTGGTGGGGGCATTTTTTACTACGAATCCGTTGATATTCAGGTTGCAAAGTTTGGCAAGTACCCACGGCTCATCATGCATACTATAGATAAGTATACGGCCTTTGGGATCTACTTTTCTTATTTGTTGGATAAGAGCTATTCCGTCACATTGAGGGTATTCCAAGTCAAGAAGGTACATGTCGAATCTACTCCTGTTCAATAATGAAGGGAGTTTGGATATGTCTGATATGCCCGAGCACGTCAGACTTTCCTGTTGATTCAAGATGGTAAGTATTCCTTCTAAAACTATAGGATGATCGTCAACCGCTAAAATGTGAAAGATGTCTTTACTCATAGATTTAATGATTGATTACAAATCTAAATAGAATTTAGGATTCACTGAATCTTGGGAGAGAATAAAATCATTTTAGCAGGAAAAATCACTATTTTAGGTGACACGATTTTATTCCTTCTCACAGAATTGTAATGTGAATAAATACCTCTCTTTATTTGCCGTAACTTTATATTTCGCTCCGATGGATCGTGCTCTGTCTTCGATGGTCCGACTTCCGATTCCATCGGATGATGACATTTTTTCTGGTTGTTTTCCGTTATCGGTATATGTAAGTATATAATTCTTGTTATCCTCCTTGTGTTCAGATTAATGGCTATTTGGGTTGCAGTGGAATGTTTTATTGTATTGGTAATCAATTCCTGTATGATGCGGTAGATTTCGTATGATGTTTCTTCAGGAATTTGTTTCCAGTCAATATCCGGTTGAGGATCATATTGGATTGACAATCCGCTATAGCGGGCAGCTTGTCTTAGGTAATTGGTAAGGATATCATTGAGGTTAAACTGTTTGAATTCGGGAGGCATAAGTTCATGTGATATTTGTCGTGTATGCTCCCTTATTTCGTTTACCATATTCAGAACTTTGTTTAGTTGTTGCTTATCCGAAATGTCAAGCATGAATTGTAAGCCTAAAAGGTCATTGGCAATGCCGTCATGCAGTTCCTTAGCCAACCGCTTGCGTTCGTTTTCCAACCCTTCGATGTATTTTTTCGCCTCTGCAAGTTCTTTTTCTTTCTGTAACTTTTCAACTTTTGCCAGCGCATGTTTCTTTTTGTTGTGTAAATAAAATACATATATAATTAAGAAGGATAATAGAATCACGGCTACTGTAATAATCTTCATGATAACAATATGTTGTGCTTGATTCTTTTCATGGAGTGAGACTATTTCAAGTTTCTGTTCCTGGTTCTTGAACTTTTCATTCAATTCGGCCATTTTCTTTGTAAGTTCCTGTTGTCCCAATGAATCAGTAAATATTCTGGCACTGTCCATATAGGAATAGGCTTGAGGATAATTTCCCAATTGTTGATAGCATACAGCCATGTCTTTATATAAGATGGAAGGGGTTATACCGGAATAGGAAGTCTGTTTGAGATAGATAAAGTCTTTCAATGCCTCTTTGTAATTTCCATTGTTGAAGTTATAGGATGATCTGCTCTGAATGAATCCGAAGACTCCTATTGATTGGGATGGCAGTTGTTTGATCAGTTCATTGCCTTTATCGATATAGAACCGGACGGAGTCTTGCTGTTTCTTTTTGTCAAAGTAGCGTGTAAGACTAGGAATACATCGTATCTGCCAGTCTGGATTTTCTGATTGAGTAGCAATACTGCAAGCTTTTCGGATAGACTGAAGTGCTTCACTGTCTTCTTTGAGCTCGGATTTGACGACCGAACGTATCTGCCATGTACAGAGTTCTGTATAGGGGTCATCCATTTTCTGTACATGTTTTACGGCTTGTTCGATGTATTGGTCGGCCAATTGTGTTTTTTTCAAATTGAAATAAAATATACCTATGTTGAGGTTGAGGCTAGCCAGCCAGCTTTCGTCTTTTAGCTTCATGGCAGCATCCAAGGCATGATTGTAGTAGTAAATTGTGGAATCGTTATCATTTTTTCTACGATAGAGGATTCCTAAGTCATTGTATACGCTGACATGCGTTTCCATATCTTCTATCTGTGGAAGATATACGAGCATTCTGATTTTCTTTTGTAGTGCACTTTCATAATTGCCGGTGTAAATATCGAGGGTTGCTTCTTCATTCAATAATATAGGATATAGTTTGCTATTACCCCCTTTTGGGCGAATGCTTGGTTGAAATAGTGTTGTGCAGAGTCATAAATCCCATTTGACATTGCTTCTGCCGCTTGATTGTAATAGCGCTCGAGTATTGTATCTAAGGGTACGGCCTTGTTTTCGGAGAATGTACTGTTTATTGACAGAAAGATTGTAAGAAGAGATAAGAGAATATGTCGTTTTTTCATTACATTTTAGAACAAAAAAACTCCCGGCCGAACCAAATCGACCGGGAGCATTATCTTAATTTATTTATGTAGTTTTGGGAAGGATTACATCATGCCGCCCATGCCACCCATACCCGGGGCACCCATCGGCATTTCAGGTTTGTCCTCTTTCTTTTCTACGATAACACATTCGGTAGTCAGGAACATACCTGCAATAGAAGCCGCATTTTCCAATGCTACACGAGTAACTTTGGCAGGATCTACTACACCGGCTGCGTGCAAGTGTTCGTAAACGTCTGTACGAGCGTTGTAACCAAAGTCACCCTTGCCTTCACGTACTTTCTGAACTACTACTGCGCCTTCCTTGCCGGCATTTGCAACAATCTGACGCAACGGTTCTTCGATAGCACGCTTGATGATTTCGATACCGGTAGTTTCATCAGCATTGTCACCTTTCATACCTTCCAAAGCATCGATGGCACGGATGTAAGTTACACCACCACCCGGAACGATACCTTCTTCGATAGCGGCACGGGTTGCACACAATGCATCGTCTACACGGTCTTTCTTTTCCTTCATTTCCACTTCTGAAGCTGCACCAACATACAGAACTGCAACACCACCTGACAACTTGGCCAGACGTTCCTGCAGTTTTTCCTTATCATAGTCTGAAGTAGAGTTCTTCATTTCAGCCTTGATCTGGTTGATACGTTCCTGGATACATTCCTTGTCTCCGGCACCGTTTACGATAGTAGTATTTTCTTTAGTAACAGTAACCTTGTCGCAAGTACCCAACATTTCGATGGTAGCCTGTTCCAGTTTCAAGCCCTTTTCTTCGCTGATAACAACACCGCCAGTCAATACTGCGATATCTTCCAGCATAGCCTTACGACGGTCGCCGAAGCCCGGAGCCTTCACAGCACAAATCTTCAACTGGCCACGCAGACGGTTAACAACCAAAGTAGTCAAAGCTTCGCTATCAACATCTTCAGCGATTACCAACAAAGGACGACCGCTCTGAGCTGCCGGTTCCAAGATAGGCAAGAAATCTTTCAAGTTGGAAATCTTCTTATCGTAGATCAAGATGTACGGGTGTTCCATCACACATTCCATCTTTTCAGTATCAGTTACAAAGTAAGCCGACAAATAACCACGGTCGAACTGCATACCTTCTACCACACCGATAGTAGTGTCTGTACCCTTAGCTTCCTCGATAGTGATGACACCATCCTTAGAAACCTTACGCATTGCATCAGCAATCAACTTACCGATAACAGGATCATTGTTTGCAGAAACGGTAGCAACCTGTTCAATCTTATCGTAATTGTCGCCTACAGTTTCAGACTGAGACTTAATAGATTCTACCACCTTAGCAACAGCCTTGTCGATACCGCGTTTCAAATCCATCGGATTTGCACCGGCTGTCACATTCTTCAAACCTACACCAACAATAGCCTGAGCCAAAACAGTTGCAGTAGTAGTACCGTCACCGGCATCGTCACCAGTCTTTGAAGCTACAGATTTCACCAACTGAGCACCTGTATTCTGGAAAGCATCAGCCAATTCAATCTCTTTCGCTACTGTAACACCATCCTTTGTAATATGAGGAGCACCGAATTTCTTTTCGATGATTACGTTACGACCTTTCGGGCCGAGAGTTACTTTCACTGCGTTAGCCAGTTCATCTACACCTTTTTTCAACTGATCGCGAGCGTCGATGTTGAAGAGAATATCTTTTGCCATAATTGAATTTCCTTTCTGTTAATTAACTAATTCTACATTAAATTATCCAAGTACTGCCAAAACGTCGCTCTGACGCATCATCAAATACTTTTCTCCTTCGTACTCGATTTCAGTACCGGAATATTTACCATACAATACTGTATCACCTACTTTCAGGACCATTTCTTCGTCCTTAGTACCGTGACCAACGGCAACAACTTTACCCTGCAATGGTTTTTCCTTTGCTGTATCCGGAATAATGATACCACCAATTGTTTTTTCTTCTGCAGGAGCCGGAAGAATCAAGACTCTGTCTG
This sequence comes from uncultured Phocaeicola sp., assembly GCA_944321335.1. Classification (GTDB taxonomy): domain Bacteria; phylum Bacteroidota; class Bacteroidia; order Bacteroidales; family Bacteroidaceae; genus Phocaeicola. Next base: position 163,341 of record CALUKX010000001.1, on the reverse strand, counting down.
CTAATGGTTTAATGTTCATAGTTCTTATATTTTATATATTTATATTGTATCAATCGGAAAGCTTGCCCTCGGCAAGCGAAAATCATTCAGCTAAAAGTGTGCCATAGAGCACCAGGCTGACAATCTGACAGAGCTCCAGCCATTTTCTTAAGACTAATTACCACATACACTGATATTACTGACACATCTATGTCATGTTTTTCCGGAATGCTTTTTATCTAAAATTGCATTATTCCATAAATTTTCCTCCTTTTTCTTTGTTAATATGAAAAGAAACCATACATTTGCAGTGTACTATTAAACTAATACACTAAAACAATTACTAAAGAACAGTTACAACATGGACACAACATTTGTAAACATTGACAAACTGAGTTTCGGTTACAAATCGAAGACTCCTATTTTCCAGAACTTCAGTCTGAGTTTTCCTACCGGACAAATTATCGGACTGTTAGGGAAAAACGGCACAGGGAAATCTACCCTCTTCTATCTGATCAGCGGACTTTTGCGCCCAAAAGCCGGCTTGATAACCTATAAAGGGACAGATACTAAGAAAAGATTCCCCAAACGCTTGCGGACATCTGTCTTGTGCCGGAAGAATTTTTCCTCCCTAACATTAAATTCAAGGAGTTCATCCGTCTGAACGCAGCATTCTATCCTCACTTCAGTCGGGAACTTCTTCAAAGCTGCCTATCGGATTTCGATCTTTCGGAAGACATCCATCTTCAGGAATTATCAATGGGACAGAAGAAAAAGGCCTATATGTGCTTTGCCCTTGCCACCAACACACCTTTACTTCTGATGGACGAGCCGACCAACGGACTTGACATCCCATCCAAAAGCCAGTTCCGCAAAGTAATTGCCTCCTGTATGAGCGAAGACAAGAGTATCATCATCTCAACCCATCAGGTACGTGATATCGACAGGATGTTGGACCACATTACCATAATCGACCAAAGCCAAATATTGCTGGACCAACCTATCGAACGCATTTCAGAAAAATTGCTGTTCTGTGAGCAAGGTATCAAGGAGCCGACAGATAACGCTTTATACATCCAACCTTCCACATCGGGTAATAGTGTAATCTATTCCAATACGTATAAAGAAGAAAGCCCGATCAATCTGGAACTTCTTTTCAATGCCATGCTGACAGAACGTCAGAAATTAACCGATATATTCACAGACTAAAATATGACATCTATGGAAACTAACTCAACATTCAGCATACGACGGATCGGAATATTACTGAGAAACGACATCTGCCAAAACAGAAAAAAATATTTTTTCCTGTTTATCGGAATCTTTGCAGCCTTTCTATTTGTGCATCTAGGAAGCATCGTATCTGCTACAACATCAAACCTCGTCAGCCCGGATATCGCTGCTTTTCTTTTCGACAGTTATTGTAGAAAGATTGGAATTGTAACAAGCTTAATGTTTTGGATCGTAGCTCTTTCAGGAGCATCGGACATCATGTCTCCGATGAAAACAAAAGAAGGGAAAATTGCCTTTTTGATGCTTCCCATCACCTCACTTGAAAAATTCATCGAAAGGGCTCTTATCGTAACTGTCGGTATCCTTGCCATCTTCCTTGCAGCATTACTGCTGGCAGAAATCTGCAAATACCTATTTATCCCCATATTCAAGGTCTCGGATGTCTTTTATCAAAGTACATTACCCGAAATTTGGGACAATATTCCCCGACCAGCAAACAATACCGCCAATCTATTCTTTGTTGTTTTCTCCTGTTGGAACCACTCTCTATTCGTCTTAGGCGGTAGTTTCTGGTATAAACGCCCATTTCTGAAAACAATTGCAGCAATCGTCACTTTCAATATTGTATGTGGTATAATATGTTCGTTACTTCCGATAACTGATCTTCTATTAGATAACTCATACATCATAACCAGCAAGGAAAACATACTTCATTTCATCAGTATTCTGAATGTAATCTTTATCATGCTGACTATCTTCAACTGGTGGCTCAGCTACTACCTGTTCAAACATTCACAACTGAAAGCACGTAAACCATTCTGATATGAATTTCAAGGAAAGCAAACCAATATATTTACAGATAGCCGACCGCATTATGGATGAAATCCTATGCCAGACCTATCGGGAAGAGGAACGAATCCCTTCCGTAAGAGAGTATGCAGCATTGGTGGAAGTAAACGCCAATACAGTAGTACGTTCCTACGATTATCTGCAGAATCAGGACATCATCTTCAACAAACGTGGAATCGGTTATTTCGTACAGGCCAGTGCATGCGACAAGATTCTGGAACTAAAAAGAAATACCTTTCTGAAAGAAGACCTTCCTGAAATGTTCCGGCAGTTACAACTGCTTGATATTCCGATAGAAGAAATCCAACAAATGTATCAAGACTATATTCGCAAGAAATCTCTCTGAGATTTACTCTCCCGTCCAACCAGACGGGAGGTATTTATATTATAGTGTTAAATTAACTAATCACATCTCTAAAATCAATTCATAGATAAGACCCAATAATATAGAACACATATATTTACAACAAATATATCAATTTGCTGTTAAACAAAATGAAAAGCACAAGCATTATATTGTTAACGACAAAAAACAAACATTCATGAAAAAACTCATTTTTCTGTTTATCTGTCTGATAGGCATCTTTACTATACAAGCTCAGACTCGCAAAAGCAAATTTCAGGTCAAGGGAGTTCTTGTTGATTCTCTCTTGAACGAAACAGAGCCCTATGCAACAATCCGCGTGAGTTTCAAAAACACTCCCGACAAACCTGAAAAGTTGGGAGTAACCGACAATAACGGTAAGTTTTCCATTCCTCTGACTGCTCCCGGCGAATATACAATTAGCCTCACTTCTGTCGGAAAGATGACCGTTTACCGTAACTTCTCCATTACAGAAAAACGTCCGACCGTCAATTTAGGAACGTTAAATACAGCCGAAGAGACCAAGCAGTTGAAAGGGGTGGAAGTTGTGGCTCAGAAACCGCTTGTCAAGGCAGAAATAGATAAAATTTCCTACAGTATAGAAGACGATCCGGACTCAAAGACCAATACCACGTTGGAAATGCTTCGGAAAGTACCGATGGTAACAGTCGACGGTGAAGACAATATTCAGGTAAACGGTTCCAGCAACTTCAAGGTACATGTTAACGGGAAGCCGAACACCTTGATGAGCAACAATCCGAAGGAAGTATTGCGCAGCTTACCGGCAAGCAGCATCAAATCCATTGAAGTCATCACAGAGCCAGGTGCCAAATACGATGCGGAAGGTATCGGTGGTATTCTGAATATCATCACCAACGATGCCCGTATGCAGGGATATAATATTACCTTAGGGGCCAATGCAGGCAACAACAGGTTGGGAGGTTATGTATATGGGACCGTACAAGTAGGCAAATTTACCTTGTCGGGCAATTATTCGTACAACTATTCCGACAACAAGAAAGGATATTCAAGTTCGGAACGTGAAGATTTCACATCCAACGATTACCGTTTTCTGAATACCGAAGGGACGAACAAAGGTTCGGGCAATTTCCAATTCGGCAACATCGAGGGAAGTTATGAAATCGATTCACTAAACCTGATTACTTTTTCAGCCAATATGTTCGGTGGCAATTACAAGCCAAAATATGAGAACTCCACTTCCATGCTGAATGATGCTCAGGTAGCCCAATACAGCTATCAGACTTTCGGCCGTTCAAAGAACGGATTCGGCAATATCGGCATCAATGTCGATTATCAACATTCTTTCAAAAGGAAAGGAGAATATTTTACCGTATCCTATAAGTACAACAGTTCGCCCAACAACAGCGAATCGACCACTTATTATGAAGACAAATACAATCTTCCGTTCGAACTGTCAGACCAATACTTCAAGAACGATGCCCATACCGATGAGCATACCGCCCAGCTTGATTATGTAAACCCTATCAACGACATCCATTATTTCGATGCCGGACTGAAATACATCTACCGTCTGAATTCGAGCGACAGCAAATCATATAAGGAAGATGCAAACGGGAATATGCAGCCCGACCATGATCTGTCAAGCAAATATGATCAGAATCAAAACATCCTGGCCGTTTATTTCGATTACCAGTTGAAATGGAAGAAATTGGGATTCAAGGCTGGAGTCCGTTACGAACACACCTTCATGGATGTAAAATACGACTATATGCCCGAACGGAATTTCGATGCCAATTTCAATGACATGGTTCCATCGGCCAATCTTTCCTATTCATTAGGAACAAGCAGCAACATCCGGTTGAATTACAACATGCGTATCAACCGTCCGGGTATCTGGTATCTGAATCCGTTCCGTGATACCAGCAATCCGACATCCATCAGTTACGGTAATCCGGATCTAGAGACTGAAAAATCGCATAACATCGGATTGATTTATAGTTCATTCTCCGCCAAGTTCAATCTGAATGCCAATCTGAACTATATGTTCATCAACAACGGTATCGAACAATATTCGTTCATTAACGACGGAATTATGGAAACGACTTACGGCAATGTCGGCAAGACACAACAGCTCCGACTCTCACTATGGGCCAACTGGAATCCAGGCAATAAGACACGTATTTCACTGAATATGCAAGGACGTTATGCCGACTATAAAAGCGACAAGCTGGATGCTCATAACTACGGATTTTCAGGCAACCTGTTCGGCAACATCCAACAGGCATTGCCGTGGGATCTCAAGCTGAGCCTTTACGGAGGAGGTGGAACACCATCCATCAATCTGCAAGGTAAAGGAAATTCTTTCTCATTCTACGGATTGAGCCTCAGCCGTTCATTCCTGAAAGAAAAACGATTGAACATATCCTTATACGGCAGCAATATCTTCAACAAATATCAGACCTACAGTTCGCATAAGGAAACAGAAACGTTCCGCTCTTGGTCGAGTTCCAAACAATACAACCTCAGCTACGGCATGAGCATCAGCTGGCGGTTCGGCGAACTGAAAGCACAAGTAAAGAAGACAGCCCGAAGCATCAACAACGATGATGTAAAGGAAGGCGGAAGCAGTGGAGGAAATAGCGGCGGTTCAAGTTCGGCTGGAGGTATGTAATTGCTGAAAAGTTTCTATCTTTGTATCGAGACACAGGATAAAAACAGTATTACAATGATGGAAATAATTTATTTGATAGTAGGCATAGTAATCGGAACAATTATCGGTTACTATGCTTCTTTGCGTAAAAGCAGCGCCCTCAAAGCTCAGCTGGAGCTACAGCAAAGCCATACACAAGAGTTGTTGAAGATGGAACAACAGAAAGCGGAAGAGTGGAAACGTCAGGCTATTGCAGAAAAGGAAACGTTACGCAAGCAATTCGATGAAGTCAATCAGGAGTTATTGAAGGCTACACAGGACCTGGCCGGATTGCAGGCTGAAAACAGAGCCTTGAATGAAAAACTGGAATCGCAAAAAGAGGAAATAGCCAACCTCCACAAACAATTCAACCTGGAGTTCGAAAACATTGCCAACAAGATATTCCAGCAGAAAGCCGAAAGTTTCAACAAGCTCAGTACAGAAAGCCTCACAAACTTACTCAAGCCATTCGGAGATAATTTGAATGAGTTCAAGCATCAGGTGGCCGAAGTATACGACAAGGAATCGAAACAGCGTTTTTCTCTCGAGGACCGCATCAAAGAACTGGTGCAGCTCAACAAACAGATCAGCGACGATGCCAACAACCTGACCAAAGCCTTGAAAGGCGATTCCAAAGCACAGGGCAATTGGGGTGAAATGATTCTGGAAACTATTCTGGAAAATTCCGGTCTGCGTGAAGGTGAAGAATATTTCCGTCAGGAATTTCTGAAAGACGAAAACGGCGAACCGCTCCGTAACGAACAGGGCCAACGTCTTCAACCCGATGTGGTAGTGGTTTATCCCGACAACCGCCAGGTCATCATCGATTCCAAGGTCTCGCTTACCGCTTATGCCAATTACATCGGAGCAGATGAAAAGTCGGAACAGGAACAATACCTGAAAGCCCATCTGGCATCAGTCAAAACACATATCGATGAGCTAAGTCAGAAAGATTATTCAAAATACAACGTATCATCACTCGATTTTGTAATGATGTTCATCCCGAACGAACCAGCCTATGTATTGGCTCTTCAAACCGATCCGAACTTATGGAACTACGCTTATCAGAAGAAAGTAGTATTGATGAGCCCCACCAACCTGATAGCCGCTCTCCGTCTGGCACTCGATTTATGGAAACGGGAGTTTCAGGAAAAGAACATACAGGAAATCGTCAACCGTGGAACCGCCCTCTATGAAAAGCTTGTCAGCTTTACCGAAACATTTACCAAGATAGGCGATACATTGAAATCGGCATCCACTGCCTATGATACGGCCCTCAGCCAGTTATCGGAAGGCAGAGGAAATGTCATCCGTCAGGCTGAAATGTTGAAGGAACTGGGAATCACACCGAAGAAGAAATTTTCGTCCCGACTGCAAGGAAAGGATGCAACCAATGAACTTCCTACTGAAACAGAAAACTGATTGGTATGAAACCACAACTGACGTGTGTCTTGCCTGAAAAGGTTTGGCACACGTCAGTTGCTATACTATTATAAAAGCTTCAAATCGCGGGTAAAGACATCAATCTCCTCCGACCACCACGGACCAATACCGATACAGGTTTTCGTTTCGACTCCATGAAACTCGGTCAGCCCTGCATCTTCAATCAAGGCAAGCGGGATAGCCGGATTTTCACGTCGGATACGTTCATATAGCGATACCAGCTCTTCTTCCGAATTCACATACAGACAAATCTTGGCATACAGTCCGTTCAACCATCCGGCCAAGGGAGAATCATCACCATAAGTCAACGTATAGGTAGTCTTATCCTCCTTTTCGGTACGAGAGAAAAGCGACAGCAACGCATCCACCGAAGCATGTGCTCCTTGAGCTATCATTTTTCCCTTCCGCATATTCAGATCTTTACGCATCACAATGACCTGTTTTACATATCTTTCTTCCATAATCAGATTTATAAATGAAAACAGAGATACAAACTTGATGCTTGTACCTCTGCCTCTTATTGTACATTTTTCCCAATTAGTCGAATCATGCCTTGATTGCAGCGACCAGTTCGTCAGGAGTAACCATCGACTGTTCACCGCTCTCCATATTCTTCAACGTAAGCTTGCCTTCCTTCATCTCGTTTTCACCGACGATGGCAACAAACGGAATCATCTTGCTGTTGGCATAGCTCATCTGTTTCTTCATCTTTGCACTGTCCGGATAGATTTCGGCACGGATTCCGGCAGCACGAACCTTTGCCAATACCGGCAATACGTATGCAGCCTCAGCCTCGCCGAAATTGACGAACAACAACTGAGTAGCGTTGACAGATTCCTTCGGATACAAATCCAGCTGGTTCAATACATCGTAGATACGATCGGCACCGAATGAGATACCAACCCCCGACATACCATCCATACCAAATACACCTGTCAAGTTGTCATAACGTCCACCACCGCTGATGCTACCAATCTGAACATCCAATGCTTTCACTTCGAAGATGGCACCTGTATAATAGTTCAAACCGCGAGCCAGCGTCAGATCCAATTCCACATCCGACTTAACACCCAATTCAGCAACGGTCTTCAAGATAAATTCACTTTCTTCCACGCCTTTCAGGCCTGTTTCGCTGGCAGCAAGCACAGTCTTCAAGGTCTGAAGTTTTTCTTCGTTCGATCCGCTCAGCATGATAATCGGCTGCAGCTTGTCGATTGCTTCCTGCGGAATACCTTTTGATGCCAATTCCGCATTCACATTGTCCAGACCGATCTTATCCAACTTATCGATAGCTACTGTGATATCCACAATCTTATCAGCCTCACCGATAATTTCAGCGATACCTGTCAGAATCTTACGGTTATTGATTTTGATAGAAACACGGATACCGAACTTGTTGAAAACAGTATCAATCATCTGCACCAGTTCCACTTCGTTCAGCAAAGAATTACTTCCTACCACATCGGCGTCACACTGATAGAACTCACGGTAACGACCTTTCTGCGGACGGTCGGCACGCCATACCGGCTGAATCTGGAAACGCTTGAACGGGAAGCTGATTTCATCACGGTGCATCACCACATAACGGGCAAAAGGAACAGTCAGGTCATAACGCAAACCTTTCTCACAGAACTTGCTGGCCAGCTTGGCAGCATTACGGCTCAGCAAATCCTCATCGGTCAGGCCAGAGAAATAATCACCCGAATTCTGAATCTTGAACAACAGCTTATCACCTTCTTCGCCATATTTGCCCATCAAAGTCGACAGGTTTTCCATGGAAGGTGTTTCGATCTGCTGGAACCCATACAGATAAAACACTTCGCGAATCGTATTGAATATATAGTTACGTTTCGCCATTTCAACCGGCGAAAAATCTCTCGTTCCTTTCGGTATACTTGGTTTTGTTGCCATAATGAATCAATCTTTTTGAATTTATCTGCGCAAAGTTACGGAAAAAATTCCATAAAAAAACCAACCGTCCCTTTGAGAACGATTGGTTTATAAATCTTTTATGATAGAAATCTTATCAGTCGCGACGGCTGGTGAAAATCATCACATAATATATCAGGGTAGCCAATGAGCTCAAAGCTGCCACCACATAAGTATATGCAGCCGATTTCAAGGCATCCTGAGCCTGCTTATGATTATAGGCATTGGTAATCCCTGCACTGCTCAACCAAGCCAAGGCACGACGGCTTGCATCAATTTCGACCGGAAGAGTTACGAAACTGAATAAGGTAGTCATGGCAAACAGACAGATACCGATAAGCAACAGTTGCGGGAATGACTGAATCAGAATGATACCCGCCAACAATACCCACGAAACGATAGAAGAAGAGAACTGCACTACCGGAACCAAGGCCGAACGTAACTGCAACGGACCATAAGCACGGGCATGCTGCACGGCATGTCCACATTCGTGAGCTGCAACGGCAGCCGCTGCGACACTACATGAACCATAGACACCCTGACTCAGATTCACTGTCTTGTTAGCCGGATTGTAATGGTCGGTAAGCATACCCGGAGTACTTGTTACCTTCACATCATAGATACCGTTATCGCGGAGCATCTTCTCCGCCACCTCGCGTCCGGTCATTCCGTTACCAAGAGGAACCTTCGAATATTTTTCAAACTTGCTATTCAAACTGGCCTGCACAACATAACTGAGGATGGCAATGCCGATAAATAAAATCCAATACATATATTTTGTCGCTTTAATTAATATACCGATATCAATACAAATACTTTGCCAAATATAAATAAAAAGACGGAATCAAAAACCTTGTCAGTAGTTTTTGACGATAATTAAGTATATTCTTAATACATCTTTATTACTCTAAGATGATAGATACTACAAATCAACGTTTTCAAAACAAATTTATCATGTAGAAAAGACAAAACAGATTTTTCTTCTTCAAATATTTGGTAGATTCAGAAAAAACACCTACCTTTGCACTCGCAATCAGGAAATGATGCACAAAGGATTGATTCGCTAGCTCAGCAGGTAGAGCACAACACTTTTAATGTTGGGGTCTTGGGTTCGAGCCCCAAGCGGATCACCAGATGAAGGGACTCGGTTGAGTCCCTTTTTCTTTTTGCTTCCAACCAATGAACAAACTATAAGACTAGAATCTCGGTTATACCCAAAAGCAAACTGAGAACTTTTCATTTTTAACACCTCCCCAAAAACCGGGATATACAGTCCTGGCACTTTAAATCCATCCCAAACTTTTTCATGACAATCCGTCAAAAACAATTCATTCTGTCAAAAAAAAGTATCAATAAGTACAATTTACCGGATGCATACGATAGCCCTTGGGGAAAATCATATATTTGTCAACAATAAATCATATCAAAATCATATTACAAGAACTTTTACTATGGATAATAGACCAATCAATTATGAAGCTTGGCTTTGTTTAGATGATGCACTTTTTACTTCTTCACACATCAAAGCTAAAGATCTGGAAATAGGCAGCACTGAATGGCAAAATGTTTATCCAACCTCATTGGAAGAAACCAACCGGATGGAAGAACTAATCAATGAAGCTCTCAGTAAAGCCGAAGACCCGAATGAACCGATGTTCAAAGAACGAGTTGACGAATTAAAGGAGATAGTGGAATATTCACGTTCCAAACAACGGACCTGGAAATGGCAGCTGATTCTTGGTGCTATCATTGCCATCTGTATTTTCTGGTATTTCAGCAGCTCCGCACAGGATGATGTAAAAAAGTCACAGAAAAAAATAGCTCAAATCGAAGCATGGACAGAATGTGACACAACAATCTCATATAAAGCTCTTGCAACTGAGCAATTGGACAATATGGCTCTATATGACAGACAGCTGTTATCAGCAAATGATTACAAAATTTATAAGCTCTACTGTAACAAAATCGAAGCAGAATCGGCACAGAAAAGTGTAGAAAGTTATAAAGCTAATGCTGATACAGCTTCAACTGATGAAAGGAAAAAGAGTTATCTAGAAAGCCAAAAGGAATCTGAAGAAAGATACAAGAAATACACGGAGAAGTATGAAGAAATATCATCCCTGAAATTTGAAGACATTAAAGATATGGCTCTGAAAGAATTTGAAGATGAGACAGAATATTTCAACAGTAAGGCAAATTCGAAAATCTTCTGGACGATATATCTAATTGTACTTATCCCGCTGTATATTATTTCAGGCTACCCATATGGATATCTGATTTCCAAACACCGCCGGCAACATAATTTGATGGGAGGTATCAGAAAATGGGGATTCCGAATCGCTGCATTTTTCTTTGGAGCAGGTTTAGCCATGTCCTTACTACCGGACGACATTGTCAAATACCATTACTCCAACGGTCATACAGAAACCCGCTCGGAATTCAATGGAGCGAACTTTCTTATCATAGGAATGAAAATCGGACTAATGTTGGTTGGACTTATATTGTTCTGTTTCATATCTATTTTAATTATGACTATAGAAACTATTACAGGGCTTAAGCGGAATTTCAACTGGAAAGAGATATTAGATAAGAAACAGAGAAGCAATGAGCTGAAACAATAAAGATTTTTATCTATTTGGCATTCAATCCACCAGGAGGCGGTTCAAATGAACCGCCTCCTGGCATTTATCAGTTACTTTATAGTCAACACATCCACGCATATTGGACAGTAGGAATAACAAACGCCTTTATCACAGTTTCATCCAATATTTGTTATAAATGAGAATCATCAATAACTCTTCAATTCGATACTCAACCCGTCCAATGTCAACCCTCGTTTTTCAAACTGTTCCACATCGTATCGGGTCAGACCGGTATAGGCTACAGGTATCGGATTGCAATGATCATTTACGTACTGGCGTGGCATTACTTTAAAACTTGGATTTACCAACGATTCCTGCTTGTTTACATACGGAGTAGACAGACCCGCTATATCTGTAATGGTAGGAAATACATTGGCCGATGTAGCCGGCTTACCGCCATTGGCTTTAGCCGTTTCGATGATTTGCGGTTTCAAACTTTGATACAGATTGGAGAACCAGGCAAACGATGCTACATGCAACTGATAGTAGGTCGTTGTAGGCGACGCATGAAGAAAGCGTTCGCGCTTGTCGTCCATCAGGTCTTCTCCATGATCGGCACAATACATCAGAGCGGAACATGCACCGCTTTTCTCCAGCAAACGCATCAAACGATCCAATACATAATCGGTATAATAAATGGTATTGTCATAGGCGTTGACCAGTTCCTGTCTTGTCCGTATGGAAGTGGAAGTATATTCATCCGGCTTGAAACGAGCGTATTTTTTTGGATAACGTTTGCGATAGTCGAAATGAGAGCCATAGGTATGCAGCACGATGAACAAATCTTCGTTGGTCGAATTTATCTGTTGTTCTACATACTCAAGCAATTTCCCGTCGGGAGTTGAATCCGGTTTATCCGTACCGACCGGCTCCAAGCGGATTAGTGTATCGGCCTCATCTGCAAAATAATCGATCAGAGAATGATTCAATGGTTCATTGGAGATAAACGCCGTACGGAATCCTGCTTCCTTAAACAAGGTTACCACACCTTTACGTACATAAAGGCTGTCGTAGTTCTCTGCCGAACAGGACGACAATATGATAGGTACACTCTTATGAGTAGCATTGCTTTGCGTAAACACATTGCCGAAAGGTACCACACCTTTATTCGCCAAAAGGTTTGGAGTAGTATTCCGTTCATATCCGAAAAGTCCCCACGAAGCAGCACGTGATGCCTCCCCTACTACCAATACATAAATCTCGCGTGGCTTTTGTCCGGTTAATGAATCGACTGGAAGTGCCGAACGGACCGGATTATATCGGAAACCGGCAGTAGATTCAAGAAAATTTTCACTTAGATTCCAATAATGGCACGACACATAGATATTATAGAATACGTTGACCGGATAAATATGTTCCTTGATGGAAAATTTGGAATTGCGGACTTCGGATATGCCCACACAGACAAGGCCGCAGAGCAACGATCCAATACCCCATCTGAGCAGAGAAACATTCTGTCGGGCAGTATATTCCACCTTCTCCCTCACAAGATAAATTCCTATAATAATAGGCGGTAGATACAAGGCACAAATCAATATCAGAGCCGGAATCATATTGCCGAGAAGTTCACCGGCTTCACTTGGTGTTGTGGTAAAAAGGTTGGTAAACATGTCGGTTGCAATGACCGAACCGTTGAAAAGATTGATGATTACAATCTGAAAAGCGGCAAAGAACATGAAAGGGAACAATGCAAGCATACCGATTCCCGGTCGCCTGCACAAGCGCATCAGCAACAGGTATACTCCTCCCGGCAGCAACAAAGACGCCAGAACGGTTGTCAACGAATATGGCTCTGTAAATCCTAAAATGATAGCCGGTAAAAGAACCGTAAAAAGAGTCCACCAAAGCAAAAAGCTTCGGCATGAGTCCGGCGTCGGACATAAGATGTGTTTACCCCTGAATTTCATCTTCAATCTTAAAAAACAATACTCAAAAAGCATGCTATCTGCACTGCGATGCAAAGATAGGGATAATTAGCCCCAAAGAGAGAAAGCACCTTATAATAAGGATAGAAAACCAAACAATCAGCCCAACAATCATCAGTTCATCCGGTACTTGGCCGGTGACATTCCCAAATGCTTCTTTACATACTTGCCAAAGAACGACTGGTTCGGAAAGTTCAGTATTTCTGCTATCTCCTTGACCGACTTGTCGGTATGTTTGAGCAAATGCTTGATATGCTCTATCACCTCCTCGTTGATCCACTCGGAAGCCGTACGACCACTGACGCGTTTCACCACATACGATACATATTTAGGCGAATAGCAGATTTTCGCCGCATAATAATCGACCGAACGATGCATGCCGTTATCTTTAGCCACCTCTTCCAGAAAACGTTTGAATACATAGGTGGGACGCTTGATTTCGGAATCCGGTTGGATTCCGGCATCCTCCATCGTTTTGTCCAGATGATTGAGCAGTTCGAAAAGACAAGCAGAAAAAAGATGCTCCAGAATATCCCTCCGATAGGGACTTTCAGCATCCTGTAGTTTCTGCAGAATCAGTTCGCTGTAGTAGTCAGGACGCATGGTATTGATGTTGAAATGGATGATCGGATGACTGGTAGTGTAAAGGAATATGTTTTCAGTATTGGTTTCGTGTTTCAATGTCCGCTTGAGGAATCCGGTCGACAGTCCGATTATCCTCACCTGATGATGGGGACTGAATAACATCCGACTCAATATCACACTTGGCAAACAAATGATGGCATCATTGGCTTCCAATGAATAGACTGTTCCATTCATCTCCAGTTGCATCCGTCCTTCTACACAACAGATCATCATGAAAAAACTCGAACGGAAAGCCGCATCAGTATCCGGGAACTTCTCGATTTTTGTAATGACAAGAAAATCATCGTCCACATAGCCTATTTCGGAAGAGAATGATTTGAAATCTTCCAAAGTGATTGTTGTTATTGTTCCATTTTCTATCATAGCGACTCTTTTTTCAGATGATAAATCTCAAAATGTCCTATTCGAACTCTTTGATTTACAAAATAAATGTTCTGTTATCAAATTTTAAGAAATAATTCTATGTTATAGGACATTTATCCGAAAATAGAACATCAATACAAGAATATGGATAAACATGCTAGGAAGGTAGGCGGTTAATTTTATTCATGATTTTAAATTGAGCAAAGACTATGAAAAAACTGAAGAACAGAACCTGGATGCAGCTGGCTCTTCTTGTCGGCTGTTCCATTTGGTGCGTATCGTGCAAGAAAGCACAACAGGCACCAATGCAATCCTCTTATCAGACAATGGTAGTGGCTACGGGCGAAAAGACCTTATCGACTACGTATTCGGCTTCCATCCGAGGAAAACAGGACATCGACATTTATCCGCAGGTTGCCGGTACCATTGTGAAGCTGTGTGTAACCGAAGGACAGAAAGTGAAAAAAGGACAGACCTTGTTCATTATCGACCAAGTCCCTTACCGTGCCGCGCTCAATACGGCGTTGGCCAATGTGGAAGTTGCCAAGGCAGCTTTGGCTACCTCGGAACTGACTTACAACAGCAATAAGGAGCTGTATGCTCAGAAAGTGGTTTCCCAGTTTACGCTCCAGACTGCCGAGAACAATTACCTGACCGCCAAGGCACAGTTGGCTCAAGCACAAGCACAGGAAGTGAATGCACGCAATAATCTTTCCTATACAGAAGTGAAAAGTCCGAGCGACGGCGTGGTAGGCGCTTTGCCTTATCGTGTCGGCGCATTGGTAAGCTCGGCTACCCCCCAACCGCTTACTACCGTGAGCGACAATACCGACATGTATGTCTATTTCTCCATGACAGAGAACCAGTTGCTGGCACAGACCCGCGAATACGGTTCGATGGACGAGGCTCTGAAGAAGATGCCCGAAATCGAACTGATGCTGAACGACAATACGATGTATCCTGAAAAGGGACGCATCGAATCAATCAGCGGTGTCATCGACCGTCAGACAGGTACTGTTTCCGCACGTGCTGTATTCCCAAACCAGTCGCGCTTGCTGCATAGCGGTTCCTCCGGAAAAGTGCTTATACCTACTACTTATAAAGATTGTATCGTCATTCCACAGGAAGCGACCGTACAGTTGCAGAACAAGACATTAGTCTATAAGGTGGTCGACGGAAAGGCTGTATCGGCCATGGTCACCGTTGCCCCGATAAGCGACGGACAGGAATACATCGTACTCGACGGATTGAAGGCAGGCGATGAGATCGTTGCTACCGGCGCCGGTCTGATACGTGAAGGTACACAAATCAAATAAGTGAAGGTATGAAAGGAAATGTCTTTATAAAAAGGCCTGTCATGGCCATATCCGTTTCCATATTGATATTGGTGATCGGATTTATTTCACTCTTTACCCTGCCGGTAGAGCAATACCCGGATATTGCCCCGCCTACAGTGTATGTGTCGGCCAATTATACAGGTGCCGATGCTGCAGCCGTGATGAACAGTGTGATCATGCCGTTGGAAGAGAGTATAAACGGTGTGGAAAACATGATGTATATGACGTCAACCGCTTCGAATGCGGGTTCGGCTACCATCCAGGTATATTTCAAGCAAGGTACCGACCCCGATATGGCTGCCGTCAATGTACAGAACCGAATATCGAAGGCGCAAGGTCTGTTGCCTGCGGAGGTAACCCGTATCGGTGTGTCCGTACAGAAACGACAGACCAGCTTCCTGCAGATCAATTCCTTGGTCTGCAACAACGGGCGTTACGACCAGATCTTTATCGGTAACTACCTTGATATCAACGTAGTTCCACGTATCAAACGTGTGGAAGGCGTGGGTGATGTGATGGCTCTTTGCGATACTTACAGTATGCGTATCTGGCTCGACCCTGCCCGTATGGCACAATACGGATTGGTTCCTTCGGATATCACAGCTGTTTTGGGAGAACAGAACTTGGAAGCTCCGACCGGTTCGTTGGGCGAGAATTCGAAGAATATCTTCCAGTTCACCATGAAATACCGCGGACGTCTGAAGAGCGTGGAAGAATTCCAGAACACGGTTGTCCGCGCACTGCCCGACGGTTCCCTGCTCCGTCTGAAAGATATAGCAAAAGTGGAACTGGGAACATTGAGCTATAGTTTCCGAAGTATGATGGACGGCAAGCCGGCCGTTATGTTCATGGCTTTCCAGGTGGCAGGTTCCAATGCGACAGCTGTCAACGAACGTATTTCGGAAGAAATCGAGAGCATGGGAAAAGAATTGCCGGATGGTCTGGAGTTCGTAACCATGATGAGTTCGAACGACTTCCTGTTCGCATCTATCCACAATGTGGTGGAAACCTTGATTATTGCCATCATTCTGGTTATCCTGGTGGTTTACTTCTTCCTACAGGACTTGAAGAGTACCTTCATTCCGTCTATTTCTATCGTCGTTTCCCTGATCGGTACATTCGCCTGCCTTACCGCAGCCGGATTCTCCATCAACATCCTTACCATGTTTGCCTTGGTATTGGCAATCGGTACTGTGGTGGATGATGCCATCGTTGTGGTGGAGGCCGTACAATCGAAGTTCGATGCCGGATACAAATCGCCTTACCTTGCAACCAAGGATGCGATGGGCGATGTTACCATGGCGATTTTCTCCTGTACCTGTGTGTTCATGGCGGTATTTATCCCGGTAACGTTTATGGGTGGTACTTCCGGTATCTTCTATACCCAGTTCGGTATAACTATGGCTACCGCAGTAGGTATCTCACTGATTTGTGCCTTGACTCTATGTCCGGCCCTGTGTGCCATAATGATGCGTCCGTCAGACGGAAAGAAGAGTCCGAAGAGCATCAACGGTCGGGTCCGTGCAGCCTACAACGCCTCGTTCAATGCCTTGATGGGTAAGTATAAACGAGGAGTTACCTTCTTTATCCGCCATCGTTGGATGGTATGGGCTTCATTGGGTATCGCAGTGGTACTTCTGGCTTATTTCATGGCTACTACCCGTACAGGACTTGTGCCTCAAGAGGATCAAGGTGTAGTAATCATTGATGTCAGCGTTTCACCGGGTAGCACATTGGAAGAAACCTCCAAAGTAATGGATAAGGTAGAAGCAATCCTGAAACAGACAGAAGAAGTCGACCACTATACCCGCATTGCCGGTTACGGTATGATTTCCGGACAAGGTTCGGCTTATGGTGCGGTAGTTGCCCGACTCAAGGATTGGGACGAACGTTCCGGCAGCGAACATTCTTCGGATGCAGTCATCGCACGGCTTTCGGCTCAGTTTGCACAAATCAAGGAAGGCCGGATCTTCGCCATCCAGCCGGGTATGATTCCTGGATATGGTATGGGTAACTCCGTGGAATTGGTTCTTCAGGACCGTACCGGTGGCGATATGAACGTATTCTACAATACAGCCATGCAGTTCCTCGGCGCCTTGAACCAGCGTCCGGAAGTGGCAATGGCCTACACAGGCTATGCCATGAACTTCCCGCAGATTTCAGTTGAACTCGATGCAGCACAATGCAAACGTGCCGGAATATCACCATCGTCCGTACTCGATGTATTGGGAAGTTACTGTGGTGGTGCCTATATATCCAACTACAACCAGTTCGGTAAGGTATATCGTGTCATGCTTCAGGCATCTCCCGAATACCGCCTCGACCAGCAGGCGCTCGACAACATGTTCGTGCGTAACGGAACGGAAATGGCTCCTGTAAGCCAGTTCGTGAAATTGACTCCGGTATTGGGTCCTGAAACCATGAACCGTTTCAACCTGTACAACTCCATCAACGCCTATGTAAATCCGGCACAAGGATACTCCACCGGTGAAGTACAGCAGGCAATCGCCGAAGTGGCTGAACAGGCTCTGCCGGTAGGTTACGGATATGAATATAGCGGTATCGCACGTGAGGAAGCCCAGATGAGTGGTGGAGGTCATACCGTATTCATCTACGCCATCTGCGTATTGTTGATTTACCTCATCCTGTCGTGTCTGTACGAAAGCTTCCTGCTCCCGTTGGCAGTTATCCTTTCCGTACCGTTCGGATTGATGGGTTCCTTCCTCTTCGCTAAAATCTTCGGACTGGAGAACAATATCTACCTGCAGACCGGTGTGATCATGTTGATCGGTTTGCTTGCGAAGACCGCCATCCTGATTACCGAATATGCCGTCGAACGTCGCCGTAAGGGAATGGGTATCGTCGAATCGGCCTACAGTGCGGCCAAAGTCCGTCTGCGTCCGATTTTGATGACTGTATTGACCATGATCTTCGGTATGCTTCCGTTGATGTTCTCTACAGGAGCCGGTGCCAACGGTAACTCATCATTGGGTACCGGTGTGGTAGGTGGTATGCTTATCGGTACCATTGCCCTGGTATTCGTTGTACCTATCTTCTACATCGCCTTCGAGTATCTGCAGGAAAAATTCCGCAAACCGATGCACGAAGAAGCCGATGTACAGGTTTTAAAGGAAATCCAGAAGAATGAGGAAGAACAATCGAAATAACCACTTGAACCATGAAATATCTTATGATACATTTTAAACAATTGATTCCGGTTGCCGCAGCAGCGCTCGTCCTGAGCAGCTGCGGTATCTATAGCAAATATAAGCCGGCCGAAGAGGTGCCGGAAGACCTCTATGGAGAGGTACAGGCTGAAATGGCCGACTCGGCAAGTCTGGGCTACATGGACTGGCACGAGTTCTTTACCGACCCTCACCTGCAGGCACTTATCGAGAAAGGGTTGCAGAACAATACCGATTACCGGTCGGCTCAGTTGCGTGTAAAGGAAGCTGAGGCTACCTTGCTTTCAGCCAAACTGGCTTTCCTTCCGTCGTTCGCCTTCGCACCGCAAGGAACCGTCAGCAGTTTCGATAAGTCAAAGGCTACCCAAACCTATACCCTGCCTATCACCGCATCGTGGGAAATCGATATCTTCGGACGGATGCGGAACGCCAAGCGGCAGTCGCAGGCACTGTTGGCACAAAGCCGTGACTACCAGCAGGCCGTGCGTACCCAACTTATTGCCGGCATAGCCAATACCTATTATACCCTGCTGATGCTCGACGAACAGCTTCGGCTTTCCGAAGAAACGCAGGAAACATGGAAGGAAACCGTTGATGCAGCCCGAGCTTTGATGAACGCCGGCATGTATAACGAAGCCGGAGTTTCACAGATGGAAGCCACGTATTATCAGGTGCAGACCTCTGTACTCGATTTGAAAGAGCAGATCAACAAGACCGAAAATGCATTGTCACTACTTCTTGCCGAAACTCCACAGAATTACGAGCGTGGAACGTTGGAAAACCAACAGTTCACTACCGACTTTACCATCGGCATACCTGTACAGATGTTGACAGCCCGTCCGGATGTACGCAGTGCTGAACGGGCACTCGAAGCTGCTTTCTATGTGACAAACGGCGCATGGTCATCATTCTATCCGAACATTACCCTCAGCGGTAGTGCCGGATGGACCAACTCGGCAGGTGCCATTATTATCAATCCTGCCAAGTTTGTAGCGAGTGCAGTAGGCTCATTGGTACAACCGCTATTCCAACGCGGACAGCTCATAGGCCAGCTAAAGATAGCCAAAGCCCAACAGGAAGAAGCATCGCTTGCATTCCAGCAAGCCTTGTTGAACGCCGGAAGCGAGGTAAACGATGCACTTACAGCTTGGCAGACAAGCCGCGACAAAAAGGAACTGCTCGACAAACAGGTCGAAGCATTAGAAAGAACCGTAAAAAGCACTTCTCTGCTGATGGAACATGGTAACACAAATTATCTGGAAGTCTTGACAGCACGCCAGACTTTGCTCAATTCCCAACTGACGCAGACTTCCAACCGTTTCGCAGAGATACAAAGTCTGATAAACCTGTACCAAGCCCTTGGCGGTGGACAGGAACAGACAAACCAACAGTAATCTTAGTTCTTAGAAGTTCGGGTGTATGGACCGTAGTAATTCCGGTTTCATACACCCCTTTCTATTCCCTTATACTATAAAGATAAAAAAAATCCGAAATTCAAGTCAGGCACCTCCAACTATCTGTATCACAGACAGTTTATGTGAACCCACCCCCTTCAGAACCCTTCACCACGTTGTTTTTCCCTTCACATCGTTTCACAATAACGCACTGATAATCAGCAAAAACAGGGTATTTTAAAACACCCTTGAAATGGGCAAAAAATTCATGAATTTTAGTTCAAGACGAAAGGGAAAACCGACTGAAACAAAAAGTCCCGACAATAGATGCATCAAGTAATCTCAAGCAATCTCTTTTGGGACTTCCGGCCATAAGCCTTGACACTTCCGCAGAATGACTTGAGATTCCAGCGTCAAATAACGACATAAGAAAACGACATACAATGCATCAAACACCGTATGTCGTTTTCGATGTAATTTGAAAAAATCAAGATTCTGTTACTCTATCGGATCAGAACAGTTTAGACGGATACTCGCCGGCATCAACCAACGACTTAATCTTGTCAACTACACCCTGACGGTCGGCAGCATAAGTTACACCAAACCATTTTGATGTAGTATCCAACACCTTGACAGTTGCTGTACCTTCTGTAATCAACTTATTGACCATCAACGGGATGTAATATTCAGCCTTCGGAGCATTGATATTTTCCTTCAGGAATTCCACGAAATAATCTTCCGAATACTTGAAGTAATCGGGAGTGAATCCCCACATATTCATAGACACCGGAGTATTGTCGTCTACAGCCACCCATTCACCTTTTTCATCCTTGTAGCAGACAGGACCGTTCACACGCATGATTTCAGTACGTTCAACGACAGTAGTAAGGTTTCCTTTTGCATCTGTTGAACAGATACCACGGGCAACAGTACCGCTTTCACTCAACGTATTGCCTACACGGAAACCGACCATGCAATATTCATTCTTTGCACCTTCAGGAAGTTCCGACAGATACTTGCCCAACACAGCGAAACTGTCGCGTCCATAGAAATCGTCGGCATTGATGACGGCAAACGGTTCCTTGATAACATCCTTACCCATCAATACTGCGTGGTTAGTACCCCAAGGCTTAACACGTTCTGCCGGACAAATAAAGCCTTCCGGCAACTTGTCGATAGACTGGAACACCACTTCTACCGGAATATGGTTTTCATATTTGCTGATAATCTTTTCACGGAAATCCTTTTCAAAATCTTTTCGGATAACGAAAACAATTTTCCCAAACCCGCCACGAATGGCATCGAAGATGGAATAATCCATAATAGTTTCGCCGTTAGGACCCAGTCCGTCAAGCTGTTTCAAACCACCGTAACGGCTTCCCATACCTGCGGCCAAAACAAATAAAGTTGGTTTCATAAATTTAATTTTTGGTTAGTGAATGTACAAAGTAAGCAATTATTATGAACATGGGAAAATTGTACACCAACATTTTATGAATATCGCAGTTATTTTATTATATTCGCACTTAAATAAAGCCTTTATAACAGCATGAAGAAATACGTCAGATGGACGGTGATAACAGTTTCATCACCATTTATCTTATTCATCATATTATGTATTCTTATATACATCCCTCCTATTCAGAACTTTTTGGTAGATACAGCGACCAAATATGCTTCAGAAGCTACAGGTATGCAGATTTCCATCGGACGGATCGCGTTACATTTCCCCCTCGATCTGGTAGTGAAGAACACGGTGATCATCGACAGACAAGATACCATCCTGAACGCAGAGGAGCTGACTGCCAAAGTACAGCTCATGCCGTTGCTGAAGAAGAAAGTGGAACTTGACGGGCTGAAAATAGAAAATGCATCCGTGAATACAGCCGGGCTGATTGAAGGGATGCAGCTGAAAGGCCGTCTAGGCGAGTTTTTCATCGCTTCGCACGGAGTGGAACTCGATCCCGAACTTGCCATTGTAAACGAAGCGACATTGAAAGATACGCATCTCGCACTTATACTTGCCGACACGACAGCGGCAGATACAACAGAATCGGCTCCCCTATTCTGGAAAATCAAGTTGCAGAAAGTAGACATCGAAAATGTATCGTTCGATATGCAGATGCCACTCGATACTTTGGCTATGAATGTCGCTATCGGACATGCTGCCCTTCGAAACGGATTAGTCGACCTTCACCAACCGACTTATTCGGCAATGAGTTTTGAGCTGAACAGAGGTAAGTTCAGCATGGATACAAGCAACCAGCCTGTTGCCGAATCCGGATTCGACCCTTCACACATTGCATTGACCGACATGACTTTCAAGGCAGATTCACTCTATTATTCACCGACCAACATTTATGCACGGATCAAGGATTTCAACCTGAAAGAGCGCTCGGGGCTGACCATCGTTTCCACACAAGGACAATTGGTGGCAGATTCGGAAACATTGAAAGTGCCCACCCTCAAGCTTAGCACTAACGATTCGTACATGGAGCTGAGCGCTACCATGGACTGGGATGCGACCGACATCAACAAGGATGGGACCATACAGGCAAGATTGATGGCCGATATCGGTAAGAATGATATCCTTAAAGTAATCCCCGACTTACCCGAAGAACTAATACAGAAATATCCTTCTGTACCTTTACAGATACGTGCTGGAATGGACGGTAACTTACGTAACATCCAACTCACACAGTTCACATTAGCTCTTCCCGGTGTTTTCCGCAGCCATGCCGACGGTTCGATTGCCTGGCCACTCGACAGTCTTCGCCGCGGGGGCAGTTTCAATATGGTACTCGAAACGGGCGACCTGAGTTTTCTGAAAGATATGACCGGAGGCATCACCATCCCACAAAACATGCAGCTCGATGGCAGTGTAGATATCCAGGCATCCCATTTCAGTGCAGATATGGCTCTTGCCACTGCAACAGAAGGGAGAGTGGGACTGATTGCCGATTATGACATAAACAATGACAGTTATCAGGCCGATATCGAAGTGGCCCATCTGAATATCCACGACTTTATGCCGTCTGATTCCATTTTCCATGTTTCAGCATCACTCAAGGCTCAAGGACAAGGGTTCGATTTCTTCTCTCCGGAAACAGTAGCCAAAGTGGAAGGCGAAGTGAGCGAACTTCAATATGCATCATACAATCTGAAAGGCGTGAAACTGATGGCTGACCTACAGAAATCACGGGCCAAAGCCACACTAAACGTGAACAATACACTTATCGACCTGGCATCGGAACTCGATGTAACGCTCCATCCGGAACTTATAAAGGCCACCATGAATGCAAATGTGGATAAGATCGATCTGCACGCGATGCACATAGTGGAGAACGACCTGACCCCATCGATGCAATTCGTAGCACGGGCCAGCACCAATATGAAAGATACACACAGTGCTTTGGCATCTGTCAGAAATATCCATCTCAAGGTGGGCGAAAAAAGTTTCCAGACAAAGGACCTGAATGCAGGCTTCAGCATGTCGCCCGATTCGGTACGCAGTTTCGTCAATGCCGGCGACCTTTATTTTCTTTTCCGCTCGATGAACAGTCTGGAGCGTCTAACAACCGACGCAACGGATTTCGTGACCCAACTGATGCAGCAATGGAAAGAAAAAAGTATCGACCAGCCAGCCTTAAAGAAGATACTGCCAAACGCTCATCTGAAAATTCTTTCGAGATCAGACAATCCGATAGCCAACTACCTTGCAGTCAAAAACATCCATTACGACAGGCTGAATGTAGACTTACAGACCTCACCAGAAACGGGATTGAACGGTGCAGCCAAACTTTACGGCCTCCGTACCGACAGTCTGCGTCTGGATACCATCTATTTTGTAGCGGCACAGGATACCAGCGAACTGAATTTCAAGAGCGGAGTGAAAGCTCTTGCCAACAAATGGCAGGAAGCGTTCAATATCTCCCTCAATGGATTTGTGGGTGCAAGTGAAGCCCAGCTCGGACTGCAGTACCTGAACGACAAGAATGAAAAAGGAGTCGATTTCGGGGTCAAGGCACAATTACACAAACGTGGCATGAGCCTGCATGTCACCCCTTACGACCCAACCTTCGTCTATCGAAAGTTCAAGGTAAACCCCGACAACTATATCTGGTTAGGAGATAACGGAAGAATCCATGCCAAGCTGACCATGTACGACGGTAATCTGTCGGGATTATCACTTTATTCAACTCCCGATTCGCTCAACCAGCAGGACCTAACTGTAGCCCTTCATAAGATAGACCTTACCGAAATACGCCGTATAGTACCCTACATGCCCGAAATAGCCGGTTCACTAACAGCCGAAGCACACTATGTACAATCGGCCACAGGCATGATGGTAGCAGCCGATATAGGTGTGGATGAATTGGCATACGAAAAACAACCTATCGGAAGCATCGATATGAATATGGTATATCTGCCCAAACAGACGGGAGAACATACCATCGACGGCTATATCAACCTGAACGATGAGGAAGTGATGACACTGAACGGTTCCTATCTGGCCGCCAAAACGCCTCATGGCAACGACAAAATAAGAGCCGACATGAATCTGCACGACTTCCCGTTGTCGCTAGCCAATGCCTTTATCCCCGACCATATGGCCGTACTGGGCGGAAAAATGAACGGTGAAATGTCGGTAAGCGGAACAAGTTCCAAGCCTTTGCTCAATGGTACGGTCGACTTCGACAAGGGAACGATAGATGTGCCAATGTTCTCTGTCAATCTCCGCATGGACGAAGAACCCGTCAAAGTGGAGAACAGCCGTCTGCTCTTCCAGAAATATAAGATATTCACTAAAGGCAACTCTCCTTTCACTATCGACGGTTATGTTGATGTGGGGGATTTGGCTGCGATGAGCATGAATCTGAAGATGAACGCCCAGAATTTTGAGTTCATCAATGCCAAGCAGACCAAAGAATCGGTCATCCACGGAAAGATTTATGTAGATTTCTTCTCTATCGTGAAAGGAACAATGGATAACCTGACCATAAGGGGAAACATGAATATCCTTGGTAACAGTGATTTTACATACATCCTCACCGATTCGCCGCTTACCGTAGAAGACCGTCTGAACGAAACTGTAACCTTCGTCAATTTCAGCGATACCACACAGACGGAGAAAAAAGATATACCTGCCATGACTTTGGGAGGAATGGATATCCTGATGACTATCCATATAGATGACGCTGTGCAGGCCCGTGTTGATCTGAATCAGGACGGAAGCAACTACATGCTGCTTGAAGGAGGCGGTGACCTCTCGTTCCAGTATCAGCCCGACGGCAATATGCTGCTCAACGGACGTTATGCTCTGATGAGCGGTGAACTGAAGTATCAGATGCCTATCATTCCGCTCAAGACCTTCCATATTCAGGAAGGAAGTTATATTGAGTGGACAGGTAACGTGATGAATCCGTTACTCAACATCAAGGCAGCCGAACGTGTACGCGCTTCAGTAACCTCTGACGACAACAGTTCACGCACCGTAAACTTCGATGTCGGTGTAAACCTGACAAACCGTTTGGAAAATCTGGGCTTCATCTTTACCCTCGAAGCTCCCGATGACGGTGCAATGCAAAATGAATTGGCAGCCAAATCGGCCGAGGAGAAGAACAAGCTTGCAGTAACCATGCTTGTTACAGGGCTCTATATCTCGGACACTTCGGGCACAAAAGGTCTGAGTGCCAACAGTATGCTCAACTCAATGTTGCAAAGCGAAATCAACAAAATAGCCGGAAGCGCACTACAATCCATCGATGTGAACTTCGGTATGGAATCGAACGACGGCAGCGACGGACGTACCGGTACTGATTACAATATCCAGTTCACCAAACGCTTCTGGAACAACCGCTTCCAGGTAGTCATCGGTGGAACGATATCTACCGGCAACGATGCGCAACAACAGGAAAACGAAGCCTTTATCGACAATATCGCACTCGAATATCGTCTCGATAATAGCGGAACCCGATATATCAAGCTCTTCCATAACAAGAACTATGAGAGTATCCTCGATGGCGAAGTGATTGAAACAGGTGCCGGTATCGTTCTCCGTAAGAAAGTGAGCCGCCTTGGCGAACTTTTCATCTTCAAGAAAAAGAAGAAAAACCAACAACCTGAACCCGAAAGTCCAAATCAGCAGACTGATTCTGGAAGACAGGTAGACGGACAGCAGAGTCCGGGAGCGAAAACAGACAAACAAACGACAACACCGGAGAAAAAGCAGGAGGAAGAAAAGACAATCACTCCGGCAACCAACCGTGAAGCAACAGAAAACAAAGACGACAATGATGAAAAGAAATAGATTACATATTATCCTGACAATCCTCGTGACGTCACTGATGGCATCATCGTGCTCCATAACCAAGAACCTGCCGGAAGATGAGGTTCTGTACCGAGGACTCAAGAAACTCACGGTACAGAACGAAGACAAGACAAAAGCCGGCCAAGCAGCATTGGCAGAAGTGGAGGGCGCAGTAAGCGTCCCGCCCAATAATGCCATACTGACCTATCCGAATCTCCGTTTCCCGATACCTTTTGGGCTTTGGGCATATAACAGTTTTGTAAATTGCAAGAGAGGGTTGGGACGTTGGATGTTCAAAAAACTGGCAGCCGACCCAGTCTATCTTTCTACAGTCAACCCCGAAACACGAATCAAGGTAGCCACCAACCTGCTGCACGATTATGGATATTTCAACGGGAAAGTGACTTATAAGGTTGATAGCACACGGAATCCCCGTATCATCAAATTGAGTTATGATATAGATATGGGCAAACCATACTATATCGATACTGTGATGTATCAAGGCTTTAGCCCTCGTGCGGATAGTCTGATACATGCAAAAATCGGCCAAAAGCTTGTAAACGGCAACGACAATTTCAATGTGGTGACGTTACAGAACGAACGTCAGCGTATCGTCGACCTGTTGCGCAATAACGGATATTATTATTCACGTGCTGACTTTATCGGTATTCAGGCCGATACTGTTTCACGCCCCGGCTATGTCGCCATCCGTTTCCAACCTAAAGACAATATTCCGGACGAAGCCCGTCGTACCTATCGGATTGGAAATACATCGGTCTACCTCACCGGATACAATGGTGAACAGCCGACTGACTCTATCCAGTTCCGCGACTTTACACTACATTATGCCGGCAAGAAACCAGGAATCCGTTTCGGTGTATTACGCAAGCGTTTCTTCTATAGAAAAGGGCAATATTATTCACAGGTCCGCCAGACCTTTACACAGGAGGCATTGGCACGTTTGGGCGTATTCAAGTTCACAGAATTCCAATACAATCTGCGTCCCGGTACATCCGATACGCTTGACATCCGTGTCAATACCATGTTCGACCTCCCGTACGACAGTGAACTGGAGTTCAACATCACGACCAAGAGTACCAAGCAGACAGGTCCGGGAGCAATCTTCAAGTTATCAAGGAAGAACTTCCGTGGTATGGGAGCATCACTCAACCTCGAACTGAACGGTTCTTACGAATGGCAGACAAGTTCGACAGTAGATGGCGACAAGTCGGTTATGAACTCATACGAAATGGGAGCAGCCCTTTCATTGGAATTTCCGCGTCTAATATTACCTTGGACGAAAAAATGGGACCAATACCGTTTCCCTGCGCAAACCACTTTCAAAATCTATATTGATCAATTGAACCGTGCCAAATACTTTAAGATGCTCTCTTTCGGTGGTAGTGTATCGTACAACTTCCAACCCTCAAGAAGTTGGAAACATACCGTCACACCGTTACATCTGGCGTTCAACCACCTACAGCACCGTACCGCCCGGTTTGATTCCATTGCATCCGCCAATCCGATGCTCTTCCATAGTCTCGACGACCAATTTATACCGTCGATAACCTATACATTCACATACGATGACTTATGGAAAAAGAAACCGATCCATCTGTGGTGGGAAAGTTCTATCACAAGTGCCGGCAATATCACTTCACTGATTTATGCTGCATTCGGAAAGAAACTCAGTCAAAAGAACAAGAAGTTTCTGGGAACTCCATTCGCTCAGTTCGTGAAAGTATCCACCGAAATCCGACCGACATTCAATTTGAGCGAAAAGCAACAATTGGCCACACGTTTCATGGCTGGAGTCATTTGGGCTTACGGAAACAAAACGATTGCACCGTATAGCGAACAATTCTATGTGGGAGGCGCCAACAGTATCCGTGCCTTTACCATCCGTTCCATAGGCCCAGGCCGTTTCCATCCGGCAGAAAGCAGCACCTATTCGTATGTTGACGAAACCGGAGATATCAAACTAGAAGCCAACATAGAATACCGTTTCCGCATCCTCACCAATCTCTTCGGCGGAAACCTGAATGGAGCTACATTTCTTGATGCCGGCAATGTTTGGCTGATGCGTAAGGATCCGGCCCGTCCGGGATCAGAATTCAGATTCAAGAATTTCTTCGATAACATCGCACTCGGCACTGGTATTGGTATCCGTTACGACCTATCGTTCCTTGTTCTTCGTCTGGATTGGGGTATAGCCCTCCATGTTCCATACGATACAGGCAAAAAAGGATACTACAATATACCTAGCTTCAAAAAATCTACCGGTATCCATTTCGCAATCGGATATCCGTTCTAAAGACAGATACAGTTTATTGGCTAAGAACAAGGCTCCGGCATTTGTTATGAAACAAATGCCGGAGCCTTGACCATTAATCAGGGAGATGGATTTTATTTTCCCCGAATCTTATCCTTATACTCGGTAGGAGTCATTCCATAACGCTGTTTGAAACACTTACTGAAGTATCTCGGATCATTGATTCCCACCATATAGGATATCTGAGTCATGTTAAATTCACCGGTTTCAATCAATTGGGCAGCACGTTTCACACGCATTTCCTTAATGAACTCAACAGGAGCCAATCCCGTCAAGGACTTCAGTTTCTTGAAGAAAACCGAACGGCTGACTGCCATTTCGCGAACCAGGTCATCAACTACCAGATCGCCATTATCCATATTACGTTCCATAAGTCCGGTTAGTTTCTCCAAAAACTGGCGGTCTTGTGGCGACATGGTATCTACTTCTTCTTTTTCTTCGGCAGGCACTTCATCTTTAATGTCCATCAGATGTTCACAATAATACTTCTGCAATTTCGCACGGCGTGCCAACAGATTATCAACACGTGCCTCCAGATAAGTTGCACTGAAAGGTTTGGTAATATAACTATCCACCCCTAGTTCCATTCCCAACAATTTACTGTCGGTATCGGTTTTCGCAGTCAACAGAATAATCGAAATATGGCTGGTAAGCAGATTCTTTCTCAGTTCCTTAGTCATCTCGATACCATCCATTTCCGGCATCAAGATATCGCTGATTATCAGATCCGGACCATATTTGATTGCCATATCAAGTCCTTCCTTACCGTTCGAAGCTTCCAGGATATTGAAACGATGACTGAAAATACTGCGCAGGAAGAAACGTAGTTCAAGATTATCTTCCACCAATAGAATAGTCTGATATTCCGGAACGGGTGATTCAGTTTCGTTCTGTGACGAATCAGTATCACCTCCAACTCCGCTACCAGAGATATCCGCAGCCGGATGCAGATCCGTTGACTGCATATCCTTCTTCTCGACTTCCACATTATCCGATACAATATATTCCGTTCCTTCAGGATAATGATCCTTACCTTTCTGGAATTCTATTGTAAAGCAACTACCTTCACCTTCCTTACTATCCACATGAATTTGAGCGTGATGCAAGTCAACCAATTCCTTCACCAGCGAAAGTCCGATACCCGAACTGTTCTGATTGAACAGATTCTTGTCAAGCAAAGTTTCAAAGCGAACAAACAGCGAATCACGCTTCTTGGCGGAGATTCCAATACCTTGATCCTGCACACCTACAGCCACATTCTTTTCATTTTCACGCACAAATACCGTAATGCACTTTCCGTTCGGCGTATACTTGAATGCATTCGACAGTAAGTTGAACACCATCTTCTCCACCTTATCAGGATCAACCCACAATTTAAGTGACGGACGCTCGGTCTCAAAAATGAAATCAATCTTGTTGGTTTCAGCAATTGCTTCAAAATTAGCCATAATCTTCCGTACGAAAGCCACAATATCTATCTGCTCGACAGTAAGCTTCATCTTGTTGTTCTGAATCTTCCTGAAATCAAGAATCTGATTTACCATACGGAGCATACGATGGGTATTACGTTCAATCACCTGCAACTGCTCACGCACTTCTGTATTAAGGTCCTGCCGTTTCAACACCAATTCAACCGGTCCCTCAATCAAAGTAAGAGGTGTACGGAGTTCATGGGAGATATTGGTAAAGAACCGTAGCTTCATGTCGGTAAGCTGTTGTTCTACAGAAACCTCATGTTTCAGACGATAAATGACGAACAGTATATATGTCCCCCCTAAAAGTACCAACAGGAACAATATCACATACAACACATAAGCTACAGGTGTTTCCCAGAATGATGGTTTGATTGTAATATCAAGGACATGCTCGTTATCCACCCATACACCGGCACCGTTGGTCGATTTCACACGCAATTTGTAATCGCCATACGGCAGATTGGTATAAGTAGCTATACGCTGTTTTCCCACATAGTTCCAATCCTTATCAAAACCTTCGAACATATAAGCATAACGCACATTATCCGGATAACTCATATCAAGAGCAGCAAAAGAGATAGCGATGGTATTGTCCTTGTGAGAAAGTATGAGATGAGTAAGGCTATTGAGCGATTCGGACAACACAGAACCTTCACCTGGAACAATCAATTGATTATCGATCTTCAATCCCGACAATATCAATTCAGGTACATAATTGTTTTTCCGGATATGTTTGGGCAGGAAAGCTAGAATACCCTTGTTGGTACCGAAAAGTAGCCGTGCATCGGTGGCCCGCATAGATGTCGCTTCCTCAAAGAAAAGTTCGTCCCCCAACTCCTGTTTCAAAAAATTTTCAAAATGATGGCTATCCCCGTTCATCTGTGTAAGTCCTCCTTCGGAACCAATCCAGACATTTCCATTTTCATCTTCCGACAATGAGAAAAGGACATCAGAAAGCAGGCCATTCTGGATGGTATACGACTTAAACCGGGCATCACCCGCTTTATCATAACCTATCAGTTCATTCAAGCCACCACCGAATGTAGCAAACAACAACCGGTTCTGCCGCGTCAATAATATATCATAAATATCATTGTTGCTTAAAGTCTCATTTTTGTCGGAATGCCGATAATATAGTTTGAACTTGATATTCTCGGGACGGGAAAATTTTTCACTGAAAGAAACCAATCCATTTGCAGTAGCAATCCAAAGCATACCCTGCTTGTCAACAAGAATACGACGTGCCTTAAGACAACGTTCCATTGGATATGACTTGAGATTGTTGCGATGGCTGATAAAACGGAAACTTCCGTTGTCCTGACGTTCTATATAATTAAGTCCTCCCCCGAAAGTAACTACCCAGATACGTCCAGAGTGGTCTTCACAAATATCATATACGCTATTATGGCTTAAACTATAAATATCATTCACATCATAAGTATATGAACGTATGTTGTAACCGTTGCCTTGAGGAACAAGTTGCATAACTCCGTTACCTTTCGTAGCTATCCACATCACCCCTTTCGAATCTTCCATAATCTTATAGGCCGATACATTAAGTAATGCACCTCCCTTAGCGATGGAACCGTTTTCCTGCAGATATCCCAACAAAGAGAAATGTGAGTCGTAGATAGCAATCTTTCCGTCGCGAGTACCCACCCAGAAACGTTTGTTTGAATCTTCACAAAGGGAACGTACCTGATTTGCATTAGTATGATAATTGCAATCCAAGGGTTTGACAATATCAAAACCCGTTTTATAGAAAGTTATTTTCTCAAGACCTTTTGAGTGCGTTCCGAGCCACAGATTATCTTGCCTGTCGATCATCATGGCATGAAGCTTATTGGAGAAACGCCATGAACTTGAGCCAATCTCATCATAAAAAGGGACCAACTTATCTTTTTCACGGTCGTACAACGACAACCCTCCTCCATGAGGATGAACCCACAGATTTCCTTTTGTATCTTCACAAATGCCAAAAGCAGGTTGCGAACGATCGGCCGCATCACGTTCCACCAATACTTGTTCAACCTTGAATCGTCCGGTTCGGGAATTGAAATGACAAACCGCGCCAATCTTTCGGACATTGAACCATACTTCATCATGGCTATCTACATAAACCGACTGTATAGGATATCGTTCGAAATCGAATCCGGTATCAGCATTATAATAGCTGAGAGTGTTCATCCTTTTATCTGCGATAACAAAACCTTGGTGACGGGTAGCTATAACAATATTCTTTTTCTGCAATGTGCATAAAGCCACAACGTCATCTTTCACATCAAGTTCCTTGAGATTAAAAAGATCGCCTTTGACTGAATACTCCCAGATACGGCCCAAGTTGGAGCCAAAGAAGATAGAGCCATCCACCACGACTGCAGAATAAAACGGTTGGTTGAACTCTGGAGAACGTGATTGTGAATTGACAAAAAATGGAGTACTCTTACCCGTTTTCCCGTCGATACGATACAAGCCGTTATCCGTAAGCAACCATTCACGGTTCTGTCCGTCAAGTACAACTGCATTGATCTGTTCACTTTTTTGGTCAGTCACAGTCGACAAATAGGCTTGGGTAACCAATTTTCCTTCAGGGCCGGAAGTTACACGTACCCCACCATCGGAACCGGCAAGCAACCACACTGTTCCATTATCCAATACAACGATCGAAGAAAACTTGAGATTGGCTCCGTCCCCATTTTCAGGAACTTCGGTAAACGTTTCCATCCGTTTATCGAAACGGAACACACGCCCATCATAAGTAAGACACCAGACATCCCCAGCCTTATCGACACACAAATGATCCACCCTGTTGGAACTCCACATCAAATCATTTTCCGGTGTGGCTTTATAAACCTTAAAATCATACCCGTCGAAACGGTTCACGCCGTCCCACGTAGCAAACCATATCAATCCGTCATGGTCCTGTACCATATCCATCACCGTATTTTCGGAAAGTCCGTTCTCCAGTGAATAATGCGTGAACGTGCAATTCATCTGCGCTTTAAGAAGTACACAAACAAACAACACAATTAATGTACTACAGAATCGTTTTTTCATATTTATCTTTGGTATTCAGACAAAAATAGGAAAAACCTATGAGATTCACAAAAATATGAGGATATGGATATGCTGAAGATATCTATAAACAATACGGACTGCCTGAAGAGAACCAACTAAAAAATACTCTTCGGACAGTCCGTTCTTATCCTCCGGATATATATTGACTCATTATATCCGATATTCTTAAAAGCTTTATCGTTTCAGACCGATAAGTAACACATTACCATTAGCTATTGGATTCCAACCGTCATCTCCTTTCAGCACTTCTTCCGGGCGGTAGGCTGAAGGGTCCTTGAGTTGCTTGCTGAACACGGCTCTATCCTTTACATTAGCACCTTCACCAACACTCTTGTATTCAGCATAGAATACAGTCGATTCGTTCGATTTCTTACCCCAATTATTCCAACCTACTGGAGCAATGTGCTTTCCCATTTCACATTCAATGTATACGGCTTGGGCATAAGGACGCCACGGACGTGAAAGATACACTCTCACAGCCTCATCAGCACCGGTAAGCTTGCAATTCCAGAACACATAACCGAATTTCTTCCCTTTGTCGGTTGACGGAGCGGTAACGTATCCGTCGGCCAGACTATGGATAGTACAATCCTTGAAGACAGCAGTCGACCATCCGAAGATAAAATCGACAGTACCTTCAATATAGCAGCCTTCGTAATATTGACGGCTGTCCTTCCCATAAGTATAGAGTGTATCCTGATTTCCGAGGAAACGGCAATTCTTGAAGTATGCACGGTCGCCGTCGACAAAGCAAGCGACAGCCTGTCCTACACGGCCGGCTGTATTGGCAAAGGTAATGTTTTCGGCATAGAAATCAGGAGCATAAATATATACGGTCGATGATCCCGAAGTCGACATTTGGTCTCCCAAGCTGTTGAGTTTCGACGCATAACCGTCGTTTGAGATTACTGCCCCCTCCTCACCGATGAGAGATATGTTGATCTTACTTTCAGGAACAATGACACGTTCCTTATATTCACCCTTGCGAACCAGAATAGTGGTACGTATATTCTTACGGAAATCGGGCACAGCATTGATAGCCTCCTGCACAGTAAAGAAATCACCGCTACCATCCTTTGCCACGACAAAATCGTAATAGCGTACATATTTACCCAGTTCCGGAATCTGTTCCTGTATTGCTTTTGCAGCCAGGCCAGCCACTTTCCGTGCGCCGAACACATTAAGATGCGTATTGTCCTGACGTCCTTTCGGACAAGCCGGTGATACCCCTTCCGGAATCCACATGAAAAGTTTCTTGGAGCCCTCTACACCATATGATTCCACCAGTTCCTTGGTAGCTTTATTCATATCGATAAAGCAAACGTCCATTTCCCGCGCTACATCACGTGGTGAATCGAGATACTTTCCATGTGTATCGACCAATGTATCGCCTTCTTCTACCGCTTCTGTCTTTTCAGAACGGACATCGTCGGCCGCTACAGCATTCGGGTTAACACCGAAATTACGGCGCACGATTGAATTGAACAATACAGGTATACCGCCTTTCTCACGGGTTTCCCGTACAAACCTGCGCAGATTATCATCAAACGTCGAACCGGGTTCGGTATGACGTTTCTCATCCGCTTTTTCATCGTTATGTCCGAACTGTATGAACACATAATCACCGGGACGGATTTTCTCTACCACTTTCGCCCACTCACCTTCATCAATGAAACTTTTTGAGCTTCGTCCGTTCAACGCATGATTTTCTACACGGACATCTTCCGAGAAGAAACCTCCCAATACATGTCCCCAACCTCTTTCCTGGTTTCCGGCTTTTAACGACTTGTTTGCCATAGTAGAATCGCCAATCATATATATCGTAATGACATGATCGGACTTAAACGCCGACAGCATGACCAATGCCATCGCAATTATCAAAAACTGTATCTTTTTCATAGTTCATCTGTGAATATTGAATGCATTATCAAAAAAATCTAGAATGTCTTTCTGAATCTCTTTGCTACAGAAATGCGGCAGATCGTAGAATTTCGTTTCAAGCTTGTCACCAACCGAACGGCTATCCCAAACCTTTCGCATGATGCCGAAGGCATCCTTCACCCCCTTTACAGGGAAAAGCTTGTCGTGTAGTCCATTAATGAACAACATCGGTTTCGGACAAGCGATAGAGGCGACATGCGGATAATCCATATAAAGCCGTAGATTCGGAATCAGCATCGAATAAGCCGAACCGCCCTTGTTCTGATTGTTGGTAAGCGTCATCAGACTATCGGTAGTATTCATCCAGCAGACAGCCGCTCCTGCCTTTACCACATCGGTAGCAGCCGTAGTCATCCATGCCCGATGTGCTCCCATCGAAAATCCCATAGTACCGATTTTGTCCTTATCCACTTCAGGAAGTGAAGCAAGGAATTCCGCGCTACAGATATCATCCCAAGCAATGACCGATCCCCAGTTCATTCCCATCTGTAGCAAATTGGCCGCCAACGCTTGTTGTGATCCGTATTGCGGATATTCTTTCCGTCCACGTTCACCCCAAAACAATGCATCGGCTACAAACACCACGTAACCGTTTTTCGCCAAATAATCACCCACATATTGTCCGTCATAGCAACGCACCGCCCAATCATCAGCATCGCGCATTATCGTTTCAGAAACGCCGAAAGGACGTACCATCTTTTCTTTCCCGATACTGAAATGAGCCCCATGATCATGAAGCAACAACACAGCCGGGAATGGTCCTTTACCTTCAGGCACCAACAGATAGGCAGGGACTCGCGACCATTCGGATAAATTGAGTACAATTTTTCGGGCAACATATCCGTCACGTTTTTCTTCATCCATTACCTGCATATCTGCAGCAGCTTCAGGAGGTGCCGGTAGCATGCACTCCAGCAACTTGGCACGTGCCTCTGTACGCCACTTGTCAAAATCGGTTTCGGGAGCATTTCCCCATGCCAACGGCCAGGTAAGCGTACGTTTCAACCGGTCGTAGAACAAAGGCATATCGTTCACAACCTCATAACCCGTATAGCTACGTTCCTGTTCTACCTTGCGAAGCCATGACTTATATTCCTTGATGACTTCTTCAGGTTCATAAACATACCAAGCATAACCGACACGACGCTCCAGCTTGACATCCTCCAATTTATAAACTTTGATACCGTCACGGTTACACATGAACGGGCGATTGTCTTCCAATTGATAGAAACGCGCCCAGATACGAGGAGCCTTTTTGTCTTTCACTACCACCTTATCGTAAGGATACTCCGGATTTGCCGCCTTATCGGCAGACAATGGAACCTTATCGATACGGATACCCTTGATAGCTGATTTTTCCATCCATGCGACAGCCGATTTCACCGCATTGACAACTTCATCCGACGGATGAGGAATAGCCATCAACAGACGAATGACACTGCAACTCTCACCCGCGGTAAGAGAAGCCAGTTCGAACGTACGAGCATTGGTAGGCAACAACGTATTATTGTCGTGTTGTTGTCCCCAAACGGTTTTCACTCCATCCTGTACATATTGGGTACGAAGAATTATATCTACTCCTTTATTGAAGGCCTGATAAACTTTCCGTTTGGTCGCATCATCCAACCAAGTAAAATTAATATCCCCCTGATTGATTTGAAGGAACAGACGGAGCACACCGGTAGTTACACCATCATTGAATGTAATGGCATCGACATCCCATCCTCTCCATCCACCGTTCTTTTTCTGGGTACGGAGCAAATACTCTAATCCTTTCAAGGCAGCCGCCTTATATTTGGACTTCCGCGTCAGTGTATAGACCTGCGCCAAATACTCAACCTGCGGATAAGTATTACGGTTGTCCAAGGTACTGATACGATAATGTTCAGGCAATGAAGCTATCACCGAATCAGCCGGCAGATCAGCCATCCAATCAATATTCTTTGGCCATCCTCCATCTGTATTCTGATAAGCAATGAAATTATTGGCTATCTCAGTATATTGTTCGGGAGTAAAACGATGATACTCCCGTTTCGGATTAGTCAGGTTCCAATGATGGATTCCATCGGAAAAAGGAGACATCGACGGTATTTCTTGGGCAAGGACAGACAATCCTGTCCCTGCCAACATGACCATCAAAAAGAGTTTTTTCAAATTCATGGTATCATTTTAAGTTTTTTCTCAAAAATAGCGAATTATTTTAAACTCGGATAAAGATGGTTGACCAAGCTATTCATATAAACTTCCAAATTCGTATATTCTTTACTCAGATTATACTTTACCGGATCTGTCGCATCATCAGGATTAAGTCCATTGGCAATTTCCCATGTATCAGGCATTCCATCACTGTCAGTATCTGCAGGGACATCACCCATTTTATATTCCGGCCATCCACCGACATCATTCGGTTGGTCTATCATACCCAATGTACTTCCATGACTGCCTTCATACTCATACGTACCTTTACGGGTTTCATCAACGATTCTTTGGTCGTATACATCACGTTTGAAAGAAGCTCCGGCATATTGAAGGACAGAATCAAAGGCATCCCATGCCGGTTGGAGGCTTGAATGTTCAGCGATATCAAAAGGTTTTTCCGACAAAAGTTCGTTTTTCGGAGCGAACTCATTCTTCACAATCAAACCCTCAGCATTATCTTTATTCACCTTCATTATCGCTTGCCGCTGTTTCGTATTCAAGTTCGGGCACGTCGGATCCATATAGTTCCCATTGAAATAGAATACACCATGAACCCCTTTCTTGTTATTATTTTTACCATCGTCGGCATAAGCGGTAAACAAACGTTTGTGGGAAGACTTGGTAGCAGTAAAAGGTCCCGGTTTATAATAATTATTCAAGAAATTATAACTACCTCCTTCACCCGCATAAGCCCCGTCATTGCCGTAATTATAGATAACATTATTGAACAATTCCACTTTTTCCTCCTCCGGTTTTCCCGTATAGCGGCTACCACACAGACGAGGAGTACGATTGGTATGGTTTGCCACCAAATTATGATGGAAAGAAGCTGTCTGTCCTCCCCAAATTCCGCCATATCCATGAGCACCTTTTTCATGGATGGAATTAGCAAGGCTTTCACTTATAATACACCATTGGAGCGTAAAGTTGCTGTTGTCATAAAAAGTAGCACATTCATCGGTACTCCAGCTCATCGAACAATGGTCGACAATGATATTCCGATGGTTTTGATACGCATTCATGGCATCATCCCCTTTTTTCTTGATATCCGCCCCCATACGCGACCGGATAAACCGAACGATTACATTATCCGCCTGAATATTGAAAGTATAGTTTTTCAGGCAGATACCGTCTCCCGGCGCAGTCTGTCCGGCAATAGTAACATCACCGTTGTGAATTTTCAACGGTTCGGTCAATTCAATGATACCACTCACTGCAAAAACAATAGTACGGGGACCTTTCTTGCGGATAGCCCAACGGAGCGTACCTTCCGATCCGTCATCTTTCAAAGAATTTACAATCAGAACCTTCCCTCCGGCACCACCGGTTGTATATTTACCGGCTCCATCGGCACCAGGGAATGCCGGAATTTTTGAACGGTCGGGAGTAGGGTGTTCCGGCAAAGGAGAATTTTCGAAATTTGATGCCAATATATTCTGACAACAAAATGTGATAGGCAAGGCTACAATCAAACAGGAAACTTTTGCCCACCAATTATTTACAGACAATCGATTTTTCATTCGGATTATTTTTTCGGTTAATATTAACGAATTATCTTGACGCATGAGTCAAAAATACACATTCATGAACAATACGACCTCAAAAAAATGACTTATCTATTGCATTTTTAGTTATATCAATAAATTACAATCAAAAAATACAATGATTTATCGAACCATGTAACATAAAAAATCAGCACTTATTACCATTACAGTAACAAATGCTGATTTTCATTAGTATCAGATTGGAATTATTCTACCACAATACCACCTTCGCGGCAAGCGTCCATGATATCCTTAACCAAACTGTTCATATACATTTCCAAATTGGTATATTTACCATGTACATCGATTGTAGTTGCATTACCGTCATCTTTTGATTCCGGATCCAAACCATGAGATTTTTCCCAAGTATCAGGAATACCATCGCCGTCGGTATCGGTGACATCAATGTTTGCGTCTTTCTCCAGTTTCGGATATGGGTCGCCATTCAATTCGGGGAGTGCTTCCAATACGTCTTCAGGACTGTTGATATAACCACTACTATTACCACTAGCTGTACAAGAAGCTTTCTTGTTTTCCACATCACCCAAAACCAATTTATCGACTGCATCACGATAATTGCAAGCACCGCCATAAGCCAAGACTTTACTATATGCATCATCGGCCGAATGAGTGGTTACACCTGCTGACGATACCACCGGTGCATCTTTCTTGATAGCAACCATAGTTTCTTCTATCCACATATTATCAACAGCATCACCATTCTTCTGCTGGTTATAGACACCGTATGTCCAGTTGTCATTTGTAGTATTATCGTCTCCTACAACTTTATTTCCAGTTATATAGAAAGTACCCCATTTATCCAGATAAGGAGCATAGTCTTTATTCTTTGTAGGATTACCATTCTCATCAGGTGCAACATAACTCTGAGCATAGATACCAATCTTCGCAATTCGGTTAGCACGCTTGGAATCGGTTGCAGGACCAGGCTTGTAATAGTTATTTACGATATTTGTATTCTGGGCCTCACCTCCGTAACAGCCTTCACCGTTCCAGTTGTAATAAACGTTGTTACGTATATCGACGTATTCACCGATAGCCAATGTAGTGTAACGCGGGCCAAGGCGAGGAACACGGCTCTCACAATGGGCAATCAGATTATGATGATAGGAAGCATTATGACCACCCCAGTTACCGCCATAGCCATGATTTCCCTTAACATGTGTAGCATGGCGCAATGCCTGATA
The DNA here is from genome assembly GCA_944321335.1 of uncultured Phocaeicola sp. Lineage (GTDB taxonomy): Bacteria > Bacteroidota > Bacteroidia > Bacteroidales > Bacteroidaceae > Phocaeicola. The sequence goes on along the minus strand of CALUKX010000001.1, from coordinate 123,298 downwards.
AGCCAGACACCACTGAACAGTAGAATTCTGCATACCATATACCGAAAGACATTCATCTACGCTCCAGCTCACAGAGCAATGGTCGACAATGATATTCTGTTTATCCATACCGCCCAGTCCATCCGGTTCTTTACCGCTTGCAACACCCGGGCGGAAACGGAGGAATCGGATAATTACATTGCTTGAATTGATGGTAAAGCCATAATCAGCGAGACAGATACCTCCCGGAGATGTCTGACCGGCAATTGTCAAATCATCGTATTTAGTTTTCATTTCCGATTTCAGATGAATGGTACCGGCAACATCGAATACGATGGTACGAGCCCCCTTCTGTTCGATAGCCCAACGAAGCGTACCTTCCGAACCATCGTCTTCCAGACTGGTAACATGATATACTGCGCCACCACGTCCACCGGTAGTATTACGTCCGTGTCCTTCGGCTCCTGGAAATGCATATAGCTCTCCGAAGTCCAGTTTACCCGATTCTTCCGGTTGGTCCGGTTTATCAGGATTGATTGCCGGATCGCCCGGTTTGTACGGATTGGTCAGTTGTGGTTCATCATTGGAACAAGAAAACATCATTGCCCCCATACACACAGCCATTAAGGCCATTGAAAATTGATGTTTCATACTTTCTCTCTGTTTAGATATTGATTATTATTTTACAATATATAGATTCTCAACCAAGCCATTCAAATAAACTTCCAGATTAGTATATTCTTTGCTTAAATTGTATTTCACTCCATCGGTTGCATCCTCCGGATTCAAGCCTTTTTCTTTTTCCCAAGCATCGGGGATACCATCCTTGTCGGTATCAACGACAGCAGTTCCTGCAGCATATTCAGGCCAACCACCGACATCAATTGCATTATCGATGATACCCCACTGGCTTCCGTTACCACCATCGGCAGTAAAGTCTCCGTTACGGACATTATTGATTACCCGTTCGTCGACGGCATCACGGTTCAACGATGCACCGGCGCATTTCAATACCGATTCGAAAGCATCCTGAGCTGATTGTGTGAAATCGGCAGCATCGGATGAAATTGTGTATTCAGTTTTCGAAATGATAGCATCTTTACCACCTTCCGGAAGAGGTCCGTCTGTGGTTTCTTTCGGCTGCAAACCTACGTAATTGTCATCGTTTACCTGAGTGATCAACGACTGATATTCGCTCTTCAGGTATGAACAAGATCCATCAAACCAGTTGCCGCTAAGATGGAATGTACCCCAGATACCTTTCACATTCTTATTCGTACCGTCGTCGGCATTCGGCTGGAAGATACGGTTTATGATACTCTTTTTCGTTGCAGTAGAAGGACCGGGCTTGTAGTAGTTGTTCACAATATTATAGCCGCCACCTTCTCCGGCGTATGCACCGTTTGTCGGTCCCCAGTTGTAGAATACATTGTTTCTTAAATCCACCATCTCAGCATCCGGATTTCCGTTGAAACGACTGCCGCACAGACGCGGAGTACGACTTCCATGATGAGCCATCAGGTTATGATGGAAAGTAGCAGGTGAACCGCCCCAGATACCTCCATAGCCATGAGTACCCTTGACATGCAAGGATTTAGCCAAACTTTCGCTGATAATACACCACTGCATTGTGAAGTTAGAGTTATCATAGAATGACGAACATTCATCCGTACTCCAACTCATGGAACAATGATCGATGATAATGTTCTTATGTTCCTTACCCCATAATGCATCTGCCCCTTCGGCTTCGCTAGCAGTCAGATTCTCCGAACCCATGCGGAAACGTATGAAACGGATAATTACATTATCGGCTTTTACAGAAACCGGATGTCCCTTCAAACAGATACCTGCACCTGGAGCACTCTGGCCGGCAATAGTAAGGTCTCCGTTCTTGATGCTCAATTCACTATTCAATTGAATCAATCCTCCGGTTGCAAACACAATGGTACGCTTTCCGGTTTTGTTGACAGCCCAACGCAATGTACCTTCCGAGCCATCGTCTGTAAGTTTAGTCACGACATAAACCGTTCCACCCGCACCTCCGGTTGTATAACGGCCTGCACCATAAGCACCTGGAAATGCAGCAATCTTAGAACGATCGAGAGCCGGATATTCAGGAAGTTCTTCTTTATCACCAGAATTATCAGAACCATTATTGCCGGAATTGTCCGAACCATTATTGCTGGTATTCGGTTTGTCAGGATTAGTCAATTGTGGATCATCACTCGAACAGGAAGCAAAAGAAAGAAGCAAAGATGCTAACAAAGCACCGAACCATTTCATATTCATAATCTAAGAAGATATTAGTTTAATAATACAAAGGTTATTTTATAAAAATAGAGGCATACCCGAGGGCATGCCTCTACTTTATAGATAGAGTGCAATTGGTTTATTTCATATACCAACGTGGGTCACCACAACTTGTCTTACCCTTGAATGAAGAATCGATGATAGTAAAGTCGAAGTTCTTCGGATCCTTGAACAAGTCAGTTTCCTTACCGTCGTAGTCCAACAATCCATCGAATTTATTACCGGTGAAGTCTACATCCTGAGTTTTGTAAGAGTTAGTAACATTAATGGTTGCCTTTGAACGGATACCTTTAACACCTGCAGATGTACTACCCAAGATACAATTAGTAATTTCGATAGTTTCCGGTCCATAAGTATCCTTACCGCAATCAATGAAGTAAGTACCACCATTGATAATACCACTGAATGTACAATCAAGCAATCTGATTGATTCCAAATCGGTATTTTTACAGATAATGAAGTTCTTAGAAGCATTTACTACCGTAGTCTTGCTGAATGTAATCTTATTTACAACACCCTGACCACTGTTTGCATCAACATGAACTGTAGCATAACCAGCTCCCGGTTTGTTATAAACAATACAATTAGTAAATATCAAATTGTCAACCACTTCTGTTCCACCCTTCTGCAATCTGAACGGAGTATTTCCAAAGTCGTGTAGGAAGCAGTTACTTAATTCAAATGTTCCAATATTGCAATCCTTGCTTTGGTTAACCAAGTAGTTAGTGCTACCACCTTCCCATTTACCTGTCAATTCGATATTCTCGAACTTAATATAATCATGGTTACCCGAAATATTCAAACCATTGAATGACATTACAGGTTGGTTACCTCCTGCCATACCAAAGAAGGTTACAGACAAGCCATCAGGAACAACAAGACTTTCAAACTCGCCGTCTTCATTCAATGGAGCAATATAAGAACTACTTTCCGGCAATACAATAGTGGCAGTATTATTACCTTCGTCTTTCAATGACTGCAACAAGTCCGATGAAAGAACTTCGTCTGCTTTCAAGAAATACTTAACGTCTGCATTAGGAACTTCGGCTGTTGTAGTAAATTTCACCACTCCACGCTTAACGTCACCCTTGTAAATAGTTGCAGTATAATCTGTCTTTGGTTCCAATCCGGATAGGGTTGCTGTACCAGCGGCCTTTTCTTCAGCAGTCGGAGTATATTTTACAACAGAAGTTCCCTTTTCATCTGTTATTTCAATATAATCAACATCAGCACCAGCTTCCCAATGCAAAGTAACCTGACGAGCATCAATGTCTGCATCAGCTACTGATTCGAAGATCTGTTCAGTATCAGTAGTAAAGCTATAACCATCTAGATAAGTCCATTTTGATTCAGCTTTAGTTTCAGACATTGCCTTGATACGCAAGAAATACTTTGTATCTGCAGTCAAGCCAGTAAGTGTAAAGGGACTTTCGGTAACGGTCTTGTCCTGACCATAAACGACAGCATTCGGGCCACCTATTTCCACTTCGTTATAAAGAGAATCCTTACTAACTTCAATTACATAATAGTCAGCCCCTTTCACTGAAGTCCATTGAACTTCGGCAGTGGTAGCTTCTTCAGAAACTGAAAGTTTGTCTTCCAATACACTGAAAACACGATCGTAAGAGCTATCTGTCTTCCAGTCATTATCATCGGTACATGAAACAATGTTCATGCCTGCCAAAAGCATCATTGTGCCAGTACCTGCAATATATTTTAAATTCTTCATTTGTGTAATTCTTTAGTTGATTTACATAGATTAATCAGCATATCCGTATGAGTTATGCAACATACCGTTTGATGCAGAGATGGTAGTTGAACCAATCGGCAAGATATAACGATTGATTACCTGCACACCATCGCCAATCAGACCACTGGAGATGGAAGGCAAATTAATTTTCAATTGCTTCTGCGAGTCATCTGTTCTTTCTGCACCAAAGAAACTTGCCTTGTCATCATAATCTGTTTCCAATTTACCTTCAGGTAAGCCATACCATGTTACACTAGACATATCAATCTTAGTCTTAGTTGCATCTGTATAGTTAAAGTAAACCTTTTCTGGATAACCGTTTACTTCATCTTCCATCTGAGCAACATAAGTATCCTTGAATTCTTTAGTCTTCTCTGCCAGCAGATTCCAACGGATCAAATCAAACTTACGGAAGCCTTCACCGGCAAGTTCCCAAGCATTTTCATTCACAATTGCATTGAACATAGCTTCCTGACCTGAAATAGCATCAATATAATCATCCGCATCTGCTTTATCAGCATCAGCAAAAGCACGACGATGTACTTCTTTCAAGGCTTCGCGCGCAGTCATACCTGCATCACCTGTATATGAGCCATCTGGTCCAGCCAGTTCGTTCATAACCTCAGCATACATCAACAAAACCTGAGAGTAACGCATACGTACGCAGTTGATTCCAGTCATACATTTAGCATTCCCTGTTGCAATAGCTGTTTGACGCCATTCCTCACTCATCTTACGTACATCCCATTTACCTACGTAAATTCCGAAAGGAGCATTACCAATCATACTTTCTTTAACGGAACCATCTTCTTCTTTCATCTGAATCATTGCACAAGTGACATCACGACGCTGATCTTTCTTATCGTATGACCAGAAGAATGGGGCAGTCAGTTTCATCTTACCGGATGCATTACCTTTAGCTCCATATTGCGCACTGGCACCATTGATACGGACACCTATCGCATAACCCAACTCACTGCTGACACCCAATCCCATCGGTATTTCAAACAAGTTTTCATGGTACGTCTTATCCAGAACACGTTGATTCAAAAGATACCATTGATTTTCAAAAGAAGGATTCAGTTTGTGTGTTCCATTTGTGATGATTGCAGTCAAATTTTGCAAAGCCAATTCATACAAAGCTTTGCGAGTTACAGCATCCGGACGCTGTGTCGGATAAGTCGGATCGGAATAATCTGCAGTTTCATATCCGTCTTTTGCTTTTTCACGGATTGCATAGCCGGCACGGGTCAATGCAATCTGTGCCAACAAAGCATGTACATAACCTTTCGTCACACGTTCGGTTGTATAAGAAGAAACTTCGTCAGCCCAAGGCAAGTATTCATTGTCAACAATTTCTTTCAAGTCAACCATCAAAGTGTCCATGATAACATCACGATCAGTCTTTGGAAGGTAAGCGTTGCTTAAGTCAGATTTTGAAGATTCCAATTTCAAAGGAATATCTCCAAAGAAACGAATCAGGTCGAAATATACCATTGCACGCAAAGTCAAAGCTTCACCTTTGTAACGTAACATAGTTTTAGCTTCAGCACCTTCACCTTTTGCTAGGGGACTGGCATTAACCATTTCAATTGCTAAGTTTGCATTTTCTATAGCGCCATACATTTTATCCCACATTTCGCTCAATTTTGCCCAACCGGGATTGGCATTAAAGTTCATATTTCCACGTTCTGATGTAGGATTGACAGCATCGTCACCTAAACCATCCACCAATTCACAGTCTGAGTTCAATCCCCAGATGATAGGAATTGCCTGCGAATAAGTAATATCGTTAGTTAAATCACCATAAATCTTATTAACAGCCAAGCCTGTATAATAACTTGACTGAGAGATTGTTTCTGATGTCAAATCTGAAGGCGAGGTCTGTTCCAAAAAATCAGAACAAGAAGTTGTTGCCAACACACCCGCACCCAGCATAAACAATTTTACTATATTTTTCATAAAATAAATGCGTTCTTAAATTAATTGTTAGAATGTTACATTAATACCACCCACGAATGAACGGCTCTTCGGATATGCAGCATAGTCGATACCTGGATTCATCGGGTTCTTCTTACTACTTGTGTCCACTTCAGGATCAGCGCCAGAATAATCAGTCCAGCACAACAAGTTATATCCAGTAAAGTAAATTCTAATTTTCTGCGTAAAGACTTTCTTACACCATGCTTTCGGCAATGTATAACCAACTGTAACATTCTGCAAACGCAGGAATGAAGCGTTTTCCACCGCATAGTCTGTCAACTGCATTGTAGATACAGCAGCTGGATTATAAATCTGTGCATTAGCATTGAGCTCATTCAAACGAGCAATCAAGTTGTCTGCACCACCGTAAGCATCAATCGTATTAGCACTTGGGCGACCAAGATTCAAGCCTGTAGCCGGGTCAATCCATGTATAGCGACGATCTACAGTAAAGTCATTGTTGATGTTATAACCTTTAGCAGATCCTGTATAGAATGACAGAGCCAATTTTGTACCATTCACCAACTTATTACCGATTGAATAGTTACAGAATACGTTGAAATCAAAATTTCCAACAGTACCATCAATACCAAAACCGCCGGTTACCGGAGCAATAGTGTTACCTAAACGCTGTTTGATGGGATCACCGTTTTCATCAACCTGTAATTTCAAAGCACCAGGATATAATGTACCGCCAGTTATTGACTTACTATTATCTTTAATACCATCTCTTAAAGCCCATGAAGTACCATTCAGCACCAATTCACCGTTTGGATTGTTTACCGGATCGTAAGCCGTGAAGAAACCATTGGTCTTATAACCCCACAATTCTCCTAATTTACCGCCTTCTTCTACGCAGAAGTTTTCGTATTTGGAAAATGTACTACCAGCCCATTTGTAAACCTGCTGCCATGGATTATCTGAATTCAACTCATCAATCTTGTTCTTATTATAAGAAATATTGAAGTTGAAGTTCAAGCTAGCCTTTTTGGTATCAAGGATTACAGCGTTCAACTGCAATTCAACACCCTTGTTTGATGTTTTACCGAAGTTTTGATATTGGTAAGTATAGCCAGTATTAGAAGGAATTTCTGTCTGCATCAACAAGTCCTTAGTTGTGTTCCAATATGCATCAATAGATCCAGATAAACGGTTATTGAAGAAACCGAAGTCGATACCCAAGTTACGGGTAATAGTTGTTTCCCATTTCAGATTCGGATTAGACAATGTGCTACCATGTCCCAACATAGTTGCTCTGTTCTCATCGAAGAACGGTGCTTTATCCGTATTTCCAGACATTGAAAAGGTACTGTAAATCAAACCGGAATTGATACGGTTGTTACCAGCAGTACCGTAGCTTAAACGGAGTTTCAAGTTTGACAACCAATTTTGGGTATTCTTCATGAATTTTTCATCAGAGATACGCCATGCTACTGCAGCTGAAGGGAATACACCCCAGCGGTTACCGGAAGCAAACTTGCTGGATCCATCGGCACGTACAGTAACTGTGAACAAGTATTTGTCCATCAATGTATAGTTTACACGACCGAAGAATGATAACATATTATCTTTGATTCCGATAGAAGTCTGGTTAGGCAATGCTGTACCTGCCCCCATATTTGCCAATACTTCATCAATAGTCATAGATGACGGGAATGCTACAGAAGTATTTTCCAAAGTCTTCTTCTGACTGCTGCTGATTTCATGACCGAGCAATACATTCAAGCGGTCGCGACCACCAAACATCTTCTTATTGTCGTATGTAATGGTATTCGCATTACGCCAGTTCTGAGTCTCATATCTGTACATGACAGCCTGCGGCTGACCATTGTAACCCAATTTAGAGTTCTGGACTGCATCGGAAGCCCAAACTTGGTCTGTATTTTCAAATTTCCAACCGTAACCGAATTCAGAACGTACTGTGATGTTCTTAAACGGTTTCCAATTCAATCCGACGTTGTAGTTCTGATTAAAAGTTCTTTTCTTTTTGTAAGTAGCGATCAAACGTTCCAACGGATCTTTCTGACTGCTGGTATTTGCTTCTTCATCATCATCTGATGATGTCAATGGATCAATTGGACGAAAACGTGCTGAATTTGCGACAATAGAATTAGCGGCATTTGATTCATTGGTATCTGCACCACCGCTCAAACCATCAAGTACTGTATAGCTCATACGTGCATTGAAATCCAATGACAACCACTGGTTCAATTCCGCATTGATCTTTGCATTTACATTATCCTTATTAAACCCGGAACCCAACATGATACTCTTTTCTTCATTGTGGGCATAGCTTACGTTATATTTAACCTGCTTTGTACCACCACTAACATTCAAGTTATACTGTTGTTGGTTACCAGTACGACCAAAAATTTCATCCTGAAAGTCTTGTCCTTCAACAGATTTCCAGATATCCAGGTCCTGATAGTTACCGTAATCTGTAGAACCCAACTCATACTGATATGCAGCGTAGTTATAAGGATCAAGCACTTTCACCATTTTGGTCACCTTCTTCACACCGAATGATGCGTTCAAGTCAACCTGAGTCTTACCTTCTGTTCCGCTCTTTGTAGTAACAATGATTACACCGTTTGCACCACGGGCACCATAGATAGCGGTAGAAGATGCATCCTTCAATACGTCGATGCTTTCGATTTCAGACGGAGCGATATCGCTGATGCTTGAAACCGGGAAACCATCCACGATATAAAGCGGAGAGTTATCCTGTGACAGAGAACCACCACCACGTACACGGATCTTCATTTCCGCATCAGGAGAACCTTCAGTAGTTGTAATGTTAACACCGGCCAACTTACCAGTCAAGGCTTCAGCAGCACTTGAAACAGGAACAGCGGCAATCTTTTCAGAACTTACAGATGCTACAGAACCAGTCAAGTCACGTTTACTTACTGTACCGTAACCAATAACTACAACTTCGTCCAATGTTTCTGTATCTTCCTCCAGAATCACGTCCAAAGAACTTTGTCCGTTGTATTTCACTTCCTTACTCTTAAAACCGATGTAAGTAAACTGAATTACATCTGATTTCTTAACTCCGGTGAGCGTGAAATCACCGTCAATTCCAGTAATAGTACCATTTGTGGTACCTTTCACCAAGACATTCACACCGATCATCGGTTCGCCTGTCTTGTCTTTGACAATACCATGTACTTGTCCCTGTGCAAAAGAAACAAGACAAAGCATGCTCATCATGAGCGTCAAAACAATTTTTGTTAGTCTTTGTTGATAATACATAAAAAAGATATGTTTAAATTAGTGTCAATAGGTTTCTTTTTTAAGGTCAGCAAATATCTTTGATTAAGTATGCCCCTATGTGTATTTTTTGGTATTAATTTTATAATAATTGTTTTTATTCACAAGGATTCCAAAGGCTTGAAAAACGAAAAACATTTTGAACAGTTATATTTTTCATCTGTTTCTCAGAGAGTTGAGAAGACCATGAAACACGTGAATCAACGTTTGCCCCTTTTCCCGAATTTTTAAATTCAGCATAACGGGCAGTCTTTTCATTTTCCTTATTCCGCCAATTATCCCAACCTTCAGAAACAATATGTGAACCGAGTTTACAATTCATGAAAAGTGTATATGCGTACGGACGCCAAGGACGGCCAAGGAAGACTTTATCCACATCCTTGCCGGCAGTCAAAGAACATTGGTTAAAGATATATCCATAAGCAATGTTCTGTGGCGTCGATGCAGCTGTTATATATGAATTAGCCTTACTGTGAATGGTACACTCCTCAAACCATGCCGTAGCAGGGCCAAAAATAAAATCGGTAGTGCCCTCAATATAACAATTCTTGAAATACAGACGGGTACCTGCCTTACCAGTATAGACAGTATCCTGATTTCCCAGAAAACGGCAATTGATAAATCTCAAGCAATCGCCTTCAGTATGCAAAGCAACAGCTTGCCCCAAACGAGGCGCATTATTTTCAATCGTTATATTTCGGAAAGTTATATGGCTTGCCTCTACCTTTACAGTATATGTACGAAAGGTCCCCATATTGTTTATTTTGGCATGGTCAGCATGTGTAATAACAGTACCTTCAACATCTTCACCGATTATCTCCAAATTTTGTAGCCATGATGGGATTACGAGTTTTTCTTTATATATACCTTTTTTTATATAAATCCTCACATTATAATCCATAAAGGCACGGACAGCTTCCAAAGCCTCGGTTACCGTCTTGTAATCTCCAGAACCATCCTGTGCAACCACCAGTTCACGAGGTTCAGCGAAACGCTGTTGTTCCTTCGGCAAACGCTCCCACTCCAAACAGGCTAAAATAAACGGAGCAACCGCCTTAGGGTCATTATCACGGATCGTTTCATGAATATAATAATCATAATCACCCGAACGATAGACTTTACCACCCAATCCGGCAACAGCGCAAGCCTTAGTAACAGACACCAAGCCTTTTTCATCGACTGTAATAAAGTTATTCAGTATCCCCTCATACCCTTTACGGGCTACTGGAAAATATTCGGGCGAGATATACCCTTTACGGATTGCTTTCAACAATGAATAAACAAACATTGTAGAACAAGATGACTCTTCATAGTTACCTTCATCCCCACTTCGATCCATTACCTGATACCATAAACCATTCGGACTTTGGTATTTTTTCAGTTGTTCAGCAATATTATTAAAAATAAGAATAACAGAATCTCTTCCTTCTTCATGCAACGGAATAAAATCGAGCGCATCGACAATAGCCATTGCATACCATCCCAAAGCACGTCCCCATGTATGCTTTGACTGACCGGTAACAGTATCGGCCCACTTTTGAGTCTTGCTCACATCACAAGCATGACGATACAGTCCTGTCTTCGGATCGTAAGTATGTTTGGCCGCTAGTTTAATCTGACGTATAACTTCTTGATAAGCTTGAGGCTCATTATTTCGGAATGCATATTCCGCCAAAAACGGAACCCCCATATAGACTCCATCCAACCACATCTGATGAGGATAAACTTTCTTATGCCAGAAACCGCCATCTTCATTACGGGGTTGGCCATCGAATTGACTACGGAACAAATTCAGAGCTTTTTTGTATTTTTCATTTTTTGTTTGTTCATAGATACGGAACAAAATTTTACCGGAATTGATCCGATCAAGGCTATAATCGGTTAATTTATATTTTTTTACAGAGCCATCCTCATTCACCATCGTATCAGCATAAGCCAATGCATAATCGAAAAATTTGGAATCTCCATAACGATCGTAAACATCTAACATGGCACCCAATTCCAGTCCGTGACAATAATCCCATTTCAAACTTGGTTGAAAATCCAATTGCCAGGATTCAGGACATCGGACCATTTCTGATTCCGCCATACGCACAGACCAAGGCTTCAACCGATCAACGTTATCAGCCTTAACTTGTGCCATTCCCACGATGCTCAAGACAAAGCTTAACCCCCCCCATAGTATGCGTCTATTTTTCATGTGTTACCTTAGATTTATTTTAGTTTTGCAAATATAGATAAATTATGGATATAAAATGTAGATTTTTTGAATATTAAAGTGGAGAAATTAATCAACTCCTAGAAATATTGTGTACGTACACTACAAAAAATGTTATTAATTAAGGGCCAAACATGATTTTAACAAAAATAGAATTGCAAATTATAATAAAAGGCGTTATTTTTGAGCGTTACATTTAATTTATTAACCCTAAATTTTACCAAAATCAGAAAGACAAGCACTAATTATGGAACAAGTTTTTAGTTATATCATCGGCCTGGGGGCGGCCGTGATGATGCCTATTATTTTCACAATTCTTGGGGTATGCATAGGCATTAAATTTGGGAAAGCTTTAAAAAGCGGACTGTTGGTCGGCGTCGGTTTTGTCGGACTTTCAGTAATAACAGCCCTTCTTACCAGCAGTTTGGGGGATCCTTTGAAAAAAGTAACGGAAATCTATGGATTAAGTCTGGGTATTTTTGACATGGGATGGCCTGCAGCAGCGTCAGTTGCTTATAACACTTCAGTAGGAGCGTTCATCATCCCGGTCTGTTTAGCTGTAAATATTGTAATGCTACTCACCCGAACTACCAAAACTGTCAATATCGATTTATGGAACTATTGGCATTTTGCATTTATCGGTGCCGTAGTTTATTTTGCATCAGGCAGTATCCTTTGGGGATTCTTCGCAGCAATCATATGTTATATCATTACATTGGTAATGGCCGATCTGACCAGCAAACAATTCCAATCATACTATGACAAGATGGAAGGTATTTCCATTCCACAGCCGTTCTGTCAAGGATTTGTTCCGTTTGCCGTTGTAATTAATAAAGTATTGGATTTAATTCCAGGATTTGACAAGCTCAATATTGACGCTGAAGGTATGAAAAGAAAATTCGGCATTATGGGTGAACCTTTATTCCTCGGAGTAATTGTAGGTTGCGGTATCGGTGCGTTAGCTTGTGAAAGTGGCAAACAATTGGTTGATAATATTCCTCAAATTCTAGGATTAGGAATCAAGATGGGAGCTGTAATGGAATTAATCCCTCGTATAACTTCGTTATTCATTGAAGGTTTACGGCCTATCTCTGATGCTACCCGCGAACTGATTGCACGTAAATTCAAGAAAAGTTCCGGTCTTAATATCGGTATGAGCCCGGCCTTGGTTATCGGCCATCCTACGACATTGGTAGTTTCCTTGTTGCTGATACCTGCAACATTATTCCTTTCTGTAGTACTCCCAGGCAACCAGTTTCTGCCTTTGGCATCATTGGCAGGCATGTTCTACTTATTCCCAGCCGTTTTGCCTATCACTAAAGGTAATGTACTAAAAACTTTCATTATCGGTTTGGTAGCATTGATTGTAGGTCTGTATTTCGTAACCGACCTTGCTCCATTCTTTACAAAGGCGGCACTCGATGTATATCAGAATACAGGCGACCCGGCAGTGAAGATTCCCGACGGATTCCAAGGTGGAGCTTTGGACTTCGCTTCAAGCCTCTTCTCATGGATTATCTTCCACCTTATATATAATATGAAAATTGTGGGCTCAATCATTTTGATAATTTGCACATTGGCATTAGCAATTTACAATCGTACAAGAATTATCAAAGAAGGCCGTGAAAAACAACAATAACAAATAAATAACTATAAGACATGAAAAAGTTAGCACTTGCAATGATGTTGGGCGTAGCAGCTATGTCAAGCAATGCCCAGATTACCAGTTACAAAATTCAGACAGCTTGCAATCCGCAAGATGTGAAGAGCTATGATACAGAAAGGCTGCGTAGCAGTTTCATGATGGACACAGTAATGGTTGCAGATGAAATTCATCTGACCTATTCAATGTATGACCGCTTCATCTTCGGTGGTGCAATGCCGGTCAACAAAGAACTGACTTTAGAAACCATCGATCCGCTTAAAGCCCCTTACTTCCTATTCGGCAGAGAATTAGGTATTATCAATATAGGAGGAGAAGGAATTGTAACAGTGGATGGCAAAGAATATGCATTGAATTTCAAGGAAGCCCTTTATGTGGGTAAAGGAAACCAGAAAGTTACTTTCAAAAGCAAAGATTCAAGCAAACCGGCAAAATTCTATCTGAATTCGGCTACAGCCCATAAAGAATACAAAACTCAGTGGATTACACTCGATGGACGTAAAGGTTCATTGAAGGCAAATTCATTTGCTGCCGGAAAAATGGAAGAAAGTAACGACCGTGTAATTAATCAGCTGATTGTAAATAATGTATTGGAAGAAGGTCCATGTCAGTTGCAGATGGGACTGACCGAATTGAAACCGGGTAGTGTTTGGAATACAATGCCAGCACATACACATGGACGCCGTATCGAAGCTTATTTCTATTTCAATGTTCCTGAAGGCAATGCCATCTGTCATCTAATGGGAGAACCACAGGAAGAGCGTTTGGTATGGTTGCATAACGAGCAAGCTATCATGTCGCCGGAATGGTCAATCCATGCTGCAGCAGGAACAAGCAACTATATGTTCATCTGGGGTATGGCCGGCGAAAATCTGGACTATGGTGATATGGACAAGATAGGCTATCTTGACATGAAATAAAAAACATATTTGCAGATATAGGCATGATTTTAAGTTCATGCCTATATTCATAGGCATCATTTCTTTCAGTTCTCAATTTACATTACCTTAATTTATCTAACAGACTAAAAATTTAAATCTTATATCATGAACAATAGACAAAATGAAATGGGGAAAATGACCAATTACCGTTGGGTCATTTGCGCCATGCTTTTCTTTGCTACTACAGTAAACTATCTCGACCGCCAAGTATTGTCCCTTACTTGGAAAGATTTTATCGCACCCGAATTCCATTGGACAGATGCCAACTATGGTGATATCACGGCTGTGTTCTCCATTGTATATGCTATAGCCAATCTGTTTGCAGGACGTTTTATCGACTGGATGGGAACCAAGAAGGGTTATCTTTGGGCCATCGGTATCTGGTCTTTAGGCGCATGTATGCATGCAATTTGCGGATGGGCAACTGAACATGTTGTAGGCATACATGATGCAGCCGAAATGATTGCAGCAACGGGAGCTGTCGCTCAAACAATCGCTATTACAAGCGTTTATTTCTTCATTGCAGCTCGTATCGTATTGAGTGTCGGTGAAGCAGGAAACTTCCCTGCCGCAATCAAGGTTACAGCTGAATATTTTCCCAAAAAAGATCGTGCCTTTTCGACTTCCATATTCAATGCCGGAGCCACTGTAGGTGCTTTGATCGCTCCTCTTACAATTCCGTCACTCGCCAAGTTTTTCCAGAGTGCAGGTGTTGGTAACGGATGGGAAATGGCATTTATTGTTATCGGTGCTCTTGGATTTATTTGGATGGGTCTGTGGATGTTTATGTATAAAAAGCCACATGAAAATCCACGCGTAAATGAAGCTGAATTGAAATATATCGAACAAGATAAAGAAACTGAAGCGCAACCGAAAGTGGAAGAAAATAAGGAAGAAAAGAAATTAGGCTTCTGGCAATGCCTGAAATATCGACAGGCATGGGCTTTTGCCATCGGTAAGTTTATGACTGATGGTGTGTGGTGGTTCTTCCTGTTCTGGACTCCGGCCTATATCTCCGATGTGTATGGATTCTCTTCAGACAGTAGTACTGCACAGTTGTTGATCTTTGTTCTTTATGCCATCACAATGCTTTCTATCTATGGTGGCAAACTACCGACTATCATCATCAACAGAACAGGAATGAATCCCTATGCAGCCCGTATGCGCGCCATGTTTATCTTTGCACTATTCCCGCTATTAGCTTTGTTTGCGCAGCCATTGGGTGAATATTCCTATTGGTTCCCGGTTATCATTATCGGTATTGCTGGTGCTGCACACCAGTCATGGTCAGCCAACATCTATTCTGTAGTAGGCGATATGTTCCCTAATAGTGCGGTTGCTACAATTACAGGTTTAGGTGGCATGGCCGGTGGTATCGGTTCATTCCTTATCAATATGGGTTCTGGTAGCTTGTTTACCCATGCAGCAGGTAAGTTCACCTACAATGGTGAAACTTTTGAAATTTCAAAAAGTACCATAGAGCATCTGACCAATGCACCTTTGCTGGCTCCCGACCAGACAGTTAGCTTAAATGAAATGACCCAACTCATGGTACAGAAAGTCACTGAACTTGGTGGAACAATTACTCAAATGCCAATGGAAGCATTGGGATTTGTCGGTAAACCTGCAGGCTACATGATCATCTTCTGTATCTGTGCGGTAGCATATCTTATCGGCTGGTGTATCATGAAGGCTTTAGTTCCTAAATATAAGGTTATTGAAGTTTAATACTTTAAAATAGGATTATCAAATGAAAAACAGCTCGGGTTTTACTCGAGCTGTTTTTCATTTGATCAAGCACATCAGATCACCATCGAATCATAAAATAATCCGTCATTCGAAAGTTTCTACACAAACGATCGAAAGACGGATTATTTATGACTTCAATAAATCAATTTCAATATAAATATCAATCTTGATAATAAACCCGTTTTACACGATTAGAGACACTAGTCAGTATTTCATATGGAATGGTATCCAAAATGTCTGATAATACAGTTACCGGCAGGTCATCGCCAAAAATAATAGCCTTGTCCCCTTCCTTACAATCTATATCTGTTACATCAATCATACACACATCCATACAGATATTTCCAACATATGGGGCCTTTTTCCCATTGACAAGACAATAACCATGTCCGTTGCCCAAATGACGGTTCAAGCCGTCAGCATAACCAATAGGAATAGCCGCAATCCGTGAATTACGTTGCAGAATACCCTTCCTACTATAACCAACGGTTTCATCAGCCGGCACATCATGAATCTGCAGAATGGTAGTCTTCAACGTACTTATATTATGGAGGATATGATTGGTAAACGGATCAATACCATAAAGTCCGATTCCCAAACGAACCATTTCAAATTGAGCACCCGGATAACGTTCTATCCCTGCAGTATTACAAATATGACGCAGAATCTTATGCGAAAAGCCCGACTGCAAATCAGCAGCAGTCTTTTCGAAAGTTTCAATCTGACGGCGGGTAAACGAGTCAAAACGTTGGGCATCACTACCCACCAAATGGGAGAATACCGAACGGGGAATCACGGCCGATTGTCTGTGCAAACGATCAATCAGTTTCGGCATATCTTCGGGAGCGAACCCTAAACGATGCATTCCCGTATCAATCTTTATATGTATAGGAAAATTGGAAACACCTTCACGTTCAGCAGCCTTGATAAGTTCCTCCAACAAATGAAAACTATAGACTTCCGGTTCCAACTTATAATCAAACATAGTCCTGAAAGCCGTAATCTCCGGATTCATAATAATAATCGAACTGTTTATACCAGCCTTACGCAAATCTGCACCTTCATCAGCGACTGCAACAGCCAGATAATCTACCCGGTGATCTTCAAGTGTTTTCGCAATTTCAAACGAACCGGCACCATAAGCAGAAGCTTTCACCATACAAACCATCTTGGTCTCCGGTTTCAGCTTATTACGATAATAGTTCAGGTTATCAACCAAAGCATTAAGGTTTATCTCCAATATCGTTTCATGCACTTTCAATTCCAATAAATCAGTAATATCATCGAAATGAAACTTACGGGCACCTTTTATCAACACTACTTCATTACGCAGGGATGACAGTATACCCGACTCAATCAATTCGGCCGTGGTTCGGAAAAACACCTTATCTATCTCGAAACGTGAAGCCGCCTCCATAATGTCTTCACCCACTCCGATTATACGATCAACTCCACGGCTATGAACCAAATCGGCAACCTGACGGTACAAGAGTTTACTAGGCTGACCACTTTCTAATATATCAGATAAAATCAATGTTCTGCGACGTTTTTTCTCTTCCGAACGCCGTGCCATAAAATCAAGTGCGATATCAAGTGAAGCAAAATCCGAATTATAGCTGTCATTGATAAGCACACAACCGTTCTTACCTTCCTTAACTTCCATACGCATGGCAACAGGCTCTAATTTCTCCATACGAGCAGCAATTTCCTCGGTAGGAAGCATCAGATACAAACATACAGCCAAACAATTCAATGAATTTTCGATGGAAGCATCGTCGATAAATGGGATACGGTATTCCTTACAAAAGCCCAAATAACGATACTTAACAGTAGTCTCCGTATCACCTTTCATTATACTTTCGATATACAACGGACGTTCATTATCCTTCATTGACCAAGCGATTTCACGGGCTGTGAAAAGTGATTTAGATACACACCCACTGATCAATTCATTATCTCCATTATATATAATGACATCACAATCCTTGAAAAGTTGGAGTTTCTCCATACATTTATCCTGCAGCGAAGCGAAATTTTCCTGATGCGCTCCACCTATGTTTGTCAAGATTCCAATAGTAGGTTGTATAATCGGTTGCAAAGCCGCCATCTCTTCCATTTCAGAAATTCCGGCTTCGAAAATTCCCAGTTCGGTATGTTCATTCATCAACCAGACAGACAAAGGTACACCGATCTGCGAGTTATAGCTCCGTGGAGAACGCGTAATTACCTTCTCGGGACTTAGCAGTTGGTACAGCCACTCCTTGACCACAGTTTTACCATTACTACCTGTAATACCAATAACAGGAATCTGGAACTGCTCACGATGTTTCGAAGCCAATCGTTGCAAAGCACGTAATGCATTGGCCACCTGCAGGAAATTGGCATCTTGATAATGCACGATATCTTCAGGAAGATCAGTCACTACAAAATTGCGCACTCCCTTCTTATACAAGTCAGGAATATATTTATGACCATCGTTTCGTTTAGTCTTTAATGCAAAGAACAAGGTTTCCTCTGGGAAACACAATGAACGACTGTCAGTTAGAATCCAGTCAATACGCGAATCGCGCTGTCCAAATCTAGTCGCTCCCAACAGGGAGGTTATTTCTTCAATCGAACTTGACATATAGCTATTTCATTTTGCGCATCTAAGTACGGAAATTTTTCCTTTAGGCACTCTATCTTTAACAGAATTTGACGTATAAAAGTATGGTAATTTTCCGACTGTGGATTGAACGGAATATGTTCCAACCCCTTTCGTATCGAGTCCCATTCTTTCATAAAATCCAGCGACTTCTTATCAAAAGAAACAGAACAGAAACATTTCCAAATATACTTTACCGCCATTTCACTTGGATGAAGCATATCATCGGCATAGAAACGATAATCACGCAATTCATCCATCATTATCTCATACGATGGGAAATAAAAACAATTAGCGAACTTGTTACACAACTTGTCAACAGCCAACAACAATACAGCTTTATTCAGCTGGTTACCATGCATCCCATCTTTAGCGTGACGGATAGGACTTACAGTAAAAAGAACATTCAGTCTTGGATTTTTGTTAAAAAGACGTTGTAATAAAACGGTATAGAAGTCTACTATCTCATCAACTTCAAGCAATCTACGCCGGAACATACTATCGGGTAACTTATGACAATTCCCCACTATCTGTCCGTCTTCTTTCCACTCATACACACGTGAAGTTCCAAATGTCAGTATGAGCCAATCTGTTTCATCCATCTGTTTACGAGCTTTTTCCAAACTACCATTGATCCGTTCAAGACAATCATCAGGATCAAGCGCAGAAAAACTGCCATGATGCATCAGACTATACCAGATCCGTCCGTTATAATGGAGATCATCACGCCCATAACTTTTCCCATCAAGGATTTCAGTCATCGCTTTACCTATGGACATAGGGTTATATAATATTCCATACGGATTCATCAAACAGGTAAACTTATTATTTTCCAAGAGCTTACCAACATGTTCAACGAAGCAAGACCCCCACAGCATAAGTTTATCGGAATGCCGTATCTGCCAAAGTCCAATGGGCAATTCAACCTTTGTTCTAAACTCCATATAAGTCTTCCTTATTATTTTTTGTTACAAATGTAAGCACAATACAACTATTTGTCGTAATTTTGTGCAAATAATATTGAGGAAATTAGAATGGAACAACCCACTTCTTACGAATTGCTGAATAAAATAGACAGTCCGAAAGACTTGCGCAACCTGCCGGTAGAATCTCTGCCTGAGGTCTGTAACGAGCTCAGACAAAAGATTATTGACGAGCTGTCGCGTAATCCGGGACATTTCGGTTCAAGCTTGGGAGTAGTAGAATTGACTGTTGCCTTACACTATACATTCAATACCCCTTACGACCGCATCGTATGGGATGTAGGTCATCAGGCTTACGGACACAAGATATTGACTGGACGTAGAGATCGTTTCTGCACAAACCGCAAGCTGAACGGATTATGCCCTTTCCCCTCCCCTTCAGAAAGTGAATATGATACATTCACTTGCGGACATGCATCAAACTCTATTTCAGCGGCATTAGGTATGGCTGTAGCTGCAGCATTTAAAGGCGAAAAAGACCGACATGTAGTAGCAGTAATTGGAGATGGTTCCATGAGCGGAGGATTGGCTTTTGAAGGACTAAACAATGCATCCTCAACACCCAACAATTTACTTATAATCCTCAACGACAACAACATGGCCATCGACCGAAGCGTGGGTGGCATGAAACAATATCTACTGAATCTGCAGACATCCGAACAATACAACAAACTTCGTTACAAGATATCACAAAAATTCCATCAATGGGGATGGTTGACAGAAGAACGTAAGAAAAGTCTCATCCGATTCAATAACAGCTTGAAATCGATGTTGACCAACCAACAAAACATCTTTGAAGGAATGAACATTCGTTACTTCGGTCCTGTAGACGGTCACGATGTTCTTACCCTGACCCGCGTCATGAAAGAAATTAAGGATATGAAGGGACCCAAACTGCTGCATATCCACACTATCAAAGGGAAAGGATTCAAACCGGCTGAAGAAGCTGCCACTATCTGGCATGCTCCAGGTATCTTTGACAAAGAAACAGGTGAACGGATTGTTACCGATACTACTGGAATGCCGCCCTTATTCCAAGATGTATTCGGGAATACACTACTTGAGTTGGCAGAAAAAAACGAAAAAATTATTGGGGTAACTCCGGCAATGCCGACAGGTTGCTCCATGAATATACTGATGAAGGCAATGCCTGACCGAGCATTTGATGTAGGTATTGCAGAGGGACATGCTGTAACCTTCTCAGGCGGTATGGCCAAGGATGGTATGCTACCTTTCTGTAACATCTATTCGTCATTCATGCAACGTGCATACGACAACATTATCCACGATGTCGCAATCCAAAAGCTTAATGTCGTACTATGTCTGGATAGAGCCGGACTGGTTGGTGAAGACGGACCTACGCACCACGGAGTCTTTGACCTTGCCTACCTCCGTCCAATACCGAATTTAACAATTGCATCCCCCTTCGACGAACACGAATTACGCCGTATAATGTACACAGCCCAATTTCCAAACATGGGACCGTTTGTCATCCGTTACCCAAGAGGAAGGGGTGTCTTGATCGACTGGAAATGCCCGTTGGAAGAAGTTCCTGTCGGTAAAGGTCGAAAGATGAAAGAAGGAACCGATTTGGCAATCATAACCATTGGCCCTATTGGCAATATCGCGACAGCTGCAATTACAAAAGCAGAAGCTGAAACCGGATGTAGCATTGCTCACTACGACCTTCGTTTCCTCAAACCGATAGATGAAGAAATGCTTCATGAGATAGGCAGAAACTTCCAACGCATCATTACGATAGAAGACGGAGTTTTGAAGGGTGGTATGGGAAGTGCCGTATTGGAATTTATGGCCGATAACGGCTATACACCTCAAGTGAAACGTCTGGGAATACCCGATCATTTCGTACAGCATGGTCCTGTAAAAGACCTCTATGCTATCTGCGGAATAGACGAAACAAGTATATTTAACACCATAACCCACATGCTGAATTTATGAAAATAATTATTGCAGGTGCCGGAGATGTCGGTACCCATCTGGCCAAACTTCTTTCCCGTGAAAAACAGGATATCATCCTAATGGATGAAGACGAGGAAAAGCTCAGCCGAATGGGCAACAACTTCGACTTGATGACGGTTAATTTCTCCCCTACTTCAATCTCCGGATTGAAAGAAGCGGGAGTACCGGGGGCCGACCTATTCATTGCAGTCACTCCAAATGAGAGCCAAAACATGACAGCATGTATGCTGGCAACAAAACTTGGTGCTAAAAAAACTGTGGCTAGAATCGACAACTACGAATATCTGCTTCCTAAACATAAGGAATTTTTCGCAACATTGGGAGTTGACTCGCTAATCTACCCGGAAATGTTGGCAGCAAAAGATATCGTCGATGCAGTCAAAATGAGCTGGATTCGACAATGGTGGGAATTTGCTGGAGGTGCTTTGGTCTTACTCGGAACAAAAATGCGTGAAACTGCCGAGATTCTGAATGTCCCATTGCATGAATTGGGCGGTCGAAATATTCCGTTCCATATTGTAGCCATTAAACGAGGCAACGAAACCATCATTCCCCGAGGCGATGATGTTATCCAACTATATGATATCGTATATTTTACTACTACAAAAAAATACATTCCATACATCCGCAAAATTGCAGGGAAAGAAAACTATGCTGATATCCAGAACGTCATGATTATGGGTGGAAGTCGTATTGCGGTGCGTACCGTACAATATTTACCCGAATACATGAACGCCAAAATCATTGAAAGTGACATAAAACGCTGCAACCGACTTACAGAATTAGTTGACGATGATGTTATCATTATCAACGGAGATGGCCGCGATCTCGAATTGCTCAATGAAGAAGGAATCAAGAACATGGAAGCGTTCGTAGCACTAACCGGCAGTTCGGAAACAAACATTTTGGCTTGTTTGGCAGCCAAACGTATGGGCGTAAGCAAAACTGTAGCTGAAGTAGAAAACATCGACTACATCAGTATGGCTGAAAGCATGGATATCGGCACCGTCATCAACAAGAAGTTCATTGCTGCAAGCCATATCTACCAGATGATGCTTGATGCCGATGTTTCAAACGTAAAATGTCTGACTTTTGCCAATGCCGATGTCGCAGAATTTGTCGTCAAAGCAGGTTCACGAATCACTCGGACACCTGTGAAAGATGCCGGACTCCCCAAGGGAGCAACCATCGGTGGATTAATACGTAATGGAGAAGGTATTCTCGTAACAGGAAACACAATGATTCAAGAGAACGACCATGTGGTAGTATTCTGTCTGGGAATGATGATCAAGAAAATCGAAAAATATTTCAACTGACATTTATAGGTAGGCAGATTTTTCTTCATATATGAAAAATCTGCCATTTTTTATTAAATCGTCAAATACTTACTACCAAAAAAATTTATATCTTTGCACCGTTTTTTAAGAGGTGTATAGTATGGGTAAATGGGTGAAAATAATGATATTTACTTTTTTCCTCCTTATAATTAATGTAATTATAGGGTCAGAATTCCATGCCTCGGAGAAAAACCAAGAAGATAGCCATCATTTCAAGGAACAGCCAATTCAAGCCCAGCTAGAGCCTTCACATGATCCTATCGAACAAGCACTCGGCCACATTCTGAATCAGAATGAAATGGAAATTTCTGCACAAATCACCTTTATTTTAACCTCCCCCAATTATAATCCTAAATCAACTATACGCTCCTCGGCCGCCTCACGCCAGAATATAACCGATATTAACACTTCAAATAAAATTTATGGAAGGCAACGAGTCCATACAAAGAGGAAAACTGATGCCTACTATTACATCTACACCTTAAAAAAGATTATAATCTAAAAACTGATTTTATCAAAAAGCATCTGAAACGATAAAGAGCGTTTTATCAAAAGGGGATTTTTTTATAATGAATTATTCAAATTAAAAATTATATATGTTTTTTACATTTCTAATTGTAGTTATTCTTACAGCCATTGCGCTGGTGGTTGCTGCAATGACCATTGCAAATTTGATCGCTCCGCGATCAACCAACCCCCAGAAAGGTGAGCCGTATGAATGCGGTATTCCTACACGTGGTAAGAGTTGGGTACAATTCAAGGTAGGTTACTACCTTTTCGCCATTCTCTTCCTGATGTTTGATATCGAAACCGTATTCTTGTTCCCATGGGCTGTAGTAGTACAGGAAGTAGGTGCTTATGCATTGGTATGTATAGGCTTCTTCTTGGTGGTATTAATTTTAGGTCTGGCTTATGCCTGGAAGAAAGGAGCGTTGGAATGGAAGTAAAGAAACGTACCGCTATACGTTCTATGGAATATGGTGATTTCAAGAACAACGACTATCTGGAAAAGATGGTTGACGAATTAAATCGTGACGGTGCGGGAGTTATCCTGACCACCATCGATGAGGTAATCAATTGGGGACGCAGTAACTCTTTATGGACTTTGAACTTCGGTACAAGCTGTTGTGCCATCGAATTCATGGCATTGGGTGCTGCCCGCTATGACATGGCACGTTTCGGATTTGAAGTAACACGTAACTCACCGCGTCAGGCAGACTTGATTATGGTGATGGGTACCATTACTTATAAGATGGCACCGGTATTGAAGCGTCTGTACGACCAGATGGCTGAGCCGAAATATGTGGTAGCTGTTGGTGGCTGTACCATTACAGGCGGTCCTTTCATCAAATCTTATCATGTAGTAAACGGTATTGATAAAATCATCCCGGTAGATGTATTTATCCCCGGATGTCCTCCACGCCCTGAAGCATTCTACTATGGAATGATGCAGTTACAACGCAAAATCAAGGTAGAAAAGTTTTTGGGAGGCGTTAACCGCCAGGAAAAAGAACCAAAAGAGGAAAAATAATTTAGCAGAGATCATTATTTATGAATATACAAGAAAAAATTGCTCAGTTAGTTCCGGGCATGACTGTTGCCGAACAAGGGGAAGCGGTTATCACCGTCCCGGCAGATTCTTTCCGTAAGCTTGCAGAGGCATTGCGTTACGACAAGGATGAACCGATGGACTACTTGCGCGATATCGTAGGTATGGACTGGGGAGAAGACGGATTAGGAGCACTTTATTATTTAGAGTCAAGCAAAACATATACCCGCATCATCTTGAAAACATTGACTGCAGACCGTGAAAATGCTTTTCTCCCGTCGGTATCCGACCTCTGGAAAACTGCTGAGATCAAAGAACGTGAAGCATACGATTTCTTCGGAATCCGTTTCTTGAATCATCCGGACATGCGCCGTATCTTCCTCCGTGAAGACTGGAAAGGGTATCCGATGCGTAAGGATTACGACATGAGCTCGAATCCGCTGAACATGGAAAACGAAGAAAATGCTGACACAACTGACGAATATTATCTGAATCCGGACGGTACAATCGCCGACCAGAAGAACATTGTCTTTGATGAAAAGGATTTTGTCATCAACATTGGTCCACAACATCCTTCTACCCACGGTGTACTTCGTATGCGTGCCTCTCTCGACGGTGAAACAATCTGTAAAATCGACCCGATTTGCGGCTATATCCATCGAGGTGTAGAAAAAATCAGCGAAAGCCTGACTTATCCGCAGACTTTGGCCATGACCGACCGTCTGGATTACTTGAGCGCACATCAGAATCGTCATGCTCTCTGTATGTGTATCGAGAAAGCTGCCGGTATCGAGATTTCGGAACGTGCACAATACATCCGTACAATCATGGACGAATTGCAGCGTATAGATTCACACCTATTGTTCTATTCATGCGTGGTAATGGATATGGGTGGTCTGACTCCGTTCTTCTACGGATTCCGTGAACGTGAAATGATTCTTGATATCATGGAAGAAACAACTGGAGGACGCCTCATCCAGAACTATAACATGATTGGTGGTGTACAGGCCGACATCCAGCCGGATTTCCAGCGCAAGGTGAAAGAATTCATCAAGCACATGCGCAGTGTCATCAAGGATTATCATGATATCTTTACCGGAAATGTTATTGCCCGTACCCGTATGGAAGGAGTTGGTGTACTGACCAAGGAACAGGTTATTTCATTGGGAGCTACCGGTGGTACAGGACGTGCTTCGGGCTGGTCGAACGATGTCAGAAAGCATCACCCGTATGGAGTATACGATAAAGTCGATTTCAAGGAAATCCTCTATACCGAAGGCGATTGTTTTGCCCGCTATATGATTCGCATGGATGAAATCATGGAGTCATGCAACATTCTCGAACAGCTGATTGACAACATTCCGGAAGGCGAATATCGTGTCAAGACCAAGCCAATCATCAAATTGCCGGAAGGCAACTTCTCTGCATCGGTTGAAAGCAGCCGCGGTGAATTCTGTGTCATGATTGAAAGTCACGGCGACAAGACTCCATACCGTCTGCACTACCGTTCTACAGGTCTGCCATTGGTTCACTCCATGGATACAGCCTGCAGAGGAAACAAGATTGCCGACCTGATTGCCATCGGTGCGACACTCGACTATGTAGTACCTGATATTGACAGATAAACAACCCTAATAGAAAAGTTATGAATCAATCATTTTTAGATTACTATAATCTGCAGCCACTTTTCATGGCAATTCATTCTGCCCTGTGCAGTATCATGCCCGAAGGGTTGGCTATCTTCCTGGAAGGATTGGTAGTAGCCGTACTCATATTAATAATGTATGCGGTACTTGCCATTATCCTTATCTACATGGAACGTAAGGTTTGTGCCAAATTCCAATGCCGAATCGGACCAAACCGAGTAGGAGGAAAAGGAGGTCTGCTCCAGGTTCCTGCCGACGTCTTGAAAATCTTGACCAAGGAAATTATCGAATTGAAAAATTCCGACCATTTCCTGTATGCACTGGCTCCGTTCCTTGTCATCATGGCTTCTATCCTCACATTCTCTTGTCTGCCATGGAACAAAGGTGGAGAAATTCTTCACATGAACATCGGTATCTTCTTTGTACTGGCTGCATCTTCTATCGGTGTGTTGGGTATCCTGCTTGCCGGATGGAGCAGTAATAGCAAATACACCATCATCGGTGCAGTACGAAGCGGTGCCATGATTATCAGTTACGAACTTTCCATCGGCCTGACAGTATTGACCATGGTAATGATGAGTGGGACAATGGATATCCAGCAGATTGTCGCTTCGCAGGCTGACGGATGGAATATTTTCAAAGGTCATATTGTTGCAATTGCCGCTTTCATCATTTTCCTGATTGCAGGTAACGCGGAAGCCAATCGTGGTCCATTCGACTTGGCCGAAGCGGAACAAGAGTTGACTGCCGGTTACCATACCGAATATTCAGGTATGCACTTCGGATTCTTCTATCTGGCAGAATACTTGAACCTGTTCATCACTTCGGGTATTGCCACCACCCTCTTCTTGGGAGGTTGGATGCCGTTCCATATTGCAGGTCTCGACGGATTCAATGCCGTTATGGATTACATTCCGGGAGTTATCTGGTTTGTCGGAAAGACATTCTTCATTGTCTTCCTGCTGATGTGGATACGTTGGACATTCCCTCGTCTGCGTATCGACCAGGTATTGACACTGGAATGGAAATACCTGATGCCGGCATCCTTGCTGATTCTCCTGCTGATGACCGTATGTAAAGTTTTTGGTTTAGTTTTTTAATAAGCAACTATGAGCAATTTTAGTGAATATATAAAAGGATATACTTCCGGAATCAAGAGCTTGCTGATTGGTATGCGCACTTCCATGAAAGTTTTCTGCCAGAAGAACGTGACCGAGCAGTATCCGGAAAACCGTCATACGACGCTCCATATCCCCGAACGCCATCGTGGTCGCCTGGTTATGATCCACGATGCAGAAAACCATCATCACTGCATTGCCTGCGGACTTTGCCAGATGGCTTGTCCGAACGGAACAATCAAGGTTGTTTCCGAAATGCAGGAAGATGAAGAAGGAAAAAAGAAAAAGGTTTTAGTGAAATACGAATACAACCTCGGTTCCTGCATGTTCTGCCAGTTGTGCACCAATGCTTGTCCGCACAACGCCATCGAATTCGTCAACGATTTCGAGAATGCAGTTTTCGAGAAGGAAAAACTCGTCATGACACTGAATCACGAAGGTTCAACATTAGCTAAATAAGAAGAATATGGGAATTACACTTCAAGAAATCGTATTCTACGTAGTAGCTGCTGCCATCATCATCTGTTCTGTACTGGCTGTAACAACCGGTAAGATTGTGCGTGCTGCCACTTACTTGCTGTTCGTGCTGTTCGGAACGGGAGCAATCTACGGAATTTTGGGATACACATTCCTCGGCGCTGTCCAGTTGATGGTCTATGCCGGTGGTATCGTGGTACTCTATATATTTTCAATCCTGCTGACCAAGTCGGACAAGGACATGAAATATAAAATCGGAAAGGCCAAGCTCATCAGTGTATTGCTGACCACCCTCGTTGGAGCTGCTTTAGTTCTGTTCCTGTTATTTACCAACGGATTCGCATTGAACATGATTCCGCAGGGAACAGAACTTCCAGTACGTGAAATCGGTCTGGCCTTGATCGGTACTGGAAAATATCAGTACGTATTGCCATTCGAAGTAGTCGGCATATTGCTGCTGGCATGTATGATCGGTGGTATCCTTATCGCCCGTAAAGACAAAAGAGAGGAGGAAAAATAAGTATGGAAGTAGAAATTCATGTAATTCATTACCTGATTATCAGTACTGTAATGATGTTTTGCGGAATCTATGGTTTCTTCACTCGCAAGAACCTGCTGGCATTGCTGATTTCTGTCGAACTGATATTGAATGCGACAAACATCAACTTCGCCGTATTCAACCGTTATCTGTTCCCAGGACAGCTGGAAGGACATTTCTTCAGTCTCTTCGGAATTGCCATTGCAGCAGCCGAGACAGCCGTTGCCATTGCAATCATTATTAATGTATATCGTAATATCAAGCAAGTGCTTACCGATGATATTACCGACCTGAAAGGTTAACACGAGTATGAATTAAACTAATAGAAATCCTCATGGAATATACAATATTAATTCTCTTGCTTCCTGTACTGAGCTTCCTGATTCTGGGACTGGCCGGTATGTATATGAAGCATCGCGTAGCGGGATGCATCGGAACACTGTCGCTTGCAGTGGTTGCCGTGCTGAGTTATCTCACTGCGTTCAACTATTTCACAGCCCCGCGTACTGCCAAGGGAGTGTATGCCACACTCACTCCGTGGAACTTCGAGTGGCTGCCGTTTACCAATTCCCTGCACATCGATATGGGTATTATGCTGGACCCTATCTCTGTTTTGATGCTGGTAGTCATCAGCACCGTTTCATTGATGGTACACATCTACTCGTTCGGTTACATGAAGGGTGAAAAGGGATTCCAGCGTTATTATGCTTTCCTTTCCCTATTTACCTTCTCTATGCTGGGACTGGTTGTTGCTACCAACATTTTCCAGATGTATGTATTCTGGGAGTTGGTGGGTGTATCTTCTTACTTGCTCATCGGTTTCTACTATACCAAGCCGGAAGCCATTGCTGCCAGCAAGAAGGCCTTCATCGTCACCCGTTTCGCCGATCTGGGCTTCCTTATCGGTATCTTGATTTACGGTTACTACATGCAGACATTTACATTCACTCCGGGCGAAGAACAGCTGATGAAAGCCGGCATGGTTCTGCCTTGGGCGCTCGGTCTGATGTTTGTAGGTGGCGCCGGTAAGAGTGCGATGTTCCCGCTGCACATCTGGTTGCCGGATGCAATGGAAGGTCCTACTCCGGTATCTGCCTTGATCCATGCCGCAACCATGGTTGTTGCCGGTGTTTATCTGGTAGCCCGCATGTTCCCGCTGTTCATCGGTTTTGCGCCAAGTGTATTGCACTGGGTTGCTTACATCGGTGCTTTCACGGCATTCTATGCAGCATCGGTAGCTTGTGCCCAGAGTGACATCAAACGTGTACTCGCCTTCTCTACTATCTCACAGATTGGATTCATGATGGTAGCCTTGGGTGTATGTACCTCCATGAACCCACACGAAGGTGGTCTGGGTTATATGGCCGGTATGTTCCACCTGTTCACACACGCCATGTTCAAGGCCCTCCTGTTCTTGGGAGCCGGATGTATCATCCACGCCGTTCACAGCAACGAAATGGAAACGATGGGTGGTCTTCGCAAGTACATGCCTATCACGCACATCACTTTCCTGATTGCTTGTTTGGCTATTGCAGGTATTCCTCCGTTCTCAGGTTTCTTCTCGAAAGATGAAATCCTGACGGCCTGCTTCCAGTTCAGTCCGGTTATCGGTTGGATAATGGCTATCATTGCCGGTATGACTGCTTTCTACATGTTCCGTCTGTACTACTGCATTTTCTGGGGCAAGGAAAACAAGGAATTGCATGCAGCACACACCCCACACGAAAGTCCGATTTCCATGACATTCCCATTGATGTTCCTGGCTGCAGTAACCATCGTTGCCGGATTTATTCCATTCGGCCACTTTGTATCAGCCAACGGTGAATCCTATAATATCCACTTGAACATGCAGGTTGCCGTCACAAGTATCATCATTGCAGTGATTGCCATTGCTCTGGCTACTTGGATGTATGCCCGCGAAAAGCAACCGGTTGCCGATATGCTGGCACGCCGTTTCAGCACCTTGCATCGTGCAGCATACAAACGCTTCTACATGGATGAAATCTGGATGTTCGTTACCAAGAAGATTATCTTCCGTTGCGTTTCAACTCCGTTGGCATGGTTCGACCGTCACGTTATCGACCAGTTCATGAACTTCATGGCATGGTGTACGAATGCTGCCGGAGAAACCGTACAGCCTATTCAAAGTGGTAGAGTACAAAGCTACACCATGTGGTTCCTGGGTGGCATCATTGTACTGACAGTCGTATTATTATTGGTATAACCGGGCATGTATCATCCCACAAATGATACTCCAAAAGAAAAAGTAAAAAAGAAATGAATATACTAAGTCTTTTCGTATTAGTTCCTCTGTTGATGCTGCTCGGGTTATGGATTGCCCGAAACGTCAATCAGGTTCGAGGAGTTATGGTAGCGGGTTCATCAATCCTGTTGGTTCTCGCAGCCTATCTTACTGTATCCTATATCGGATTACGTAACGGAGGTGCTACCGATGAAATGTTGTTTACAGACAGCATCACCTGGTATGCGCCATTGAATATCGCCTACTCGGTAGGTGTAGACGGAATTTCTGTAGTGATGTTGCTGCTGAGTTCCATCATCGTGTTTACCGGAACATTCGCTTCCTGGAAACTGAAACCGATGACTAAAGAATACTTCCTCTGGTTCACTTTGCTGAGCACCGGTGTATTCGGTTTCTTTATCTCGACCGACTTGTTCACCATGTTCATGTTCTACGAGGTAGCCTTGATTCCGATGTACTTGCTCATCGGTGTATGGGGAAGCGGCAAGAAAGAATATGCAGCCATGAAGCTGACACTGATGTTGATGGGTGGTTCTGCCTTCCTGCTGATTGGTATCTTGGGTATTTACTACGGTTCGGGAGCTGAAACCATGAACATCCTCGAGATTGTCAACAAACATATCCCGACAGAATATCAACGTCTGTTCTTCCCGTTGGTATTCCTCGGTTTCGGTGTTTTGGGTGCCCTTTTCCCGTTCCATACATGGAGCCCCGACGGTCATGCTTCAGCCCCGACAGCCGTGTCTATGCTGCATGCCGGCGTATTGATGAAACTGGGTGGTTACGGATGTTTCCGTGTTGCTATGTATCTGATGCCTACCGGAGCAGCCATTTGGGGAGATTTCTTCCTGGTTCTGACAACCATCTCGGTGGTTTACGGTGCATTCAGTGCAGTCGTACAGACCGACTTGAAATACATCAACGCCTACTCTTCAGTCAGCCACTGCGGCTTGGTGCTCTTCGCCTTGCTGATGATGACAAGAGTCAGTGCTACCGGTGCAATCCTGCAGATGTTGAGCCACGGTTTGATGACCGCCCTCTTCTTTGCCTTGATCGGTATGATTTACGGACGTACCCACACACGTGACATCCGCCAGTTGAGCGGTCTGATGAAAATCATGCCGTTCCTTGCTGTAGGATATGTCATTGCCGGTCTGGCCAACCTCGGTTTGCCGGGATTGAGCGGATTCATTGCCGAAATGACCGTATTCGTCGGTTCATTCCAGAACCCGGATTTGTTCCACCGTGTATGTACCATTGTAGCGACCATGAGTATTGTAATCACCGCAGTCTACATCTTGCGCGTGGTCGGCAAAATCCTCTATGGTACTTGCAAGAACCCGGAACATCTGAAACTGACAGATGCAACCTGGGACGAACGCTTAGCAGTTATCTGCCTGATTGTCGCTGTTGCCGGATTGGGACTTGCTCCATATTGGGTAAGCCACGTTATCAGTGGCAGTGTTGAACCGATTATTTCACAATTAATACATTAATCTTGAGCTATGGATATAAGTGCAATATTCTCTATGCAGGCAGAAATCAGTCTGGCGATTATCCTGATTGTCGTACTGGTTGCCGACCTGGTATTGAAGGAGCCAAACCACAGAGCGCTCCAGACACTATCTTGCGGACTTCTGATTGTCCAGATGGTATTGAACATCGTACCTACTTCCGGCGAGGCTTTCGGAGGCATGTATCACAGCACCCCGATGGCATCTGTCGTAAAAACCATATTAACTATGGGTACCTTGCTTGTATTCATGCAGGCTGATACCTGGCTGTCGCGCAAAGATACCCGTTTCAAAGCGGGCGAGTTTTACCTGCTTACATTATCTACTCTGCTGGGTATGTACTACATGGTAAGTGCAGGCAACTTCCTCCTTTTCTACGTAGGTCTGGAACTTGCCAGCATTCCGATGGCTTGCCTTGTGGCATTCGACAAGTTCCGTCACCACAGTGCCGAAGCCGGAGCCAAGTTTATCCTGAACGCCATGTTCTCATCGGGCTTGATGCTCTATGGGCTGTCGCTCATCTATGGAACTTGCGGAACCATGTATTTCGATGATATCGTAACTATCATTTCGGGAACTCCGTTGCAGATTATGGCTATGGTATTCTTCTTTGCCGGACTGGGCTTCAAGATAAGTTTGGTACCGTTCCACATGTGGACACCGGATACATACCAAGGCGCTCCGACAGCAGTCAGTGCCTACCTGTCTGTCATTTCAAAAGGAGCTGCAGCATTTGCGTTGATGAGCATCCTGCTGAAAGTATTTGCTCCGATGGTTGCCAGTTGGGAAGTGATGTTGGGTATCGTCATTGTCATTACAATCACAATCGCCAACATCTTCGCCCTCTTGCAGAAAGACCTGAAACGATTCATGGCCTACAGTAGTATCTCACAGGCCGGCTATATCATGCTGGCAGTGATGGGAGCTTCGGCACAAGGCATGGCATCATTGGTATATTATGTAGTAGTCTACATCGTTGCCAACCTAGCCGTGTTTGGTGTAATCAACACCATCGAACAGAACAACGACGGTACAGTAGACAGAGATTCGTATAACGGCTTGTACAAGACCAACCCCAAGCTGACCTTTGTCATGACATTGGCTCTCTTCTCGTTGGCAGGTATCCCGCCGTTTGCCGGATTCTTCTCCAAGTTCTTCGTATTTGCATCAGCATTCCACGGAGGACATTGGCTGGTAGTATTCCTGGCATTGGTAAACACCATTATCTCTTTGTTCTATTACCTGCTGATTGTCAAAGCGATGTATATCACTCCGAACGATAACCCGCTACCGACATTCAAGAGCAGCGCACTGACCCGTGCGAGCCTCTTCATTTGTCTGTTGGGCGTTATCCTGTTAGGTATCTGCAGTTCCGTATATCAGGTTCTCACCAATACAGCCTTGCTGTAATCAGATAAGATAGTATACCTTGACATAAAGTCGGGCATCGTCTGTTTTTGTAATCAGAGCAAAACATGATGATGCCCGACTTATTTTATATTATCCAATACTGACACTTTATCGACAAAAAGATAAAACGCTATTGATAAGCGTGTAAGAAATTAGTACATTTGTTGAAAGAATAATTTGAAAACGAAGCATATGTATCCTTTAAAATTCAAACCCATCCTGAAATCAACCATTTGGGGTGGAGAAAAGATTATCCCTTTCAAACATCTCACCTGCCAGCAGGAACAAGTAGGTGAAAGTTGGGAAATTTCGGATGTTCCCGGTGATGAATCAGTTGTTGCTAACGGCAGTGATGCAGGCAAGAACCTGACCGACATGATGAACGAATACAAGGAAGCATTGGTGGGTAAAGAAAACTACGAACGCTTCAACGGAAAATTCCCGCTACTCATCAAGTTCATTGATGCACAGGCAGATCTATCAATCCAAGTTCACCCCAACGACGAACTGGCTATGAAACGTCACAATTCAATGGGTAAGACTGAAATGTGGTATGTAATCGACAATGGTAACGGCAAAGCACACTTGCGTTCAGGACTGAGCAAACAAATCACTCCTGACCAATATGCCCAGATGATTGCCGACAATACCATCTGTGATGCATTGACCGATTATGCAGTACAACCGGGTGATGTATTCTTCCTCCCGGCAGGACGTATCCACAGCATCGGAGCAGGATGTTTCATTGCTGAAATACAGCAGACTTCAAACATCACCTACCGTATTTACGACTTCAACCGCAAGGATAAGAACGGAAACACACGTGAGCTTCACACCGAACTTTCGAAAGATGCCATTGATTATACTGTAGAAAAAGATTATCGCACACAATATACCCCAAAGAAGGATGAACCGGTCGAATTGGTTTCATGTCCGTACTTCACAACAACAGTATACGATCTGACCGAAAGAATGGATATGGACTACAGCGAACTTGATTCATTCGTCATCTTTATCGGTATGGAAGGTTCATGCAAGATAACAGATGATGCAGGCAATGAAGTAACATTGGCAGCAGGTGAATCCATCCTTTTCCCTGCTACAACTCAAGGACTGACCGTCATACCGGAAGGTCATACCAAGTTCCTCGAAACATACGTTTAATTACGTATCACAATACATAAAGGTAATATCAAGCCATGAAGCCAATAAAGAACTGATGCTTCATGGCTTTTTTATATACAAAAACGTGTAATATTGTTTTTTAAGAAGAAAGATTTGGCAATTAGCAACAAAAGGTCTAATTTTGTAATTAAGAATGCTCATCATTCGGGGTTGACTGGATTTGACAGCGAGAGATGTGGTATGTAAGCATGCAGTGCGTCAGTGATTTGCACTATAATCTCAGTTACTGAACTTTTATCTGGCAACGAATCTTATGCTCTCGCTGCTTAATCGAAGTATAGTAGATTAACTTTATTTCCGTCACAGTGATGGAAACGAGACATCGCTCAAAAGCTCTTGTTCCGAAGCGTTTGGTAAAGCGGTGCAGTAAAATCGGGAATAGTTTCAGTCTTGTTCCGCGGCTGGAATGAAATTTTAGGGACTAAGGCGCAAGTGGGTGGCTCTGGTCTTGCTTACGCACGAAAACCGAAGGCAGAGATAAGCATGTAGAAAGCATATGGCTTCCTTGTTTGGACGAGGGTTCGAATCCCTCCAGCTCCACACCGAAAGCATAAAAAAGCATCCTTTTCAGGATGCTTTTTTCGTCTTGTCATACTTCCTTAAATTCATAAGTGGCTTGTGCCTTATTGAAAGAAAGCTCATAATTCTTTCCCGCCTCAGCATCAAGTTGTATAGTGATTGTGTCATATGTTGTCGAAACATATTTATGGAGAATGGTACCGGTACGCCATTTCTCGAAAGAAACCTTCACATTATGTATTCCTGGGGCAAGATAAAATCCCCAACTGAAAATCTGATTACCGAATAATATCGGAGCCTCATCATCTACAGCAGTAACAGTTATTGTTTCCCTATACACAAAATATTGCTTATTCTTTAATTTCACCTTACATACGCTTCCATACTTTTCAGTCATCTCCTTCAGTTGCTGTGATTTACTCCGGTTATGTATTCCGAATATCACTACATAATATACTAACAGTACAGCAATAATTACCCATACATACCAAACACTTAATATACCTTCCATATTTCTATTTTTTAATAGTTTCCACTTTCATGACACAATCCGGATCAATAGCACCTATTTCATGCAGCAAATCCTCTACTTGTGCTTCTGTAAACTCATCCAAGACTATATGTTCTAGTCCACCGGATGAGTCAACAACATACAAATCACAGCAGACATCATCATCCTTTACGCTCAAATGATATGTCACCTTAACTTCTTCCAGCTTATAGTCGTATAGCAACTTACCTTTATTGAAAATTTTCATCTGTCCGTCATTGGTCAGCTCAACCTCCATCTTCTTAGAAGAAAGGATAATGTAAGCCCATACCACAAAAACAGATACAGGTATACCAATGAAATACAACGGATTACTAGTCAGCATATATCGCAATAAAGCCGCTATAATACCCATAACAATAGCAACTCCCAGAACAATCTTAAGTTGCTCCCATAAACTCATTTTATAGACTTTCATAGAGGAATTAATTAATCAACCATTACCAATTCACCGTCTTCAACCTTGAAGCGCACCCCGTAATAGTCGGTAATCACCATATTACCGACCGTATGGGTGCGTTTTCCATGTTCAGTGACATTCACTTCAAAATCAACAATCGGCTCCGCATCCCCATGAAGCGTACTGACAGTATATTTACCAACCGATTCGAAATCATATTTTTCATCAATGCTTGCCATCGCAGCATTGATCAGTTTTGTATAATTTGCGGTATCCATTGCTGCCACATTGATTACTTTTGCGGATGCTGTTTTGAAACCATCCGGAATTTCATTTTCATCCAAGGATACCAAATCTTCTTTCTTCAAATCCACGTCATCATATTTTTGACGATAGAGCTTTCCCTCTTTATCCATTAATATGAAATCAATACGGTTTACCTTATTGGAAAGAATTTGGTCATCATCCCCGTTATCCCAGTCATGTTCACTCCAACAAACTTCAAGAATCTTCCATTGGGTGGTATCAATTTCCGATGCAAGCTCCTTTACTTTCTGGACAACCTCGCCATTGCTCATTTTCGGTTTAGAAAAAAACTACATGAACTCATAAAAACAACCAGGCACAGAAAAATGCCGATAACACTTTTTTTCATAGTATAAACATTTTCGTTAAACAAACTTTAAGCACAAATATACAGGAGGAAGTCATTTGTGATTAATCAAATGATGTTTTTTTTCCGGAGCCAGCGTTGCTTATTTCATGCCCTTAAACTATTATTTATCAATATAATATCATTTAAAAATCAGAAAACACAACATAAAATGCAACGCATGTATGCAACACTTGGAATTATTCTCTTCAAATTATATTCTTAAATTTGTTTCAAATTAAAAAACATAAAAAAGACATGTGCTATTTATTAGTACCTTTCGTATTCTTATTGTTTTCATGCGTGGGATGTAACCACAAAACTACACTTAACTCACCTGCTGAAATAGATTCAATAATCGTCCATCACGGTGCTGACTCTGTTTTGACTTTATTAAAAGAGATACAACCCGCTCAATTAAGTGATGAAAAAGATATTGCTTACTACATATATTATATAAATCTATGTAAGCATACGCTACGACAGCCTGTCGACACAACAATGGACCAGAACAGATGCATCGAGTTCCTGACAAAAGCAAAAGATTACAACAGGTTGTGTACAGCCTATTTTATACAAGGGGATAAAATGGAGAAACTACAAAATTTCAAGCAAGCCACCTTCAATTATAAAAAGGCAATTGAAATAGCAGACAAAGCTCAGAATACAAGAATCAAATGTAAATCAATGGAATATTTGATCTGCATCAATAGAGATCATGGAAACTTCAAAGAAGCAATAGCACAGGCGAACGAATGTCTTAGCTATTGCGATAAAGCAAAACTTTACAACAGAAAAGCGGCCATTCTCCAATTAAAATCACAGATTTTTGACATGATTGGAGAAAAAGATAGTCTCTTGAAGTGTGTAGAAGCAAGCATTCCCTATATACCTTATGTGAGCGAAAGAGCACGTCCTTATTTTATCGGGAATATAGGAAGTCTATATAGACGTATCGGCAACAATGCCAAAGCAAAACAATATTTGATGGAAGCGCTGAAAGGAATGCAAGATGGCGGTATCTACGATGAACTGGCACTGATTGCCGCAGAAGAAGGAAATGAGAAACAGGCTGATGAATACTGGGAAAAAGGGATGAGAAACAGTGTCCCCCAAGGGAAAGTCATGATTTTTGAAAATTGGATTGCAATGAAACAGAAGTATGGGAAATACGATGAAGCGCTGAAACTATCCGAACTACGCAATGCCATCAATGACAGCATTACACGTCAATGGCAAAAAGACAATGTCAAGGAAGTACAAGCTAAGTTCGATAACGAAGCTCTCAAACGGCAAGCAAAGGAACAAAACATAAAAACACTTTGGACAATCATCATCTTATTAGTAATTGTTCTTTTACTGATTGCCCTTTTTGCATATAAAAATTACATACAAAGGGTAAAATTAGGCAGTCAACAAAAAGAGATCAATGAGTATCTAAATAAAATTGAACTACTACATTCCACCGGTCATCAAAATGATGCAAAGGTAAAAGAACTGGAGGCCCATATCACCTCCATTGTCGGAAACAAATCAGAAATACTGAATAAAGGATGGACATTGTATAATCAAATAAAAAACGAACAAGGAAATACACTGACATGGAAGAAGAACGATTACGTCCATTTTCTGGAATATTATAAAGCGATACGATACTCATTCTTTACCCAACTGGAGGATGAATACAAATCACT
This sequence comes from uncultured Phocaeicola sp., assembly GCA_944321335.1. GTDB lineage: Bacteria > Bacteroidota > Bacteroidia > Bacteroidales > Bacteroidaceae > Phocaeicola. Next base: position 84,973 of record CALUKX010000001.1, on the reverse strand, counting down.
TACCCCACATAATATGTTTTTTCTAGCGTTATGTGACATGGGATTTAAAGATGAAGATATCCAACGTATCATGCATATCACGCAAACTTCAGTACGATCCATCCGTCACCGCATACGCTTATTGTCGAAAGATAGGGAAAAAGATAACAAATAGCACAAATTCAAGAATCCTGTGGCGTTTTTGAACAATCACAAAAGTTATCAACAGGAGATTCATTTTTAACATACTGATTAGCTGTATTCAAAATCATTTCCCTAACTTTGAAAGCACAACTACTTAAAGACAATACTTAGCATATGACTAACATCAGTACTTTTCAGGAATTGGAGCATGCATTGCAATCGCATGCAATGAACATTTTGATAAAAGACGAAGAACTAGGGAAAGCCGTCATTTTAGCAGGAAGGATACAAAGTGAAACGTTGAGTTCCACAATCTTGAAGCATATCACAGGGAAGACATCTTTCAAGATTGCACTTGGAAACGGTATTACTATACAGGTCAAAAAAGATTTAGCCGATAATGCGTTGGAAACATTGAATCTATTTGATACCTACAAAACTGAAATTGATGTAGAAGATATTAAAACAAGAAAAGTCAACTTATATTATAATTCCTGAGGCTGATTGCTATTTAATCTATAACCCGAAATTAAGAAATCCCGTCTTTCAGAGATCGTTTATGCTGCGATTTTAGAAAGGCGGGATATATTGCATACCAACAGAAGTTCCACCAATAGTTATCGTACGTTGACATTCACCCTCTCGGAAGAGAGCAAACGTTCCCCTAACGACTTATGTTCCAGTTCGATCGGACGATTCACAAAATCAGGAACATTGTACGAATAAATTAAATTATCATAGTAGCTGAAAGGATGTTCCTGAGGTAACATGAATGGCTTACTAATCCGCCCTTTGTCATCAATACAAGCAAAATACAAGCGGGTGTAAAGTCCGTCATCGCGTCGGGAACTGAAGACAAACCAATGAGAATTGGCACTCCAATTATGGAAACTTTCTGTATCTACTGAATTCACTTCTTTCAATTCCCGAAGGCTGCCGTCACGCAGGTCCAATATCCACAAGTCTGCTTCTTTGTGCCAGATAGAGAAATTACCATAGTCAGACAATGTGAACATCAGGTATTTGCCATCATACGAAGGACGAGGGAAAGAAATACTTTTCTTCATTTTTTCTGCATTAACCAACGTGTCTATCTTTTCACCGAACATCCCATTATCCGGATCAAAAGCAATTTTACACAAATTATAGCGAATATCTTTATAATGAGCGGGTATTTCCTTACTCTCAGCAGAACAGAAATACAAAGTACGCCCGTCGGGAGAAAAAGCAGGAAACGTTTCAAAAGATTCCTTTTTCTGTAACAATGGAGACAGGAGCAGTTCATGTGTATCAGGCTTATACACCAACACATCCGATTCAAAATCAAGAACTTCTATACGTTCATCCTTGACCGCATGAAATCCTTGACGAGTATTATTGACAGAGTAGGCAATATATTTACCGGTAGGATGCCAATATGGATATACGCAGGCCGATAAAGTTGAATCGGTCTTGGTATTCAACAATTCATTTTTACCATTCACCTGCATCAATGTCGCGCCATGAGATCCACGAAAATGAATGCTAAGGAAATCAGGGTTAGTCCGGTTAAAAGAATGACAATTGAGACACATTCCCGGAACCAATGTATTTTCAATTAAAGGACGTTCTGTAAAAGAAGACAAATCACGTTCATATATACCCATTTTACTGTAAACTTCATAACCTGGAGCAATCTTACGATACACGACTCCGTAATCCATCCGGTAAGGGCTTACAAACATCGGGAAAGGACGGAACTGTTTCCATTTTCCATTCTGTTGGATCGAGACAGTAACAACAATGCTATCCCCTTCGTTTGCAGCCAATAAACGATGCCATTCATTTTCCGGAAACAGAATATCTTTCCCTTTGACATGAATCTCTTTCCCTTCACAACCTTTTACCAATACATCAACTCTATCATAATTATCGCCGGGAAGATCAAAGTCCATCGGAGCAATATTTACCGGTATGGTAACACCGATATAATCCGGATAAATTTCCGGATAGGTACCAACCATTTCCGGATCGGTTACAGAGGAAGAACAGGCTGCCAACAACAAAGAAGAGAGCCAAATCACTATCATTTTTTTCATAACACTCTTAATTTAATAATAAATAATTCCAATAAGTCTGCCCATAGCGCTGTTTCAAATATTCACGAGCATTAGATTGGGTTGAGAAAATCTTGGCGAAATCCATAATATCACGCATTACATCCGGATATATACTCCAAGGCATTCCCTTCCATGAATTATGGGTCTGCGTCCAAACATACACCAACAATTCCTGATAATGTTTAGGAATATGATCATAATCGGAATGAGCACCCAACGGATAATACCGCATGAACTTATCGATATCACGTTGTTGCATAACATAAGCCAACAGATATTCGAAAGCCAACTTGTTCTGATAATTATGCTGATACAACAATCCCAGCATCATATCCATTTCACGATCGCTAAACAGGAAATCTTCAGTATAACGGGCTTTGCGTAACCATCCCCACTCCGGGTGAGCATTTATCTTCTTTTCATTTCCTAAATAACCTAGCGTTTCTTCAGCCCAATCTTTATAGAATAAAGTCTTCGACAAAGCATGAAGATATTTAGCCGCTACTTGATATTGCCCATTTATCAGATTCGTTTCAGCCAGACGCTTGAAGCAACGGGTACTTTTACGGAAATTCGGTATCGCCTCCATTGCTTCAAAAGTAAAACGTTGGGCGGTATTGATCATTCCAAGATAATAGAAAGCTTCACTTGTAGGTAAAGGCGATGTAAAATCACGCTGATATTTCGCCAACAAGCCTTCTGTTCCGTTCTGATAAAATTCAAACATACGATCCCCCATCTGCCCTGTCATTCCCAAGGCCAGATTCAAACATGTAACACTATACGGTGATGTCGGCGTCTTGGATTCAGCCATCCGGATTATTTCATTCCACTGCTTCTCACGCACCATCCAATCGTATTTCATCGATTCTTCTTTCGAAAAATCACATCCCGATTTAACATAATTATATCCCCAACAAGCTACTAATACAACTTCAATTATCACACCTATGCGTTTGTTCCATAAAGGGAACAACGATGAAACTACCGGAATCAAAACAAGCAACAGCCCTATTGCATAGATAATGTTTGGAAAGACTTCAGGGAAACGATAATATTCCAATCCTCGAAGCAGCCTCAGCAACGGATATTGCAGAAAATAAGCCGTAACCAAAGGTATCAGAATGCCCCAAGCAATCAGTCCCAAAGAACAGAACAGCGGGCTAAAATAAGTTCTGGTACGATAAGCTTCAATCAAGATAGAAAGAACGACCCAACCGATGAACACATAAACAATTGTTCCTGCCAGCCAGTACAAAACCGGAATACAGCCCAATGCATATATCAAACGTAATCTTGTATTTTTGATTAAGAAATACAGATTTCCAGCAATGAGTACAATCAAAATGGCAACAGCCAAAGACAGCATGGCGTTTTCATCTGCCAGATAATGCCACAACACAAACACCGGAATAAAACTCAACGGATAATAAATGTACAACGTTCCAAACTTTTTAACCAACGCCCAACATAATAATTGGATTGCGGTCAACAGAAAGGATAGTATTAAGGCTCCCATCCAAGGATGGTAATAAAACTGTGTCAGAAATTCCGCAATATAATCGGCAAAGCCTTCGGGTACACTCAACCGTTCCCACAAATATGCTCCATCAAACAGGAACAACTGATACTGCTCATGGTATAACAGATGAGCCGGATAGTAATTATTCCAAAAAACAAAGGCAGTAATAGCCAATAAAAGAGTAAGACCAGTCTTACCTATTTTTTCTACTGATAAATTCATTGTTCTTTATTTAAATTGTTCCGGCATATGTTGCCTGTAAAACCGTTGGATTTTCTTTGCATCAAACGGTACAGGTGTTGCCGATATATCAGGAATATTGTATGATTTCAAATTCAAGTCATCATTCTCGGGATCACTTTGTGGGATTACAAACGGTTTGAACACCTCGCCGTTTTTATCAATATAAGCGACATAAACCCTTCCATATTGACCATCACCCCTTTTGCTGGCAAAAACAAACCATCTGCTATTGGATGACCAACTATGATAAGTTTCCGAACGGTTGGAGTTTACCATTTTCAGAGTATCAATCCGTCCGGTTTCCAAATCCATCATTTGCAGATCAGTTTCCCGATGCCAAATAGGGAAGGTCCCATAGTCGGCGACAGTATAAAGCAGGTATTTACCGTCAGGAGAGGCTTTCAACAAACAGACGGAGGCTTGTTTTTCTTCTGCATTCCAAAGAGTATCAACCTTGCTTCCCCACTCTCCTTTTCGGGAATCAAAGCCGATACGGCAAATGGAATAACGAACCTCTCTGATACTATCCGGGACAGGTAGGTTCGGAGCTGCACAATAGTAAACATATTTTCCATCGGCAGAGAAGGTCGGGAATGTTTCAAGTACTGTCGAATCGGAAGTAAGAGGCGATATCAGCATTTCATTCTTATCAAAATCCGCTATCGCCAGATCAGATACCGTATCAAAGACTTCCAAACGACGATTGCCGTAGGAATGGAATGAAGGGATGATAATATTGGATGAAAATACTCCATAACGACCGCCGGGGTGAATATCTCCATAAACGGCAGCCGATACCATACGGTTATTTTTCAAATCCAACAGACGTAATTCGCCATTCCTGTTCAAGATTGTCCCTCCATTTTTTCCACGCAGATGAAATAAGGAAAGATCGCCACTGTTATTCCCATGTATATGGCAATTCATACATCGTTCCTCACATAATTTATTATCAGCGATTACCCGTTCTTCAAAATTCGTAATATTACGTTCGACCAGTTGCAAGGCATTCCAGACTTCATACCCGGGTTCTATTAACCGATAAGTTATATAAGGATCGATTGAATCAGGCATTACCTGCCAGTTGAAATTACTGAATCGCTTCCATCCTTTCCTTTGACGGGCTATCACCTCCACCGTCAACGTTTCGCCCCGTGCCGATTCCAAAAGTTTCTTCCACTTAGCCATAGGAAACTTCACTTTATTTCCTCTTGTCTTGTACTCCAGACTATCTTTTTCCGCACGCACAATGACATATAAAGCCTCTACACCTTCATTCCGCAAAAGGAAATTCATCGGTGCAATATTTACAGGGATTGAAACATCTTTGTAATCGGGATAAATCAGCAACGGTTCATCAGCCTGAAGTACATTCTCTGGAGATGGAGTGCAAGACATACATCCAACCAACATCGATACGATAGATAATATGATAGATAAAAATTTCATTGTTTCTTCATTACTGCAAAATGGAAATAAAACCAATATGTCTTACCGAATTTAGGCTGCAACATCGTTCCATTACCTTGATTCATTCGGTATATCTCCGTATATTCATTAAAATCACGGACTTTGGAAGCAGGTATTTTCCATCGCTTCACCTCATCCGATGATGCTTCTATAGATGCCAGATAAATCAACAACGCTTCCGCATAGACTCCTGTCGGTGGTCTGTCTGCCGCATAACGCCTATAATCATCTACAAAAGCAGAGATATTCTTTTCCAGCAAATCGAAGCACAACAGATAATCTAAAGCCATTCGGTTTTCACGATTACTCTCCAACAAATGACGTAATGAAAGCTGTGCGTCTGCAGCATAGCGTAAGGTATCGTTCTGTGGAAGCATTTCTCTTTTCAATTCCAACCACTTACGAACATTCTCCGACTCCTTGCCCGGCATACGTTTCTCCGCCCAACTGTGATGACAAATTGTTTTTTTCAGAATACGAAGATATTTCAAGGCCGCTTGATCGTCTCCGTTTACAAGGTTAATTTCCGCCAAGCGTTTCAGAGCCCGTGTTCCCACATGACGAGGTGAAAAAATCATACCCAAAATTGCCGCATGTTCCGCCATCGTCATATCTCCCAGAGCAAACCAGACTTCATTGGCCGCATAGATTTTCATATAGTTCGACGAAGAATCCACAGGCAGAAACAATCCTAAGGTAGCCGGTTGATAATAAGTCATCAGACGTTCAGGCAAAACTCCCCTACGTGCATTTGCCAGATTATAATAATAGGTTGCAAATGAAGTCCGGAAATCTTCTTCCTGAAAATACTGCTCCATTTCATTATGACGACCGAAATAGGTCTCACAATCCATCCGAAGCAGTTTTTCCCTTCCAAAATCAGGCAAACAGTATCTAAGTTTCCATTCTCCGGCACCGAACAGTACGAAACCTGCAACAAGCATCATCAAAGCATACAACCGGCCCAAACGTGTGAAACATTTGTACAAGTTGCGGCAAATACACAATGTAGTGCCTAGACCAACCAAAGCGATAGTTCCGGAGAGAGGATAATTCAAGCCCGATTCCCGACCTGTTTCCCAACAAACGACAAGTATAACGGCAACCCATGTCCAGCCTTTCAGATAAGGGACAAGCAACCGATATACAACAACCCCTAAAAGGAGAAGCAGTATGGACAATATAAACGGTCCCATACCTTGATAATAAAAGAATTGGGTAAGGAAGTCTCCTAAAAAGGCCGATAAACCGCCACTGGCATGCATATAACCCGCAACCGTATTCCACGAACAGATAAACAGTTGGGTCTGTTCCCGATGATACAGATGATAAGGCAATGCACAATAAAAGTACAGGAAAAGAATGATGAATCCTATTCCGGCTACAATCCAACAGCCATATTTCTTACTTAAGGCTCGCATCAAGTTCTTTCTTTTGCTGTTCATTCAACGAACTGCGGAGTGACTTTTGCATGAAAGTCCCCAACGTATTGTTTCCTTGCTCTTTCAGGAACATAAAGTTGCGTTCGGCATCAACCTGCATCAGGGAATCACGGATACGCAAAAACTTCAATGAATCTTCGCGTGTCTTCGATGACTTAAACCCATCATAAGCAAACACATAGATATTACGTTTCTTATCCAGGTCATCTTTCCATGCTTGAAGGGCATCATTCTGAGGTGTTCCGGTAACCGATCCGATGGAATCGGCCTTGACACTGATCTCTCCCGGTTCGGTTACAAGCAGCAGCTCCTGTATCCTAATGCGAAGAACCGGGCGCAACCGTAAGATACGCATTTCCTCACCTTCACCGGTAAACTCGAAAGCAGCATCCTTGATTTTGACCGAGTCTATCCCGCCTTCCCTGTTTTCCACAGGGACAAGATACATCCATTCCCCATCGTAATCAGTCGAAGGTAAAGTACCGACAATGTGATATTGTTTACTGGATGAAGTACATCCGATACAGGAAAATAATAGAATTGCAAAAAATAGCAGACATGTGTTTTTCATATATCAATTTAGCTAAGGTTGTTCAAATATAACAATAATCTATCTAAAAACCATAATTATTTAAAAGCCTTTTAAAAGATGTTTTAATATAAGAAATCTGAAGAAGGGCGAACCTCACGGCCCACCCTTCCCAAGATAAATAATTAAACTATGTAGCCTAATACCACTTATTTAATCACTTAATTTATTTTACAGCTTTGAATTTCCAATAAGTAGCTTCACCACCGTCTCCTGTACCTTCAGGAGCATTGATCAGCTGCATCTTGTCATCGTCCAATTGAATAATATCATATTCATTGACAATCAAACCAGGATCTCCTGAATTGATACGGATCGGGAACAGGATACCATCACCGGTTACTGAAAGTTTACCGATAGCAAATGTTATATCCTTTTTATCATACATCTTAAATGTAAACCGGCCTTGACCTCCGGAACTCTTGATAACTTTTGTTCCTGTAAGGACAAAAGTCATTGTCGCATCGCCAGAATCATCCAATGGATAACTATATCCCACCATTTGGTCGGCAATACCTTCAGCAGTAAGATCATTCCACCATACATTAATAGGGGTTCTCATATATCCACAGTTACCCCAGACACCACCTTCACTATCATCCCATGTCCATACTTTTTCACCATCACCACAAAGGATAGCCCAAGTAGGATCAACCGGATAATTATCAGACATGGCATCAACGGTTACAGGAAACTCTGCAGAAATCAGTTCACCATTACCACACAGTGCCTGACAGGAAACTACCTGTTCACCAGTGCCAAACAAAGTAAACTCACAAGTTGGTTTTGTAGATGATTCAACGCCATTACTCCATACCACATTACAAGGAGCATTTGTGGTACATCTTACACGGTTCACATTAACGCCATTTTCTTGAACAAGTTCAACTTTACAAAAAGTCTTTAACTGGTCAGCCGAAATAGAACCGCTCAATTCGTGCTCATCACATACTGGATCACAAGCCGTAAAGAAAAGCCCTATTGATGCAACCAGGCAAAATATTGTCTTTTTCATAATATTCTATCTTTAATAAATTAATAAATTGATTTATATTGTGCATCAGGAGTATCCCATCCAGGGTTCTGCTTCATCGCACCGTTCGACAAATCAATCTGAGTCTGAGGCTTAGCCAAGAAACCGTTGGTAGCTGTATAACGATCCGACCAAGATGAAGTCATGTGCTTCATTGTCGTCCATTGACCGCATACATTGATCTTCTGACCGGTCTGAGCATCCAACATCTTACAAACATAAGAGTCTTTGCCACAATCCTTACCCGACCAACGACGCATATCGTTGTAACGCAAGCCCTCGAAAGCAAATTCCCAACGACGTTCCTTCTGTATATTTTCCAAAGAGTATGGAAGATCTTTTAATCCTGCACGTGCACGCACCTGATTCATGCCACTGGGATCTCCGGTTAATTCGGAATGCATCAGAAGGACATCAGCATAACGGATCAGATAAGTATCCGCAAAATGGGATCCTTGCATAGGGTTACCATTACTACTTCCACTATACTCCGGCAGGAAGCACCACCAAGTCTCGTTCTCCCATGTATTGGCTTTAGAACCGTCTTCACTAGCCATACAGGTTACAGGCAACAATTTCTTGATAGCATATCCCGCATCTTCAGTACAATCGGTAACAAAAGCATAGTTTTCAAGCTCTGCCTGACAATCCAGAATAGAAGCTTTCTTACGGACATCAACCTGCTCAGTTTTTACCTCTTCCGCTGTCCAGTCATTCCATAAGTTGGCAGAAGCGACACCCTGTCCCCATCCTTGACCGAACGGGAATGTCTTTTCACCACCATTACCATTTCCACTTGCATCAGAGCCACATCGCAAGCCGCAGAACAAAGCCGACTGATTAGAGAATGCCATTGAATACTTCATACCGTCAGGCATATTCCAGTTGGATGCATTCATATACTGGATCTGGAACATCTCTTCCTTATTTCCGTTACCTGCCCATTCCAACTTAACCGGATTACCTTCGGCGTCAGTAGCTTCCTTCACATACTCATAATCCTTTGCAGTCAGACGGTTGGTATAATTCCATAAGTTACGGTAATCTTCAACCAGATCATATCCGCTCTTACCACCCATACAATCCTCCAAATGAGTAATCACATCCTGTTTCGTCAGGACCTGACCTTCATTAATACCTTCCTGAGCGACCAATGCCACAGGTTCCGGGCTAGCGGAAGCCAAATCCAGATGCTTCTTATAGAAACCTTCATAGAACATATAGGCACGAGCCAACAGCGCCTTTGCTGCCCATTTGTTAGCATGACCATCGGCAACGCCGGAGAACGGCTGATCATTTTCCATCAACTTGATGGCAGAAACAAGGTCTGTAAGAATCTGCGGATAGATTACATCTTCGGCTGATGCGTCCGGACACGGATCGGGCACATTCGGAGAAGTAACGAACGGTACATCATTATAAGCCTGGGTCAACCAAAGATAGAAGAAGGCACGCATAAAGTAGGCCTCACCCAAGCTTTTGTTACGTGTATTGGTATCTTCACCCCAAGGAACATTATCAATAGTAGCAATGATTGTATTGGCACGGTAGATACCACGATACAGACATCTCCATTGTTCATCAAGCTGTGTGGTACTATATAAAGTGAAATGTCCGAAAGCTTTCACTTCATTGTCACCGGTTCCACCGGCTCCGTAACAGTTGTCCGACATAATTTCGGTATTATAATATGGAGCCTGCAAGACCTGACTGTTTCCATCAGATCCTTGAATCTGATTCAATACGGAATAAAGAGCCGCCAACTCCTGAGCCACATCCGTTGGAGAAGCCGGGAAGTTCGATGTATTCGCTTTGGTATAGTTTTCTGTATCCAGCATATCTTCACACGAAGTCAGGACAAATCCCAAAGCCAAGACTAAATAAAATATCTTTTTCATAATGCTTTTCATTTTTAGAATTTAAGACTAACACCTACGACGTAAGTACGCGGACTCGGATACAGACCTAAGTCAATACCGGACGCCCATGTTTCTGTATCCGCAGAAGAACCGATTTCAGGATCACTACCGGAATAGCCGGTGAATGTAAATACATTCTGAGCCTGGAAATAAAGACGTGCCTGAGAGAACGGCATATTCTTCCACAAATGCTTGAAGTCGTAACCGATAGTGATATTCTGGATCTTCAGGAAGTCGGCATCTTCAATATAACGGTCTGAAATCCATTGGTTGTTCGGATGAGAACCTGCACACAGACGAGGCTGCTTGTTGGATGTACCTTCACCGTGCCAACGTTCGAATACTTCAGAAGAGTAGTTCTGCCACTGACTGTCGACGAATGAACGGTAAGACTTGATGATCTGCTGACCGAACGCTCCATGAGTTGTCACACTGAAGTCAAATCCCTTATAAGAAGCACCAATATTGAAACCAAGTGTATAATCCGGATTCGGATTACCGATATCAGTACGGTCCTTAGAATAATCAATAACACCGTCACCATCATTATCCACCCAAATCAAATCACCAGGCTGCGCATCAGCCAAGACAGCTTTACCGGCTGCTCTGGCATCTTCAATCTGTTGCTGATTCTGCCATACACCTTCGGTCTTCATTCCATAGAAATAACCGATAGGTTTACCTACTTCTGCGCGGTAGAAATAATCGGTACCCTGTGCCAACAAGTTAACCGGACCATTGATGATACCTTGTGCATTGGCGATACGGGTTACCTTATTCTTATTGTGTGCAATATTCAAACCGATGTTATACTTGAAGTCCTTACCGATTTGGTCATTCCAAGTGAAACCAAGTTCGAAACCTGTATTTTCCACATCACCACCATTGATGTAAGGAGCACCTGTACCATAGATATCCAATGTAGGAGCTACGATCAACCAATCCTTGGTCTTTTTCTTATACCAATCGAATACTACGCCCAAACGGCTATTGAAGAAACGTGCATCCACACCGATATTCAGCTGTTCAGAAGTTTCCCAAGTAACATCCTCATTCGGAAGGATATCGGCATAAGCACCTGCCAACGGAGCAGGACTTACTGTAGACGATTCGGAATTTCCGAACTTGTAAGCATTATCGTATGCGGAAGTCGAATAGGCAATAGTCGACAGATACTGGAAATTATCAATGTTACAGTTACCGTTCTGTCCCCAAGATATACGGAACTTCAAGAAGTCCATCACCGAGGTCACCGGTTTCATGAATTTTTCGTTGGTGATTACCCAACCTGCAGATACAGACGGGAATGTACCCCAACGATGACCACGTGCGAAGTTTGAAGAACCATCGGCACGTACTGTAACAGTAGCCATATAGGTTTCCTTATAGTTCCAGTTCAAACGTCCGAAGAAAGAAGCCAGATAACTTTCATCCCAAGGATTACTTGCCATCTTGGCACCGGCACCGAAATTGGAACCGAAATTGGTCAACCATGCATGATCGAAATCTGTCAAAGTCGACAATTTATCTGCAGAAGTCACCGTATTGGTTGCCTGCATATGATTACCCCATGCTGTTCCTTCGAACGACTGACCGACCATCAAGTCAATTGAATTGCCTTTGATGAATTCGGGCAACTTATAGTAAATTGTATTTTCGAATGAATAGTTGGAGCCTGCATCCGAATACTGAGTCAACTGATAGTTGGTATTGGAACTTGTCGCACTACAAGAGAACGGTTCCTGATATTCACGCTGTGAGCTTGAACTGTAGCTGACGTTGAACTGGCCACGATATCTCAAGTTCTTTATCGGCTCGATAATCAAATAAGCGGTAGCACCGAAACCAAATTTACGTGTTTCATTAACGGAATTGTACTTACCATGAGCCAAACCTTCCAACGGGTTTGAAAGGATATTCGAATCCCATCCGTCATTCTTATGCTGGTTATAAGCATAATATGAACCATCTTCATTATAAATAGGAACCAACGGGGAAGTTACCAGACAGTCGTGGATACTGTTCCAATAAATACTACCTTCCGGCAAAGTATGCAACTTGTTGTAGTAGAACGAAAGGTTTTCACCGATTGTAATGATATTGCGGTCCTTGTTCTTCAACAGGACATGTTCCGAATTGATACGTCCGGTATAACGTTTGTAGTTTGATTCAACCGGACTACCCATGATACCTTCGTTACTAGTATAGGAAACACCCATTGAAAACTTTGACCTTTCACTACCACCGGTCAGATTGAATGAATGGTTCTGCTGGAGAGCATCCTTATTTTCGTATGCATCCCACCAATCGGTACCTGTCCAACCGTTCTTTACTTTATCGAGGATAGAAGCAGGAACCTTTGTGGTCCAGTCAATTTTAGAACCATTGGTATTGAAGTTCCACTCATCCAAGATAGCCATGTATTCCTGAGCATTCAGCAAGTCGGGTTTCTTATAAACATTCGACCAGCCTAGATAGCCATCGTAAGAGAATTGGATCTTACCTTCCTTACCTTGTTTTGTAGTGACCAAGATTACACCATTGGCAGCACGCGCACCGTAGATAGCTGCAGAAGCGGCATCCTTCAATACGTCGATACTTTCGATATCGGCAGGGTTGACATTATCCATATTATCACTGGATACGCCATCAATCACATACAACGGAGCAGAGTTACCAGTTGTACCGATACCACGGATATAAACCTTGAAACCACCACCCGGCTGAGTGGTTGACTGGGTAATCTGAACACCTGGAGTCGAAGCCTGCATCGCGCTCAATGCACTGGTCGTATTCAACTTGGCAAGGTCATCACCCTTAACCTGTACTGTCGCACCGGTCACCAATTTCTTTTTCTGAGTACCGTAACCGACAACTACAACTTCATCCAAAGTTTCAGTATCTTCCTTCAAAACTACCTGAATGGATTTCTGATTACCCACTGTCACTTCTTGTGATACGTAACCGATAAATGAAATCTGCAACACGGCGTCTGAAGGAACAGAGAGAGTAAAATTACCGTCAAAATCGGTAATTGTTCCATTCGTAGTCCCCTTCTGGAGGACATTTGCACCAATAATTGGAGTACCGCTTGAATCCAACACAGTACCAGAGATAGTTTTGGTTTGTTGTGCTGTAATAACCGATGAGTTATCGGCAGCCATCAAAACCTGAGGAGCCCCTACCATAATGGCCGAGAGACACACTCCTGCGACAAGCGCAGTCTTTCTAACATGTTTCATAGCATTTATTTTTATTGAGGTTCTATAATGCTCAATTAAAATTAATTTAAGGTCTAATAATAGCTAGTTAGTTCGTAATTAAGGTATAAATTAATAGTTAGTTCAATAATAGTTTAAATAATAGTCAGTCAGTTGTAAAATTGGTTATCAGCAGTAATAATAGATATGCATTAGTTTAGATTAACAGCAACAAAAATATAAAGTTATATAATACCATCCAATATAATCTTTTATAATTTGAAGCAAGTTTTACACTAATTAACACTTGTAGATCAAAAAGATGGTAACAAATCAATTATTTATAGCCTCCGTCAGCAACAATCTACAAGAGGACACACTCTTTTCACTTTCAAATCATAAATAACAGAATATATTATTTCTTCTCCGCCAGGTACACACCGATCATAATACATGCCGCCCCTGTAAGCGCCACCAACGTCATCCGCTCATGTATCAAAATGGCCGAGGCAACCAAGGTTACCAACGGACTTAGATAAATGTAGTTAGAAGCCCGGACAGTACCCAGTTTCTTCAGTACAACATTCCATAATACGAAACAGCCCAACGAGGCAACCACGGCCAAAAACAGCAGACTGCCCCAGACTGCCGGCATAGTAAGCAGGTCGTTGGTGTTATGCGGTTCCTGAAAAAGATAAAGCGGCAGAATCGTGAGCAATCCGTAGAAGAATACTTTACGGGTAATGAACACCGTAGAATAACGGCCGGTCATCCTACGGATGATGAGACTGTATACCGCCCAAGATAAGGAGGCTGCCAGTGTCAGCAAATCACCGACAGGCGAGATTTTCAAGGAAGTGCTGCCATCGAACACAACCATAGCCACTCCGAACAATGCCAGAATGGAGCCGACAATCAAGCCTTTGGTCACTTTTTCAACGCGGTAGAAGATGATGGAAAGGAAGGTTGTAAAAAGCGGAACCGTACAGAGCAGGAAAGCCACGTTCGACGCTTGAGTAATTCCCAATGCGGTATTCTCGGTATAGAAATAAAGCGATCCTCCGAAGAGTCCTCCGGCTGCCAACCAAAGTTCATCCTTCAGATTCGCTGCAAAGAAACGTCGGGACGATATGAGCCAGATTCCGAGATAGGCTATCGTAAACCGATAAAGGAAAATATCCTGAGGGGTAAGCCCGTGGCGAATCAATTCTTTGGTAGCGATGTAAGTCGTACCCCACACCGTTACGATCAGAATGGCCAATATATGATAATATCCTTTCTTCAGTTCCATGAAATAACTTTAAATCGGAACAAAGGTAATCAATATATCAATACGCCGGTCCGGCCTATACCTATATTATATAGGAATATATGAAGAAAAAGGGCTGCAAAAGGTTTCAAGAACCCTTCACAACCCTCCGAAGTATTTCAGTTATTAATCAGCAAGGCAAAGTCATCGTAAAGGTACTTCCCTTACCCAGTTCGCTGTCGACAACCAGCGTTCCGTTATGTGCTTCGACGAAATCACGTGAGATAGACAATCCCAGACCGCTACCCTGTACCTTGGTTCCCGGCACACGGAAATAGTGATCGAAGATACTCTTGTGATAACGCGGATCGATACCTTTACCGAAATCGGTCACAAAGAGAGCGATGTGCTTGTCGTCTTGTTGGCGTGCCCCGATAATGACACGGCCGTTTTCCTGAGAGTAGCGGATGGCATTGCTCAACAGGTTGGTAAGTACCCAGGCAATCTTTTCGCTGTCGACAAACAGCTTGCCGATCTTGTCTTCCGGATATTCCACCTCGATCTGGATGCCGAACTTTTCGGCCTGTACCCGATTGGCCTTGATGGCATATTCGATAAGTTCGATAGGTTTGGTAATCTTCGGCTTGAGTTGCAGCTTGCCGCTTTCCACCTGAGTCATATTCAGCAGTTCGCCGGTAATGCTCAACAGGCGTTCGCTGTTCTCCTTGATACTCTTCGAAAGTTCTTCCTGTTCGGCATTCAGTTTACCCACGCGCTTGTCTTCAAGCAGCTGCAGGCTCATCATGATGGCCGAAATCGGAGTTTTCAGTTCGTGCGAGATAGTAGAGATGAAAGTGGTTTTTGCTGTATCCAGTTCCTGGAACTCGGTGATATTCTTCAGCATGATGACGTTTCCGTACTCTTCCATCGTCACCCCGTCTTTTCCTCGCATGAAGATATTCATGTATTTTACCTGGAAATAGCTTTCCTTGTTGTCGGCATAGATCTTAAGAGGTTCCTTCTTTTCCTTTTCCTGCTTGTCCTGTTCGGATTCATTTTCCTTGTCCATGAGTCCGCGAAGCAGACGGCGAAGCAGGTCGTTGTTGATGGCAATTTCCTGAGCCGACTTGCGGATGACGTTTTCCAGCTTGAGGTTCAAAACGTTCAGTGCCTCCTTGTTGATGAAGAGGATGGTGCGCTCCATATCCAGCCCGATAATCGGTTCGTTAATAGAGTTGATGATGGTTTCCATGTACCGTTTCGAAGCCATCAGATCGGAAACGGTACTGTTATGGTAATCACTCAAGCGACGAGCCATACGGTTGAAGTTCTTTGATACATCCACCAGCTCCTCACTTCCCTGCAGATTGAGGGTTACATCGTAATTGTGGTTGGCAATCTGCTGGATGCCGTTGGTAAGCTGCTTGATCGGACTGTTGACAGATGTCGGAAGACGGAACAATATCCATAATCCGATAAAGATGGAAATACCACCCACCACTGTTACCCAAATCAAGGCGCGTTGCAAGCCGGGACCGGCTACGGGACTGTCAGGATCGGTAGCTGTAAGCAACTGCAGATTCACTACCGACAGTACGACCAACAATACAATCATGGCTACCAATACGCCGATGAAGAAGGTCAACTTAGCCTTTATACTCATATTCTTATACATCTTTTCCATAATTACTATGCAATAATAATTAAATCAATCCGCAAATCAGACAAAGCCTTCAGAAATTTTTTATATTTCAATATTCCGAAATAAGCTCCCGGCAACTTGAAAGCCGGATGCCCCATGCAGATTGTGGTTATCTGATTCTCCTTACATACTTTGATGATGGTATCTATAATACTTTCATCGGGGATCTGAAGTACCGTTCCTCCCAGCTCGGTTACCAGTTTGAAATGATTCAGCAGATGCCGCTGGTCGGCCAGGTTGATACGGTCGGGCGATTCCTTGGGGGTCTGAACATACAAGGTGATGAAAGTGGTACTGTAACGGGAAGCCAGGCGATAGGCTTTCCGGATGATGTGCCGCGGCGTATGTTCATTGGAACTGATGCAGGCCAGGATCTTTTCCCTACGTGCCGGCTGGGCAGCTATCGGAAGGACTTCGGATTCCACCTTTTTCTCGACACGGAAAGCCACTTCCTTCAAGGCCAGCTCACGCAACTGGAGGATGTTCTCCACCTTGAAGAAATTGTTCAAGGCTGTCTGAACCTTTTCCGGGCGATAGATCTTTCCCGCCTTCAATCGGGTGATAAGTTCTTCGGCGGTCAAGTCGATGTTCACCACTTCATCGGCTTCCTGCAAAACCTTGTCAGGTACACGTTCCTTTACTTCAATGCCGGCGATGCCTTTCACCTCATCGTTCAGGGTTTCGATGTGCTGGATATTCAAGGCCGATACCACATTGATTCCGGCATCGAGCAGTTCCATTACATCTTCCCAACGTTTCTGGTTGCGGCAGCCTTCCACATTGGTGTGGGCAAGCTCGTCGACAATCACCAGTTCGGGATGCATCTGAAGGATGGCTTCGAGGTCCATCTCTTCCAATTCTTTTCCCTTATAAAATATCTTTTTGCGCGGGATGACGGGGAGTCCTTTCAACATCTCTTCCGTTCCGGCGCGTCCGTGCGTCTCCACATAACCGATCTGCACATCAAGCCCGCTGTTCAGCAGTTCGTGGGCTTCCTGGAGCATTCGGTAAGTCTTACCTACACCGGCAATCATCCCGATGTAGATTTTAAACTTACCTCGTTGAGAACGACGGATTAAATTCAGAAAATGTTGTACGTTGTTTGTATCTTCGTTTGCCATAAATTATAAATTCTACCCTAAAATAAGTCTTTTATCTTCACCGGCAAAGAGAATTGCCGTATTTACGATTGCCAGATGTGAATATGCCTGCGGGAAGTTGCCCAACTGTTCCTTGGTTTCGAAGTTCAGGTCTTCGCTGAACAGTCCCAAATGGTTGGCGTATTGCAGCACTTCATCGAACAGGCAGCGGGCTTCGTCTTTCTCTCCGATGACGAAGAGGGCACGGATAAGCCAGAACACACAGATGGTAAAGGCCGAAGACGGCATGCCGAAATCATCCACACTGTTATATCTGTACATCAAACCTTTATGCAGCAAGGCCTTCTTGACAGCCTTTACCGTTTTGTGATAATGGATGTCGTCGGGGGCGATAAATCCATAAGGTTCCATCAGCAGCAGTGAGGAATCGAAATAGGTGTTTCCGTAGCATTGGGTGAAGCTCTGGAGCTTTTCGTTCCATCCGTGCTGCATGACATCGGCCTTAACGGCAGCAGCTTCGGCCGCCCAACGTTCGCTGTAGCTGTATTTGTTCAGCAGAGAAGCGATTTTGGCAGCGCGGTCGAGAGCCACCCAACACATGACTTTCGAAGATACAAAGTGCTGGCCTTCTCCACGGATTTCCCAAATTCCTTTGTCGGGTTTGCGCCAGTCGTCCATCACGGTGAAGGCGATACTCTTTACAAGCTCCCACATGTCTTCCACTTCGTCGAGGGTTCCCGGCATCAGACAGCAGTACTGATAGATCAGATCCATGAGATAGCCGAATGAGTCGTTCTGACGCTGATGGTAGGCATCGTTTCCGATTCGTACGGGGCGCGAGTTCTTGTAGCCCGACAGATGGTCGAGAATGGTTTCGGTCAGCATACGTTCGCCGTGGATTCCGTACATGATCTGGTAGTCGTGTTTGGCCATGAAACTTTGTTTGATGAAACGCATGAACTTGCGGGCGGCAGTGGAATGGCCCACTTTGAACAGGGTTTCGATAGACATGGAAGCATCGCGCAACCAGCAGAATCGGTAGTCCCAGTTACGTACTTCGCCTACAGTTTCCGGCAGGCTGGTAGTAAGAGCGGCTATCACGGCTCCGTTGCGGTAGGTCATCATCTTCAGAGTGAGCAGGCTCCGTTCGATGACATCATTATATAGGGTATATTTCTTGGTCTGATTGGCCCAGTTAAGCCAATAGACCAACGTACGGCAATATTCCAGTTTTTCACGTTCCATATCGACCTCAATTACCTTCTCGTTGTACGAGAGCAGGAAGAACTGGTCTTCTTCGAGCTTGATTTCCTCATGGTTCATGATTTTCTGCAACGGGATCGACGAGTACAGGTACTGACGGTCTTTGCTATCCGATGAAGAATAGGTTTCGATATATTGGGACGTTACATTGTACAAGGTCTTGCCTCGTGCATAATCGGGTGCCGGAGCATAATGCACCTTGAAACGTGGCGTTCCTTTTATCCAACGGATATAACGATAGATTTCGGCAGGCCAGTAGAAATCCTCCTTACCTTCCAGCCTGTAAAGCGGCATGAAGTCGACCACATCGAAACTACCTTCGGGCGAAGTGAAACGGGTGGTCAATATATTGGTATGAGGAACATAAAACTGGGTTGTCTTATAATCGTCGGCCACATCGAAGCCGAAAGAGCCTCCTTTTTCCTTATCGAGCAGAGCAGCGAATACCGAAGCTGAATCGAACTCGGGCAAACAAAGCCATTCGATACTGCCCTTGTCGGAAACCAAGGCCGCAGTGGTGCAATTCCCTATTACACCATAATTCAAATGTTGGGTCATCATCTCTTATTTTACATTTATAATTTTTCCGAAGAAACGGAAAATAGAATTCAACAGGCCGTTTCCTGATTTACCGGCTTGCGACAGGTCTTTTTCATCGCTCATCAGGCGGTTCAGGAAAGGAAGGGTTTCTTTCTGTGTGCGCAGGTTATAGCGGGCACATTCGGATACGGTACCGATCTTAACGGTAACTGCTGTGTCAGGCAAGGCGCTGAACATATCGTTGTCGGTGGTATCGTCGCCGATGGCAAGGATAAAGTCGTAGCCTGCATTCTGGAGCAAGCGTTTCACTTCCGAACCTTTCGTAAATTCGGGCGACTTGATTTCTACCACTTTGTTTCCCTGTAATATCTGCAGATGTTGCTGTTGGCAGACACTTACCAAAGCACGTACCAACTGTTGTGCGCGGAGTTCGCCCAACCAGGCATCGGCTTCACGGTAATGCCATGCGACAGCCGTATTCTTTATTTCAAGGTGCGAATGCGGAGTCTTGGCAACAAACATCCGCAGGATGGACAGAAGTCCTTCGCTCCAGTTCGGATTGGCTATATTGCGATGCCATACACCTTTGTCCTTATAGCAGGCTCCATGTTCGGCCGCCAATGAAAGCGGCAGGTCGCCCAACCAATTCTGCAAAGTATCCTGATCACGTCCGCTATTGATAACTACATGATTGTACGGATCGGCACATAGCTTTTTCAACACATCCAGCAGTTCGGGAGTCGGTTTGGCATCTTCCGGACGATTCTGAAATCCGACCAACGTTCCGTCGTAGTCAAGGATGATCAAGCGGTTCATGCTGTTGTTATACTCATCCCGTATCTGTGAAATGGTATTGACGGTCAGACGCTTGGATGCGAAGTGACGGTTCTTGTCGACCACCTCATTCCATTCTTCCATGAAATCGCCTGCCCATTTGTTGACAGTCTGGAATGAAACAATCTCCTGCATCTGTTCGATGCGTTTGAGCTGTTCATCGTAAGGCATCACCAAAGCCTGATAGATACCTTGCGCTACCTGTTCGGTATCGTTCGGATTGATCTGGATCGCTCCTGTCATTTCAACGGAAGCACCGGCCATTTCACTCAAGATAAGTACACCGGGATTGTTGACTTTCGTTGCCACATATTCCTTGGCAACCAGATTCATACCGTCGCGCAATGGAGTGACCAGAGCCACATCGGCCACAAAATAAAGGGCAGCCAACTGTTCGAATGAGAATCCGTGATAGAAATAACAGACCGGAGTCCAGTCCATCGTCGAATAACGTCCGTTTATCGCACCGATCGTTTCATCGATCTTGGTCTTCAGTTCGCTGTAACTGCCTACATGGTCGCGCGAAGGAACAATCACCATCGCCAATGTAACCTTTCCGTGGTATTCGGGATGCTGGCTCAGGAACGAATCATATCCTTTCAAGCGATGCAGGATACCCTTGCTATAGTCCAGACGGTCGACCGACAAGATCAGCTTGTGGTTGCCGAACATCATCCGGTTCTTCTCCACTTCCTGCCAAACCTTCGGCTGGTTCACCGCCGTATGATACAAATCGTAATTGATACCCATCGGCAAAGCGTCGACACGGACCACACGGCCGCCTATCTGGGCTTCGTCAAGGTTAAACTGTACATGCATCACACGCTCTACGGCACTGATGAAGTGACGCATATAATCGTGGGTATGGAAAGCCAGGAAATCGGCACCCAACAATCCGTTCAGAATCTCCTCACGTTCGGGAAGAATACGGAACAACTCATACGAAGGGAACGGGATGTGATGGAAATACCCGATATGCAACTGCGGCATCTTCTCGCGCAGCATGCCTGGAAGCAGCATCAGCTGGTAATCCTGCACCCAGACCCAATCATCGGGAGCGACACGCTTGCATATCTCCTCACAGAACAGGCGGTTCACCTCCTTGTAAGTCTCCCAGAAATTCTTCTTCACCAAAGTGTATGAATAGAAATAATGGCACAAAGGCCAGAGCGTACTGTTGCTGTAACCTTCATAATATTCCTGATATTGCTTGTCGGAAAGGAATATCGGATGGAAATCCATCTTTTCCAGTTCGGAACGGATATCATCCTGTGCCTTCGGATCATCGACACAGACACCCGGGCAACCGATCCAATGCTTTTCCAGCTTCATCTGCAGCGAGTTCAATCCCGTAGCCAGTCCACCTTCACTACGTTCGAAGGAATAGGAGTCCTGACGGGGCACCGCCTTGACCGGAAGCCGGTTTGCTATAATATATAGTTTCATACACAATCTTTTTAAAACGATAAATTCATCCCCCACCGAAAGGCTGGTTCCTGATACAAGTTAACCCGATAACTACAGAACCAGCCTTCGGTTTGAGATGATGTTGAAGTTTGTATTTGGTAAACCTTGGTAATAGGTCCTAAATTAAAAGCCTAATGAGAATCCTCCTACCAAATAGGTACGGTCGTAAACCGGAGAAACTATTGCCTGTACAAACAAAGGAATAGAGAAGCGGTCGTTGACCTTGATGTCCTTGCTAGCCTTCAGAGAGATATCTGTAAAGGCAGCCTTGTCGTGATACATACCCTTCCACGGAGTGAATCCAACTGAAGGAGTCAGGGTAATGTCGAGAGGCAATGAGATAGGATAAGATGCATTGATATAGGTTGAACCCTGCAGATCACCGTCTTCATCCTTATCGCCACCTGCGAACATTGTACTCCAAGAAAGAGTCAACGGGAATGATTCACCGAAGCAATATGCCAATGTACCTTCGAAGAAGTGCTGGTTTTCGTAATGTCCGTACGGCATATCAACACCCGACCACCAATAATCGGATACAGTGATCGAGAAGTTGTTGATGGTATAGCCGAGGTTGATATCAAACTCCTTCGCGCTGTTTTCCAAGCTTTGGTTACCCCAGAAGTTCAATGTCAAACCGGCATACCCCAACGTCAGCGACGGCTGAATAGACACACCTGAATTTTGATAAGCACCACGCCAAACATAGTCGGATACGAAATCAATTTTACCGTTTACTGTAAATTCATTTTGAGCCGCAGCTTTAGTCGGGAGCATCAATACGACTGCTCCCATGACTGCTGCTGCCATTTTTATCAACTTTTTCATAGCTTAATGTCCAAAATCTTTTGTTATTATTCCGATAATACAATCTTTTACCGGTTGATTATTTCTTCATTGATTGCGATGCCTGTTCCAAGGCTACATTCAACTTCAACACATTTATTCTTTCTGTTCCGAAGAGGCCGAGAAGCGGTTTTTCGATAGCTTCATCAACCAGTTTCTTCACGTCTGCTTCGTTCATGCCACGAGCCTGAGCCACACGCTTAACCTGTACGTAAGCCGAAGCCGGTGTGATGTGCGGATCCAGACCTGAACCACTTGCAGTTACCATTTCGGCAGGAACTTCCTGACGTTTCAGGTAAGGATGGTGAACCAGGAACGAATCGATACGTGCCTTCACTTCATCCAGATAAGGTTGTTCTGTAGGACCTTTGTTGGAAGCACCTGAACTGCTGGCATCATAACCGTCGCCTGCACAGGATGGACGTCCCCAGAAATAGATATCGCTTGTAAACAGCTGTCCCACATTGGCAGCTCCTACCACCTTTCCGTTCAGTGTTACGGTTTCGGCATTACCTTTACCCGGACCGGCAAACTGAGCGAAGATCCACAGAATCAACACATAGCATACTGCAAACAGTACACAAAAAGCCAATGTTATACGAAGTGATTTTATCAAGTTTTTCATCTTTGTCTGTTTTTAAATTAGAAGAACAATCCTACAATCAAGTCAATAATTTTGATACCTACGAACGGAGCGATCAAACCACCTACACCATAGATCAACAGGTTGCGGCGGAGCAATGCGCTTGCACCTATCGGCTTGTAGGCAACACCTTTCAATGCCAACGGAATCAAGATAGGGATGATGATGGCGTTGAAGATGATTGCAGAAAGGATAGCGCTCTCAGGGCTATGCAGATGCATGATGTTCAGCGGAGCCAACTGAGGAACTGTCAACATAAACAAGGCTGGGATGATTGCGAAGTATTTCGCAACGTCGTTGGCGATTGAGAAGGTAGTCAGTGTACCACGAGTCATCAACAACTGCTTACCGATTTCAACGATTTCGATCAGTTTGGTCGGGTCGTTGTCGAGGTCAACCATGTTACCTGCTTCCTTGGCAGCCTGAGTACCGCTGTTCATTGCAACACCTACGTTTGCCTGAGCCAATGCCGGAGCATCGTTGGTACCGTCACCCATCATGGCAACCAGCTTACCTGCAGCCTGTTCTTTCTTGATATAGTTCATCTTGTCTTCCGGCTTAGCTTCAGCGATGAAGTCGTCTACACCAGCCTTCTGAGCGATATATTTAGCGGTCAACGGGTTATCACCTGTTACCATTACAGTCTTCACACCCATCTTACGCAGACGTTCGAAACGTTCTTCGATACCCGGTTTGATGATATCCTGCAATTCGATTACACCGGCAATCTTCTTGTTGATACTTACTACGAGCGGAGTACCACCGTTGCTTGTAATCAGCTGGATTACATCTTCGATTTCTTTCGGGAACTGGTTGCCTGCTTCGAGAGCGATGCGGCGGATAGCGTCGAACGCACCTTTACGGATTTCAGTACCGTCCTTCAAGTTGATACCTGAACATTTTGTTTCGGCAGTAAACTTGATCATGTGTGCACCTTCAGTGTTCAATGAGCGCATACGTACACCACGTTCACGACCCAGTTCGATGATTGACTTACCTTCCGGAGTATCATCAGATACAGATGACATCAAGCAAGCTTCGATAAATGCATGCTGGTCGAGACCTTCAACCGGATAGAACTCAGTAGCCTTACGGTTACCGATAGTGATTGTACCGGTCTTATCGAGCAACAAAGTATCAACGTCACCAGCTGTTTCAACAGCCTTACCAGACTTAGTGATTACATTCGCACGCAAAGCACGGTCCATTCCGGCGATACCGATTGCTGAAAGCAAACCACCGATGGTAGTCGGGATCAAGCAAACGAACAATGAAAGGAACGCTGCGATTGAAATGACTGTATTTGTATAGTCAGCGAACGGTTTCAAAGTGATGCAGACAATCAGGAAGACCAGTGTGAACACAGCCAACAGGATAGTCAGCGCGATTTCGTTCGGAGTCTTCTGACGGCTGGCACCTTCTACCAACGCAATCATCTTGTCGAGGAAGCTTTCACCCGGCTGAGTAGTAACCACTACCTTGATGTGGTCGGACAAAACCTTGGTACCACCGGTAACAGAGCTCTTGTCACCACCTGCTTCACGGATAACCGGAGCAGATTCACCTGTGATTGCACTTTCGTCGATTGAAGCCAGACCTTCGATGATTTCACCGTCGGCAGGGATAACGTCACCGGCTTCACATTCGAACATATCCCCTTTCTTCAATTGTGAGCTGCTCACAACCTTCACCTGACCGTCAACGATCAGTTTGGCAGGAGTCTCTTCACGAGTCTTTCTCAAGCTGTCGGCCTGAGCCTTACCGCGAGCTTCGGCAATCGCTTCAGCGAAATTGGCGAAAATAAGGGTAAGGAACAGAATGATAAATACCAATAAGTTATAGATGAAAGAACCTTGTGAGCTGTTCATCGTAGAATACACGGTCACAATCAGCATAATCAAGGTACAAACCTCCACGGTAAACATGATAGGATTCTTGATCATGACCTTCGGATTCAGCTTGACGAACGACTGTTTCAAGCTTTCCATCACCAGCTCTTTCTGAAACAAAGAAGCATTATTTGAAGTCTTCATAATTAAAATTCTTAGTTGTTTTTTTTATATCACATCCGTGATACGCTTAACTCTTCTTTACTTTTTATCAATTACAAACTAAAGTGTTCAGCCAAAGTACTCAATGCCTGTACCGGGAAGAATGACAGAGCGGCTACGATAAAGATTACTGCGAATGTCATGACACCGAAAGTAACTGTATCTGTCTTCAATGTACCGGCACTTTCCGGAATGTATTTCTTCTGAGCAAGCAAACCGGCAATGGCAACCTGACCTACGATAGGAATGAAACGTCCGAAGATCAGTACAAGACCGGTAGAATAGTTCCAGAACCAGGTATTATCACCCAAGCCTTCGAAACCTGAACCGTTGTTGGCTGCCGCTGAAGTATATTCATAAAGCATTTCGCCCAAGCCGTGGAAACCGCTGTTGTTCAACCAACCGCCTTCCGAAGCGACAAATTCAGGAGCATGAACATAGAGATAAGCTGCAAGTGCTGTACCTACCAGAATGATGAACGGATGAAGCAAGGCAACGATAGAAGCAATCTTCATTTCACGAGCTTCGACCTTATGGCACAAGAATTCAGGAGTACGTCCTACCATCAATCCGCTGATGAATACTGCCATAATAAGGAATGTGAAGTAGTTCATCCATCCTACACCGACACCACCGAACCAAGTGTTGATCTGCATGTTCAACATTTCGATCATACCTGAAAGCGGCATTGTTGAATCATGCATACCGTTTACAGAACCGTTTGAAGTGACAGTTGTTGTAACACTCCACAAAGCGGTTGCTGCGGAACCGAGTCGGATTTCCTTACCTTCCATCGCACCGTTTTCCTGTGCAATGCCCATCGCATCGATACGCGGGTTACCACCCATTTCCTGAGAAACGTTGATACATACACCCACCAGATAAGCGAACAACATAACACCGAAGATGCTATAGCCCAATTTCTTTCTCTTGATATAGAAACCGAATGCAAAGGCCATTGCCATCGGAATCAACAGGATGGAAACACATTCTGCTATATTAGAAAGGTAAGTAGGGTTTTCCAACGGGTGAGATGAGTTGATACCGAAGTAACCACCACCGTTAGTACCCAACTGCTTGATAGGTACGATAGCTGCGGCAGGACCCTGAGATACCATCTGTGTAGCACCTTCCATAGTAGTCAGTTCCATCTTTCCGTCGAATCCCATCGGAGTACCCTGAGTAATCAGGATGAAACCAACGATCAAAGAAAGCGGCAACAGGATGCGTGTACAGCTCAGTACCAGGTATCTCCAGAAGTTACCGATAGTTTTTGTTGTCTTTTCACTCAACGCTTTCATGATACCTGCCATGGCAGCCATACCTGTTGCAGCGGTGATGAACTGGAACAACATGATAACGAACAGCTGAGTGAAGTATGTCAGACCACTTTCACCACTATAGTGCTGCAAGTTACAGTTGACCATAAATGAAATACAAGTGTTGAATGCCTGGTGGCAAGTCTGACCGATGTTGCCGTCCGGGTTCAGCGGAAGAACACCCTGACAAACCAACAGAACCATACCCCAAATGAACCAGAACAGGTTTACGACCAACAAAGCGCGTAAAAACTGTTTCCAGTTCATTTCCTCATCGGGGTTGATGCCTGAAACCTTATAGATCAATCTTTCTACTGGTCGCATGAAATCCGACCATACCTTTGTACCTTTATATACTTTAGCGATATACTTTCCCAACGGATAGCTCAATACTACCATGAGCACTACCTGGGCAATTACGCCTAAAACTTCCGTATTCATACTTTCTACTTAAATTAGATACCTCTTTAATCAGAACTTTTCGGGTTTGATGAGCACGTACATCAGATAACCGAACATAATCAAACTAATCACAAATAAGAGTGTGTACATTTTGTCTCCTCCTTACTTTAAATGTTTTCAAACCAGTCGATGCATTTGTAAAAGAGCCCGAAGCAAAGGATTCCGCTCACTATACAAACGAGAAAACCAATTGAAAATAAATCCATAATTTTTTACTTTTTAATAATACATACTATTGTTAACTGCATTCCCTAATGCCAATAGTGTGCCAAAGTGATACCAAAATCTGTAGAGCGTTGAAAAATAAGCGATTATAAGTTTGGCACAATGAAAGCCGGACGAAAAACCTTTTCATTTTGAAAAGGTATGCGTTCCATTTTGAAAAAAGCATTACCTTTATAGCGTTAAACCTGATTATACTTGAGACATATGAAAAAGAATTCTTTTTTCCGGCGCATGGCCGTATGGATAGGTGCAGGCGCATTATCGCTCCTTTCTTTCAACGCGCTGACGGCTGCCAACCCCTTTTTACCTTTGTGGGAACATATTCCCGACGGCGAACCTTACGTTTTCGAAGATCCGGATCATCCGGGGAAATATCGGGTTTATGTGTACGGTTCGCACGATTCCTTGCGGAAAGATTATTGCGGACGGGAACAGGTGCTTTGGTCGGCTCCCGTTGACGACCTGAACAACTGGCGTTACGAGGGTATCATTTTCGAATCGAAGACGGATGCGAACGGACAGTTGCTGAATCCGGATGGAATCGGTGATGTATTGTTTGCACCGGATATAATGGAAGTGACAGGCAAAGACGGAAAGAAGACCTATTACCTCTATCCGAACAACCAGAGCGAAGGACGGAAGACCATGATTGCAAAAGCCGACCGCCCCGACGGCCCGTTCAAGGCCTGTAACTGGGATGCCGACCAACCGACAAAGACTGTCGGTGTGTTCGGTTTCGATCCGGCTGCCTTTATCGACGATGACGGAAGGGTGTACGGTTATTGGGGTTACCAGGAATCCTGGGGAGCGGAGCTTGATCCGCAGACGATGGCTACAGTAAAACCCGGAACGGAAGCAATCAAAGATCTGGTGCCGAACATGAACCAGCCGGGCGATTCCCGTTTCTTCGAGGCTTCGTCCATGCGGAAGATTCAGGATAAATATGTCTTTATCTACAGCCGTTGGACAAAGGACGGTGAATTCGGATTGCCGGGCACCAACTACACGCTGGCTTATGCATACAGCGATTCGCCGTTAGGCCCGTTCACGTATGGAGGTACTATAATCGACGGCCGCGGCCGGGATACCGATCCGACAGGAAAAACGATTTGGACAGCCAATCCGAGCGGCAACACGCACGGCAGTATCGTCGAGATCAACGGACAGTGGTATGTATTCTACCATCGCCAATCCGGTACGAACGAATTTTCGCGTCAGGCAATGGTAGCTCCGATAGAGGTGAAAGTGACACCGGGCAAAGGAGGCAAGGTAGAGATTTCGGAAGCGGAATATACATCGGAAGGTTTCGAAACGGATGGACTGAATCCGTACAAGGTATATCCGGCAGGTATCACTTGCTACTATACAAGTCCTGAACCGTCGCGCCACGGATGGCCGAACTATACCTTCCCGGGATCGTACGTCCAGGCTACCTATCTAGATGGAAGGACTTATGAGAATCCCTACGACCTGTCTGTCAACATGAATCCCGTTATCAATAATACCGACGGCTCTGTCGTAGGCTACAAATATTATAATTTCGATCGGTTGCATCCGGATAAGGCTGTCGGATTAAAGCTGCAGCTGGTTCCGGAAGGAATAGACGGCACGATCGAAGTGATGATAGACAGCCCGTGGGAAGCCAAGGGAGGTGTAAAGGTAGGAAGCTTGAAGTTGGCTGCAGATGAGCCATCGGCTGCGACAGATAAGGTAATCCCGCTCTCCAAGATACAGGGGCTGCAGGGAAAACATGCCTTGTTCCTGCGTTTTTCCTCGCCGACTGCAGGCAAATCGTTGTGCAAGCTGCACCAGCTGAGCTTTGTGGATCTGCCTTAATACTGAACCGACAATAGAGAACGGATAAAGGAAAGCTGCCCGTCCGAAACAATCCGGTACGAACCGGTAGGACGAACAGCTTTCCTTTATATATTAATAAGGTGTCATACCCAAGATTTCGGGATTAGGTTTCTTTTACCAGAACCCCATCCGGAAATTCTTTCACTCCCGATATCGGGTTATTCTTTACGGAGACGGACATACACCCTGTGGGGCGCCTTGCCTTGCACATCCAACTTCCCTTCCTTCGTCCATCGGGTCAGTTCTTTCCACGCTTTGGTTTTCAACAATCCGGTCAGCTCTCCGTATTCCGCCCGAGTAATGTACGGATGTTTTTCCAGATAACTTTCCAGCAACCGGAAACGTTCCTCACTTGTAGATTCTGTTTCGCTTTCCGCAAACTTGAATGCCTTAGGCGCACGGACCAGTGTACCGTTGCATCGTTTGCTGAAATTTCTGGAAACTTTCATCTTGACTTTATCGAAATGAACGGACTGGGCATGAATCTCTTTTTCATCGGTTATCGGCCGGTCGGTCTTCAAGGTTACTTCGAAAGTACCGATATTCCCCAATTTCACCCGATAGCCGTGACTGAGGTAATAAAGCAACCAATGTTCAATCTCCTCCTGCACTCCAATGATGGTCCCTTCATTGAATCCCGAAGCCTTAGCCATCTGCCTCACCAGTTCCTGGAAAGAAACGGTTCCATTGGATACGATTTTAGGGAAAAGGATGGGTGCATTTTCTTCCGGATTCTGTGAAGGCACAGAAAGGAAATCATATTTTGCGTCCATAGTATTGTTTCTTTTTAAAGTTAATAATTTCTTTTTCTCTTCATGTATTTTATGGTTCCCGTTCGAGAACCGTACGGTTTCCGTACGAGAACTATACGGTTTCCGATGCAGAACCATAAAATACGTCCTTACAAATATATATTATTCTGAAGGCGGAAACAAATTTATGCCCTATTTTAAACCGAACACATCAAAATTATCCACACAAGAGAAAATAGAGGAACTGCCTATCTATGACCTTCTTGCGTAAATCTGGAAAAAGGGTATAGAAAAAATTGGGGACATGCAAAAATCACGCATACCATCCGGATGAAAGTAACGGTGAAAGCGAAGAAGTCTTGCTTTCACCCATAACGTACTATATCACAACGAGTTGAAAGCTTGAAAGATATTTTTATTAAAACTATTTTCTTGTTTCTTCGCAATAAATTCGGACGGATTTCCTTTCCAATCTATTTTTTTGTAAATTTGGAGAAGCCTTATTACTATGAGCCATGAAAAGAATGATTCATTTACTGATTGCAGGCTGCATCGTTATTCTTGCAGGCTGTAAAGGAGCTGCAAGAAACGACCGTCCGGACGAGAATGATTCTTTATCCGCCCGGCAGGAAATTGCCTATACCGATCCTTTCGGTATCTTCTCCCGACAAGATACGGTGACCGAAACCATTCCTGATTCCATCGAGAAAACCTATTCCGATAAAGAATATGAAGCGATCCAAGATTCTATCTGGAAAAGACGAAAAGCATTGGAAACGATGAACCCCAAAGACCCGCTGGTCTTGAACATAATTGGAAGCGGTATAGGCAACAACGGTATAAGAGTCGATCTGAGTGTCAACACCCCATACTGGCGGCAACAGTTCCGTGAGAAAATCCTCAACTCCCCCGCCATCCACTTCCGAGGTCCTGAACATCCGGAAGAAATAGAGATATCCAATCTTGCCGATGCTGCCGTACAAGACAGCTTGGGTATCTTTCTGCAGCCCGAATATTCCGTATTCCCTATCGACGGAAACAACAACCACATGATGCTGTACAACCGTGCCGGTGCCATGATATGGTTCGGAGCGGATTATATCATCGGCTATCAAGGACCCGACGGGAAATGGTATTATCTGCCCGGACTGGAAAACTGGACAGGCGAAGGTTATGGTGTAGACAACGATAACGAGGGATACAAACTGGACATCCAACTGTTACCGGAGCTGAACCGTATCCGGCCAGGCGTGTTCAGGTATTATAAAAGTATTGATATAGAAGAACGCCCCCAACCAACCGTTTTCTTGGTAAGCGAATTTAGAGTAACGGACAATCCGGAGGAACTGAAACAAGCCAAAAAGTTAGATGCACCGGCCAAGAATAATAAAGGAAGTTTCGCTCCCCGAGTTTTATATCAATAAATCAAATTCAGAAAATCAGGTTATAAGCGGATTTATAGTTTCCATCAATTATCAAAATGGTATATATTTCATCCAAAAAGATAGGTCCCGGAAATGCCTAACCTTTTATCTTTGCATCGTAAATTGCCATAGTATTCATTAATACAGACAAGTATGACCAAAGCTTTATTTTTTGATATCGACGGAACTCTAGTCAGCTTCAATACACACGCCATCTCTGAATCGGCTATCGAAGCCATCCGACAGGTAAAGGCAAAAGGCATCAAGGTGTTTATCTCTACCGGCCGACCTTTTTCACTTATCAACAACCTCAACGCCATCAAGGAATGGATAGACGGGTACATCACGACCAACGGGGCTTATTCCTTTATAGGGAATGAATTCGTGGCCTGCAACCCGATGCCACGGGAGGAAGTGGAAGCTGTAGTGAAGTTTGCCGACGAACTGGATTTCCCATGTATGATTGTGGGTGAAAAAGACCTTACCTTCTACCGTTCCAACGAACAGGTGGACCGTGTATTCAAACAATTGCTGAATGTTCAGGACTTGAACGAGAACGTGCCTCTCGAGCCGATTCTTGCCCAACGTATCCTGCAACTGACTCCGGTCATCACTGAAGAAACGGAAAAGGAACTGATGCAGAAACTTCCGGGATGCGTTTCCAGCCGCTGGTGCCCTGATTTTGCCGATATCACAGCCAAAGGCATCGACAAGTCCGTCGGCTTGGAAGCCCTTGCGGCACACCTCGGTATCGACATATCGGAAACCATGGCTTTCGGTGACGGAGGAAATGATATCGCCATCGTGAAACGTGCCGGTATCGGCGTAGCGATGGACAATGCCAACGATTCGCTCAAGGCTGTAGCCGATTACATCACCACTTCGGTAGATGAAGATGGCGTTTGGAACGCTTTGAAACATTTCGGCGTACTTTGATAGGCTGAAATTCAAAGAGAAAAGCTATCTTTGTAAAAGACGGCCACGAATCAGCCGGAATAAACTAAAACCCGAAGCATTATGAATCTGAAATATTCCGACATGCTGGGAGCTTTTCCCGACAAGAATGCCCGACACATCTCTTTGGTGAAATATTCGAAGAGTTCGTGCGGCGTGGACTTTCTGCTGAATACGGCCGAAAGCTGGGAAAAGCCGGGATGGTTCAATGCGAACAAGCGTTACAAGACCGACTTTTTCGAGTTTTATTTTTTCCGCAAGGCATCGGGACATCTGTTCCTCTCGGGAAAGAAACTGATGCTGCACGACGATACGGTGCTGATCATATCTCCTTATCAGCAACAGGAATGGCATGTGGAGATTGACAAGCTTGACTATACGTTCCTGATTTTTCAGGAAGAATTTATCAATAACTTCCTGTCCGACAAATATTTCATGTATCGCCTGCTCTACTGTTATCAGAACGAGCATCCCACTTATTTCGAGATGAACGAAGCCGAACGGGAACCGTTGCTGCAACTGCTGCGCCTTACCAAACACGAGCTTCATGAACCGGTAGCCGACAGCTACCACATGATTGTGGCCTACTTGTATCAGTTCCTGCTGTTGCTGAACCGCTATTACGCCCGCCTGTTCCAGCTTCCGTTCGCTCCTCCTCAGAACAATTATGCCTATCAGTACAAACAGCTGCTGGAAAAGAACATCACCCGGAAAGTACGTGTAAACGATTATGCCGAGATGATGGGAATCAGCCGGGTGTGCTTGAACAAGGCAGTAGAAAATGAGTTTGGCGTAACAGCTATGCATCTGCTCAAGCAACGTCTGCTGCAGGAAGTCAAGAACAATCTGCTCTTCTCCGACCTGTCGGTCAAGGAAATCGCCTACCGCCTGAACTTCTCAGAGCCGAACCATCTGATGCGTTTCTTCAAGCAACAGACAGGGCAAACCATCACCCAATTCATGGAAGAATACCGGAATGAGAAACATTAGTTATCAAATTGGTAGTTAGCAAGCAAAAAATGGTAGGGATATTCCCTTGAAATCCAAGTAATTTTGCAACCAGATAAAAAAGGAGAAAATTAATGTATGGTTGCACAAGAGAAAATCGATTTATTGAGAAGAAAGATTGAGGAAGCCGATGCCATTGTAGTCGGTGGAGCATCGGGTATGTCGGCTGCATCGGGTTTCAAGTTCTATTACCAGGACGATGAAGTGTATCGCATGATAGCCGGTTCATTGGCCGACAAGTACAAGGTGTACAACTTCTTCGATGCCTTTTATTGCCCGAAGATGACCAGTGGCGAGAAGTGGGCGTTGATGCTCCGTCTGAACAAGTATATCTATGATTGTTATACCGGCGAGAACTACAAGGATTTGGCAGAACTGCTGGAAGGCAAGAACTATTACATCGCTACCACCAATCAGGATACTCAGTTCTATCGTGTGTTTCCGGCCGACAAAGTTACGCCGATTCAAGGCGACTGGCGTTACTGGCAGTGTGACTAACCTTGCCACGACAAGGTATATTATAACAAGGAGAAGGTTTTCGAACTGGTCAACTACATTGAAAACGACCGTCTGCCCAACAAATTCATTCCACGTTGTCCGCATTGTGGCGGTGAAATGGCACCTTGGGTACGCTCGTACACCTTCCTGCAAGGCAGTTTCTACCGCAAGGAACTGAAACGCTATACCGACTTCCTGCAAAAGAACTCGCGCAAGAAGACATTGTTCCTCGAACTGGGTGTAGGTATGATGACTCCGATGTTCATTAAGGAACCGTTCATGAACATGGTTTATCAGTGGCCGAATGCCTTCTACGTAACCATCAACCCGCAGCACGCTTATATCCCGAAAGAAATTGCGAAGAAGAGTCTGGCCATTGAAGAAGATATTGCCTTGACACTCAAGCAACTGTTGGGCAAACCGACCGACAAGCTGGAGCCGTTCGACCGCAAGAACATCTTCAACCCGTCGAGAGTATATTAATCAACAAATAATCAGAAGCTTAATTTATGGACTTGATACAAAAAACTGCAGAAGCCTTGGCACAAGCCGATGCAATCCTTATCGGAGCCAGCAACGGCCTTTCGATTGCCGAAGGTTATCATATATTCGCAAACAATGAAATGTTCCAGCGTCAGTTCGGCGACTTGCAGAAGAAATACGGTATCCGCAACGTCATCGAAGGATGTTTCTTCCAATACTATCAGGGAAACGACCGCCAGGAATTCCTGCAGCGCCTCGTGAAGTATTGGGTAAAAGACTATCAGCCGTCGCAGGTCATGAAGGACCTATTGGAAATCGTGAGCCGTAAAGACTATTTCGTGCTGACTTCCAACGGAGATACCCATCTCGAATTGTCCGGCTTCGATGACGACAAGGTTTTCGAAATTGAAGGAACATTCGAACAGCTCTGCAACGATCAGCCGATAGTAGACAAGAACCGTCAGGTGCAGGAATTCCTTACCCGTTATCACGGCAAGAAGCTTGTCATTCTGGAATTGGGTATCGGCATGCGCAACCGCCTCATCAAGTTGCCGCTCATGCAGCTGACAGCTCAAGAGCCACAAGCTACCTACATTACGTTGAACCTGGCTCAAGAGCTGTATATCCCGAGAGAAATCGAACACCGGTCTATCGGACTGGCCGGTGATATTGCCGTCACTCTCCATGACTTGAAAGAAGCCCTGAAGAATCGGCAGAACTAATTATACCCGCCATACGAGGTAACAACTATCTGATAAACAAACATAAATGATTGAACGACCAATGGGATTTTACCGGAAAAACCTGTCGGGGGAACGGATGTTCAAATCGTATGTTCCGACTCCGCTTTCAGACATAGAAATTTCTCATACCGCTGAAATAGATAAATTGATTGCCTCAGCCGAAGCGGAACTGAAAAGATTGAACGAGCATGTCGGTTGCCTGTCGGCCGAAGAGACCAACAAGATGATAGCCGACGAAGCCGAATCATCCTGTTATCTGGCAGCCGGTAAACAACCCTTGTCGTTCGGTTTTATCTCTTTCATGAGCAACGACGACCCGGTTCTGGCTGAAGACATACAGAACTTGGAAAAAGCCACCCGTTATGCCGTCGACGAGCTGGCCGATTTACCGCTAAGCACAAGACTAATCAAGAATGCACACTATCTGATGTGCAGCGGCAACAGTTATGAAAAGAAATACCCGGGAGAGTTCCGCTCCTCACCTACCTGGATAGGCAAAACAGGATGCGGACTGAAGGATGCCCTGTTCGTCCCTCCTGTGGAAGAAGACATGATTCCGGCACTTACCGACTGGGAACGGTACATCCATTACGATGAAAGGGAACATCCGTTGGTCAAGGCAGCCCTGATACATTATCAGTTCGAAACCATCCATCCGTTCATCGACGGAAACGGACGGGCCGGACGCCTTGTCAATACCCTTTTCCTGATAGACAACGGCCTCTTGGATGCGCCGGTCCTTCCTCTGTCGAAAGCACTGAACCGGCACAGCGACATATACTATGCCGGATTGCAATACATTCACGAAACGGAAGAATACGAACGTTGGGTACAATTCTTTCTGGACATGACAATCAAGGCCGCACGGAACATTTGAGCCGGACAACCATCAATAAATCACTATGTATGCAGAACGTTACCGAATCTACGTCGGTTCAAGGCTTTACCAGACGTACTTCCGTAATGCGTAAAGTGACAGGTGAACCGGCTTTGGCAATCTGAACCGTCCATTCCGTTTCGTGCTGCAAAGCGTCGGGCAATTCCAATACCTGAACAGATTCAGTTCCCTTCAAGACACCGATTTCCTTTCCGTTTACCACAACCTTGGCGTCACGAGTATTATCCGGCAACAGGCTGATGCGTACGGCAGTTACCGCTTTCCCATTCGCCTTCATCCGATAACTGAACGAAGCTTCCGTTTCACGCCAATGCACGCCGTTATCATTTCCGGTATTCGAACGTTCCATACGGATAAAATGATCGCTTTCCGGTTGCTGTTCCCCGCAGATCACCTTATCTGCAGTCATGGCATCCAAAGCGGCGCGTTCCTTCTCCTGACGCTGCAGTTCGGCCTGCCGGTGTTGCAGTTCTTCGGGCGAAACCACTTCCCAATAAACCATGTAACGACATTCGTACAACTGATAGAAAGGTTTCAGACGCATCCCCTCATACTGTTCGGGCGATACTCCCTTCAAAGTAAAGTTCAGCGGTTCGCCTTCCACCGGAGTCAGATGATCCAGAATCTCTTCCGGAGAGCCGACCACCATCGGCATCTGTTGCAACGGCATACGGGGACCGGCAGCAATATGTCCGCCACGGCTGTCATCGGCAAACAAACCGTCCTGACGATCCTTGCCCATCTCGGCAGCCAGTACAATCGGGCCATAGAGGAACGAATAATACGGAGATTTGTCGGGCAACTGCATTACACGGAGCTTCATCGGCAAAGCAAGTTCCACCTTATCGCCATCCTTCCAAGTCCGTTTGATACTCACATATCCATCTTTCAAGTCGGATTTCACAACTTCACCGTTGACCTTTACCTGCGGTTCAGCCTGAGCCGCCCATGCCGGATAACGGAAACTGACAGTCAGTTTCTTCGGTTTCGAAGCATGAACGATAAGCGAAGTCGATTCTTCCTGCGGGAAACGGTTCTGTTGTGTAAACGAAACACCTTCCTCTTTCCATTCCAACGTAGAAGGAATAAACAGATTGACCAGCAATTCACCCGGACGTGACGCATAAATCATCTCCCCGTAACGGGCATGGTTTTCCATACCCGAACCCACACAACACCAGAAGCTGGTCTGTGGCTGAGAATAAACCCTGTAATGGCCGGAACGCATCGGAGTGAAATACACGAAACCTCCCTGTACCGGGTCTTGCGTAGAAAGGATATGGTTATACAACGCCCGTTCGTAATAATCCATGTAATCCGACTCACCGCTGGTCTGATAGAGCATCTTGGTCAGACGCAACATATTGTAAGTATTACAGGTTTCCGGTCCCTGTTCGCTGTTTATCATGCTGGAGAAATCGTTGGCCGGATGGAAATGTTCGTAAGTACTGTTTCCCCCGATGGAAATACTGCGGTTGTCGACCACCGTCTCCCAGAAGAAACGGGCCGCTTCGCTCCAATCCTGATTCCCCTCAATATCGGCAATACGCTTGAAACCGATCACTTTCGGAATCTGGGTATTGGCATGCATACCGGTCAAGACATCCTCATGTTTCAGAAGCGGCAGCAACACAATGTCGTGAGAGAACTGATGCGCCAGTTTCAGGTAACGCTTGTCGCCCGTAATAGCCGCCACATCGGCAAAGGTTTCGTTAAGTCCTCCATGTTCGCTGCGCAACATATCCTGAATCTGTTCATCGCTAAGCTTGGAAACAACGCCGATCATCCAGTCGGTCAGCTTGACCAACATTTCCTTGGCATCTTCGCTCCCTGCAATGAGATAAGCATCACGCAGGCCTGCATAAATCTTGTGGATATTATAAAGCGGCACCCATTTTTTGTTCAGGTCGAAAGCTCCGGCTGCAATTTTCCCCGCAGCAATGTCCTGCCACATGGCCCGTCCGCCCGGGACTCCACACAGGTAACCGTCGCCGGCCGCATCCTGACAACGTTTCAATTCACTCAGGTAATAATCCAACCGCGTCTTGATTTCGGCATTGCCGGTAGCGGCATACATGTAAGACAAAGCCGACAAATAATGTCCTCCCACATGTCCGTCGAGTCCGGTATTCTCCCAATTGGGATAATTTTCCGCTTTCGGAGATAATCCGGCTTCCTTCAGGTATGGAGCCAACAAACGATCCGGATTCAAAGCCAACAGGTAGCAAATATCCAAATCTTCCGCATGTTTGAACGGACTATCCGTAAGCCGTACTTCCGACACGGCAAAAGGTTTCACTACTTGCGGCAACTGTCCGAATGTCGGGATTGCTGCCAGCCAGACCAAACTTCCTAACCAAAATTTCTTCATAACCACAATTATTTGCTTTAAAAAAGACAAACCTCCGGCTCCTTCAATCAGAACCGGAGGCTGTCGACTGATTCTATTTATTACAATTTGACAATGAGCTTGTGACCGTTGTAACGTACTTGCTTATCAGCCTTTTGCAAAACCTTTTCTGCCGAAGGTTTTCCCGCTTCCATCACAGTGATACGGAAGTTACGGTTCTTCAGCATCTTCGGATATGAACCTTTGCGGTCGGCGATAGTCAATGTACGTGCAGCATCGTCCCATGTAAATTCAATTGTAGCAAACATCCCCTTTTCATAATTGTAATTGTCGAATTCGTCTTCGTAAAGAGTAAACTTACCATCGGCACCCGGATAAATACAGATATCCAGATTATCCCATTTCTTTTCAGTAGAATACTGGACTTCAGGACCTAACGGCAAAATACTTCCGGCTTTGACATAAAGCGGCATCAGACTGACAGGACAATCACGGTTGACGGTACGACCGCCTTCAACCCGTTCGTTCGTCCAGAAATCAATCCATGAAGTTCCCTTCGGCAAATACACTTCAAACGGTTTGGATGCTTGGGCAATATCGTCTACCAGAGCGATACCTTTTCTGTCGGCACCCTGTTTGGTATACAAAGGTTCAGTTACAGGACACACCAACAGCTGTTTGCCAAACATATATTCATCATCGAGCTGAATCGCTTTCCGGTCGGAAGCGAAATCCATAACCAACGGACGCATAATAGTACCATCTTCCTGTACTACAGCTCCGTCGAGACTATAGATGTAAGGCAACAAACGATATCGCAAATATACAAAACGTTTTTGAACATCGTATGCCCAATCGCCTTCTTTCCCGAACAAATCGATTTCGTTCATCATCGGAGAAGAGCAATGATTACGCATAAGCGGCTGGAAACAACCCCACTGGAACCAACGGGCATGCAGTTCCTGGTAAGCGACATCGGTACAGTCGTTGTTATAATCCCAACCGAAGAAACCGCCCAAATCGGTGCTCCAGAACGGGATACCGCACAAGGTATAGTTCAGGCCTGCCGGAATCTGCTGACGCAATACATACCAGTTGGACGATACATCACCGCTCCAGCTGAATGATCCGTAACGCTGCTGTCCGAAATAAGAAGAACGGGTCATGAGGAAAAGGCGCTTGCTATCCGATACCGCACGCTGATGTTCATAAATACCGCGGTTGGACAACAACGGGAAAGCGTTGTGTACGGAACGGAAACTGCCGTCGGCTGTAGGCATATCGAAATCACTGTCTTTCGGATTCAGGTGGTCGGGTTCAGTAGAGTCGGTCCACCACGCATCGATACCCAGATTATACAAGTCGCTCAAATAACGCCAGTACAAATCGCGAGCCTTTTCATTGAACGGGTCGTAAGGCGCAGCACCACCCTTCGGCGGCCAGGTTTCGAACGGAATCAAACCGTTCATGGCCTTCAATTCCTTATACTGGTCTGTCCAAGGGCCAAAACTAGCCCAAACTGAAATCATCAGATGCGCATTGTTCTTATGCACATAGTCAACCATCTCCTTCGGGCTCTTGATACGTGGCGTGCCATACTTGGCATTCGGATCCTCACCGTTAGGCAGGTAACGCATCCACTCCTTATCACCCATCTTATTGATATAGCGCGGATTCATGAATTTCATGGCATTCCAGTTGGAATCGCATCCCCAATACTGCCAATCCTGTACGATTCCATCCAACGGAATCTTCAGATCCCGGTATTTGTCGAGCACATCACAAAGTTCATCGGGACTTTTATAGCGTTCGCGGCACTGCCAATAACCCATTGTCCATAAAGGAAACATGGTAGCCTTTCCGGTCAACGTACGGATACAACTGATGACACCATCCTGTGTACCATCCTTATACATGAAATAATAATCGGAACAAAGTCCCACTTGAGAGGAGAAAGAAGTCTGATACGGCGTATCGCTGAACTCAGAAACACCGGGATTGTCCCAATACACTCCATATCCCTTTTCTGATGTGAAATACGGAATACAAATATTGGTATTGACATTGGAAAGATGAAGCTGCTGGTTCCGATGGTTCATGGCACCGCTCTGACGCTGTCCCAATCCGTAAATCACTTCATCGGGCTGCAACAAGAATGCCTGGCTGACTGAATAGCTGGATTTACCGGCATCATTGAAAGGAATAAAGTTCGTGCCATGCTCCTTTTCGGCAAACAGCTGCTTTCCATCGGGAGAATTGAAAGAAACCTTACCTGTAACAGCATCCAACGTTACACTTACGGCTTCACTCTTCAGCGTACAGATATTTCCATCGAGAGAATAATCGAATTTCACCTGTTCGGGAGTCTTCACTACAGCATAACTCTTTTTCTCGGGAGCCTGAGCCGACGGATATTTCACCACACGTACAATGGAAGGAGAATAGAAGATAACCTCTCCATACAAGGCCGGTCCAGCCGTTTGAAACGAAACACCCTTGGCGGTCTGCTGCACTTTCTGAGCATTGGAAGCGAGACAAGCCATAAGGGCCAATACAACAAATGATGTCTTTTTCATATAGATTCAATTTTCTAAAAATGTATACACATGTCAGTCGAACAAAAGTCTATACAAATGAAAAAGAATCCTTGGTAAAAGCCGGCCGAAATCAAGGCAGATAGTTCGTATATTTGGAGCAAAGGGCGATTTTACGCATTTCTCCCCCTAATTTGAATCAAACTTCCCCCTGTCTGTACCGTTTCTGATATTCACTAGGAGTAACACCGAAATCATCCTTGAAACAGGAAGTGAAATATTTCCGGTCGGAATATCCCAACATCAACGCTATCTCCGAAACGTTCCGGTTCGGATCCTGCAACAACTTGCAGGCGTGTTGCATCTTAATCTTACGGATATATTCCAACGGAGTCATACCCGTCATCGATTTTAACTTACGTGTCAATGTGGAACGCGACATTCCCATCTCGGCCGCCAATTTGTTCACATCAAAATCAGGTTCTGACAAATGTTCCTCCACCACCTGCAGCACTTTCGATTTCAACAGTTCATCCAACTGTTCATACTCCTTACAGGAAATGACGGCATCGCCGGATTGGTTCATATCCCGACTGTCCTGCTGCAGATAATTCCGCATCTTCATCAATTCGGTACTATCGGCATACAATTCGTCATTCCGCCGCTTTTCCTTCTTCAGATAGAAGCGGAATGCAGCATAAACTAGCCCAACGATGAAAAGGATATAAAACGTATAAGCCCACCAGGTAAGATAGAAAGGTGGCAGACAAACGATATCCAGTGTGGTTATCTTGTCGCTCCACACCCCATACTGATCCATTGACTTCACCTCGAATCTGTAATTTCCCGAAGGCAGATGCTTATACATGACAGAATTATTGCCTACCGGTGTATAATCCCAATCGTCGTCCATTCCCACCAGGCGATAAGCATACCTCAACTTATGCGCATTCAAGAAATCCAACGATGAAAAACAAATCTCAAGATCACGGTCGGAATGTTTCAACTCCAGCTTATCGCCTAAAGGCTGATGCAGATCGAAAAGGATGGAACGTCCGCCCAAACGGATATCTGTAAGAACCGTATTGACCGATGAATGATTCCCATCCAGACGATCCGACGGAGTAACGGAGAATATACCGGGGATACCTCCGAAATAGATTTTCCCGTCAAATCCGGAACAGATGGCCGTCGGAATGAACCGATGCATCTGCACAGCCTCATCGCCTGTAGAATAAGTCAGCGAAGCATTGTTGCGGGGATTGTATTCGATCAACGCCTGATTGGTATCAATCCATAAATGTCCGAAAACATCGAAGACCAACTGATTGACCGCATTGCCTCCCAATCCGCACAAAGCCGTATAATCTTTCCATGCATTCTTTGCCGGATTAAAAAGATAGACACCACTCAAAGAGCTCACCCAAACCGTACCCTGTTCTCCAATCGCCAGACCGGACAAAACAAAGCCGGAAGGATAATGCGTCAGAGAATCGGCAGGAGAAAGGTAACAGACACCCGTTGCGGTAGCGCACCAGATACCTCCGTCCTCATCTTCCTGAATGGAAGAAACCCTACCGCATTTTTCAGACATCGCCGTCAAAACCCCATCGGAAAGATTCAGCCGATACAAACCTTTATCCGTACCTATATACAAACGGGAATTCCGGCCTTCGTGGAAAGAAACGACAGATTCGCCTTTTGAAATCTGATTTCCGATATTGTAGCTGCGCACCATACGGATATCCATCCCTTTCCGGGCAAACTCATAAACGACGGGAGTCCCTTCAGGTGAAACCCAAACATTCCCTTTCCGTCGGGAAGGCGTCATCAGTTTGATACTGCCCAACGGCAACATTTTCAGTTCAGGTATATCGGAATAAATAACAAACCGATTGGTTGTCAAATCATAAAGTCCCATACCGGTACGCTCCTGCGAAAGCCACATACATCCCTGACCGGCATCAGCCAAAGCCATGACTGCCGGATTGAACGAAACACGGTCGTTTATTGCCGGCAAAGAATAAACCTGCGGACGGTTTTTACCCAATTGTATGATAAAGCTGGCTGCATCGAATGCCGCAACCCACAACGCTCCGTTCCGGTCTTTATAGATCTCGTTCAACATCTTATTCGACAAAGCCGGAACCTCGGTCTGAATCTGCTTCAACTTCCTGTTGCCATAATCGCAGAAAAAAGCGACCAAACCACTTGATGTAGTGGCCCAAAGATGATTAAAGACATCATCCTGTCTGATATAAAGAATAGACGGATCTGTTTTCCCTTTCTCCGACACAGGTAACGGCGAAATAGAATAAATCGAATCGGAAACGGCATAAGGAGAAACACAGACAATGCCCTGATTACCGGTAGCGACCCAAAAACAATCGTCTTTCGTATTATCCTGGATGATGGACCGGAAATCACATCCCTGCAGACTCGGGGTGAAAGTCTTGAAAGCATTCGTAGCCGGATTCCATTCAAGAATAGGCCCATAACCTTTCGTTACCAACAG
The DNA here is from genome assembly GCA_944321335.1 of uncultured Phocaeicola sp. Taxonomy (GTDB): domain Bacteria; phylum Bacteroidota; class Bacteroidia; order Bacteroidales; family Bacteroidaceae; genus Phocaeicola. The sequence continues at coordinate 41,616 of CALUKX010000001.1, read as the reverse complement.
CTTACGTTGACGAGTTTCACATAACCCGTTAACGAAACAGGAATGGCCATAATCATCGGTCATATCAAACTGATCCAACAAATTTCCATCCGCATCATAATGATACAATTTCCCATAAGAGGTCAGCCACACACTACCATCGTTCACGCTCCAGATATTGGGCACATACAATCTGGAAAGGCGGGCAGAATCGACCGGAACAATCCGGCAGGTCGATTTATCCAACTGATATACTCCACAATCTGTCCCCAACCAGATTTTGCCATTCTTATCTTCTGCAATCGACTGGATTGTATTGTTGGTGAAAAGATTAGGGGTATTCATATCAGAGCGGAATACCCTCACTTCATACCCGTCGTCCCAGCAAAGCCCGTCGACAGTCCCATACCACATATACCCTTCCTTGTCCTGAAAGATACGATGCACGGCACTGACCGGCAATTTTTCCAATGAGGGAATGCGTGTAGAAGTAACTGTAACAGCCGGATGAACTGCAACAGTCAACATCAATACTATGACGCCCCATATATACCGCATTACAAACCTATCTGATTATATTTCGATCTTGTATTCTTCTATCTTCCGGTAAAGTGTAGTCAATCCGATCTTCAACAACCGTGCAGCTTCCGTCTTATTCCCTTTGGTATGTTCCAGAACCCTGGCTATATGGCGTTTTTCCATAGCTGCCAATTCAAACTCCGTACGTTCATTACATTTGTCGGGTATCTGCATCTGGATTTCCAAAGGCAAGTCCTCGCATGTAATGGTATCATCGCAGATAATCAACGCCCGTTCGATGACATTACGCAACTCACGCACATTACCGGGCCACTGATAACTTTCCATCACCTGCAAAGCTTCGGGCGACAAACCGCCGGCCTGCTTACCCATCTTCTGTGATGAACGCGCTATAAACGACGAAGCCAACTCGGCAATATCACCCTTACGTTCACGCAAAGGAGGCAAAGGAATCTGGAAAACCGACAGACGGAAGAACAAATCCTCACGGAAGTTATTCTCCTCAATCTCCTGCTTCAGATTACGGTTGGTAGCCGAAATGATACGTACATCCACTTTGGTAGGTTTCGTATCGCCCACCTTGATATATTCGCCGGTTTCGAGCACACGCAACAGTTTTGCCTGCAGTTCAAAAGCCATCTCACCAATTTCATCCAAAAAAATGGTTCCGTGATTGGCTTCCTCGAACAATCCCTTCTTGTCCTTCAACGCACCGGTAAAAGCACCTGCCTTATGACCGAAAATCTCACTTTCGAGCAACTCCCGGCTGAAAGCCGAACAGTTGACAGCCACAAAAGGCGATTGGCTGCGGGCACTTGCCTGATGGATAGCCTGCGCAAAAACCTCCTTACCGGTACCCGTCTCGCCTGTCAGCAAAACTGGCACATCGGTCTGAGCCACTTTTTTCGCCAGATTAATCACTTTCTGCAAGGATGTAGAATGTCCGATAATCGAATCGAACGAAGAAAAAGACGTTGCCGAAACTTGGGGAGCCTGCTGTTTTTTATTGACTTCCTCCATGGCACGACTCACCACAGGAATAATCTTGTTGTTATCATCCCCCTTCGTGATATAATCGAAAGCTCCGTTCTTGATAGCCTGTACTCCATCCGGGATATTCCCGTGGGCAGTCAACAGAATCACCTCTACCTGTGGCTGAGCCTGTAGAATCTCCTTAACCATCTCCACACCATTCCCGTCGGGCAAGAAAACATCACAAAGAACCAATTGCGGCTTCTTCTGCATCAATGTTTTCATACCCGAAGCACGATCGGCGGCCTGAAAGATCTCGTACCCCTCCAATTCCATCATACGCGACAACAATCGGCGTATCATGGGCTCATCATCTATTATAAGGATTGAATTCATAACAACAAAGGTAAGAATTTATTAATGAAATTCAATAGCATAGAAGACGAACCTATTCATCATCCTGAAATTCGTCCTTCCCGAAAATCGGCAGATGAAAAACCAATGAAAGTAGATGTGAAAGCAAAAAAGGTTTGGTTTCACCCGTAACAAACTATGAATAAGCACGTTGAAAGAGTGAAAGCAATTTTTATAAACACTAAATCCGGTAAAGAGGAAACCTGCAAGAAAAACACTCCACAAAATACAATCATTGACTTTCTTCAAGAAATGCAAGGAAAACCAAACCGCAGAATTGCCAACTCACCATTACAAAAATGAAACATAAGGATTAAAATTAGTGAAATTTTTCCGTAATCGAATGAAACCCCGATTTTTTCAGAGAATAATGCTACATCTAACCCAAATAACTTTCCTATATTTGCAATGAAAAAACGGAACGAAGAGTAATTTATATATATAACTTATTAAATAGTAAGAATTATGAAATTTGTAACTAACGAAAAACTTACCATTGTTGGTGCTGCCGGTATGATCGGTTCTAACATGGCTCAGACTGCTATCATGATGGGCTTGACTCCTAACATCTGTTTGTACGACCCATACGCTCCAGGTTTGGAAGGTGTTGCTGAAGAATTGTACCACTGCGGTTTCGAAGGTGTAAATGTAACTTTCACTTCAGATATCAAGGAAGCGCTGACTGGTGCTAAATATATCGTTAACTCAGGTGGTGCTGCACGTAAGGCAGGTATGACTCGTGAAGACCTGTTGAAAGGTAACGCTGCTATCGCTGAAGAATTCGGTAAGAACGTAAAACAGTACTGCCCGGATGTTAAGCACATCGTAGTAATCTTCAACCCGGCTGATATCACCGGTTTGATCACATTGTTATACTCTGGTTTGAAACCATCTCAGGTCACTACTTTGGCAGCTTTGGATTCTACTCGTCTGCGCAGCGAATTGGCTAAACACTTCGGTGTAGCTTTGGATTCAGTAGAAAACTGCCGTACTTACGGTGGTCACGGCGAACAGATGGCTGTATTTGCTTCAACTGCAAAAGTTAACGGCAAAGCTTTGACAGACATCATCGGTACTGACGCCCTGACTAAAGAACAGTGGGCTGAAATCCAGCAGAAAGTTACTAAGGGTGGTGCAAACATCATCGCATTGCGTGGCCGTTCATCATTCCAGAGCCCTTCATACGTTTCAATCGAAATGATCGGTGCTGCTATGGGTGGTAAGGCTTTCCGTTGGCCGGCAGGTACTTACGTTTCTAACGAAAAGTACGATCACATCATGATGGCTTGGGAAACTTCAATCACTGCTGACGGTTGCCACTGTGCAGCTTTGAACGGAACAGCTGAAGAACAGGCTGCTTTGGACAAGAGCTACGAACACTTGTGTGCTTTGCGTGACGAAGTAATCGCTATGGGCGTTCTTCCTCCAGTAGCTGAATGGAACAAGCTGAACCCGAACATCAAGTAATTGATTGCTCTGACATATACTAATTAGAGGGGACTGATTTCAGCCCCCTCTTTTTTATACTAACCACACCACTTTTCTGTATGGCCATCAAGAACTATAAATACTTGTTTTTTGATCTCGACGGTACCTTGACCAAATCGGGAGAAGGAATCATGCGAAGCGCACAACATGCATTGCGCCACTTCGGCATCGATGTAAAGGACTGGAATACCCTCCGTCCGTTCGTCGGTCCGCCGTTGGAAGATTCATTCAAGAATTTCTATCATCTTACTCCCGAACAGGCACACGAAGCCACTAAGATTTACGGCGAGCGCTATGCTCGTCTGGGAGCATTCGAAGCGGAGCCCTATGAAGGTGTATTCGAATTCCTTCAGAAAGTAAAAGAAACGGGAAAGGTTGCTGTAATCTGTACTTCAAAGAAAATCAAGATTGCCACCACCGTCATAGAACACTTCAAACTAGCTCCCTACTTCGATTATATCGGTGCACGCGATGAAGAAGGAATCATCCATACCAAGGCAGACGTAATCCGCCACATCATCTCCGAACTAGGAATCAAAGACACAAATGAGATTGTAATGATCGGCGACCGCATGTTCGACATCAATGGAGCGAAAGAAGTAGGGCTGGACTCTATTGGTGTACTTTACGGTTATGGAGACAAGAAAGAACTAAGTGATGCAGGAGCTACTTATCTGGCAGCCGATTTCAATGAGCTTGAACAGATTCTACTGTAAACCACTCTTATCTTACTCCGTCCAAATCTACCCGGAGAAGAATATCGACCTATTTTTAGTTCGGGTAAATCAGAATTTATTATTTTTGTTCCACTTATGATAGACCAAGCCACCATAGACCGTATCCTGGATGCCGCCAACATTGTTGATGTGGTGTCCGAGTTCGTTACACTCCGCCGACGGGGAGTGAACTATATCGGCTTGTGTCCATTCCATAATGAAAAGACCCCATCGTTCAGTGTGTCCCCCAGTAAAGGATTGTGCAAATGCTTCAGTTGCGGTAAAGGCGGTAACGTGGTTCATTTTATCATGGAACACGAGCAGCTTTCGTATTACGAAGCATTGAAATGGCTGGCGAAGAAATATAATATCGAAATCAAGGAACGGGAACTGACTGCAGAAGAGAAACAGGCAAACAACTTGCGTGAAAGCTTGTTTGTAGTCAACCAATTTGCATCTGAATATTTTCAGGACATTCTTTACAATGATCTGGAAGGACAACGTATCGGTATGACCTATTTCCGCACAAGAGGTTTTCGTGACGATATCATCAAAAAATTCCAATTAGGTTATTGCCCCGACAAACACGACGCCTTTGCCAAAGCTGCGCTTCAGAAAGGATATAAGGAAGATTATCTGATCAAGACCGGACTCTGTTACAAAAAAGACGATGGAAGTCTGCGCGACCGTTTCTGGGGACGTGTAATCTTTCCGGTCCACACCTTATCGGGTAAAGTAGTGGCATTCGGCGGCCGTGTATTAAGCGCACAAACCAAGAACGTACAGATGAAGTACGTCAACTCCCCCGAATCGGAAATCTACCACAAGAGCAAAGAACTTTATGGAATGTATTTCGCCAAGCAGGCAATCGTCCGTCAGGACCGTTGTTTTCTGGTGGAAGGCTATACCGATGTGATTTCCATGCACCAGAGCGGTATAGAGAATGTGGTAGCATCGTCTGGAACGGCGTTAACACCTGATCAAATCCGCCTTATCCATCGTTTCACAAACAACATTACGGTATTATACGATGGCGACGGAGCCGGCATCAAAGCCAGTATCCGAGGTATCGATATGCTGTTGGAAGAAGGTATGAATGTCAAGGTCTGCCTCCTCCCCGACGGTGACGACCCCGACAGCTTTGCACGTAAGCACAATGCGACCGACTATCAGGCGTACATCAATAATCATGAAGTCGACTTTATCCGTTTCAAGACAAACCTCCTCATGGAGGAAGCCGGTAAAGATCCTATCAAACGGGCTTCATTGATATCAAGCATCGTAAAAAGCATTTCGGTCATACCTGATCCGATTGTCCGTTCCGTGTATATACGCGAATGCAGCCAATTACTGCAGATGGAAGAGAAGATTCTGGTAGAAGCGACAGCCAAACTAATCGAGCAGGCAAAGGAAACAAGATACAAGGATGAGGAGCGCCGTAAGCTTCGGGAACAGCATGCACAACAACGTGCAAACCAACAACAGAATCCCCCTTCGGCATTACCTATGGAAGCGGGCATACCAAGTGAATATCCAGAAGGCAGCCTGACTCCTCCTCCCCCGGCAGACATTCCACCAATGGATGAAAACGGACAGCCAAACAATGCAGAGCTGTTGCCAGAAGGAATAGAAGTACCTCCACCCCCGATTGAAACACTTCCACCGGAAGACAATTATCAATCACTCATACCAAGCACCGGTAACGAGCAGAAGGTTTTCTTTGCAAAGGAACAAGACCTCATCCGAATGCTCATCCGTTACGGGGAGAAACCGATGTGCTATATCGAAAACGAAAATGGAGAACAGATACCATTGACCGTAATCGAATATATATCTCAAGGCTTGAAGGAAGACGAACTTCAGTTCCACAATCCGTTACACCGCAAGATTCTTAAAGAAGCGGAAACAAACAGTCGGAATGAAGGTTTTATAGCTGAACGCTACTTTATCGCCCATCCTGATCCGGAAATCAGCAAACTGGCAGCCGACATGGTAAGCGACCGCTATCAGCTGAGCAAATATCATTCGAAAGCGCAGAAAATCGTAACCGATGAAGAACGGTTGTATGAACTCATTCCGAGACTATTGCTTGATTTCAAACTGTCGATTGTGGAAGAAGAAATGAAACAGACCTTGCAAGCATTGGCTGATCCGGCAGTAGCCAATGACCCGGAAAGATATATTGATATCATGAAACGCTTCAAGGAATTGCAAGAAACACAAAGCGCTATGGCACAGAAAGCCGGCGACCGGGTTGTGTTGAAACTATAAAAGGAATAAAAAAATCAGTAAATGTCCGGACTCGGAAGGACATTTACTGAATAACTTATCGATTGATCAGATTCATGAACTCTTCACGAATCTTTGCCTGACTGAACGCACCGGTAAAGTCGGATGTAGTTGTAATGGCATTCTGTTTTTCAACTCCACGCATCTGCATACACATATGTTTCGCCTCGATCACTACCATTACGCCCAATGGTTCGAGTGCTTCCTGGATACATTCCTTAATCTGTGTAGTCAGTCGTTCCTGCACCTGCAGACGATGTGAGAAAATATCCACCACACGGGCGATTTTGCTAAGTCCTGTTATATAGCCATTCGGTATATAAGCCACATGAGCCTTTCCATAGAATGGCAGCATATGATGTTCGCACAACGAGAAAACATCAATATCCTTAACAATCACCATCTGGCGGTAATCTTCCTTAAACTTGGCCGACATCAGCACCTCTCTCGGATCAACCTGATAACCGCGGGTCAATGTCAACATCGCTTTTGCCACACGTTCCGGTGTCTTCAACAGACCTTCACGTCCGGTATCTTCACCCAAAATCCGTAAGATTTCCTTATAATGGCTCATCAGTTCCCGAACTTTATCTTCAGGAAAATTCAGCAAGTTTGTATCAATCATTATTCAATAGGTATATTAATTTGTTCACGTACAATGGAAATCTCCTTGAACTGTCCGCTTTCCTTCAGCTTACGCATTGCTTCATGAGCTTCCTCAACGGTTCTATAGTCACCTACTCGACATAACCATCGCGGAGATTGGAAATAAGTATAAACCGCAGCTTCAGGAAAAGTAGCTTTCACTTTATTGGCTATAGCAATTGCTTCACTTCGAGCCACTCTGGAATTGTTCCCTGCATAGACCTGAACACGATAACCTCTAGCTTTGATGGTTTTGCTCGAGGAACTACCTGAGCTGACGTATCGCGTTCCCAACAATGAGGTGATATGTGCATCTTGATGAACGGTTACAGTACCTTCTCCAGCACGACGAGTCTGTAAGCTTTCGACTATGTTTTTCTGAGCATATATTGTCGATACAGCAAAGAAAAGGATCAATGATACTAGATATTTCATTCACTTACGGTTTAAATACTACTTAAGAACAAATGCAAGTTAACGAAATTATCCGGCAGATACAGCATCTGCCGGATAAAATTTCGTTTATTTATTTCATCAGATAATCTTTTGATTATTTGAAAGCATCGATGATACCCTTGAAGTCGGCAGCTTTCAAAGCAGCACCACCAATCAAACCACCATCAACATCCGGGTTAGCAAACAATTCCTTAGCATTAGAAGGCTTGCAGCTACCACCATAAAGGATAGAAGTATTTTCAGCAACTTCCTTACCATATTTAGCAGCGACCAAAGAACGGATGTGAGCGTGGATTTCCTGAGCCTGTTCCGGAGTAGCAGTCTTACCTGTACCGATAGCCCAAACCGGTTCATAAGCCAAGATAACCTTAGAGAAATCTTCAGCCGACAAAGAGAATACAGAAGCCAACTGAGCTTCTACAACTTCATTCTGTTTGTTAGCTTCACGTTCTTCCAATACTTCACCGATACAGAAGATAGGTTTCAGGTTGTTAGCCAAAGCCAATTTAACTTTTTCTTCCAAAATTTCTACTGTTTCATGGTAGTAAGCACGACGTTCTGAGTGACCAAGGATTACGTACTGAGCACCTGTAGAAGCAACCATTTCTGCAGAAACTTCGCCAGTGTATGCACCAGAAACCTTATCAGCGCAGTTTTCAGCACCAACACCGATAATGTTCTTATCAACGATAGGAGTTACAGAAGCTAAGTGAATGAACGGAGTACAGATTACTACATCGCAGTTTGGCTTATCTGCAGTCAACACTTCATTCAATTCTTTTGCCAAAGCAATACCTTCCTGCAGGTTCTTGTTCATCTTCCAGTTACCTGCTACAATGTTTTTTCTCATTTTGTTTAAAATTTAAATGGTTATTGTATAAAAAGTTTTCTATTTATTTTCAGCTTCATTTTTTCCCCGGACATCTTCCTTTTCCAGATTATGCATCTTTTTTATTTCCTTTTCAGCCTGTTTTCTCTTTCTTATTCGGGCTTGCTTATATTTAAACCATAACAAATCGCAAAGAGAAAAGAACAGCAATGGACCAAAGAACCATCCGAGCACCATAAGCAGCTTATAGCTTACCGATTTATGACTAACCCTTCCTAAAGGCAACTTATCAAGTGAATCACTCAACTGATATTCATCAGGAAGAAGGTTAACACTCCACTTATTCAATATCAATCCCTTTTTAAGCAAAATCAATCCCGGATTTGAACGAACTATTGTTTTCAAGGTAGTTTCGTCCATCAACCCAAAAGGATACTCCGCCCCAGTCTGATCCTGCCATTGCAGAATATCTTCATCGGTCGAAGCCGTAACACAAAGGAATCTGTAACCATGCTCAACACTATAATCGTATATTTCATTAATCAGATCCATTGCACTGTCATCGGCTCTCGACAAATGTGGCGAAACCAGCAGGAATGTATAATTATCATCATTGAGTATAGCATCCGTCAAATCAGAACCATCCTCATACGACATAATGGAAAAATCATGGATAGGAGGTTCATATCCCTTTTCCTTTATTTTTGTCTTCGAATCAACAAATACCCAAGTTGTATCTGAGGGGAAATTATCAATGGTAAACTCTTTCTGAACACCATCCTTTTCATAGATAAATGTCGTTTCATATACAGTCGGTTCCTTTCCTTCCGGAATTTCCATCCCGGCGCGGATATCAGCTCCGATGCGATATGGGCGAAAATCAAATACCGGCAACTCTCGGATACAGAATATGGTATAGAAAATAATAAAGACTACACCATAAAGTCCGATGAGCCAATCTACTTTGTTAGTAACCAACTTGAAGAACAGCACATTCCTCCAACGGAACAAGGAAATGGCAGCAGCCAGCAAAACAACATTTTTAAAGAACGTCTCCCAATTTGTCAGAACCAATGCATCGCCGAAACAACCACAATCGGCAATAGGATTTGCTATTGCCAACCAAAGAGTTAACGGAGTCATAAATGCCATCAGCAACAAAACCAGAATCGAGACCAAACGCCTGCGAATACCAAAAAGCAGATATAACCCTAAAGTAAACTCAAGCACTCCTATCAACATGGCCCCTAAGAATGGCAAATACTGAGGGATAATGGAATTCAGCCCCCAAGCCTCCAAATAATCTTGAATCTTATAGGCTGTCCCATATATATCATTGGCCTTAATAAAACCAGAAAAGATAAAGACCGCCGCCAACAGAAAGCGGCAGAAGTTCACCCAGACCCTCCTGACAATATGTATATGCTTATTCTCCAAATTCAAGTTTGATAAGTCCAAATACAGAATAATTGATCATATCCACATAATTGGCATCAATTCCTTCCGAAACCAATGTCTCACCATGAAGCGATTCAATCTGCTTGGTACGATAGATTTTCATTAGAATCAAATCGGTATAGGAAGATACTCGCATGCTGCGCCAAGCCTCATCATAATCATGGTTCTTGGCAAGCATCAGTTCGAGTGCCTGTTTAGCATATTTATCATACAATTGCAAAGCTTGTTCTTCTGTCAAATCATCTACTTCTGCATATCCCAATTCAAGTTGGATCAAACCAATAATACCATAATTGACAATTGCCATAAATTCACCTTTTACACCTTCATTGATCAAAGCAACTCCTTTTGTTTCAATACTGCGAATACGGTTGGCTTTGATAAATATCTGATCAGTTACCGACGATGGTCGCATAATTCTCCAGGCAGCACCATAATCATGCAGTTTCTTAGCAAACAGATCGCGACAGATGCCAATGACATGTTCAAACTGTGTCTTTGTATCTTTCATATTCCGACAATTCATATTAAAGTGTGACAAAGTTACTTATTTTCGAGCAACTGCCCAATAAAATAACAACAAAAGAAAGGTGACATCAAAAACAAACAAAAAGCGCAAAGAAAGATTCAAACAGTTACACTGTCAATCCTCTCTGCGCTTCACTTGTTATATAATAATGAAACTAATTGGCTTAGCAATCAAGAACATCTCAATACTTGTCCGATGCGTAGGATTGTTGTACGGCGAATTCCGTTCATCTTACACAGACGGTCGATTGAAATATGATATTTACGTGAAATGCTACCCAAGGTATCTCCTTTACGAATCTTGTGATAACGGATAGCTCCTCCATCGGAATTTCTGCCCGATTTTCCGTTCTTGGCAGCTGCCAAAGCTGCAGCGCTACGTTGATAACTATAACGATTAGCACCGCGGACAAATAGATAGCTGTCTGTTACAATATCCTGTTGAGGGAAATTAAAGAGTAGTTCAGGATTGATAACTTCACCCAAGAAGCGTGTTTCGAAATGAAGATGTGAACCTGTAGAACGTCCGGTATTACCACCCAATCCAATCGGATCACCGGCTTTTACATATTCGTTTTCTGAAACAATCTGTTTAGAGAGATGTCCATAAATGGTTTCCAAACCATTATCATGACGGATTACAACATATTTACCGTATCCACGGCGTTCGTATTTAACAATTCTCACTTTACCGTCGAAAGCGGCACGGATTGTGTCTCCGATGTATACTTTGATATCCAATCCGTTGTGCATACGACGCCAACGCGGGCCACATTTCGAAGTGATGATTGTATGAGTAGTAGGCATACAGAAGCCAGTCAAATCAATCCGGAAACTGTCCGGAACCTGAGCTGTTCCATAAACATGAACTCTTTCATTGTCCCAGTTAGGATAGAGACTATAAGCAGGATAAGCCGACTGTTCTGCTTTGATCTGGCGAATCAATGCCAATGAATCTACTGCTTTGAGTTTTCTGTCGATCGGAGCCTGGCGAGCCAACAAATCCTGTCCGGAAACATTGACGCAAACCAAAGCCAAGGCTGCAAATGCGACTGTTTTAATACATTTCAAAATCATTAGTATAATATTTTTCAGCGAGTATTCAATCGGTTGAAAATTCCCATTTCCAAACCCGAATGCTAGAATACCAATACCGGTTTATAACAATTCAAATTTATATTAAACTTACCTCCAAGCCTTGAGGTATCAAAAAAGTTGTTCCAAAGTTATTATTTTTCCCGCAGAAAAAGAAAGCCAATTAACGATTTTTTATGTATTTTTATTGTAGCATTTTCAAGGAACACCCATTTTATGTCGAACAACATAAAAAACGAACATTTCTTTATCTGCCAGACAAAATTTTAACACTTACTATCTGAGAACCAAGGTCAAAAAAGGCGTAACCAATAATCAACACACCAAAAACACATTGCTTACCTTTAAATTCAGAAGTCAGCCAATCACTTTCATCAGGATGTTATAATCTGATAAATCTTCCGTTAGTCCAACGGTAGCGTATAGGTTTCCCTATCAGATATTTTTCAATTTCTTCAGCAGCTGGTTTATCAAGATATTGAGGAGTTGTATATGTAAAAGTCAACGAATTGTCTTTTTCGGAGAGTTCGGCCTTGAGCAGATACATATCTGCTTTCAGACGTAGATTGTTCAGTGAATCAATCTGGTTTTCATTGACCACATTCTTGTAGAAATCATCTTCTCCGGGCAAAGTCAGATACCGGTTGGCAGGAAGTTCCTTCCAATCAGTATCGTAAAATGAAACCCGGCTATCGGCAACTGGTCCCATATAGGTACGCACCACACAAATTATTTTTACAGAATCATTCAACGGCAATAATTTCATTTCCTCCGAATTCACTTCACTGATTTTCAGATACAAATAATCATCGGTCATCGTCTTCATTTCGGAAATCTTTCCGAAACGGTTCTTGACTTCCGCTTTCATGTTACTAGCCAGGAAATCTCCGAAATCGGCACGATTCACTTCGGTCAGCAACGGCGACAATGAATCGGGCATAGCGACATACAATGATTTCATATCTTGGGCCTTGGCAGATACCAAGGAGCAAAGCAAAGCAAACAGTAAAATCAATCGTTTCATTTTATTTCTATCTAGATAATGACTGCCAAAGATACACATTAATTCGGATAAGCCTAACGCTTTTGTTGCAAAGTAATTCAGGCGCCTCCCTTCCTCTTCAAGAAATCGGTAGGATTCTCGCCAAAATAATCTTTATAGCATTTAGCGAAATAAGACGGAGCGCTGAATCCCACTTCATAGGCGATTTCGGCTATTGTTTTTTCTGATGACGCCAACAACGAACTTGCCTTTTTCAATCTCGCTATACGGAGTAGTTCATTGGGAGAATAACCTGTAAGTACCTTCGCCTTACGGTAAAGCTGTACCCGGCTCAAGCCAAGTTTCTCACCCAATTCTTCAACGCTCAATTCGGGATTGCTCAAATGTTCATCAATCAAAGTACGCAGCTTTTCAATGAAGCTTTTGTCGGGTTCGGCTATCGATTCCTTCTTTAGAGTAGATTTATCCGCAAAGAAGCTTTGCAAACGCTTGCGGTTATCCAACAGATTACGCAAACGGACCATCAACAGCTTAGCGCTGAAAGGTTTCAGGATATAGGAATCGGCCCCACATTCATACCCTTTGACTTTTTGTTCGTCCATCGTATAGGCGGTAAGCATCATAACCGGGATATGTGATGTCTGAACCTCCGATTTCAACCGACGGCAACATTCGATACCATCCATTACAGGCATCATCACATCACAGATAATGGCATCGGGTACATATTTCATCGCCTGTTGCAAACCTTCCAATCCATTGGTCGCTTCTATGACAGTATATTCTTCCTGCAACAACATTTTCACATAATCACGCACATCCTGATTATCGTCGATGACCAATACCATTTCCTTGTTTTCATTCTCCACCCGTTCCGAACTAATCCGTACTCCTTCCTGGTCGGCAGCCAATACGGCCCCTTCCTTGAGATTATCCATGATGGCATTCTTTTCCAGTCCTTCGGCAAGGGTACCGGCCTGTTTCATCGGCATATCGATGATGAATACGGTTCCTTTTCCTTCGGCACTCTCCACACGGATCTGTCCGTGATGCATTTCCACAAATGCTTTCACCAAAGCCAGTCCGATACCGGATCCCGCATGGTGTACATCAATCTGATAGAAGCTCTCGAAGATATGTTGTACGTGTTCGGCCGGCATTCCTACTCCCGTATCCGAAACGGTGAAACGCAACCATCCCTCTTCGGCTTTTTCGAAACGCGACAAGCGTACGGTTACCTTACCGTTTTCGGGAGTGAACTTGAATGCATTGGATAATAGATTGTAGGTGATACGTTCCATCTTCTCCGCATCGGCAATCATGGTATAATCGCTTCCTGTCGGATCGGCTATCACTTCGAAACGGATATGTTTCCGGTAGCTCAGTGTACGGAAAGCTTCTGTCCATTCGTGGATACTTTCGGAAACATTGAATTCCGACAAATGCAGTTTCAGCTTTCCGCTTTCAAATCTGCGGAAGTCCATAATCTGATTAATCAGACGAAGCAACACCGTTACATTCTTCTGAACGATATTCAACAGGAAATGTTCATGTTCATCCAGATTCTTGCATTCCATCAGTTGGTTGACCGGATCGGATATCAAGGTAAGCGGAGTACGGAAATCATGGGATACGTTAGTAAAGAATGCCAGTTTGGCGTGGGTAGCCTTCTCCAACTCTTTCGACAGCTGCATCATCTGGTCGCGTTGTTCCTCGACCTGCCGCTTCTGTTTTGAGAGTTCTTCATTCAACCGGTTCTTTGTCCAGAAGGCCCGTACGACAAAGAACAACAAGACTCCGACCAATATCAAAATGATGATGCAAGCAAACAGGAACATACGTTGGGCGGAATAACGCAACAGGAACGCATCGAGTTGCTTATCCATTTCGTCGATCTTGTTGTCGAGCTGTGCGATATGCTCTGTCTGCATTTCCATGATACGTGCATTGGCATGATTCACCAAGGCAGTCGATAATTTGGTCTCACGGTCATAGGGTTTTTGTTGCAAGATAGCCATTGCCACCTGCATGATACGGTCGCCTCCGGTCGGATAGATAAACGTTGCATCCAATTCTCCGTTGACAACCTGTTCCACCCCAAAGCCTTTACCTGAAAGAGCGTCGATCCCGACAAAAAGAATATCCTTTTCCCGTCCTTTCTTACGGGCAGCAAGGTAAGCACCGGCAGCCATCCGGTCGTTATGAGCAAACACGAGATCTATTTGGGGATTCTTGTTCAGAATAGAATCAAAGGCTTGTTCCGCCGATGCCTGCAACCAAGCCGCATCGACCGATTCGATAACCTGTACCGATGTCTTTTTCAATGCATCGACAACTCCTTCATGCCGTTCCAAGGCCGAAGTGGAACCTTTGAGACCTGTCAATTCCACAATCTGCCCTTTTCCAGACAGACGGCTTGCTATATATTCACCGACCTGATAGCCAACCTCATAATTGTCGGCTCCCACATAGGCCGAATATTTATCGGAATGGATTTTCCTGTCGAAAAGGACAACCGGGATACCGGCATCATACGCCTTTTCGATGGCCGGCGCCACTGCATCAGCTTCATTGGGTGATACAATCAGCAAATCGACCTTTTTCTCAATGAAATGTTCGATGTCTTTCTTCTGTGCCTCGTTATCATCTTTGACTGTACGGATTTCAATATCCACATTGGGATAGAAAAGAGCCTCACGACGGATTTCCTTATTGATCTGTTCGCGCCATTCATCATCACTGCATTGGGATATGCCGATTACATAACGAGGATTATCGGATGTACATCCTGTCATGAATCCCAAAAGTCCTACAAGAAAGAGAATAATATATAATGTCTTTTTCATGAAGCTCAGCTTAGTTTATTCAGCAAAAATAACAGATAAAGTCCAATATTCCAAAAAGATACCCCCGATTACGGGAGTTTCAAAAGGTTTATTAAGAATCCGCAGGAGAAACCAACCTTACCGACCGGCTACCAGCTTCATAAAAAAACGTTCCGACAGATCCGAAGAAGAATTATTCCACTTCAAGGATCCATCGGAACGTAAGATATTATATTTCCCTTTAAAACCTTTTTAAAAAAGCTTTAAATCAGCCGGCACGTTCTTTCAGATAATCGGGCAAAACCGGCATAGCTCCGTTCTGCGTACAAACGAATGCCGAGGTTTCGACAGCCAACTTATGTGCTTCAGCAATCGGCAAGCCTTTCAACAACGATGCGACGAAAGCTGCTGTAAACGAGTCGCCCGCACCCACCGTATCGGCAACCTCAACTATCGGAGTTTCGACAAATGAAACCTGTCCCGGAGTAAACACATAACTACCGTTGACGCCGCAAGTCAGAATCAACATCTTTAGGTTGTATTTCGCTAGAAGAATCCAGCACTTATCCTGCAGGTCGATACCCGGATAACCGAACATACGGCTCACAGTTACCAATTCTTCATCGTTGATTTTCAAGATATTGCACTTACTGAAAGAATTGCAGAGAATTTCTTTGGTATAGAACGACTGACGGAGATTGATATCGAAAATCTTCAATACATCATCCCCTTCAGGCATGGCATCCAGAAAACGGTTGATTGTCTCACGTGATACCACACTACGCTGAGCCAACGAACCGAAACATACGGCACGGGTCTGACGGGCCAGATCTTCCAAAGCCGGAGTGAAAGGGATATTATCCCAAGCCACACCTTCCTTGATGTCATAGCAAGGAACACCTTCGGCATCCAGTTCCACCTGCACTGTACCTGTAGGATATGGTACCACCTCAATCATACAGTTCAGTTCCTTTTCACGGAAGTTATCCAAGATCTCCATTCCCAATTTGTCGTCGCCTACCGCACTTACGACACGGCTGTCGAGTCCGAACTGAGATACATGGTAAGCGAAATTGGCCGGAGCACCTCCGATTTTCTTTCCTTCAGGAAGCACATCCCAAAGCGCCTCCCCCATACCTACTACAAGAGTATTGTTCATCATCTCTAAAAGTTATTTTTTGATTTTCAATGTATAAAGCAACAGATAAATTACACCGACAGCCATTACGCCGACAGCTCCGGCCTGTCCCATCGCATCGCTGGCAAATCCCATCAGCAACGGGAAGATGGTTCCTCCGAAGAGGCCCATAATCATCAGGCCCGAGATTTCGTTCTTCTTTTCCGGTTCAGAGAGCAATGCCTGTGAGAACACGATGGAGAAGATATTCGAGTTGCCGAAACCAACCAGAGCAATGGCGATGTAAAGGATTGTCAGATCATGCGAAACGAACAATCCGATCATCGATAGAACCATACAGGCCACACTGATGACAAAGAACAGACGGGCCGAAACTTTCTGCAGGATGATGGATCCCGAAAAACAGCCGATGGTACGGAATATGAAGTACAGGCTGGTTGCGAAACCGGCTTCATCCAATCCCATTCCCAAACGTTCCATCAGAATCTTAGGAGCTGTGGTATTGGTACCGACATCGATACCTACGTGACACATGATACCCAAGAAGCAGAGCAGAACGAAAGGTTTGCCCAACAGCTTGAAGCAATCGACAAATCCGGATGCCTTGTCGGGCTTTTCCTCTTCGATCGGTGTTGCGCCCAGCCACAGGATGGCAATGACAGCGATAATCATATAGACGGGAAACAAGACACGCCATCCCAAGCCGAAGTTAGGCATGGCTTGTGTAGCGCCCCACATGGCGATGTAAGGAGCCAGGAATGAAGCGATGGCTTTTACGAATTGACCAAAGGTCAATGAACTCGCCAACTTGTCGCCCGAAATTATATTACTCAACAACGGATTCAGGGATGTCTGCATCAAGGCATTTCCGATGCCCAACAAAGAGAAAGCACAGAGCATGATTCCGTAATTGTCGCCAAACACCGGCAACAGCAGTGAGAGGAATGTTACCATCAGACTGAGCAGAACGGTTTTCTTACGTCCTATCTTGTTCATCAGGATTCCGGTCGGAACCGAAAAGATCAGAAACCAGAAGAAGACCAGCGACGGGAAGATATTCGCCTCACCGTCTGTCAGGCCCAGGTCGGCCTTCACATAGTTTGATGCAATTCCTACCAGATCGACAAATCCCATCGCAAAGAAACAGAGCATAACGGGAATAAGCCGACCGATTTTCATTTGATTCGTTGTTGTCATAAATCGTTTAAATTATTGTTCTGTTAGTTCAATCACACGACTGTGGAGCGGCTTGAAGTCGAAGACTTCCAATCCTACCTTCATCAGATAATCGCCGGAAAATACCTTTCCGTTTGTTTCCAGCGTAGATTCAGTACCCGGCATCAGATTGATTTCCTCTACCTTGTACATCTTGTTCGGATCCAGTCCTTGTACCTTTACCGGAATCAGCTTAGCCTGGTAACGCGGATAGATATCGTAAGCAAACAAGACCGCTTTCGATTTATCCGGACTTACATAGTTGACTGCCATGTGGTTGGTTTCGTAAGGTGAAACCAAACGATATTGCTGCCCGTCCATGATTGCCGGAACCAAGCGTTTCCAATTGGCCACAGCTTCCTGACAGAAAGCCAGTTCATCGGCCGAAAGTTCCTTCAGTCCGATATCGAAACCGAGCTTGCACATGGAAGCCACATCGGTACGGAACTTGATGGAAGCCGATTTGTTCCAACTCGTTACATGGGCACACATCGCCTTCGCGGGGAAGAACTGTGAGAAGCCCCACTGGATGTAGCAACGTTCCACCGGATCGGTATTGTCGCTGCACCAGAATTCGGTAAAGTATTTCAATGATTCGTAATCGCAACGTGCGCCGCCACCCGAACAAAGCATCATCGGCAGGTCGGGATAGTTTTCCTTGACACGTTTCATTACATTATATACTCCACGTACATGATCGATATAAAGGCGTCCCTGATTATTCTTCAGATACGGAGAATAGATGTTGGTTATCGGACTGTTGCAATCCCACTTGAAATAGGCCAAGTCGGGATTTTCCTTCATCAGTTTCTCCACTACACCATATACATAATCCTGTACCTGCGGATTACTCATATCCAGCACCAGCTGATTGCGGTAATAATAGACATCGCGGTTCGGATAATGGATCGCCCAATCGGGATGTTTTTCGAAAAGTTCGCTTTTCGGATTGACCATTTCCGGCTCGATCCAGATACCGAACTTCACGCCGGCTTCTTTTGCATCTTCCACCAAGGCCGGAACTCCGCCCGGAAGTTTGGCGCGGTTTACGTCCCAATCGCCCAATCCGGCAGTATCACTGTTGCGCGGATACTTGTTGGCGAACCATCCGTCGTCGAGCAGGAACATATCCAGTCCCAGATCTTTCGCCTCCTTCATCAGTCCGGCAAGCATCGGTTCATCGAAGTCGAAAGCCGTATTCTCCCAGTTGTTCAGCAAGGTCATTCTCGAACCTTTGCCGTCCTTCAACTGATAGTTGCGCGCCCAGTTCTGCAGATTGCGGCTGCCTTCTCCCGTTCCGTTCTTGCTCAGTGTGAAGATAAATTCCGGAGTCGTGAACGTTTCATTCGGTTTCAGCAGATAATCGGATGCGTACGGATTAATGGCCGGAATTACACGCAGGTTTCCTACATTATCCACTTCAAAGGTGAAGCTGAAGTTGCCAACCCATCCCAATGTTCCCATCAGTACATCGCCCTGCATCTCAGCCGCCGGCTGATCCAAGCCTACGGTAAAGAAAGGCTGCATGTGCATGGCCGCACGGCTGCCCAATTTAGTGTCGAGTATCTTCTTGCCTGCCAGCAACTGTTGGGTACTCATCTGTACCTCCTTCGCCCAATCGCTACTGAACTCGGTCAGGTAATAAGACTGACGACTGAAGTACAGCATGGTCGAAGCATAGCGCGACAGGGTGATCGGTTTCTTCTCCTGATGCTTGATTTCGCTCCAGGTCTTGATGACATTCTCTTTCGGGAAGGCCACATAGTGCAAGGTTACATCCACCGGATACTTGTCGTCGCGCAACAAGATATCGGTCTGTACGCCACCTTCCACTTCTTTCGATGAAGAAGATACATAATACAGATAGGTCGACGGATTACCGTCGCTGTGGGTAACGGCCAGAGCCGGTTCGAAGAAATCTTCATTGCCCGAACCGCTGTAGACTTCCCATCCGCGTTCCACCACACTAGCATCGGAAGCTGGATGTACCTGCCACTTCAGGTTTTTCAACTCGCTCTCGTGGAGCAGCTTCTCGCCTAAGTAAGTCTGGTACAACCGACCGTTAGGCGCAACCTGCAATACCAGATCGGTATTGTCGGTTGATATCCGGATGATCCGCTGTTCGGCAGCATTGACCGTCTGTACAGCCAATGCCACCCCAACAGCAGCTAAGATGTGTTTCATGATAAATAAATAGAAGGATGTTATGTGTTACAATTATAATCCAAGTTTATAGATTTTCAGATTTTCCAGTTTCGAAGTGGTACCGTCTGCATAGAAACGCAGGCTGTTGTACGGTTCGGTCGGGAAAATCAGATTTGTCATTGCGATACGTCCGCCGTCGACGAAGATTTCAACCGAGCACTTGTCGACGAAGATATCCAAATGATATTTCTTTCCTTCACAGAGTGAAAGCGGCGCCCAGGTAGCCAACGCAAAATCATTCTTGTAATTGATCGAGTTGGTCTTGCGGCGGTCGTGGTTTTCGATGGCATGCGGTTCTGCCTTCTCACCGAATGCAGTCAGACCACTTTCGGTACGGTCCATCACGATCTTTCCGGCTTTCAGATCCAAATAGATTTTGGTCTTTTCACCTTTCGAATTGTAAAGTTCCAAACCGATTTCCTGATCGGTATTCGGAACGATATCCATTTCCAGCTCATAAGCACCGTCGGTTGCCGGGAAGATTTCGTTCATCTTATATTCACCTTTCAGGTCGACGCTTCCCACTTCGCGTGTTTCCTTGCGCAAGCTTTGGGCTTCCTTCACAACATTGGCTGCCATGTATGTCTGGCCGTCCTTCGTATAGAGTGAAAGTTCACGAGGCAATCCGTTTGCACCACGGTATTGACGGATCGGTGTTACATTGGCATACTGCCAGTTGCTCATCCAAGGAACAGCTACTTCGCGGCCGTCGAGGTTCGAGATACATACGGCTGCATAGTGGTCCTTACCCCAATCCAACCATTTGGTTACTTCCGGTTTGGTTTCGCACTTGAATTCCTTACCGTCGAAGTCGCCGACAAAGTATTCTGTAGCGCTACCGCCGAACAGACAGCCCGGATTGATATTCACGATCATCACCCATTTCTTGTTGTTCGGATCTCCGTTTACAGGAAGCTGGATGAAATCAGGACATTCGAACTGGTTAGGCTGGATGCCGTATCCTTTTCCGAATGCGCTTACATATTCCCAATCCTTCAGGTTGGAAGACGAGTAGAAACGCATCTCCTTGTCGGCCGAAACAATCATGTACCATTTCTGTTCCGGTTCATACCAGAACACCTTCGGATCGCGGAAATCCTTCAATCCGTCGAACGGAGTCAGTACGGGATTATTCTCATATTTGGTATAGGTACGGCCGTTGTCGGTACTGTATGCCATGCACTGGATCTGTCCGTGTTCGTCGCTGGCCGATGTGTACAGGGCAATCAACGCATCCTTGCCATATCCGGCCGTATTGTTCTTGTCGACTACTGTACTTCCCGAGAAGATATGGCCCAACGTATCACGTGCGATGGCCGGACTCAGGTGTTCCCAGTGGATCAGGTCCTTGCTCACCGAATGTCCCCAGTGCATGTTGCCCCACTTCGAGCCGTAAGGATTGTACTGGTAATACAAGTGATATTCACCGTCCTTATAGACCATACCGTTCGGGTCGTTCATCCAGCCGTACAACGGAGTATGATGGTAAACCGGACGATAATAATCGGTATTCGTCGTATCGAATGTATCGCTCAGGCGGATGCTGTCCCAACAAACGGCGTCGGCTGCCACCTTTCCGATAGTAACGGTAGCTTCCTTTGCACCCGCCGGCAATTCGAAAGGCACATAGTACTCGACACTGTCTACTGCCAAGCGGACATCCATAGCCATATCGGCCGGATTTCCAGTATCGAGTTTCACTTTGCCTTCTGCCGAAGATTCCTGGATAGGAAGCAACAGATATTTTGTCGGATTGGTAATATGCACAATAGTCAAGGTGTCACCCTGGTGTTCGAAGCTGATGCCGTTCTTCTGCGACTGGCAAGCCAGCATTCCGCCTGCAACAAGCAAGCCCATACCGAGTTTAAAGAGATTCTTTCCCATGATATCTGGTTTTATAAGTTAATTTAAAATTTAAGCGATGCAGAGAATTCTACTGTGAACGGACGGATGTAGCTACCGGCCATTACAGTACCGGCATATTTGTCGGCCTCATCCTTTGTTACGAGTTCGGCTCCGGCGATACTACCCTTCGCACCGGTCTGGTTGAGGAAGTTCACTACCGTACAGCCCAAAGACAACATCTTGTTCACCTGCCAGTTCACACCACCGAAGGTTTCCCAACGGCCGTTGAAGTAATATGCATCGTTGATGTTCGCATAAGTTTTGCTGAAGTAACGGAAACTGGTCCAGATCTTCAGATCCTTAGTAATCATGTAGCTCGGGTCGATTTCGATGATTACCTGCGGAATTTCCGCTACGATGTTTCCTGTTGCATTGATCTCGCCTACATATCCGTCGGAGAAGGTAACCGAAGTTTCATATTTCTTGTAGGTCGGTTTCTGGTAAGTGAACAGGAAGTGCAGGTCGAAGCCTTTGAACGGACGCGCCACTACGTCGGTGGTCCATCCCAAAGTCTTGATATCGTATGTCAACGGTGCTGCCAGAATTTCGTTCTGACCGTTCACTGCATGCTGCAGGTTCAGCGTCGAGTTGTTGTTCGTCTTCGAGATATACGAGAACAACGAAGTCAAGCTCAACCAATCGTTGTTGTAGTAGATACCCACACGACCCAAAGGTACAGAAATTTTGTCGGTATTCGGCATGGTTGCCGGTGCAAAGTTCTCGATACGAGGATGTTGGGTGATATAGGTGAAATCACCTGTCAAACCGAACTGCTTGGTCAGCTTATAGGTAGCTGCCGCGCTCAAGGCATAGTTAAACCAATCGTAGCTGAACGGTGTCGGAGTGATTTTCACGCCATTCGGACTGGTCGCGCCCAGATAATAGTCCTGGAAACGTCCTACATAATTGCCGTCGGCATCCTTTACGGCAGCGTTCTCGCCACGCAAAGCCTGATATTCCAGACGGGCACCGTAATATACGTTGAACTTGTCGGTTATATTCCAATCGTGTGTGAAATATACAGCCAACTTGTTTTCATGTCCCTTGTAATATTCGGATGCATTCTTGTTGAAATCGTAATAATAGTTGTTACCTCTTGCGGCTGTAGTCAGACGGACCGGATAGCTGCCGTCGGTAGGCACCGACTGATCGTACATCGTCGTGTTCGATGTATAGTCGATATCGTAATACCATTCGTTCAAGCCCACACGCCATGTGCCGGTTCTGGTGGTACGTGAAAGTTCGGTCGTGAACATGAATTCATCGATGAAACCACGGTTCAGACACGACATACGGCTCTGTACATATTCGCCGTCGTATTTTTCCATCTGTCCGTTGAGACCTTGATACAGGTAAGTACCGTTATTCTTGTCCAACGACATCGGAGTCTGATAAACGCAAGAACCTGTTGCATGGTCGTACTTCATGACTGTCTTCCAGGTCAATCCGTTGTCCCAGTTGTAATTGTTCATCAAAGTAAACTCGCTGCCTTTGTTCTGAACCGCATCATACAAGGTTGTCTTATGCAGTTCGCCGGTACGCATGTCGCGATACACCATATCGTTGTCGGTAGGCAGATAAGAAGTTGTACCCAACTTGAAATCGCCATATTCCTTCACGCTACCGTCGCCCACATAAATGAACGGAGCCGATTGGGTAGCATACATATATACAGGATGGCTGTTGCTGTAATGATACATGGCGGTAAACTCACCCCGGTTATTGTTGTAGCGCTTTGTCAAAGCAAACTTATAGATCTGAGTACGGTCCTGGAACGGAGTCGACTTGATCTTGAACGTTCCCGGATCGAAATCCTGATAGATACTACCGCTATAGAACCAATCCTTAGCGATGGCACCGTTCAGGTTCAATGAGAACTCCTGCATACCGAAGTGGTTGGTCTTATAGTTCAGTGTACCGTTGAAACCGTCCTGTCCCAACTGTGTAAAAGAATTAACCGCATAACCGATATTACCGGTAGTGATAGCGGTCTCAGAGATTTTCAGCAAACCGACATGGCTCAGGCTCGCATCGGCACGCCACATCGAATTGACACTGTGAGGATTGGTGGCATAAGTAACGGGGATACCGTTTTCCAACACATTCACGTCAGCCGATGGCAGACCGATCTGAATTTCACGCGGACCGTTTGCACTGGCCGCATTCAGCATCACATTTCTATTTCCTTCCTCCTTGTTGTTTGAAGATCCTTCCTTAGAAGTCTTTTCCTGAGCATATCCGCTCATACAGCACATGGCAAGCAACACTGCCGTTGCTCCCAGGCGATTCAAATTTAGCTTTCTTTCCGCTCCCATAGCATTAATGTTTGTTCGAAAGTTTTCAGTTATCGTTTGGCGCAAAGATATGTGCATGAACAGGAGGCGGATAAAACGAATGTTTCATCCTCTGCCAATTTTGTTTCATGTAACATATCTCTCATAGATTGCAACATTTGTTGTATCAACGGTTTGCAATCGGAACCCTTATAGATATATATCGTTTATACCCCTTAGAATGTTTAAGGCATAGACGAAAACCCTTCACGAACGGACAAAAAAAAGACCGGCAACGAGGGCCGGTCTTTTCATCGTATTTCAAAATCGGATATTATCAGCAAACGGAAAATGTTTCCTTACGTTTCTTGCAGGTAACGATCAGGTAAACGCCCAACAAGATAAGGGGCAAGCTCAGCAGCTGACCGATGTTCAAGGTCATTCCCACTTCCTGAGCTACCTGCGGGTTCTTCATGAACTCCAGTCCGAAACGGGCACCGAAGAAGATGATGAGCGACACACCGGTAATCAGTCCGATGTACTTCTGCAACTTAAACTTATGATACATCACCCACGAAACGATGAATGCAGTCAGACAGTAAAGCATTTCATAAATCTGAGTCGGGTGGCAAGGCAAGGCTTCCCCATTCTGATTGTACAGTTCATGCCATTCACGCGAACGGACAAACTCGAATCCCCAGGGCAAGGTAGTAGGGAAACCGAAAATTTCGGAATTCATCAGGTTACCGAAACGGATACACATGGCCACAATGGCTACTGCCGGAATCATACGGTCGAACAGCCACCATACGTTTTTTTGGGTTACTTTCTTCGAATACCAGATCAGGGCCAGAATCAAAGCGAATACACCGCCGTGACTGGCCAGACCGCCTTTCCAGATCTTGAAGATTTCGGCCGGATGCGAACCGTAGAAATCCCATTCGTAGAACAGGCAATGCCCTAAACGTGCACCAATCACACAACTGACGATACAATATACAAACAGCTTGTCGGCCCAATTATCGGGGCAACCTTCCTTTTTGAACAATCGGGACACCATTTCGTATGCGAGGATAAATCCCAATCCCCACATCAACCCGTACCAGCGCACTTCAATCGAACCGATGTGCACCAATACCGGATCTACATCCCATACGATACTTCCTAACATGTTATTTTCTTGATTTGCTGCCAAAGATAGCATAAATCAATGAAAGTGCAGTCAAAAGGCCGTCAGAATTATCAGGCACAAGCGATGAAATCAAGATGCCGGCTGTGTGAAATGCAATCGACAGTCCCCAAAAAAGTTTTTCTTTTTTTTGCTTTCACCCTTTCATTTCTCTAATTTATAGATGGTTACATGTGAAAGCAGGCTTCATTTGGTTTCATCGGTTGGTTTCACCGGCAAAAAGAAGAAGTATATCATTACAGGCTCGAAGGTTATTCATACTTTAATAGAATTCCCCACACAGACAAACGGGCAGAAGAACTACTACTGGAAATATCTGAAAAACAAGCTGAAAAGTGAGAACAATGAAGTGGTTAGTATCACTAACCAGTTGAAACTGACCGCACCCGACGGAAAGAAAAGACTTACAGATGTTCTTGATAATTCTGGAGTTCTTTCACTTGCGGCATGCTTCCCCAACACCAAAGCTGCACGATTTGTAGAATGGTTTACCAATAGTGATGAGACGATAGACGGACGAAGTAAATCGAAGGCTTACGCGTTGTTTGAAAGTAGTCTGATAGACAGTATAGAAGTGGGAACCATAAAAGGTTTGCAGCTAACAGGAAGATTGAAAAGCCAATCACCCCGGAATCACAAATACAAACCGGCTCCCCTTCCCCGGCTCCGACTCCACCCGGATATTCCCTCCATGCAAAGTAACTATCTGCCTGCATAAACTCAGACCGATGCCGGAACCTCCTGATTTGGTAGTGAAGAAGGGTACGAAAATACGTTCTGCCACTTCGGGCATGATGCCCTCTCCGTTATCGTTGACCATAAATGTGACACTTCTTTCATGCGATGTAGCAGTTACTTCGATCTTTGGGGAAGAAATATCGGCACAGGCTTCCTGTGCATTCTTCAGCAAATTGATGAAGACTTGTTCCAACTGCGCACGGTCGGCTTGCACCACACACGTTTCGGGAACATCACCGAAATGAATAGCCTTATCCGGAAACAGACGGCGCAAGTCGTGGAAAAAAGCAGATACAGCTATCGGTCGCTTGACAGGAGTTGCTATACGGGTGAGCTTACGGTAATTCTCCACAAACTCCAACAAGCCTTTGCTTCGGCGATGAATGACCTGAAGCCCCTGACTGATATGTTCCTGCAAGTGTTCATCCGTTTCGGGTTCCCGGGTGCGCTCACTCAAAGTTTCTGCCAAGGAGATAATCGGACTGATGGAGTTCATGATTTCGTGGGTGAGCACACGGATCAGTTTCTGCCAAGCTTCCATCTCGTTCCGTTCGAGTACGCCGTGAATATTTTTCAGACTTACAATGTAGCAGTCATGCCCTTGCAACTGAATTTGAGTTGCCGACAAGGCAAGGTCGGCCGGCGAGGAATTGGTTTTCAGATGCACGACGGATGCTTTCCGAATCACGGCGTTCCATACCTCTTCAGGCAACTGAGGGACATCACCGAAGAGGTTCCGGGCTGCCCGGTTCATCCAGTCGTTCATCCCTTTTCCATTGACTACCACCACAGCCGTATCGACTTTATCCAACAGATTCTCGTAATACTGAAGACGCACTTCTCCTTCGGTTATCCGTTCCCGGATTTGCTTCAATACAGCCGTCCATTCTTCAGCCAGCTCGTTCATAGCACGGTTACGGAAAACCGGATAAGGCAACTGACTGAAATCGGAGCGTTTCACCCCTTCCACAATCCGCTGCATCATCTCCAACTGTTTCATCTGCACCCGATAAAGATTATAAGAAATGCCGGCAACAACCAGCACACAGACGGTAA
Source organism: uncultured Phocaeicola sp. (assembly GCA_944321335.1). Taxonomy (GTDB): domain Bacteria; phylum Bacteroidota; class Bacteroidia; order Bacteroidales; family Bacteroidaceae; genus Phocaeicola. The sequence continues at coordinate 14,660 of CALUKX010000001.1, read as the reverse complement.
GGCAGAACCACAACTGCCCGAACACGGCCAGCACTCCACCTGCCACAAACAGTACCAGCCCTACAATGTGCATCACCAACGACCATGTATATGTTTTCATAATCCCAGTTTTTCAAGTTTCCGATACAAGGCGAAACGGGTAATCCCCAGCAACTCTGCCGCACGTGTCATGTTGCCTCCACTCACGCGCAAGGCACGCTCTATCACTTTCCGTTCCACTTTTTCCAGGTTCAGTTCGTCTCCTATCGGTTCTTCCACCGTCTTTTTCGAATTCGGGAAGAAAAAATCATCGGGACGGAGCAAAGGATGGTCCGCCAGAATCACGGCACGTTCCAAGGTGTGTTGCAACTCACGGACATTGCCGGGCCAGGCGTATTTCATCAACTTTTGTTTCGCCTCACGCGTCAGTCCACGGATTTCCTTCTTATATTTCTTATTATAGACTGCAAGGAAATGCTCGCTTAATAATATGATATCCTCCCCACGTTCACGCAACGGTGGAATAGACAATTCGATGGTATTGATCCGATACAGCAAATCCTGACGAAAAGCGCCTTCCTCTACCCGCTGCCGCAAATCGGCATTGGTGGCACAAATCAGCCGTACGTCGATGGATATCGGTTCCACAGCACCCAAGCGGGTGATACAACGTTTTTCGATGGCGGTCAACAGCTTCGCCTGCATGGGCAGGGACAAGTTACCGATTTCATCCAAGAACAACGTACCGCCAGAAGCTACCTCCATCCGTCCCGGCTTCGATTTGCGGGCATCGGTAAAAGCTCCTTTTTCATAACCGAAAAGCTCACTTTCGAAAAGCTGTTCGGGAATACTTCCCAAATCTATGGTCACGAAGGCAGACTGCGAGCGTGGAGAATAAAATTTCAGCATACGGGCTACCAGGTCTTTCCCAGTACCATTCTCACCGAGAACCAAGATATTGGCATCTGTGTCCGATAACTTGCCGATGGTTTCCTTGACTTGCATCATGGCAGGCGAACGACCAATCAGTTCGGGCAGTTCATCTCCACCCTGCAAGACTTGCACCTGTTGCTGAAGCCTTCCAACTTCCCGACGTGAACGGCTCAGTTTTACCGCCGAAGAAAGTGTAGCCAACAGCTTGTCTTTCTCCCACGGCTTCGACACGAAATCCGTAGCTCCAGCCTTGATGGCACGCACCGCCTTGTCGGTATCGGCATAAGCTGTCATAAAAATGACAACCGCCTGCGGATCTATAGCCAGAATCTGTTCAAGACAATCGAAACCTTCCTGCCCGCTGATGGCATCGCGACGGAAATTCATGTCGAGCAGAATGACATCGGGATGGAAGCTTTTCATGAAGAACTCGATACGCCCCGGCTGTGTGGTCACCTTGATCTTCTCCATGTAAGGTTCCAACAACAGGTTGAGTGCAAAGAGCACATCTTCGTTGTCGTCTATAATCAATATTTTACCTTTATCTTCCATATCTTGTATATTATTCAGTTCCTTTTTATCTCATCATTGGAGTGATGGACATCCGTCAGGCTAAGGATAAATGTTCATCACTCCAGTGATGGATATCCATCACTGGAGTGATGAGATAAAAACTTCACGCAGTTTCAAACTACATACTACCATCGGAACAAAGATAAGTAAAAAGGAGTTGTGTTGTATGTGCATTTTCGCACGATTTTTGTGCGCATGCGCACACCGCTACGCAAGAAGGAATACGCGCATATCACTCATAAACAATAACTTATCTAATTGGCACGTTTTTTGAAATTATATTTTGCAAAAAACACAAGTATTCGATGAAGTACCTACTGATATTTATCTTGTTGTCCGGATTGAGGGTATTTTCCGTTTCTGCCCAGCAGTCGATTTTCCTGACCTTGGACGATGCCATCCGCGAAGCACAGGCAGCATCCCCCGAGGCTCAGGCGGCGAAACACAGCTACCGTTCGGCTTACTGGAATTACCGTTCATTTCGGGCGAACTACTTGCCTATCGTCAATCTCACGGCTATGCCTTACCTGAACCGACAAATCAACAAGATTACTCAGCCCGACGGAACAGAGATTTTTCTGAAACAAAACCAACTGAATACCGACCTGAATCTGGAAATCAGTCAGAACATTGCCTTCACAGGAGGCAGCTTGTTTCTGCAGACTTCCCTGCAACGGATGGATGAACTGGAAACATCATCGACTGCCTACAGCACACAGCCTTTCACCATCGGCTACCAACAATCGCTTTTCGGCTACAATTCCTTGAAATGGGACAAACGGATTGAACCGGTCCGCTTCCGGGAGGTGAAGAAAAATTATGCCGAGACATTGGAACTGATAGCCTCAAAGACCTGTGAACTGTTCTTCGATTTAGCCACAGCACAAGCCAATCTCGATATTGCCAACTCCAATTACGCGGCAGCCGATACGTTATACCGCTATGCTAAAGGAAGGTATAACATCGGAAGTATCACGGAAAATGAAATGCTGCAGCTGGAAGTGAACAAGCTGAACGAGGAAACCAATGTGATGAAAGCACGTATTGAGGTGGAAGATGCCTTGCTGACATTCAAGTCTTTTTTGGGCAACCAAACCGATGATACCCTGAAAGTGACCTTGCACGATGAGGTGCCCGAATTCATCATTCCGTTGGACGAGGCAATACACCAGGCCTACAAACACAGTCCCGACATCGAAACATACCGTCGGCTGAAACTGGAGAGCAAAAGCGAACTGGCACAGGCAAAAGCAAATAGGGGACTGAAAGCCGACTTATACCTGCAGTTCGGACTGACCCAAACTGCCGATAAACTGAAACAAGCCTACAAAGACCCGCTCAACCAGCAATACGTCAGTCTGTCGATTGCCATCCCGATACTGGATTGGGGCCGGGGGAAAGGAAAAGTACGGGTTGCGAAATCACAAGTTGATTTAATCGAAACTCAGGTAACCCAAGGGCTCAGCGACTTTGAGCTGAATGTACGCAAGCTCGTCCGCCAGTTCAATCTGCAAAGCAAGCAAGTAGCTGTGGCTTCGCGCACCGACGAAACCGCTGCCCGACGTTACGAAGTGGCACGCAGGCTCTACCTCATGGGCAAGTCGACCGTGCTCGACCTGAATGCAGCGACTACCGAAAAGGATACGGCACGTCGCAACCACATTGAAGCTTTGAAAACCTATTGGACACTTTATTATACCTTGCGCAGCCTCACCCAATACGACTTCCGTACCCGCCAGCCGCTGAGTGAGTGCCTGCCCGAATTTTAACAGACAGCATCATGGATATACAACTGAAAAAGAAACCGTTGTACCATAAATACCGTTATTATCTGATAGGCGGAGGCATCTTCTTCCTGCTCCTCCTCTATCTGTTGGTACAAACCTTCGGCCCGCAACGGTTGCGTATAGACTCCGACCTGCCCCAGACAGGAGAAGTACGCCATACCGACTTTCTGGAATACGTGGATGTGGAAGGTACGGTACAGCCCATCCTTACCCTGATGGTCAACGCCCGCGAAGGAGGAAACGTAAACCTCATACGAAAGGAAGAAGGTGAATTGCTTCACCAAGGCGATACCATCCTGACTCTTACCAATACCGGACTGATGCACGACATCGAGGACCAGCAGGACGAATGGGAGAAACAACGCATCTCCTACCGAGAGAAAGAACTGGAAATGGAACAACAAAGCCTGACGTTGAAGCAGCAGACCCTGGAAGCCGAATACGAACTCGAAAAAATCCGCAAGAGTTTCTCGCTTGAAAAAGAGGAATATGCCATGGGAATCCGGAGCAAGGCACAGCTTCAGGTTTCGGAAGACGAGTTCAATTACAAGACAGCTTCCACCCGACTCAAGATGCAAAGTCTGAAAAACGACTCGGCGGTAACGGTCATCCGCAAAGAACTGCTACGGAACGACCGGGAACGGGAGCGGAAGAAACTGGAACGTTCGCTGCAACGGATGGAAAACCTGACAGTACGTGCGCCGATAGACGGACAGCTCAGCCTCATCAAAGTGGTACCCGGACAGCAGGTTGCAGCCGGGGAATCTCTTGCCGAAATCAAGGTCATGGACCGTTTCAAGATACATACCCAGGTGAGCGAATACTATATAGACCGCCTGACAAACGGGCTTCCTGCCTACATCACCTACCAAGGGAAACGCTATCCGCTTAAAGTGAGCAAGGTGGTTCCCGAAGTCAAGGACCGTCAGTTTGAAGTCGACCTGGTTTTCACCGGAGAAAAGCCCGACAATCTCCGCCTGGGCAAAAACTTCCGGGTGCAGATTGAACTGGGACAACCGGAAAAGGCACTGGTCATTCCTCGAGGAACTTTCTATCAATCCACCGGAGGCCGATGGATATACAAACTTAATGCCGACAAGACCAAAGCCGTGAAAGTGCCCATCACTATCGGACGCCAGAATCCGATGCAGTATGAAATTACTGAAGGATTACAGCCGGGAGATTGGGTAATTACCACCGGATATGATACCTTTGGCGAGGCTGAAGAACTGATATTGAAATAATACGCATTTCTTACACCAAGAAAATCATCTATCATTCACATGAAAACACTGAAATACGCTTTACGTTTCCTTCTGCATGCACGTGTCTACACGGTCATCAATCTGTTGGGACTTGCCTTCAGCCTGGCATGCAGCATTATCCTGATGCGGTACATCCATCGGGAAGTCACAGTCGACAGCCATTGCATCGACCGGAATGCTGTTTATGGTATTCAAATAGACATGGAAGGAAACCGCTATTTGGGTGGACTCACCTTCCAGTCGGACAGCATTCTTATCAATCCCGACTGGATAGAAACCAAAGCTGTTGTAATTCCTTTGGGAAATGAGTTTATCTTGAAAGACGGCCACCGGTATCCGTTGAACGGTATCGTGACAGACAACAATTATTTCAAGCTTTTCCCTCATCAAGTAATGCAGGGAGAACTGTCCCTTGATAATCCTGAATCAATCTTGCTGAAAGAAGAACTCGCCCAAAAACTTTTCGGGAAGACAAACCCCATCGGACAGACCTTGCAGTTCTCGAACGAAAAAGAACTGATAGTAAAAGGCATTCTGAAAGAGCCTGCAAACAAGACCTTTCTTAATTTCGATATTGTCATTTCATCCCAGCTCCCGGCCATGTGGTCAAGAATGCCAATCGAATTCTACAAGTTTAATTCTGGAGCAGATTTACAGAAGATAGCTGCCACCGGACAAGTGAAACGTCCTGTCAATCCAGCCTCACCCGACTGGAGACACTATCAGTTCCGGCTAATTTCTGCCAAAGACCTATACTGGTCGGGGCTGGCACATTCCACCGATACAAGCTACAACAGCGGCAACCCGCAGCAACTCCGTGTGTTTATTGTCGTTTGCATCATTCTCTTGCTTACCGGCCTGCTGAACTTCATCAACCTCTATCTCATTTTCATGCAGAAACGCAGCCGCGAATACTGCCTGAAAAAGATATTCGGAGCCAGTCGCACGGCCATTTTCCTACAAATCTATCTGGAAAACCTGTTGTTGATACTGGCTGCCCTGATTATGGCTTGGGCAGTCATCGAACTGGCGAGTCACCCGATAGCACGATTCTTCGAGAAAACATTTCCATACACTCCGTTCGACGCCTGGCTGACATTGGGGTTACTGATACTTTTCCCATTACTATCCGCACTCTATCCTTATAGAACCTATACCCAAACAGTACCTGCCATCCATCTGCACTCCAATGGAAATACCAGACAATCCATCCGCCTGCGTATGAGTCTGCTCTTCCTGCAATATACGTTGACATTTGTACTCGTGGTACTGGCTGGATATTTCAACAAGCAGTTGAACACGATGTTGCAGACCAATCCCGGATTCAGGACAAAAGACATCCTGATAGCCAAACTGACGAATGAAAGCGAAGATTACCGTGCCACCGGAAGCAATAACCGTAACAGCCGTTCCCAACAAATCGCATCGATGCTGGATGCCTGCCCCGACATTGAAGCCTGGGTAAACGATGCCACGTGGATAGGGACCAGTGACTATATACTGGAAGCCATCGGAAACGATGGTCAAGTAGTCCCCATCTACAACTGGTATGCTACTCCCAAATTCTTTCAGGTCTATGGCCTGCATATTCTGGAAGGAGAAATATCCACCCGAAATGCAAGCGGTACTTCACTCAATGATTTTGAATCCTTCTATGTGCTCAACAAAACAGCCATGAAAGCATTGGGATACACTACCTGCCAAGGGAAAAGCCTCAAACTGAAAGGAACCGATGAATCACTTCCCATCATGGGTGTCATCGACGACTATTACGACGGACGTATCTGCGACGGTATCCGTCCGATGGCCTTTTCGGTAAGCAATTTCTCCTACGACAATTACCATCAGATAGCTTTCTATCCCGGTAAGGAGAAAGAAGTTTTGGCATATTTGAAAAAGGTCGAAAAGGAAGTTTACGGCGTAGAAGAGTTCGAATATGATTTTATGGAAAACAAAATCAAGGAAGTCTATGCTTCCGAGAGCCGTATCGCCACCCTTTACAACCTTTTTGCCGGAATGGCGGTCATCATTTCCTGCTTGGGACTGTTCGGCCTCTCCCTTTTCGATATCCGCCAACGTTATCGGGAAATCGCCTTGCGCAAAGTGAACGGTGCAACAGGAAAGGACCTTTATTTGTTACTCAGCAAGAAATATTTCTTCATGCTGGGACTGGCATTTGTCATAGCCCTACCGATATCGTGGGTGCTGATTTACTATTATACCCTCGACTTTGCCGTCAAAGTTCCTGTCGGTTTCGGAATCTTCCTGACAGCCTTGCTGATCGTAAGCCTCATCACCATAGGGACACTTTGCTGGCAGATAAGAAAAGCGGTACGCATCAATCCGGCAAACATCATGCGGGCAGAATAATCTCATACCGTTTTCAAACTTGACAAATAACTTGAACAAGAAAACAATTAAAAAAACAGACTGAATATGGAAACAACCACATCAACACCGATTATCCAGACCAATAATTTGCAGAAAGTATTCCGTACTGACGAAGTGGAAACATGGGCCTTGAACAACGTCAGTATCGAAATCAAGGAGGGCGAATTTGTAGCCATCATGGGACCTTCCGGTTGTGGAAAATCCACCTTGTTGAATATCCTCGGATTGCTGGACAATCCTACCGATGGAACCTATACACTGAAAGGAAACGAAGTAGCCATGCTTCCAGAATCTAAACGTACTGCACTTCGGAAAGGCATCATCGGCTTCGTCTTCCAAAGCTTCAACCTGATAGACGAACTGAATGTCTATGAAAACATCGAACTGCCTCTGCTTTACATGGGCATCCCTTCTTCCGAACGGAAACGGAGAGTGGAAGAAGCCATGCAGCGGATGTCTATCAGCCACCGTTCAAAGCACTTTCCGCAACAACTGTCGGGCGGTCAGCAGCAACGTGTCGCCATAGCCCGTGCTGTGGTAGCCAACCCGAAAATCATCCTTGCCGACGAGCCAACCGGAAACCTGGATTCCAAAAACGGCAAGGAAGTCATGGAACTGCTTACCGAACTGAACAAGGAAGGCACTACCATCATCATGGTTACCCACTCCCAACACGATGCCGGCTATGCCGACCGCATCATCAACCTGTTCGACGGACAAGTAGTTACAGAAACCTCTTTATAATCACACCTATGACTCTATCCCAACATATAAAACTGGTTCTGCGAAGCTGGTGGCACAGCAAACTCTTTGTTTTTATCTCCTTAGTCAGCCTGACAGTAGGAATTACCTGTACCTGTCTGCTGGTTGCTTTCGTCCTACATGAATCATTCATTGAAGGAGATAATCCGAATAGAAACCGTATTGTACGATTAACCCAGACATTGCCCATCTTGGAAAATGAAGAAGAAAATACATACGTCTATGGGGAAGAAGTACCCCAAATTATTTCACGCTTACCTGAGGTCAAAACATATTTACGCACCCTCTACCAAGAGAAAGTAAGTGCCTCCACAGAATCAGCCACATTCTTTTTGCAGAATGTACTTGCCGTAGACAGTACCTTCTGCCGATTTTTCCCCTACAAAACAATTCAGGGAAGTCTGCAAGAGACACTTACTCGTCCGGATTGTGTAGCTCTAACAGAAAAAACAGCTATAAAAATATTCGGGTCAACCGATTGTATAGGCAAAACATTTACCATTTCGGCTTTCCAGCATCCCTTATTAGTTCGGGTAACAGCTATTATCCGTCCATCAAGCCTGCATGCGTTACAAGCAGATGTTTTATTAGCCTTACCAGATGGGCTTGGCAACAACTGTTACCTGTTGCTACATCCGGAAACAGACATAGAAAGTTTCCGAAAGCATCTGGCCAAAGAGGAGTTACCCACCCTATTAGGCACCGGACACTATCATGCTCAATCCCTTCAGGAATCCTACTTCGATATACAGCTTCGGGAAGGGGATGGTTTTCTTCATCGTAATCCGCAAACACTGATTATCGGCCTGTTGGCTGCAATCCTTATTCTTGTTATCGGTTGCTGCAACTATATCAACTTGGGATTTACCCGACTACTGAAACAATTCCATACACTACGAGTGGAAACATTGATGGGAGCCAGCCGGAAAGATATCCGTAAACAGCTTTTTACCGATACGCTTCTGATGATTTTCATCGCTTTCCTGTTATCGCTGCTATTGATGCATGATGCCATCTCTTTGTTTAACCAATTGGTAAATGCACAATTAAGCTATAACTATCTTTTTTCCCTGAATGTTCTGCCTTTGCTGATTGGATTTGTCTTGTTAATAGGGATCTTACCTGCCAGTTATATGAGTTGGAAAATTCCCCATCTGACAGAAAGCAACTACCGCCTGTTCTATACCGGTAAAAAAAGGCGTCTTATATCAGGAATCCTACAAACGTTCCAGTTTACTGTTTCGTTAGGACTTCTCAGCGCATTTCTGATTATTCAAGGACAAGTGCAAAAGACAGAATCCGCGCGAGACCGGTTTAAAGGAGATTTGACAATCTACAGTCCTGAAGGAAGTAGTATTCCTATCACAACCTGGACCGATGAAATCAGAAATTGGAAAGATGTAGAAGCTGTTACCTCCGCCCAGGGAGGGTTCAACTCATGGGGTATGGCAGCAGAAGTTTCAGGACAAAAAGACAAATACCACATGGTAGAACTTATAGATTGCTGTCCGGACTTCCTTTCTTTTTACCAAATAGAAGTATTAGATAAAACACAAATGGAGAATCTGATGAAAAGTACACCTAAACCGGTGCTTGCCAATGAACGTTTTGTAAAACTATTTATACCATCCGGTGAAAGCCCGATAGGGCAACCTATGACCAATTATATAAAGGACGACTATTGGAAAGACAAAGTCATTATAGGAGTTGTAAAAGATATCATCCTTCAATCTTTGGGAAAACCGGTCAACCCTTTGGCTATCAGTGTCTATCAACAACCGACTGATAAATTTGATGTACTGATTGTCCGTCCTTCAGCCCATGCATCCTTGAGCTCCTTGTTGCAGAAATTACAGAAAAAGTGGGAAACCAATTTCCCCGATAATGCATTTGATATAGGCCAAACAGTAGATTTCTTCAACCAACAAAACCAACATACATTCCTTCTTTCAAATATTACCTTGTTCTATGCAACAATCAGCCTGTTATTAACATTATTCGGGCTGTTCGGACAAATCCGGTACAGCATCCGGTTGAGACTCAAAGAGCTGTGCATCCGACGGATTCACGGAGCATCGCCTTTCCAAGTATTGCTCCAGCTGGAACGACCGTTCGTCACGTATCTGAGCATTGCCTTTCTTATCAGCACTCCTGTCACCTATATATGGATGAGCCGTTGGCTGGAAGGATTCGCATACAGGATAGACATCAGCTGTCTGCATTTCCTCTTCCCTCTCCTTCTCATCAGTCTCTTTACCCTGGTGATTATCGGAGTCAGCAGCTATCAGACCATCCGGACCAATCCGGTACGGTTCCTGAGAATTGAATAAATATAAGATCACTTTTGCAAGGAATTTTCTAATTTTATTTCAAACTCACATTAGATTAAGATGGATTCTGCACAATGTCACAATATTAAGATTCTTGAGTATCTCCCAACATACAAACGTACAAAAGAACTTAATGATTTATTTGTCACAAGAATAGATATTTAATTTTTATAAGACAAGTGCACTTCTACAGCACAATAAATTCTTATCTTTGTATATAGAGTCAGGAGTCTATTACCAAACAAATAAAAGAAACGATGCAAATTCATAACAATACATTGATAGCGGAATGCTCGGCTTACGATTTCAAGGAAATGCTGGAACGAAAGAAAGTAAAGTCATGGCTTAAATCCGTCTCAGCTTTTGCCAATACGGACGGTGGCAGTTTGTTCTATGGAGTAAACGATGAGGGGGTAATTGTAGGCTTGGAAAATCCACAAGCAGATGCCGACTTTATCAGTGAAATGATAAAGGCAAGACTTGACCGGTTCCGGATGTGCAGCTTATTCCGATTGAACATGAAAAACATACCCTGCTTGAAGTGAAAGTAAAGGCAGGAACACTGACTCCTTATTATTATCAAGACGGGACACGTACAGCTTATACACGAGTAGGTAATGAAAGTGTAGAGTGTAACTCCCAACAATTACTTTCGTTAGTATTAAAGGGTACGCACATGACTTGGGATTCCCTCCCTACACAAGTGGATGCCAGCAAACACTCTTTCATCATTCTTGCCAACACTTTCCGCGAACAAACTCATCAGGAATGGAACGATAAGTATTTGGAGTCATTCGGGCTTGTCACATCTGACGGCAAGCTGACCAATGCCGGATTGCTGTTTGTGGACAATTGTACTGTATTCCAATCACGTATTTTCTGTACCCGTTGGACAGGACTCTATAAAGACGATGCAATCAGTTCCATAGAGCATCGGACTAATCTTGTATTGCTTCTGAAATATGGCATGGACTTCATCAAGAACTACACCATGAACGGATGGGTTAAGATGCCGAACTATCGCCTAAATCTCCCTGACTACTCCGACCGCGCAATCTTTGAAGGATTGGTAAACCACCTAATCCATAGAGATTACACTGTAATGGGTGGTGAAGTACATATTGATATCTATGATGACCGAGTAGAATTGGTATCACCCGGTGCGATGCTCGATGGCACACAAATCCAAGACCGAGACATATACAAAGTACCGTCCATGCGCCGTAACCCTGTCATTGCGGATATGTTTACCCAATTGGATTATATGGAGAAACGTGGCTCAGGTTTACGGAAGATGCGGGAACTTACGGAGAAACTGCCTAATTTCCTACCAGGCAAAGAACCACAATATCAAACAGAAGCAGCTTCTTTCTTTACTACTTTTTATAACCTGAACTGGGGAGAAAACGGAAGAATACCTGTGGAGGAAGTGGCCAACAGAGTAAATAGTACCCTCGGGAAGAATCCCGTAAACGAAGAAGATTCGGAGAAAAAGTTCGATGTAAACAGTAAAAGTTCGGTCGAAAAGTTCGGTGTAAATGCAAAAATGTTCGGAGACACATCGGAAACAGTGAAGAAAGTCAGTAAAACTTCACAAAAGATAATCGACCTAGTAATTTCTGATCCTTCAATCACAGCTGATAATATGGCTAACAAAATTGGTGTAACAAAACGTGCTATAGAAAAAAACATCAAGAACCTGAGAGATATGGGAATTTTGGTTCACGAAGGTTCTGATAAGACCGGCTATTGGCGTATTGTAATTAATCCTCAAACAGGAAAATGTAAATAAAATATACTTGCAAGGAATAATACTATCAAAGTATACCACCGACAAATTGAGGAAATCCTGCAAAAAAGCGGACACCACTATTCTGAATCAATCAGAAAAACAGTATCCGCTTTCTATATTTCCAATCCGAAGAATCGCCTATTGCAGGATTCTACCGGATTACATCGGATATACCAATTATACCAAATGAGCGATCAGTTCTTCGCGGTCGCCGGCCAAGAGGTCGATTACCGGAACTTCAATCATGGTATAGCAACCCGGCTGCTGTTTCATGGAAGCACGGGCTACACAAACCAATACCTGAGCTGTCAAAGCCGGGTTGTTGATCTTCATGTCGAATTCGAACAACTGGTTGTGAGTCTTTCCGGAAACACCCTTGCGAACCAAGTTCACACCGTGACCAACGTCATTCAAGTCGTCTACACAAGGAACCTGGATAACGTGAGTTTCGTCGTTTACGAAGTAAGCATCACTCTTGATGGCAGCTTCCACTGTCTTGAAATCAGCACCTTCTTCCAGTTCCACGTAAACCATACGACGGTGGATACCGGTACCTACAGGAATAGTCATTGACAACGCATCCTTCACACCGGCGATGGCACGGACAGCTACAGAGTGTCCCATACTGCGGCCCGGACCGAAGTTAGTATAAGTGATACCCTTCGGAGCGATAGCTTCGAGCAAAGAACGGACTACAGAGTCACTTCCCGGGTCCCAACCTGCAGCGATGATAGAAACCGCATTGTGAGCCTTTGCTGTTTCACCCAAAGTACGGCGCAATGAAGTAATCTGAGTGTGGATATCGAAACTATCTACTGTATTGATACCCAAAGCAAGGATTTCTTTTGCATACTTTTCTACGCTACGGGTCGGAGTAGCCAGGATAGCTACATCCACATCCTTCAATTCCTTGATATCTTTCACAACAGGATAGTCAGCCAATTCAGCCGGTTTGTTTTCTGCACCGTTACGACGCACGATACCAGCAACTTCAAAATCAGGCGCTGCTTCCAACGCTTCCAATGTAAACTTACCAATGTTTCCGTAACCAACTACGGCAGCTCTAATTTTCTTCATATTTCTTAAAAAATTATTTGATTGACAAATATACGCAATTAGACCGATTCCAAACGAACTTCGATAGTATGTTTTAAAAAATATCGCACATTTTCGTAAGGATTTGACGTCTATTACCTAATTTTGTAGTAAATTTAATAGCAAAATTATGATCGAATATCTAAAAGGAGAACTTACTGAAATCACCCCCGCCCTGGCGGTAGTGGAATGTAACGGTGTAGGATATGGCGTCAATGTTTCGCTCAACACCTATTCGGCTATTCAGGGGAAGAAGGAGGTGAAACTTTATATCTACGAAGGCATCCGCGAAGACGCATACGTGCTTTATGGCTTCGCTACCAAACAGGAACGCGAGTTATTCCTGCAGCTTATTTCAGTTTCAGGCATCGGAGGGAACACGGCCCGCATGATTCTGTCGGCCCTCACACCGGCCGAATTGTGCAATGTCATCAGCAGTGGAAACGATAAGTTGCTGAAAACGGTGAAAGGCATCGGTCTGAAAACAGCCCAACGCATCATTGTCGATCTGAAGGATAAGATTGCAAGCACCGGTATCGATTCGGGTGCCACCGTTTCGTCGTTGGTGGCATCGGCCAATACCGAAATCTTCGAAGAGGCAGTTGCGGCACTTACCATGTTGGGATTTGCACAGGCTCCTTCGCAGAAGGTGGTGTCGGCTATTCTGAAGGAAGAGCCCGACGCTCCGGTAGAGAAGGTTATCAAGCTGGCTTTGAAACGTCTTTAAATGAGTTTTGAACTTGTTTTGAAAAGCTTTCGAAACGGATAGGACATCGGACAGGAACCGGCCCGAACAGATACGGGTTTCGGATTTCGGGGAACTATTTTATTTTTATCGGTTTCCGGGAAACAATTTGGTACGACAGTATGTTATTTTATTATAAACCATTTAAAATAATACGACTATGACACACACTATGCCAAAGCTCCCTTATGCACTGGAAGCACTTGCCCCGCACATGAGTCTGGAAACATTGGAATTCCATTACGGAAAACATTTGCAGACTTACGTTGACAATTTGAATAAACTGATTCCGGGTACTCAGTTCGAAAACATGTCCCTGGAACAAATTGTGATGAAATCGGAGGGTGGAATATTCAACAATGCGGCTCAGACGTGGAACCATACGTTCTTCTTCCAGACGCTGACTCCCGAACAGTCCGCCATTCCGGAGAAATTGGCAGAACTGCTGACCCGCGATTTCGGTTCCGTCGATGCGTTCAAGGAACAGTTTACCAAAGCTGCCCTCGGATTGTTCGGTTCGGGATGGGTATGGTTGGTAGCCGACAAACAGCATAAGCTGTCGATCGTTGCCGAACCGAATGCAGGAAACCCGCTCACCAAAGGCCTGAAGCCGATATTGGTCATCGACGTTTGGGAACATGCCTATTACATCGATTACCGCAACCGCCGTGCCGCATTCATCGATGCGTTCTGGAAACTGGTCGATTGGAACAAGGTAGCCGAAAGATGTGTGATGAAGCGCTACGAATGTACCGCCTGCGATTATATCTATGATCCGGAGAAAGGTTCACCCGAAACGGGTATTGCTCCGGGAACTCCGTTCGAAGAAATTCCGGATGATTGGACTTGTCCGATCTGCGGACTTTATAAAGATGCTTTCAAAGCGATAGATTAATACAACTTTTTATCACTTTATAGTGACTGTTAGGCTAGAGGGTGTGTCAAAATGCATACCCTCTTTTTTTATGACAAAGCCCCGACTTTCCCAAGCCGAGACTTTGTTATGTC